>NZ_JBDJOA010000006.1:0-343058 GCF_039674765.1 Stenotrophomonas sp. TWI273
TTGGGCGGGCGTCTGGGGGTTACTTTTTATTTGTGTTGGGAGGCGGGGGCGGCGCCCCGCGCGCCCCACTACCGTGGATCCATCATCGGCGGCTGACGTTTCGGCGGGTACGCTGGCTCTCTCGTGAAACCGATGGAGCCACCCATGCGCCTGTCCCGTACCCCGTTGCTGTTGGCCCTGGCCAGCCCGTTGTGGTTGGCCGCCTGCAGTCCGTCGGCGCCGCCGCCGGCCGATACCGCTGCCGCGGACCCTGCCCAGGGCCCGGCGACCGCCATTCCTGAAGGCCGCCCGACGCCAGGTGACACGGTGCCGTCGTCCGGCCTGTCGCCGGATGCGGTCACTGCCGGCAGCCCCGCGCCAGATGCCGCTGCGCCTGCTGCGGGCGGTGCCACGACACCTGCCGCGGAACCCGCCGCGCCGACCAGCGCTGGCACCAGCGACGTCCGTCAGCGCATCGACCAGGTCCTCGGCGACGCTGCCCAGTACGAAGCGGTATTCAATGCCTTCCAGAAAGCCGTCAATGGCGGCGATCGCGCGGCCGTGGTCGAGGAGGTCCGCTTCCCGTTGAACATCGCCAACGGCGCCAAGATCACCGGCCCCGGCGAGTTCCAGCGCAACTACGAGCGCATCCTGACCCCGGCCGTGCGCAAGGCGATCGCGGCGCAGAAATTCGACGACGTCATGGTCAACCAGCAGGGCGTGATGATCGGCGACGGCCAGGTCTGGCTCAACGGCACCTGCCTGGATGCGGCCTGCAGCCGCACCGAGGTCAAGGTCGTGACCATCCAGTAAGCCGATGTAGCGCCAGAGCGCGCGTGTGTTGTGCAGGCTGCCGGCGATGCGCCGGCAGCCTGCCAGGACTCAGGCCTTCGGCGTGAGCTTGAGCAGCTTGCCGTTGCTGCCGTCTTCCAGCAGCCAGATGGCGCCATCCGGACCCTGTTCGATCTCGCGGATGCGCTCGCCCATGTCGAAGCGCTCGGCCTCGCGGGCGGTGTCGCCGTCGAAGGCCACGCGGACCAGCGCCTTGGACGACAGGCCGCCGATGAAGCCGCTGCCCTTCCACGCCGGGAACTGCGTCCCGTTGTAGATGATGAAACCGGCCGGGGAGATCACCGGGGTCCAGGTCACCTTGGGGGCAGCGAACTCCGGACGGGTGTCATGGTCGGGGATGTCGCGGCCGTCGTAGTGGCTGCCGTTGGAGACGATCGGGTAGCCGTAGTTGGCACCGCGTTCGATCAGGTTCAACTCGTCACCGCCGGCCGGGCCCATTTCATGCACCCACAGCTTGCCGCGCGCATCGAAGGCGATACCCAGTGCATTGCGATGGCCCAGCGACCACACCTGCGCGGCAACGCCGCCCTGCGAGGCGAACGGATTGTCGGCCGGCACGCTGCCGTCGTCGTTGAGGCGGATCAGCTTGCCGAGATTGCCGCTCATCTCCTGGGCCGGATCGAACTTCTGGCGTTCGCTGGAGGTGATCCACAGTTTGCCGTCCGGACCAAAGGCGAGACGGTGGCCGTAGTGGCCCTTGCCGCTGACTTTCGGGGTCTGGCGCCAGATCACCTTGAGGTCTTCCAGCGTGCCGCTGCCATCGGCCGTCAGCGCCAGGCGCGCACGCGCCACTGCAGCACCGCGGGTATCGCCGTCGCCTTCCTCGGCGTAGCTGAGATAGATCAGCTGGTTCTTCGCGAAGTCAGGATGCGGCAGCACGTCGCCGAAGCCCCCCTGACCGCCGTAGGCCACCTCGGGCACACCGGTGATGGTCGCGGTCTTGCGGGTCTGCACGTTGAAGTGCTTCAGCGCGCCTTTCTTCTCGGTGACCAGCAGGCTGCCGTCGGGCAGGAAGCTCATCGCCCATGGCTCGTCGAAGCGGGCGAATTCGGTGGCCGCGAACGGCCACTGGGCCTTCTTGAGCACGGGCGCGCTGGGGCTGGCCGTGTCTGCCGCGACGCAGGCGGTGGTGAACAGGGCGGGGGTGAGGCTGATAGCGAGGGTGAGCAACAGCTTGCGGGTCATGGAAGTCTCCGTCGGGGAGGCGATGGCCAGCCCCTGTTGTACACCATGGCCATCAACGCCGCGTGGACCAAAGGTCCTGCGGACATGACAACGGCGACCCGAAGGCCGCCGCTGCTGTTTGCGCTGTCGCCGTGCGGGCAGGCGCGATCAGGTGCCGCGCGGCACGCCCTTGTCCAGGTGTGCCTGGCGCAGCGCGGTGGATTCATCCCAGCCGCGGCGGACCGCATTGCGGGCCTGTTCCCAGCTCAGCTTGCTCTGGCCGTGTTCCTGCGCCCAACGGGTCTGCAGCTCGGCCTCCACTTCTTCATACGCGCGGATCATGTCGTCGGCACGGGTGCGATGACCGAGCTGATACGCGGGCTCGTAATCATCGAAGAACTGGTTGTTGTCGTAGTACGGTTCGCTCGGGAAGCGCTCACGCCAATAGTCCGATACGGCCTGGCGCGGGACACCGTCTTCCGGCACCCGGCCGGGGATCTGATAGTCAGTGCTCATGTGTTGGCTCCGGTTGGGTGAGGCTTCACCGTACCCAAAGCCGGGTTAACGTCATGGACCCGCGAGGTGAATGACACATCAAGCGCCATTCACCTGCGCATCGGCTCAGCCCGGGTGATCGCGGCGCGGGAATCTGTAGATCACCGCACCCACGGCAAACGCGATGCCTGCCGCGGCGATGTTCTGCCAGCTCGCACTGGCGAACAGGGCCAGGCACAGCACCAGCGCGAGGATCGGAATCAGCGGGCCACCCGGCAGTTTCAGCGCACCCGGGCGATCACGGAAACGACGCGCCAGCACCAGCACCGCGGCGGCCGTGCCGATGTAGGCGAACAGGCGCGTCGTCATCGACAGCAGCGCCAGCTGCACGAACGAACCGGACAACGCCAGCGCCAGCGCGATCAGGCCCTGCGCGATGATCGCCGCCGCCGGGGTGCGGAAGCGCGGGTGCACCTGGGCCAGGATCTTCGGCCCGTAGCCATCGCGCGCCAACGCGAACAGGAAGCGCGGCCCCATCATCATCGTGTTGCTGTTGGTGCCGAGGATGGAGATCGTCGCGCCGACGGTCAGGATCAAGGCGAGCGTCAGACCACCGAAGCTGGCGGCGGCATCGGCCAGCGGCGTCGGCGAGCTGGCCAATCCGGCCAGCGTGCCCTGCGCGATGAACTGCACCGCGCCGTAGATCACGGTGACGGTGATGATCATGGTGATCAACGCGAACGGAATATCGCGGCGCGGGTTCTTGTACTCGCCGGCGGCGGCCGGGATGTTCTCGAAGCCGGCGTAGGCATACAGCAGCAGGAGTGCGGCTTCGCCCATGCGCTGCAGATCGTGCGGGTCCGGGCGCACGCCGGAGAAGGCCAGATCGGTATCGACGTAGAACACGCCGATCGCCACGAACAGCAGCAGCGGCAGCAGCTTGCCGATCACCAGGATCACCCCGGTGCGCGCCGCCGAGCGCACGCCGGCCACGTTCACCGCGGTGAGGAAACCGAGCGAGACCACGATGATCGCGACGCGGCCGATGTCATGCCCGGCCCAGGGCCAGAAGCGCGCCACCGCATCGGCCAGTGCATTGCTGAGCGCTGCCGCGGAGCTGATCCGGGTCAGCCAGATCATCCAGCCGATCTCGAACCCGGCAAACCGGCCGAACGCCTCACGCGCATACAGATAGCTGCCGCCGGGCTCGTCGAAGTAGCTGGCCGCCTGCGCGTAGCAGAGCACCAGCAGCGCGACCACGATGCCGGCGGCGACCACGCCCCACAGGCTGAAGGGACCGAGCAGGGCAACGGTGGCGGCCGGCAGCAGGTAGATGCCACTGCCGATCACATCGTTGATCGAGAGCCCCACGATCTGCCAGCGGCTGACCGCGCGTTCGAGCTGCGGATCCGGCGGTGCGGTACTCACGGTACGCTCCCCGCCAGCACGGGCAGCTGCCACTCGGCCTGCAGGCGCTGGTACTCCGCGCGCGGCAACAGCACGAAGCGCGGCCGCGCGCTGGCCTGCAACCAGGCCAGCAGCGTGGTCATCGGTGCGGGCGCCATCGCGGTGCAGCCGGCGGTGGCCTCACCGGGCGCGCGCCACAGGTGGGCGAAGATGCAGCTGCCACGGCCGGGCGTGGCCTTGGGGTTGTGCTCGATGACGAAGCCCTCGCGGTAGCGCACGTCGCCCTTGTTGTGCAGGTCCAGCCGCATCGGCTCGGTCGAGCCTTCCACTGCCTCGGCCCCGACCACCTCGGCATCGACGATGCGGTTGTAATACGGCGAATCCGGCACATCCATGCAGTAGCTGGTGTCGCGCATCGGCTGGTAGGGCAGGCCGCTGGTGACGCCGGGCGCATAGCCGAAGGCCGGCCCGATCGCAAAGATACCGGCCGGGCTGCGCCCGTCGCCTTCCTGCTTCTGCCGCGTTCCGGCCTGGGCCGGATGCAGTCCTTCGCCCCAGGCGCTGCCGCTGCGGCCCACGGCGACATCGACGGCGGCACCGTGCGGCTGCCAGCCCTGCGCAGTGCGCTCAAAGGCCTGGAGCTTGCCCTGGGTGGCGTCCCAGCCTTCGGTGGTGACCACGACCAGCTGCGTGCTGCCGTCCAGTGGGGTGGCCAAGACGGGAGCGGTGGCGAGCAGCAGCACCGCGGCGGTGACGGAACGGAACAGCGACATCATCGTGGCGGACTCCAGGGATCAGCTGTCGATCAGGTGTTCGATCCGTTCCAGGTTCACCCCGAGCTGGCGGTGGCGGTCCGGGTTGGCGTGGCACAACAGGACGAAGACAACATCCAGCAGGGACTGCAATGAGGAACGGTACAGCAGTTGTGCCACGTGCGGCGCCGGGTCGTGGGCGCACAGCACCAGGCTGGCATCGGCGTGCGCGCGCAGCGGGTTGGCGCTGTGGCGGGTGATCGAGACCACCTTGCCGCCCATGTCCTGGAACTGGCGCGACAGCTGGAACAACTGCGGCAGCTTGCCGAATTCGGAGAACACCAGCATCGCATCCCCGGGCCGCGCGGCCGAGAGGTTGGCCATCATCAGGATCGGGTCGGCGTGGTGCACGGTGAGCATGCCGAGCAGCGACAGCCGCATGGCGAACTCGCGCGCGTACAGGCCGTCATCGCCCAACCCGTAGACGAATACCTTGGGCGCCCCATCGATCAGCTGCACGATGGCTTCGATGTCGGCCTGGGGATTGGCCAGCCAGGTCTCTTCTTCGGCCGCGGCTTTGCTTGCGCGCAGGCGCTCGGCGATCTGGGTGAAACCGTCGGCCGCCTCAGGCGTGGGTGGCCGGCTGTGCGGGTCGTTGCCGGCGCGCGCGACGGCCTCGCCGATGGAGTACTTGAGATCGGGGTAGCCCTTGAAGCCCAGCTTCTGGCTGAACTTGACCACGCTGGACTGGCTGATCCCCAATGCACTGGCCAACTGCTGGGAGGAGTAATCGCGCAGGAGATGGGCGTTGTCGAGGATGAAGTCGGCGATGCGACGTTCGATCGCCGACATGTGGTCACGCTCGGAGCGGATTTTCACCAGAGGGGGCATGGCTGGGGCATCAGGTCCGGAAAGGAGAGAATACGCAAAGCACCGGGTAGAGCCGACCGTTGGTCGGCTGCGCAAGGCGGAATCGCGCGAAGTAGAGCCGACCGTTGGTCGGCTACGCACGCCGGAATCGCGCGAACAGCAGCCACCCATGGGGTGGCTCTACCCGCAGGTGGTGCAGGCAGTGTCACCACCGCCGCGGCGTGATCATCTCCAGCCCACGTACCTCGGTGATGCCCAGCCCGGGCGCATCGCTGATGGTGATTTCCGATTCGTTGAAGTTGACCCCACCGGTGACCGGGTTGAACTGGCCCAGTGACGGCCCGTCCAGATCCACCTTGGTGATGATGTCGCTCTTGGCGACGGCCAGGTGCACGGCGGCGGCCACGGAGATGCTCGATTCGATCATGCAGCCGATCATGCACGGCACGCCGTAGATCGCGGCGATGTCGGCGATGCGGATCGCGTTGGACAACCCGCCGGTCTTCATCAGCTTGATGTTGATGATGTCGGCGGCGCGCTGCTGGATCAGGTCGAATACCTGGCCGGGGTTGAACACGCTTTCATCGGCCATGACCGGGGTGTTGACGCGGTCGGTGACGTATTTCAGGCCACTGATGTCGGCGGCCTTGACCGGCTGCTCGAGCAGTTCCAGCACCACGCCGGCTTCTTCCAGCGCGCGCATCGCGTGCACGGCCTGCTTGGCGGTCCAGCCCTGGTTGGCATCCAGGCGCAGCAGGGCGCGGCCCTGCACCGCGGCGTGGATCGCCTTGACCCGCTCGATGTCCAGGCCGATGTCCTTGCCGACCTTGATCTTCAGCGATTCGAACCCGCGTTCGATCGCCGAGAGCGAGTCGGCCACCATCTTGTCGATGTAGTCCACGCTGATGGTGATGTCGGTGGTGATCACCGGATCGCCACCGCCGAGCATGCGGTACAGCGGTGCGTTGTGCAGCTGGGCCCACAGATCGTAGACCGCGATCTCCACCGCCGCCTTGGCGCTGGTGTTGCGCTCCATCGAGGTCTGGATCAGCCCGCAGAGCCGGTTGAGGTTGGCCACGTCCTCGCCGATCAGGCGTGGTTTGATGAAGCTGTCGATGGCCTCGATGATCGAGCCGTGGGTGTCCCCCGTGATCACCGCGGTGGCCGGCGCTTCACCGTAGCCGGTGTGGCCGCTGTCGGTGCGGACCAGCACCACCACGTCTTCGACGGTGTCCACGGTGCGCAGCGCGGTCTTGAACGGGGTCTTCAGCGGCACGCGCAGCATGCCGAGTTCGATGTCGGTGATCTTCATTCAGGGGGTCTGTGGCCGAAGGCGCTGGATGTTGGTGATGCGGTCGATGTAGCTCACGGTATCGCTGGCCATCATCGGCTCCAGTGGAGTGACCGACACGCCGTTGAGATGGGCCTGCACGCGCTTGCCGTCCGCGCCGATCCAGCCGCCGCCGGCGGTGTCATGGATCAGCCAGGTACGGCCGTCGATGTGGCCGATCGCCATCATCACGTGCCCGGGGATGTAGACCAGATCGCCGACCTGCAGTGCTTTTACGGCGGCGTCGCGCGTGGGCGTGCCGTCCTTGGCGGTAAAGGCGATGCGGTCCAGCGCGGGGCTGATCGCCTGCGCGCTGGTGTTGCGTGGCATCAGCACGCCGGCACTGCGGTAGATCTCCGAGACGAAGCCGCTGCAGTCGCGGGTGTCGTAATCGTGGCCCCAGCCGTAGCGTTCGCCGAGGAACTTGAAGGCCTGGGTCAGCAGCGTGCGCGGGGTCAGCGGCAGGTAGTCGTCCGCAGTGTCCTGCGAACGCGGCAACAGTGCCGGGATCAGCGCCAGGCGGCCCTCGGCATCGCGCACCGGCAGCTGCACCACATGCGCGGCGTGGGCCTGTTGGCCATTGACGGTCTTCTCCAGCGGCCAGTCGGCGATCACCGGCAGGCGCACGCCCATGTCCAGTTGGAGCCGCGACACGCGCGGTTCCTCGGGGGTGTAGGCGGTGAACGCCGTGGCGCCGGTGACCACGCGGTAAGGACCGTGCTGACCGTAGCCGAGCACGGTGTCCGCGTCACCGATACCCACGAAGCGCTTCTCGATCCACGCCGAATAACGTTCGCTGGTAATGAACAGCCAGCGCCCGTCGGCGCTTTCATGCAGCACCGCCACGGCGTCGCCGGGGAACAGCGCCGACTCCTGGAAGCGGTCGATGTCGGTGTCGCCTTGGCTGCTGAACACCCGCAGCGCGGTCGGGAACGCCCGCAGGGCGGCACGATGGGTGACCAGGCCGTACTGGAGGGGGCGCTGCGCCGGTATCGCCTCCAGCGCGAGATTGGCCAAGGTGTCAGTGCGCTGCCGGTCGCTGATGGTCTTGCCGTCCTGGCCATACAGCGTGCGCTCCGGCCATTTGGACAGCGACTGGATGCTGCCCAGCACGTGAGCGCGGGGCAGCTGCGCCGGCAGCGCGCGCAGGTCATGGAACGAGGCATCCTCGGCCCGCATCCGGGCGTTCTGCGCTGCGATACCGGCGCGATCGAGGATCACGCGGTCCGGATCGGGCAGGCGATCGGCCCAGAAGCCGGGGCTGAGGTAGGCCTCGCGCAGGGCGATGACCCCGCCGAAATCAGCGCTGGGCGCGGCACGCGGCGCCTCGGCCCACACTGGCGCGACGCTGGCGGCCAGCAGTGCAGCCACCACGGCGCGCGACAGCCAGCGGGACCGCACGGGGCGGTGGGGGGAAGCCTGGATCATCACGCGGTCACCCTCCTCGGAAGCATCAGGAATATTTATTCCTTTTTTCGGCGAAAGCAAGAATAAATTATTGACCGGCTATCAGGCGCGTGTTACACAGCGATTACCCCACCCGCACCTTGGGAAGTGTCGCCGTGGATCCTGTGATGCGCAAACCGCGATTGCCTCTGCCCGCTGTCTGGTGCCTGTGCGCTGGTCTGCTGGCAACGCCGTGGGGGCTGGCCGCTGCGCCGGCCGCACTGCCAACGGTGATCGCCGGGATCGACCGCGGTGCGTTTGCGCAGGCCGAGGCGGACATCGCGATGGCATTGGAGGATCCGAGCCTGTCGGCAGCCGATCGTCAGGCCTATGCCTTCGAGCGTGAACGCATGCGTCGCATGCGACTGGACTTCACCCTGGATGCGGCGGCTGCCAAGGCGCAGCTGCGCAAGCAGATCCCCGACCTTCGCGAGGACGACTTCGCGCGCTGGGACGCGGCCGGCCTGATCGAACATCTGGATATCGATGGCCAGCGCCGCTACTTCAAACGCGCGCCGTCCAATCTGTTCCGGCTCAGCGTGGAGGCACGCGCGCGGCGGGCACCCGATGCCCCGGCGCCGAAGGAGGGCCCTTACGAGCATCTGCACCCGCACCACGAGGAGATCGTCGCCGCCGCCCGCGCTACCGGCGCGACCAGCCTGGTGCCGCGCCGCATCGAGGTGACCCAGTCGCTGGTGGTCACGCCCGATGCCGTGCCTGCCGGTGAAACCATCCGCGCGTGGATTCCGTACCCACGCGCCATCCCCGGCCAGCAGGAAGACATCACCTGGATCGCGAGTACACCGGCCGGTGCGCAGGTGGCCCCCGAAGCCACGCTGCAGCGCACCGCCTATCTGGAGCGCAAGGCGGTGGCCGGCACGCCCACGGAGTTCCAGATCCGCTACGCAGTGACTGTGTACGCGCGGCATATCGCGGTCGATCCGGCCAGGGTCCAGCCCACGCCGGACGATCCTGCGCTGAAGCCGTACCTCGCCGAGCAGGCGCCGCACATCGTGTTTACCCCGGCGCTGCGCGCGTTCTCGACGAAGGTCGTCGGGACGGAGACCGATCCATACCGGATCGTGCAGACGCTGTTCGACGCGGTGGACGCCATTCCGTGGGCCGGTGCGCGCGAGTACGCGACGATCTCCAACCTCAGCGATTACGCCCTGCACGCCGGTCATGCCGATTGCGGGCAGCAGACGCTGCTGCTGATCGCCCTGTTGCGCTTGAACGGTATTCCCGCGCGCTGGCAGTCCGGCATGGTCTATTCGGATGATGCGGTCGGCTACAACAACCTGCATGACTGGGGCGCGGTGTATCTGGCGCCCTATGGCTGGGTACCGATGGATGTCACCACCGGGCGGCTGGAGAGCCCGCAGCCGGCGCTGCGCGATTTCTATCTGGGCGGGCTGGATGCCTATCGCATCGCCTTCAACGACGACTACGGCCAGCCGCTGGTGCCAGCCAAGCAGCACGTCCGCTCGGACACGGTGGATTCCCAGCGCGGTGAGGTCGAGTGGTCCGGCGGCAACCTGTACTTCGATCAATGGAATTACGACGTCCAGTCGCACGTGGTGCCACTGGAGGCAAAGCGGTAAACGGCGGTATCCACGATTCCACATCTGCAGGAGAGAGCAGGGAATGAATGCAAAGCGATTGAAGCGTGCGGCGTTGTACGCCGCACTCGGCGTGTGTCTGGGCAGCCTGGTGCCGATGGGCGCTTCGGCACAGAACGTCAGTGGTGCCGTGGCCGGCCGTGCGACTGCCGGTGACCAGGTGACGGTGGTCAGCAACGGCACCGGCCTGACCCGTACGGTCACCGCCAGTGCCGATGGCAGCTACCGCCTGGGTCAGTTGCCGGTCGGCGATTACCAGCTGCAGCTCAGCCGTGATGGCCAGACGCTGGGCGAGCCGTTCGCGGTGAGCGTGGCCGTCGGCGGCACCACCACGGTCAACCTGGCCAGCAGCGGCGATGTGGTCAACCTCGATGCGCTGCAGGTGATCGGTGCCCGCGTGGTCAACCGCGTGGATGTGTACTCCACCGAGACCTCGTTCAACGTCAACCGCCAGGAGCTGTCGCGCCTGCCGGTGGCGCAGGATCTATCGGCAGTGGCATTGCTGGCACCCGGCGTGGTCGGTGGCAATTCCTCGTTCGGGGGCCTGTCCTTCGCCGGTTCCTCGGTGGCTGAGAACGCGGTCTTCATCAACGGCCTGAACGTCACCGACATGTACACCCGTCGTGGCTTCTCCAGCGCGCCGTTCGGCTTCTTCAACGAATTCCAGGTCAAGACCGGCGGCTACTCGGTGGAGTTCGGGCGTTCCACCGGCGGCGTGATCAATGCGGTGACACGCTCGGGTACCAATGAGTTCCAGGGCGGCGTGGAAGTCACTGCCGAGCCGAGCGCGCTGCGCTCCAGCCCGCGTGACCACTTCCACCGCGACGGCACGCCGCATTCCTATGCCAGCCGCGACAACAGCTCGTTCCTGAAGACCAACGTCTGGGGGTCCGGCCCGATCATCAAGGACAAGCTGTTCCTGTTCGCGATGTATGAAGATCGCGACGACACCGGCCACAACACCTCCTCCGATGCGCTGAGCTGGTTCAAGAACAAGAGCGACAACGGCTTCTGGGGCGCCAAGCTGGATTGGAACATCAACGACAACCACAGCCTGGCGCTGCTGGCGTTCTCCGATGAGGGCGAAATCACCAACGGCGCGTACAACTACGATTGGGATGACGATCAGATCGGTGCGTGGGGCGGCGATTCGGTCACCGAGACCGGTGGCAAGAACTGGTCGGCGACCTATACCGGCCACTTCGGCGAGACCTTCACCGCACGTGCCATGGTGGGCGAGAACAACCAGCGCGCCTTCACCAACTCCTCGCTGGATGAAGCGTGCAGCCCGGTGTTCACCGACGCCAGCTATGCATCACGTCTGGGCAAGCTCAACGGCCTGCGCCCGGGCTGCCATCCCACCGGCGCCGCCATTGCCGAACGCGACGACACGCGTGAAGTCGCGCGGTTGGACTTCGAATGGCAGCTGGGCACGCACCTGCTGCGCTTCGGTGTCGACCGCGAGCTGATGACCACCAAACAGTCCACGCGTTACCCGGGGCCGTCCCAGCTCAGCTACACCGCCTACGTCGCCCGGCCCGGCGATGAAGTGTGGGACGGCGCCAACGCCTATGTGCCGGCCGGTGTGACCGAGATGCTGCGCGCACGCAACCGCGTGTCCGGCGGCACCTTCGAGACGGAGGCCAACGCGTTCTACCTGGAAGACATCTGGAACATCACCCCGAACCTGATGTTGAACCTCGGCGTGCGCTGGGACCGCTTCGAGAACCGCACCGCCGATGGTGACGCCTTCATCAAGATGGACGACCTGATCGCGCCGCGCTTCGGCTTCTCGTGGGACATGAAGGGCGACGGCAGCACCAAGCTGTTCGGCAACGCCGGCCGCTATTACCTGCCGGTGACCAACAACATCAACGTCAACTTCGCCGGCGGCCTCACCGACGAGTACTCCTACTACGTGCTCAACGGCTGGCAGCAGCAATCCAACCCGGTCACCGGCGCGCCGTACATGGCCCCGGTCATCGGCCAGCAGATCGGCCCGGTCGATACCCGCATGAACACCGGCGCGGCCGACCTGCGCCAGAGCGTGGACAAGGACCTGAAGGCGGTCTACCAGGACGAGTACATCCTCGGCTTCCAGACCATGATCAACCAGGCCTGGTCGTGGGGCGTCAACGCGACCTACCGCAAGATGGACCGCGCGCTGGATGACATGCGCATCAACCACACCCCGTGCGGCCCGACGGGCACCACGCTGTGGCCGATCGCCAACCCGGGCGAGAGCCTGACGATCTGGGGCGACTCCACCATCGGCTGCGCCACCGAGGGCTGGATCACCATCGACACCTCCAAGGATGGCTACCGCAAGGGCGGCAGCCTGGAGGTGGTGGGCTATTCCAAGCCCAAGCGCACCTACAAGGCGCTGGAATTCCAGATCGACCGCGCGTGGGATGAGAAGTGGCTGTTCAACGCGTCCTACCTGTGGTCGCGCAGCGATGGCAACTTCGAAGGTCCGGTCAATTCGGATACCAACTACGGCGACACCGGCATGGTCCAGCACTGGGATCATCCGTCCAACAACCAGCGCTATGGCCCGCTGTTCAACGACTTCCGCCATCAGTTCAAGTTCCGCGCCGCCTACGCGCTGAACGAGCAGTGGTCGTTCGGCACCACGCTGCAGGTGTTGTCCGGTGGCCCGATCACCGCCTTCGGCGTGATGTGGCCCAACGACACCGTGGCCGGCGGCAGCACCTCCAGTGAAGGCAGCGGCGGCGGTACCGGCTGGCTGTGCGTGGCCAACTGCTCGGGCCCATACAACCAGCGCCAGTTCGAGTACAGCCCGCGCGGCGCCTTCGGTCGCCTGCCGTGGACCTGGACCATGGGCGCCAACGTCACCTGGCGGCTGCCGGTGGAGGGCATCGACCTGAGCGCGCGCCTGTCGGTCTACAACCTGTTCAACAACCAGACCGTCATCAACGTGCACCAGCGTTATGAAGCCCAGCCGGGCCAGGTGCGTGAGAACACCTTCAACACCGGCACCCGCTGGCAGGCACCGCGCTACACGCAGCTGATGGTGACCTGGAACTTCTGATCCGTTCCGTGCGTGGCAGGTGCCGACAGTGGGTCGGCACCTGCCTTCACCACCGTGTCGCGTGCACGCGCGCAACCGACCGCGGAACGGCTCCACCGCCATCCGGTAGGTACCGACCGTTGGTCGGTACAGCTTTCAACCGGCGGCCAGAAAAGCACGCCCTCCGGCCATGACGAGGGAATCCATGCCGTCACGCACCTCACCGCGCATCCCATCGCGCCTTCTCACGCTTGGCCTGTCCTGCACCCTGTCCCTCGCGCCCAGCGCACGGGCAGCCGACCCGGCCGATACCTTCAATCGCCTGCTCGATCAGACCGTCGCCCACGAACACCTGCCGGGCATCGCCATGGCCGCCGTCGACGATGGCAACCCCATCTTCATCGGCACCCGTGGCGAGCGCCGCGTCGGGCTGGGCGAGGCCATCGATCCGGATACCCTGTTCAAGATCGCCTCGAACAGCAAGGCGATGACCGCCGCACTGCTCGCCCGGCTGGTCGACCGCGGTCTCCTGCGCTGGGACGATCCGGTCATCACGTACCTGCCGCAATTCCGCATGCATGACCCGTGGGTGACGCAGCAGATGCAGGTCCGCGATCTGCTGATCCACAACAGCGGCCTGGGCCTGGGGGCGGGCGATCTGATGCTGTGGCCCGAGCCCAACAGCTTCACCCGCCAGGACATCATCGCCGGGCTCGCCCACCTCAAGCCGGTCACCAGCTTCCGTAGCGGCTATGCCTACGACAATCTGATGTATGTGGTCGCCGGTGAAGTGGCCGCCGCAGCCGGTGGCAAACCTTACGATCAACTGCTGCGCGAGGAAGTCTTCTCGCCGCTGGGCATGGATCGCTGCCAGGTCGGCGCGTGGTCGGTGGCGGCGGTTGGCAACGTCGCCCAGCCACACACGCGGAAAGACGGCCGCAACGTGGTGCGCGGTGCCGATGGTGAGACCAGCGCCGATCTCACCTCGATGGCTGCCGGGGGCATCCGCTGCAGCCTGCGCGACATGACCCGCTGGATGCAGGTGCTGCTCGATCCGGCGCTCGTGCCCGGTTGGCTGAGCACGGCGCAGCGCCGCGCGCTCTGGACCGCGCACATGCCGATGCCGCTGGGCGAGCGCCAACGTCGCTGGGACAATGCACATGTGTCCGCCTATGGCTACGGCTGGCGCGTGTCGGACATGGACGGCCAGTGGAAGGTGGCCCACACCGGCACGCTGTCGGGCATGTATTCCTCGCTGGCGCTGTTGCCGGACCGCAAGGTCGGCGTGGTGATCCTGATCAACAGCGACGCCGAGGATGCACGCACCGCGCTGATGCAGGCCGCATTGAAGACCTACACCGCACCGGACGACACCGCCGACGCGAGCCATTATCTGGCCCTGCTGGACCAGGAGCGCACCGGCCGCCGCGATGCCGGGCAGGTGCGCCCGGATACCGGCGCGCGCCGGGCCGCCTCGCTTCGCACCACCGCTGCCGCGCACGGCCGATATCGCGATCCGTGGCTGGGCGAGGCGCTGCTCTGCCCGGAGCAGGGCGCGCTGCGTTTCAGCGTCGCCAAGTCGCCGATGCTGCGCGGCCAGGTCATGCAGCTCGGTGAGCGCTGGCTGGTGCAGTGGGATACGCTCGGGGCCGATGCCGAGCCGTGGTTGCAGTTGCAGCCCGGCGCGACGCCCGCCCTGACCTTGGCCGCGATCGATCCGGAGATCGACTTCAGTTATGACTACCAGGACCTGCACTTCACCCGCACCGGCGATTGCCCGTAGCGCGCTGCTGCTGGCGTTGCTGGCCGGCAGTGCCCACGCGGCAGCGCCAGCGGTCACGATCTCGTCCGCGCGCGATGTGGCCGAGGCCGGACTGGTCGACATCCGCACGCTGGCACCGGCGATCGAGCAGGACATCCGCTACGCCGGCCCCGACAACTTCACCGGACAGCGTGTGCCCGGTTATGACGCGCCCAAGTGCTATCTGCTTGCCCCGGCGGCCACCGCGCTCGCACAGGTGGAGGCCGACCTGCGCGCAGAGGGCTACGCGCTGCGTCTCTACGATTGCTACCGCCCGGCTCACGCGGTGACGGCCTTCGTCGCCTGGGCACAGGATCCCAAGGAGCAGTCGCGCAAGGCCCTGCAGTACCCGGACCTCGACAAGCCGGCCCTGCTCGGCGACTACATCGCCGAGACCTCCGGCCACAGCCGGGCTGCCACGGTCGACCTGACCCTGCTCGATTGCCGCACCGGCCCCTGCGCGCCGGTGGACATGGGCACCGACTTCGATTTCTTCGGCCCGCGCGCGCATACCGATGCGCCGGAGATCAGCACGGCCCAGCGCAGCCACCGCCAGCACCTGCGCCAGGCGATGGCCCGGCATGGCTTTGCCAACTACCCGATGGAATGGTGGCATTTCACCCTGCAGCCCGAGCCGGCGCCGACCACGGCCTACGATGTGCCGGTCCGCTGAGGCGCACCGCTACACTGTGCGCTGACCGCCGGATCGGACCACGATGAATCTGCCGCTGCACGTTGGATTGCTGGGAACGCTGGAGGCAGGGCTGATCGCGCTGTTGGTCGGGCTGCTGGTGTATGCGCTGTGGCATCGCCTGTGCCGCTGGGCAGGCTGGACCGACGGGCATGCGATCGGCTGGGCCTGCGTGATCGCGGTGGTGGCCTCGGCCGGCATCGATGCGTGGAATCTCTTCTATATGGGCATGATGCGGCTGGAGTCGCCGCTGTATGCGCGGTTGTTCCTCGCCGGTATCCATGATCCGAACGAGCTGGGCTCGCGCGTGGTGCTCGAAGTGGCCGGCGCGATCGGCGGTGTTGCACTGGGGTGGCTTCTGTTCAGTTCCCGCTCAGGCGAAAAAAACAGCAACACCGCGTGAGATTGCGTTCGCATCCGGTTAAATTCCGGGCCAATGAATGGGCGTGTTACCAACTGCTCACCTGCGGCTAACCACTGCGGTAATGCACGCGTTCGCGCAGGTGGTTAAGGCTGCGTGCGCAGCGCGGTCGAGGCGCAATATCGATTCACAAACGGGGTGGCAGTGTGGGGCCGTGCGGAAACAACAGGCCGCGCAATACCTACCAAGGAGACCACCCCAATGACTATTCGCAACCGCAAGCCCCTGATCGCCCTGATCGTCGCCGCAGGCAGTGTGCTGGCCATTCCGGCGATGGCCCAGTCGGCACAGCAGAGTGCCGCGCAGGCGCAGAATCAGGCCGCCCAGGCACAGCAGGCGGCAGCGCAGGCGGGCGACGCAGCAGATACCGCTGCCAACGCCGCCGCACAGGCCTCCGCGCAGGCCGGTGGTGGCGGTGGCCAGACGTGGGCCAGCGTCGATACCGACGGCAACGGCACCATCAGTAAGGCCGAGGCACAGGTGAACGCGGGCCTTGCCCAGGTGTTCGACCAGGCCGACACCAACAAGGACGGCGAGCTCTCGCCGGATGAATACAAGGCGTACGTGGCCGCCCAGCAGGGCAAGGCCGCCGGCAACGGCGCCCAGCAGAGCAAGTAAGGACCGGGACACCGGTAGCGCAGTGAGGGGGAAAGGGCGGCTTCGGCCGCCCTTTCTTTATGCGCCGCCGGGGTGGGGTCGCTGGGCCGCTGTTGGTATCCTTGGCCGATGATGACTTCCCTGCCCACGCCGCAAGGCGCTATCGGCCTGGTTGGTTTTGACGGTGATGACACGCTGTGGAAGAGCGAGGATTTCTACCGCAAGGCCGAGCAGGACTATCTGGATATCCTGTCGCGCTACATCGACGTGCACGACACGCAGACCGCGCGCCACCTGCTGGAAGTGCAGCAGCGCAATCTCGGTGTGTTCGGCTATGGCGTGAAGGGCATGACCCTGTCGATGGTGGAAGCCGCCATCGAGATCACCAACCAGACCATCAGTGCCCGCGACCTGCAGCAGATGCTGGACATCGGCCACGACACCCTGCGCCACCCGGTCGAGCTGATCGACGGCGTGCGTGAGTCGGTCACCGAGATCGCCCGCGATTACCCGGTCGTGCTGATAACGAAGGGCGACCTGTTCCATCAGGAGGCCAAGATCAAGGTGGCCAACCTGCGCGACCTGTTCCCGCGTATCGAGATCGTCTCCGAGAAGGACCCGGAAACCTATGCCCGCGTGCTGGAGGAGTTCGATCTGCCGATCAAGCGCTTCGTGATGGTCGGCAATTCGCTGCGCTCGGACATCGAACCGGTGATCACCCTCGGTGGCTGGGGCATCCACACTCCCTACGCGGTGACCTGGGCGCACGAGACCCAGCACGGCGTGGCCGATGACGAACCGCGCATGGTCGACGCGCCGACCGCCTTCGACTGGCCGCAGGCCCTGCGGACGATCGAAGCCAAGGCCGTACAGGCCGGATGATGCGCGCCGGCCTGCTCGCGCTGCTGCTGATGCTGCCCTGGGCAGCCGCGGCCGAGCAGACCCCGGAGCAGTCCGCCGCCTACGTGGTGGACACCGGCGATGCCTGGGTGGACACCCAGCTGCAGGACATCAACCACTACGCCGAGCGCTACCCGGACAGCTTTCTGGATGAAGTCTCGCGCTATGCCGGCGTCTCGCGCGGCTACATCGCCGCGCTGATGCACACTCACGGTTGGCAGGCGGGCGACATCTACTTCGCCTGTTTCTGGGCGCATGTGATCGAACGTTCCTGCCGCGAGAGCGTGCAGGCGTGGTCGCGCGCAGTGCCGCAGGAGGGCGAGGCCAAACGCTGGGAAGCGGTGGTGACCGAGCTGCCGGTCACGCCGACCAACCTGCACTGGCGCGCCTTGCGCCACGCCATCGTCGCCAGCCATGACCACTGGGACCGCCCGGTGAAGCTCGACGCCACGCTGCAGCGCCAGCTGGGCAACCGCGAGCAGCGCCAGCGTGCGGCGAGCAGTCCCACGCCACCCGCGCGCTGAGTTGCCGCGCACGCATCCACCGGGTGCCATCGGGTAGAGCCACCCCATGGGTGGCTGCCCTTTGCGACCATTGCATTCCGTGCAGCCACCCATGGGGTGGCCCTACCCGGTTGTCTCTTTGTTGCTGTGCAGATCGCGGTAACCCACGCCCTCGGCGACAATGCAGCGCTTGCTGCACCTTCCCCCGTGATCCGTTGCCGAGTACGTCATGAGCACCGACCGTTTCGTTTCACCCGACGATATCCGAAGCCTGTTCGCGCAGGCGATGTCCACGATGTACCGCACCGAGGTGCCGCTCTACGGCACGCTGGTCGACCTGGTGGCTGAGATCAACGACGCCGTGCTGACCGCCAACCCGGCGCTGGCCGAGCAGCTGGACCGCACTGACGAACGTGCCCGCCTCGACCAGGAACGCCACGGCGCGATCCGCGTCGGCACCGCCGAAGAGCTGGCCACGCTGGGCCGCCTGTTCGCGCTGATGGGCATGTACCCGGTGGGTTACTACGACCTCTCGGTGGCCGGCGTGCCGGTGCATTCCACCGCCTTTCGCCCGCGCACCGCGCAGGCGCTGGCGCGCAATCCATTCCGCGTGTTCACTTCGCTGCTGCGACTGGAGCTGATCGAGAACGCCGCGCTGCGCGAGCAGTCCGCTGCCATTCTTGCCCAGCGCCGGATCTTCACCGACACCGCGCTGGCCCTGATCGCGCAGGCCGAACGCGACGGTGGCCTCGACGAGGCCGATGCGCGCCGCTTCGTCATCGAGGCGCTGGAGACCTTCCGCTGGCACGGCGATGCCACGGTATCGCTGGATACCTATCACGCGCTGCACGACGCGCACCGGCTGATCGCCGACGTGGTCAGCTTCCGTGGTCCGCACATCAATCACCTGACCCCGCGCACGCTGGATATCGACGCCGCGCAGGCCGGCATGCTCGCCCGTGGCATCGACGCCAAGGCGGTGATCGAAGGTCCGCCACCGCGGCGGTGCCCGATCCTGCTGCGCCAGACCAGCTTCAAGGCGCTGGAAGAAACCGTGCACTTCCCCTCGGGGGAGGCTGGGGATGCTGGCACGCATACCGCGCGTTTCGGCGAGATCGAACAGCGGGGCCTCGCCCTGACGCCCAAGGGCCGTGCGCTGTATGACCAGCTGCTTGCGCAGGCGCGCGACAGCGGTGGCGCCGGGAGTACCGGTCAGGATTACCCGACGCGTCTGGCCGCGGCATTCACCGCCTTCCCGGACGACCACGACACCCTGCGCCGCGAGGGTCTGGGGTACTACCGCTACGCCCTGACCGACGCCGGTCGCGCCAACCCGGCGGCCGTTGCGGATCTCCCGGCCGAAGCGCTGATTGCCGCCGGTCTGGCCAGCGCCGACCCGATCGTCTACGAGGATTTCCTGCCGGTCAGCGCCGCGGGCATTTTCCAGTCCAATCTCGGCGGCGACG
Source organism: Stenotrophomonas sp. TWI273 (assembly GCF_039674765.1). Classification (NCBI taxonomy): domain Bacteria; kingdom Pseudomonadati; phylum Pseudomonadota; class Gammaproteobacteria; order Lysobacterales; family Lysobacteraceae; genus Stenotrophomonas; species Stenotrophomonas sp. TWI273. The sequence continues at coordinate 19,325 of NZ_JBDJOA010000006.1, forward strand.
AACAACGCGCCTACGCCGCGCACGCCAACCGCGATGCCTTCGAGCAGGCGCTGGGCATCAAGGTGGAGGACGAGTTCGCGATCTACGAGCGGCTGCAGGCCGAATCGCTGGCGAGCCTGCGGAACCGCTGACGGCGAGCGATCGCTGACCGCGCGGGGACCGCCCTGCGGACGGGATCCTGAACCACGCGGGGGCCGCTCCCCGGGTAGTGCCGGCCGCTGGCCGGCTCTTCATGTACCAAACGCGCATCCGGGCTTGCGGACGGTAATGCGTGGAGCCGGCCAGCGGCCGGCACTACCACGAAACAGAACGCCCCGGTCCGTGCATTGCAACACGGAAACAGAACGCCCCGGTAGGTACCGACCGTTGGTCGGTACCGTGCAGCATCATGCCTTCATCGTCCCGGTATCCAGCCACCGCTGGTGCCACGACAGCGCTTCCGGCAGCAGGTGCGGAGTGTGCTTGCCGTAACTCTCACGGCTCGCACGGTCGAAGTAGTCATTCAACTGATCGCGGAAGTCCGGATGCGCGCAGTTGTCGATCACCACCCGCGCACGCTTGCGCGGGGTCAGGCCGCGCAGATCGGCCAGGCCCTGTTCGGTGACGATGACCGACACATCGTGCTCGGTGTGATCCACGTGGCTGACCATCGGCACGATCGCCGAGATGCTGCCGTTCTTCGCCGTCGAAGGACTCAGGAACGCGGACAGGAAACCGTTGCGCGCGAAATCGCCCGAGCCGCCGATGCCGTTCATGATCCGGCTGCCCATCACGTGCGTCGAATTGACGTTGCCGTACAGGTCGGCCTCGATCATGCCGTTCATGCCGATGCAGCCCAGGCGGCGCACCAGTTCCGGATGGTTCGAGATTTCCTGCGTGCGCATGATGATGCGCTCGCGGTAGAAATCGATGTGTTCCTTGAAGGTCTCGTTCGCCTGCGGGCTCAGCGCGAAGCCGGTGCAGGAGGCGTAGCTCAGCACGCCATCGCGCAGCAGATCGAGCATGCCGTCCTGGATCACCTCGGTGAACGCACTCAGATCGCGGAAGCCGCTCTTGGCCAGCCCGGCCAGCACCGCGTTGGGAATGTTGCCGACGCCGCTCTGCAGCGGCAGCAGGTTGGCCGGCAGGCGGCCCTTGGCCACCTCGTGCTTGAGGAACTCGATCAGGTATTGCGCGATCTGCTCGCTGGTGGTGTCGATCGGGCTGAACGGGCTGTTGCGGTCCGGGCCGTTGGTGCGCACGACGGCAACGATCTTGTCCGGGTCGCAGCGCAGCGCGGTCTCGCCGATGCGGTCGTTGGCGTGCACCAGCGGAATCGGCTTGCGGTGCGGTGGCAGCGCGGTGCCGTAGTAGATGTCGTGCATGCCGTCCACGCCGGCCGGCTGCCATTCGTTGACCTCGACGATCACCTTCTTGGCCAGGTCCAGCCAGGTCTTGTTGTTGCCGACCGAGGTGGAGGGCACCAGCGAGCCATCCTCGCGGATCGCCGAGACCTCGATCACCGCGGTATCGATATCGCCATAGAAACCGAACCAGACGTGCTGGGCGACATGGCTGAGGTGGATGTCGATGTAATCCAGCTTGCCCTCGTTGATGCGGTTGCGCGCATCCGGGTCGCTCTGGAAGGGCATCCGCATCGCGATGCCATCGGCCTTGGCCAGCGCGCCATCCAGCTCCGGTGCGGTCGAGGCGCCGGTCATCAGGCTGATCTGGAAGGGCAGGCCCTGGGCGTGCACCGCCTCGATGCGCTGCGCCAGCGCGACCGGCACCGCCTTGGGATAACCTGAACCGGTAAAGCCGCTCATGGCGACGGTTTCACCCGGCTGGATCAGGGCGGCGGCGGCCTCGGCGGAGACAACGCGGTCACGCAGACGCGCGTTTGCAATGCGATCGACAGACATGACGACAACGTTTTTGGGGGGATCTCCATTATCGGCGATCCACGCAGGGGCAGGGGTTCTACCTTGGTGGGATGGCGTTTTCACTTCGTCGCTCCCCTGTTCAGGTTTCCGGCCTACTTCTGTACCCGCAAGTATTGTTTTGCAGTGCAGCGTGCAAGTTCGTCGCCGACCCTAGAAGATCGACCTGCATCCCGACGTGGGGGAGGGAGCAGAGCCCGCTGGCAGTTCGCTGCAAGCGGGCTTTTTTATGTCTCGCCTTCGGAACACCGGGGCGCCGATGGGTCTCGCGCGTCGACACGCGCCCGGTCATGACCGCGCAAACGGTGAACACGCTTCCTGCCCTGCAGGGCGACCCGCGCCGGGCATAATCCCCTCATGCCGATCTCCGACCTCGCCGCGCCCGCGCGCGTCCCCGACGCCCTTGTTCCCCTGGTGGATCGCGCCCTGGCGCGCCTGGCCCTGTCGCTGACCGACGCCGGCCACTGGCCGCCTTCGGCGCCCATGCTGGAGACCCTGCGCGCGCTGGCCGTCACCAGCGATTTCGCCATCGACACCCTGTGCCGCCGGCCGGCGCTGTTGTCGCATCTCACCCAGGAAGGCTGCCCACCGCTGCCCCTGCCGGCACTGGATCCCCTGCAGCCCAGTGAATGGCAGCAGCGCCTGCGCCGCTACCGTACCGCCGCCTCCACCCGCCTGATCTGGCGCGACCTGACCGGGCAGGATGACGTGCCTGCCACGCTTGCCGGTGCCACGCGCCTGGCGGAGGCGTGCCTGCAACTGGCGCTCTCCGCGCTGGAGCAGGAATTCACCGGCCGCCATGGCGTGGTCCGTGCGGCGGATGGCAGCGCGCAGCAGCTGGTCGTGTTCGGGCTGGGCAAGTTGGGCGGTGGTGAACTCAATTTCAGTTCGGACGTGGACCTGGTCTACGCCTACCCGCAGGGCGGCGAATCCGATGGCGCGCGCCCGCTTGCCGCCGAGGAGTACTTCGCACGCCTTGGCCAGCGCCTCGCGCGGTTGCTGGACGACACCACCGTGGATGGCTTCAGCCACCGCGTCGATCTGCGCCTGCGTCCCTTCGGCAATGCCGGGCGCGTGGCGCTGTCGTTCGCCGGCATGGACCAGTACTTCCAGCGCGAAGGCCGTGACTGGGAGCGCTATGCCTGGCTGAAGGCGCGTGCCGTCGCCGGTGATATCGCCGCGGGCGAAGCGTGGCTGCAGACCCTGCGCCCGTTCGTCTACCGCCGCTATCTGGATTTCACCGCGCTCGATGGCCTGCGCGAGATGAAGGCCGCGATCACCGCCGAGGTCTCGCGCCGCGAGATGCACGACGACATCAAGCGTGGCCCCGGCGGCATCCGCGAAATCGAATTCCTCGCGCAGGCCCTGCAACTGATCCGCGGCGGCCGCGAAGCCCCACTGCGCGAGCGTCGTCTGCTGCACGCGCTGCCGGCGCTGGTCGCCTCCGGCCAGATGGCCGAGCAGGATGGCGCCGACCTGCTGCATGCCTACGGGTTCCTGCGGCGCCTGGAAAACCGCCTGCAGATGCTCCGCGATGCACAGACGCATGCGTTGCCCACCGACACCACCGACCGCCTGCGTATCGCCAGCGGACTCGGTTACGAAGACTGGGACGCGCTGGTTGCCGCGCTGGATGTGCAGCGTGAGCGCGTCAGCACCGAGTTCGCCGCACTGCTCGCACCGCGCCGTGGCCAGGCCGCGCCGGATGCGCTGGCCAGCTACTGGCGCGGCCTGCCCGACAACGGCAGCGCCGAGGTGCTGGCCGAAGCCGGCTTCTTCGATGCCGGCAGCGCCGATCAATCGCTGCGTGATTTCGCGCAGAGCTCCGGGGTGAAGTCCTTGTCCGATGCCGCGCGTGCGCGCCTGGACCGCGTGCTGCCGGCGCTGCTGCACGCCGCCACGCGCTCACCGCAGCCGGATGCCGCGCTCAAGCGCGTGCTCGGCCTGCTGCAGGCGATCCTGCGCCGGACCAGTTATCTCGCCCTGCTCGACGAACAGCCCAGCGCATTGGCACGCCTGGTCGACGTGCTTGCACGCAGCGCACTGCTGGCCGAGCGTCTGGCGGCGTATCCGCTGCTGCTCGATGAACTGCTCGACGTGCGCGTCTCCGGGCCGATGCCGGACGCCGCGGGCATGCAGGCCGAGTGCGCTGTCGCGCTGACCATCGAGGATCCCGAAGCCGCGCTGCGCCTGCTCAACGAGACCCGGCTGGCGCTGAGCTTCCGCATGGCGATGGCCACGCTGGATGGTCGCCAGCGTGCCGTCGACACCACCCGGCAACTGGCCGAACTCGCGCAGGCGGTGGTCGTCACCGTGCTCGCGCTGGTGCAGACCGACATGCAGCGTCAGCACGGCGGCATTCCCGGCGGGCGTTTCGCCATCATCGGTTACGGCAGCCTGGGCGGACTGGAGCTGGGCTTCGGCTCGGACCTGGATCTGGTCTTCCTGCACGATCACCCGGCCGATCAGGACAGCAGCGACGGCCCCCGCCCGCTGGACCCCGGCCGCTGGTATGCGCGCCTGGCGCAGAAGGTGATGGCGATGCTCGGCGCGGTCACTGCCGCCGGCCGCCTGTACGACATCGACGTGCGCCTGCGCCCGGATGGCGGCAAAGGCGCGCTGGTGTCCTCACTGGCCAGCTACACCGAATACCAGCGCGAACGCGCCTGGACCTGGGAGCACCAGGCACTGGTGCGTGCCCGTGCCATTGCCGGCGATGACTCGCTGTTGGCCGACTTCGAACGGGTACGCGCGCAGACGCTGGCGCGCCCGCGCGACAACGCCGTGCTCTACACCGATGTGCTGAAGATGCGGGCCCGCATGCGTGCCGAGCTGGACCGCAGCGACGCCGCGCGGCTCGACCTCAAGCAGGGCGCGGGCGGCATCGTCGATCTCGAATTCCTGCTGCAGACCGGCGTGCTAGACAGCGCCGGTACGCACCCGCAGGTGGTGCAACCGCGCGATACCCCCAGCCTGATCGACGCGCTGGCCGACATCGCCTGGCTGCCCGGCGGCACCCGCGCTGGCCTGCATGAGGCGCATGCGGCGCTGCTGGATGTGGGCCTGGCCTGCACGCTGGACCGCCGCCCACGCCTGGCGCCACCGACACCTGCATTGGAAGCAGCACGCGCGATGATCACCGCGGCAAGCGATGCGGCAGGGTTGCCGTTCCAGCAACAGATCGATGTCGTCAGCTGACGGCGGTTTGCACCGTCACCGACTTCGCAGTGCTCTGGCACCGGTAGTGCCGGCCGCTGGCCGGCTCCCATGAACTCTGCAGAGCCGGCCAGCGGCCGGCACTACCCATCGTGATGCCCGACCGATAGCGATACCCGACCGATAGCGATACCCGACCGATAGCGATGCCCGACCCAGGGTGATGCCCGACCGCCAGCGCTACACCGGGCGATCGGCGCCCGATGTCACACCGCGCGCGGCGCCATCTTCCACAGCAACGCGCGGAACGGCGCCAGCAGGAACACGCCGATGGTCAGCTTCACCGCCAGATCGCCCAGCGCCCAGCTCACCCACGGCAGGCTGGAACCGGCGAACGCGATGCTCCAGAAAATCGTCGTATCCAGCGTCGCGCTGCAGGTGGTCGCCACCATCGGCGCGCGCCACCAGTGTCCACGGCGCAGACGGTCGAACACGGTGATGTCCAGCAGCTGCGCAGCGATGAAGGCCAGGCACGAGGCCACCGCGATCCGCGGCGTGGCGATCCAGATCGACAGCAGCACCGCCAACGCAAACCCGGCCCAGGCCACCCGCCGTGCCGCCTCCGGCCCAAAGCGGCGGTTGATCAGATTGCTGACCAGGAACGCCACCGGGTAGCTGAAAGCGCCCCAGGTGAGCCAGTCGTTGATCGGGTACTGCACCAGCACGTTCGAGCCCAGCACTACCGCGCCCATGGCCAGCACCGCCAGCAACAGCGAGCGCGGGGTCAATGGGGCAAAGGCAATGGCAGGACGCGCGGACATGGCGAGCCGGAAGAGTCAGGGGAACGGCGGATTATCCGGGCTTGGCCGACCGAGGGCCAGCCCGGGCCGGTTCAGTCAGAAGCGTTCGCTCATGCTGGTGGCCGCCGCGTCCTGGGTCGGCAGGAACGCCAGCGCAGCGCCTTCGGCATTGGCCACCATCCAGCCCGCACCGGCCGGCGTCGGGGTGAACGCCAGCACATCGCCCACCTTCACGCCGGCCGCCGGGTTGTCGGCACGCGCCGGCCATGCCACCACGGCCGGTGCATCCGGGGCCTGCGGGTTCTTCAACTCCACCTCGTAGCTGCCGTCCGGTTGCTGCGCTACGCGCTCCACGGTGAGTGGCGGCATCGGAGCGGCCTTCTGTCGCTTTGCGGCCCGGGCGGCGCGGTTGTGCGGCATGGCGGCGTCATGCAGTTCGCTCACGCCCAACGCACTGAGCCAGACCGGGGCGGTGATCACCGCCAGGCTCACCACCGAGGTGGTGAGGACGCTGCTGGTGACCGGTGAGGCATTGCTGAGGTTCTGGGCGGTGACCGGCAGGCTGGTCGCGAGCAAGGCCAGCGCCAGCAGTGGCGCAGCGGCAGGACGGGATATCCGGTTCATTCAATAGCTCCAGAAGACAGCGGACAGCGAGGGGTTACCAACGTGTACTCGGCTGCGCCGCCGCCGCATCGATGGGCAGGAAGGCCAAGGCCGTGCCCTCGGCTGTGGTCACGGTCCAGCCGGCGCCGCCCTGGGTGGGCGTCAGCGCCAGGACGTCGCCCACCGCCACCGCGGCTGCCGGGTTGTCTTCGCGCGCAGGCCAGGCAATCACGGCCAGCGCGTCCGGTTCCTGCGGGTTCTGCAGGGCCATTTCGATGCCGCCTTCGGGCGTGCGTTCCACCTTCTCCACGGTGAGCGGCGGCAGCGGACCGGCTTTGCCACGTGCGTCCTTGGCCGCGCGGCTGCGTCGGGCCGAAGCATCGCTGGCCTTGCTCAGGCCGGCCGAGACCAGCCACACCGGTGCGGTCACCACGACCACGCTCACCACCGAGGTGACGATGACGCTGCTGGTCACCGGGTGATTGATGCCCACCACCTGCGCGGGCGCGGGCAGGCTGGCCGCGCCTACGGCAATGGCCAGCAGCGGTGCAACGACTGCGCGCGAAACACGTGTCATCGAAGATCCTTCTGATGTCTCAACATGGGTCCGCAGTATGCCCGCTGGCGTGCTGCCCGCCGCTGACTCACGGTTTGGGGGCGGTAATGCCTTTCACCGGCACATGCGGCACGGCCAGCTCCTGCTGCAGGCTGCTGCGCAGTTGCAGGAAATCAAAGATCGATTCCACCGTCACCACCGAGTAATTGCCGGAAATGCGCTCGCTGGCCGGGTGGTCGGTAACGGCGGCATTGGGCACGAAGAAGCGCGCGCCCAGCCGCTTGGCCACGCCGATGTGCAGCGTGCTGGGGGTATACATGTGCCGCTGCAGCCATTGCTGGGCCTGGGTACGGTTGACGATCAGGGTGCGCTCTTCCACCTGCGCCATCGCCGCGCCCAGCACTTCCAGCACCCATTGGTTGGAATTCTGGTACTCGGTGCGGAACGGATAGGCCACCACGCTGTAGCGCGCCTCGTGCAGCGCCTTGGCCTGGATCGCCGGCTGGGTGAGCATCGCCTTGAGTGCATCGCGCAGCGCAGGTGTCGGCACGCCGATGCGCAGGTCGGTATGGCTGGAGGTTTCGCCGATGAAGGTGGCGACCCCTTCGCGGAACAGGTGCGACTCGGCGGTCTTGCACGGATTGAGCAGGTGCACCGCGCGCCACTGGCCGTCGTCTTCGCGCAGCAGGAAGGCCAGATGGCTGTGGCGCAGGCCGTACTTGCTCAGGTCCTGGCCACCGCGGGCGATCAGCACCACATCCACGCCCTCGAGTGCATCCAGCGCGTCGGTGGTGGCCAAGGCCACATCGAACATGGAGGCCAACGCGGCCGGAGTGGGATAGCGTTCGGTGCACTGCGGTTCGGCGTGTGCGGTCAGCGTAGCGCCCAGCAATACCGCACACAGCAGGGCGGGATGCAGGCGCTTGATCAGCGCAGCGCAGGGTACGTCCATGTCACACGGTCTCCGGCGGCACCGGCCGCGGCCGCATCATAACGCTGCGCGATGCCGTCAGGCCTGAATCCCCAACCGCGCACGTACTTCATCGGCAACGCGCGTGGTCTCGCGCAGCGGCTCGATGCGGCCCTGCGTCTGCCAGTCCAGCCAGCGCGTCTGCAACCGGCCACGTTCGCGCAGCGCGTGCTGGAAGTGTGCGAGTCGCCCTTGCGCCTGGTCGGCCAGGGCCACGGCGACCGGCATGCGCGTGGCGCACGCTTCAGAAAGCAGGTTCACCGAATCCGGCGAGACCACCACGCGGTTGGCCCAGCCCAGCAGCCCGGCATACGGGTTCACGCCGTCGCCGCCATCGCCCCAGATCACATTCGGTACCTCGGCAAACGCACTGCGCAGCGCCCCGACCAGGGCCGGTGGGGTACGTCGCGAGGTCGTGGCCAGCAGGCTGCCGCCTTCCTCGCGCAGCTGGGACGCGAGCTGCTGGAACACCTGCACCATGTCCGGCTCGTGCCAGGGCGCATGCGGGGTCGGCCCACCGACCAGCAGCGCGGTGCGCGGGCCGGGCAGGGCGCTGAACGCGGCGAATGCCGCACGGCCGCAGGCCAGCCAGTCATCGTTGACCGGATTGAGGCTGCCCAGCAGGGTGAGCACGTTGCTGCCGCGCAGGCGGTCGTGTTCGGGCACGACCAGCAGGTCCCAATGGCGCGGGCTGAGGCGAGGGTCGAGGATCTGGACGACCCTGGTGCCACGGCGGCGCAGTTCGCGCAGCGCGCCGGCGGCCTGGCGGCCACACCCAATGGCCAGTTCGGGTACCTCGGTGGCAAGCGTGGCGAAGGCCTCGCCGTAGCCGTTGGCGGCACCCGGCAACCAGCGCGGGGCCAGCCAGCGCCAGGGCGCGCGCGGGGTGAGCACCAGCGGACGATGCGCCCCCAGCTTCAATGCCGTGGCCAGGGCCACCGCCTGCCGCACATTGCCGGCACGGCCGTCAGTGATCGTCCAGGGCGGACTCCATCGTTTCACGTATGGCATTAATTCGTTTCAGTCAGGCTGGGTGTTGCAACTGTCGCGACACTCTACACTGCCAGCCTTCGCCGATCGCGCGGTCGCCCTGCCACGGTAGCCGATGCGCGAACGATTCCCCTTGTTTCCGGAGGCTTCATGTCCCACGTCCTTGACGATGCTGCGCTCGATCAGTTGTTCCGTACCGCCCGCACCCAGAACGCCTTCCTTGATAAGCCGGTCGACGACAGCCAGCTGAAGGCGCTGTACGAGCTGCTCAAGTGGGGCCCGACCGCCGCCAACGGCAGCCCGGCGCGCTTCGTGTTCGTGAAATCCCCGGAAGCCAAGGCCAAGCTTGCCCCGGCCCTGTCCGAAGGCAACCACGACAAGACCCTGGCCGCCCCGGTCACGGTGATCGTCGCCTTCGACGAAGACTTCCACGAGAAGCTGCCGTTCCTGTTCCCGCACACCGATGCCAAGGCGTGGTTCGACGGCCCGCGTGAAGGTCGCACCGAAGGCGCGTTCCGCAATGGCAGCCTGCAGGGCGCCTACCTGATCCTGGCCGCGCGCGCGCTGGGTCTGGATGCCGGCCCGATGTCCGGGTTCGACAACGCCAAGGTCGACGAAGCCTTCTTCAAGGGCACCGCGATCAAGTCGAATTTCCTCGTCAACCTGGGGTACGGTGACGCCTCGGGCCTGTTCCCGCGGCTGCCTCGCCTGTCATTCGACGAAGCGGCCCGCATCGCATAAGCGTTACCGCCGGATCGTGGCCCGTCCGTGCGGATGGGCTGCATGAATTTTTTCTTTTCCCTTCGATTACGAGAGAGACCTGACATGACCGTGACCCGCAAACTGCTGCTGCCGCTCGCCCTGACCCTGGCCATCGCCGCCTGCTCCAAGCCGGCCGACGAAGCCGCTGCTCCGGCCGCTGACGCGCCGGCCGCCACCGAAACCGCCGCCCCGGCAGCAGACGCTGCGGCTGCCGCCCCGGCTGCCGAGGCCATCCAGATCGCCTCGGGCACCTACAAGCTCGACCCGACCCACACCGACGTGCTGGTCCAGTGGAGCCACTTCGGCTTCTCGCACCCGACCGCCCACTTCGGCAGCGCCGAAGGCACCCTGGTGTATGACGCCGCTGACGTGACCAAGTCCACCGTGGAAGTGAAGCTGCCGCTGACCGGCCTGAACAGCTTCACCGCCAAGTTCGACGAGCATCTGAAGAGCGCCGATTTCTTCGACGCCGCCAAGTTCCCGGCCGCCACCTTCAAGAGCACCAAGGTTGAGGCCAACGGCACCAACAAGCTGACCGTCACCGGCGACCTGACCATCAAGGACATCACCAAGCCGGTGACCCTGGATGTCACCATCAACGGCGGCGGCGAGCACCCGATGGCCAAGGTGCCGGCGGCGGGCTTCGATGCCACCACCACCATCAAGCGCAGCGATTTCGGCGTCGGCGCGTACGCCCCGAACGTCAGCGATGAAGTGAACATCCGTATCACCACCGAGGCCACTGGCGAAAAGCCGGCTGCCTGAGTTTCTCCTCACTCGTCGTGAGAAGGCAGAAAGCCCGCCAATTGGCGGGCTTTCTTTTTTGTGCGACCGCCGATCGACACACGGTAGTGCCGGCCGCTGGCCGGCAACCAGGAATCCCGCCGAAGCGCAGCCACGCATGGCGTGGCTCTACCGTTGACGCGGCCGGGGTAGATCCACAGCGCAGCCACGCATGGCGTGGCTCTACCGTTGACGGGACCGGGGTAGATCCACGTCATGCGTGGATATCAGCGCGATCAAGCCGCCGCCACCTGTGCGCTCACCTTGCCCAGCCACAGCGTGGTGAAATCGGTCGGCGTGCGCCGTGCGGGCGCGGTCAAGCCGCTTTCACGCAGGAACGCATGGGTGGCCTGCGCAAACGCCTGGCGGGCCAGCAGCGCGGCCTGTTTCACCGAGGCCTGCTGCTTGCGCAGCTGCACGATCTGCAGGCTCGGCTTACCGGGCATCGCGTACTTCTGGTAACGGCGCAGCTCATCGGCGACCAGGTCGATATCGATGTTCGCCTGCACCAGCGCGGCCTGCGCACGGGCCAATGGCACCAGGGCGGTGCGCAGCTGGGCGATGTGCTCGCCCACGGAAGGCGCCAGCGCCGCCAGGGCGGCATCCAGCGCGGGATCGGCACGCTCGGCGCGGTCGATCAGATCGGTCAGTGCCGAAAGAGGAGAGGCTTGCATGAAAGGCACCGGCACAAAACGCGATTGTCGCATTCGCGGCCGGTGCCCGTCGCGGGCTCAGTCGTCGTGGTGCTCGCTGCCGTGCGCCTTCCAGTAGCCGGTCGAGCGGATCCAGTCCTTCGGCACGCCCAGGTGGCCCTCGATGTACTTGCGCATCATCCGGGCCCGGCGCGATTCGGCCGCGATCCAGTAGAAGGTATCGCCGTCCGGTTCCTCGAAATCGGTCAGCACGTCCTCCAGCAGGGTGCTGCTGGCGGCGTCGAAACCGTTGCGCTCCAGCCACGAGACGCGGATGCGGTCGTCCTCCGGCAGCTCCTGGCGGTCGCCGGATTCCGGGATCTCGATGTAGACATCGGCATTCGCGCCGTCCGGCAACGTCTCCAGCCAGCGGCCGATGGCCGGCAGCGCGGTCTCATCGCCGATCAGCACGTAGGTGTCGAAGTCATCGGCGGTCATGTGCGAGCCACGCGGGCCGCCCACGGCGATCGCATCGCCCGGCTGCGCGTTGGCGGCCCAGGTCGAGGCCAGGCCGTCGCCGTGCATGACGAAATCCAGCGCCAGCTCGTGGGTCTCCAGATCCCACCAGCGCGGGGTGTAATCGCGCGAGGGGGAGGGGGGCTGGCCGTCCGGATAGCGCGGGCCTTCCGGGGTCATCGTCGGGACCACGAACTGGCCCTCGGCGTTGGGGAAGAACAGCTTGACGTGGTCATCCGGCGAGGGCGAATCGAAGCCTTCCAGCGCCTCGCCACCGACGATCACCCGGCGCATGCACGGGCTGATCTCTTCGGTGCGCAGTACCTGCAGCGGGCGGAACTTCACGGTATGACGGAGCAGTCGGTTTTCATGCAGAGCCATGGGAATACCTGGATCAGTGCCGCAGCGCGGCGTTGAGAAAGAAGGACCTGGCGGGCGGTGGCTGGCTGGGTCTGAAACGAAGAAGGAAGGTCAGCGGCCCTGCGCACGGATCCGCGCAGCGGCCTCGCGCAGCGCCTCGGCCACGGCAGCGGCGTTGTCGTCCTGCCAGCGGCCGTGGCACAGCCCCAGCGCGTGCTTGAGCTCGCGCAGTGCATCGCGCACGGACGGCGGCAGGTTGGCCTTGGTGATCGTGCGCGCGCTGTCGCGCACCCGGTGCACCGCGGCATCGACCTCATCGCGCTGTGCCTCCAGCTCGGCCTGGCCCAACGCGCTGAGCGCGTAACGCTTGCGCCCACCGTCCTCGACCGCGCCGACCCAGCCGGCGGCCTCGAACTGCGCCAGCACCGGGTAGATCGAGCCGGCGCTGGGCGTGTAGACCCGCACGAACATGTCACTGATCAGCTGGATCAGCTCATAGCCGTGGCGCGGCTGGTCGGCGAGCAGAGACAGCACCAGCAGGCGCAGGTCGCCGCGGCTGAGGGGCCGGGCGGTCAGCGGGCGGGCAGGGCGGTCGAGGTCGCGCGGAGAGGTCATTTCGATATATCGAATGCAGTGGCGGAACGATATATCGAAAACTCCGGTGCGGCCAGCACTGGCGCACGCATGGCAGGGATGCGTTCAGGTCAATTCCTGCTGTGACGGTGCGTGCTTGTGGTGGAACACTGCGCGTGGTCATCGGCCTCCAACGCGTCCGATGATCCACGCCGATGCGCGTTCATACGCCCCGTCCCCGCGCACGATCCACGCCAATCGCCTCTGCCGCAGCGCCTGCGCTGTCCATCGGTGTCCTGCTGACGCGCCGGTGTCATCGCCGCCGGGCAGGCTGAAATGCAGCGTGGAACCTTCCGGCGCGGCCCTCGCGCTGTCGCCCGCTGTCCTTCCGGACACGCCGGGATGGTTCCATACGCAACCGTAGCGAAGTAAGCAAACCCCTTGGTGCGCTACACTTTGCGGCTAGAAATCTAAAACAGTCGCGCGCGTGCGTGCGGTCATGGGAGCGCAAATGAACTGGTTGAACGAGGTGCTGAACAACGACCCGAATCCTGTGGAAACCCAGGAATGGATCGAGTCGCTGAAGGCCGTAATTGATGTCGAGGGCCCCGAGCGCGCGCATCAGCTGTTGGAAGGCATGGTGGAACTGACCCGTCGTTCGGGTGCTTACCTGCCGTTCTCTCCCACCACCGAGTACGTGAACACCATCGCGCCGACCCTGGAGGCCAAGAGCCCGGGCAACGCCGAACTGGAATGGCGCATTCGTTCCATCATCCGCTGGAACGCGATGGCGACCGTCGTGCGCGCCAACCGCAAGCCGGGCGACCTGGGCGGCCACATCGCCTCCTTCGCCTCCGGCGCCACGCTGTATGACGTGGGCTTCAACCACTTCTGGCGCGCCCCGAGCGAAGACCACCCGGGCGACCTGCTCTTCATCCAGGGCCACAGCGCCCCGGGCATCTATGCGCGTTCCTTCCTGGAAGGCCGCATCGACGAAGCCCAGCTGGACAAGTTCCGCATGGAAGTCGACGGCGGTGGCCTCTCCAGCTACCCGCATCCGTGGCTGATGCCCGATTACTGGCAGACCCCGACCGTGTCGATGGGCCTGGGCCCGCTCGCCGCGATCTACCAGGCGCAGTTCCTGCGTTACCTGGAAAACCGTGGCCTGATCGAGAAGTCCGACCGCAAGGTGTGGTGCTTCATCGGCGACGGCGAGAGCGATGAGCCGGAAACCCTCGGCGCGATCGCGCTGGCTGGCCGCGAAGGCCTGGACAACCTGATCTTCGTGGTCAACTGCAACCTGCAGCGCCTCGACGGCCCGGTGCGTGGCAACGGCAAGATCATCCAGGAACTGGAAGGGGTATTCCGTGGCGGCGGCTGGAATGTCATCAAGCTGCTGTGGGGCGGTTACTGGGATGCCCTGCTGGCCAAGGACACCAACGGCGTCCTGCGCAAGCTGATGATGGAAACCGTCGACGGCGAATACCAGAACTGCAAGGCCTTCGGTGGCGCGTATACCCGTGAGCATTTCTTCGGCAAGTACCCGGAAACCGCTGCGATGGTCGCCGGCCTGTCCGACGACGATATCTGGCGCCTCAACCGTGGCGGCCACGATCCGCACAAGGTCTACGCCGCCTACCACCAGGCCGTGAACACCAAGGGCATGCCGACCGTGATCCTGGCCAAGACGGTCAAGGGCTACGGCATGGGCAGCGCGGGTGAAGCACTCAACCCGACCCACCAGACCAAGAAGCTGGACGACGACGCCGTTCGCCACTTCCGCGACCGCTTCAATATCCCGGTGACCGACGCCCAGCTGGCCGACGGCCAGGTGCCGTTCTACCACCCGGGCCCGGATTCGCCGGAAGTGAAGTACCTGCAGGAACGCCGCGCCGCCCTGGGGGGTTACCTGCCGCAGCGCCGTCGCAAGGCCGAAAAGAGCTTCAACGCACCGAAGCTGGAAAGCTACGAGCGCCTGCTCAAGAGCAGCGGCGAGCGCAGCTACTCCACCACCATGGCCTTCGTGCAGAGCCTGAACATCACCCTGCGCGACAAGGAACTGGGCCCGCACATCGTGCCGATCGTGGCCGACGAAGCCCGTACCTTCGGTATGGAAGGCCTGTTCCGCCAGATCGGCATCTACGCGCCGTTCGGCCAGAAGTACAAGCCGGTCGATGCCGACCAGCTCATGTTCTACCGCGAAGACCAGAGCGGCCAGGTACTGCAGCAGGGCATCAGCGAGCCGGGCGCCATCGCCTCGTGGATGGCCGCCGGTACCAGCTACTCGGTCAGCAACGTGCCGATGCTGCCGTTCTACATCTACTACAGCATGTTCGGCTTCCAGCGCGTGGGCGATCTTGCCTGGCAGGCCGCCGACATGCGTACCCGTGGCTTCCTGCTGGGCGGCACCGCCGGCCGCACCACGCTGAACGGTGAAGGCCTGCAGCACGAAGATGGCTTCAGCCATATCGTGGCCGGTGGCATTCCGAACGTGCGCAGCTATGACCCGACCTTCGGCTTCGAAGTGACGGTGATCCTGCAGCACGGCACCAAGGCCATGATGGAAGATCAGATTGATGAGTACTACTACATCACCCTGATGAACGAAAACTACACCCACCCGGAAATGCCGGAAGGCGCGGCCGACGGCATCGTCAAGGGCATGTACCTGCTCACCGACGCCGGCAAGCCGAAGAAGGGCGAGCTGCGCGTGCAGCTGCTGGGTTCGGGCACCATCCTGCGCGAAGCCATTGCCGCGGCCGAGCTGCTGGACAAGGACTTCGGCGTGACCGCCGACATCTGGAGCTGCCCGAGCTTCAACGAACTGCGCCGCGACGGCTTCGACGTGGAGCGTTACAACCGCTTCCACCCGGAAGGCGAGCAGCGCAAGGCATTCGTGACCGAGCTGCTGGAAGGCCGCCAGGGCCCCGCCATTGCCGCCACCGACTACGTGCGTGCGTACGCGGACCAGATCCGCTCGTTCGTGCCGATGTCGTACACGGTGCTGGGCACGGATGGCTTTGGTCGTTCGGATACCCGTGCGAACCTGCGTCGCTTCTTCGAGGTTGACCGGTACTACATCGCGCATGCCGCGATTGCGGCGCTGGCGAAGGAAGGGAAGATGACGGGTAAGGATGTGGCCAGGGCGATCAAGCAGTACAAGATTGATCCTGAGAAGGCTAATCCTGTCGGGGTTTGAGCTTTTGCCACAACGCATGTAGAAAGGGCGACCCACGGGTCGCCCTTTCTACATCCATCGCGGTGTCAAGTGGGAACGATGCCTCGGGTTGATTTTTTCACGCTTTCAAAATATAACGACCAAAGGATGCTCCAGACAGGGGAGGTTATGGACAGTTCCAGCACGCCAAGATCGGCAAAGAGGGTTGCCGAAGAGTTGGCGAATCACGAGCACAATGACGTGTTCTACAAAGGCAGCGCGTTCACGCTTGTAGACGCTCTTGCGGACGAATCTATCGATCTGATCTTCTCCTCGCCGCCATATTGCATGGGTAAGGATTACGAGAGCAGTACGTCGGTTGACGACTTTATCGAAAGCCATGAGCTACTGCTGCCGCAATTATGCAGAGCGCTTAAGCCTGGCGGGTCGATTTGCTGGCAGGTCGGATACCACGTCAAGAATGGCGTCGTCACACCACTCGACTTCCTGGCGCACGAGATCTTTTCGAAGATCGATGGAATGCGACTTCGCAATCGAATTGTATGGACATTCGATCACGGCCTTCATGCAAAGAAGAGGTTTAGTGGTCGACATGAGACCGTTCTCTGGTATTCAAAGGGCGAGCCAAATTTTGATCTGGACGCTGTCAGGGTGCCTCAGAAGTATCCCGGGAAACGGTCATACAGAGGCCCTAGAAAGGGAGAGTTGAGCGGAAACCCCCTCGGCAAGAATCCTGGCGATGTTTGGGCGATTCCCAACGTTAAGGGCGGGCATCAAGAGAAAACACATCACCCTTGCCAATTCCCCGTTGCGCTACCTCAGGCTTTTGTAAGAGCACTGTCGGCGCCGGGCGGAATAGTCTTTGATCCTTTCATGGGGGTCGGCTCAACAGGTGTTGCCGCAGCTTTGGAAGGGCGACGTTTCGTCGGGAGCGAGATCGTGGCGTCGTATGTGAAAGTTGCGCGTGAGAGGGTTCGCTCTGCGCGAGAAGGAACGGCAAGCTACCGCCCATTCCATCAGCCCATTCACGTGCCGAAGCCAACCGACGCTGTCGCGAAGAAGCCGGATCATTTCAGGGGATGAAATATGGCATTAGCAAAGGCCGCCAAAAAGCCAGTGGCGAAGAAGAGCTCAAAATCAACGAAGGCTGTAAAAGCAAAAAAAAGTCATAAGGCTCCGGCCAGAAAAGTCCTTACTGACCAGGAGCGCGCAAGAAGATCGCAGCGCAACGGCGTTCGAAGTCTGTTCGCGAGATTTGGCTTCGAGCGAATTAAGACAGATGGTATCCATTTCACTTTCGAGGGAAGATCAGGTGAATTCGATGAGGCGTTTGTTTACGAAAACGTGCTCATCATGGCAGAGTATACCGTCGGCGCAGATACGTCGGGGCACGTAAGCAAAAAGTCAATTCTCTATAACAAAGTCAGCGCGAATCAGCCTTCTTGGGTGGAATTCGCCTCGCAGACCTTTGCAGACTTTGGTCGCCATGTCACGTCAAAGAACTATAAAAGCAGTGATTTTAGGGTCTTCATCTGTTACTTCTCTATAGCCGGAGTTTCGGAGGAATATGAGGCCGGATTAAAGTCGGTCCGATTTTTAGACGGCGCGAAGCTAAGATATTTTCAATCTTTATCGAAGGCAATCCATCACAGCGCGAGGTACGAACTGTTCAGCTACCTTGGACTCTCAGGATCCGATATAGCTGAAGGTGTCCTTAAATCCGGAAGTTCTCTAGGTAAGTTTGAAGGGCATGTGCTGCCGGAGTCGTTTAGCAGCTTTCCTGAAGGTTTCAAGGTTGTCTCATTCTATGCAGATCCTGGCACTCTTCTGAAGATGGCGTACGTCCTTCGCAGGGATAGCTGGCGTGATCCAGAAGGCATGTACCAACGAGTTTTGCAGAAGGGGCGAATGAGCCAGATGCGGCGCTACCTGACCACGGAAGAGCGTGTCTTCGTCAACAACATTATTGTTACCCTTCCTAGTGATACCTCATTAAACAATCCAAGCCATCCCACAAAAAACCTAAACGCCTCTGAAATAACAAAAGTCAGAAACGCGACAATCGTTGTTCCAGATGTGCCCAATAGCATCGGTATTGTTGATGGACAGCATCGCGTGTTTTGCTATCACGAGGGTAGTGACAAGTTCGAGGCAAAGATTAAGTCGTTGAGAGGCCGTCAGAATCTATTGGTTACAGGTCTTATATATCCAGACCATTATACTGAAGTCGAGAAAAGAAAATTTGAGGCAAAACTATTTCTAGAAATCAACGACAAGCAAAAGCGGACAGGTTCCGAGCTGAAGCAGAGTATTGAAATTATACTAAATCCCTATTCGACGACATCGATTGCTAAGGCTGTTATATACAAGCTCAATGCTTCGGGGCCGTTGAAAGGATTTCTCCAGACCAACTATTTTGACCCGCCAAGCCTGATACGTACTACTTCAATCGTGAGTTACGGACTAAAGCCTCTACTCAAGCTGGATGGGGTCGATTCTCTTTATACCTCTTGGGCGAACAAGGAAAAGGGAAGACTCAAAGAGCTGCAGAGGCAGCGCGCAGCAGACGCCGAAGAGGATGTCCTGTTGTCGAAGTATATTGAGTACTCCGCAGACGAGGTGAATAAGCTGCTCGTTGGACTGAAGAGGGCCGACGATCCAGCAAGATGGAAGCTGCATGACTCACCTAAAGACCGAACGCTGACTCCAACGTTCATAAATGGAATAATCGTCTGCCTGCGCTTAATGCTCACTCAGGGGAAGCTGGGTACGGCTGAATCATACGAGAAATCCTTTAGCGGTGTTTCGGCATTCGCGTTCTCTAAGTATAAATCGAGCGCCTGGCGAAAACTTGGAGAAAGGTTGTACCAAACTCACTTCCCGAGGTAGCAAGACAGGTGAATGGACGAGTCGCCATAGCGCAGTTGCTCTATGCATCATAGGCCGTTGCAGGACCAAGCATTTATCCTGGTGATCATCAACTTGGTGCCTCAGTGCCCCTGTGTGGACATGCCTCCCGCAGCAGCAGGCGGTCGCCCGCTAGGAAGATAATCAATACTTTGAGGGTTGTGGATGCGTTTCTATTTGGCAGGTGAAAACGTGGGTCTTGCCCCCGATCCGAGTAATACAGTGCAACTTGTGCCGAGTAGGTGGGATGATTTCCATTACAAGACGCAGTTTACCTTGCGCTACATGAGGGGTGCTGGCGATTATATTTCGTTGGGGGCGGTGAAGATCGGTTATCGAAATCAACCCCAGGGATGGACGAAGGATGCGATGCCGAGCGAGTTTGTAGAGCTTCCTCCCGGTTGGTTCTCAGTGGGATTGGATGTTGAGTTCTATAAAGAGCTGAGCCTTCTGTCTGCATCTGAACGTGATGCAATTCTCCTCGGGCTCCGTGACGTAGCATTTAGTGAAGAATTTTTGCGAGACGCCCAGTCCGAGGATGTGTATGTGACGTCGCTTCTTCGGGACGTGAGCGAAAGCGTGGTCGTTACTCAGTACAGGAGAGTTCTCCGAGGTGAGGCCATCCTCACAGACTACGTTTTCTCATACAGCGATCTTGGAGCTGCCGAGCGATCGCCGGTCGATCTATCATTTCGAATAAGTGCCGGATCAAAACCGCCGACTAATATTCACGTGCTCATCGGAAGAAATGGGATTGGTAAAACGACCATTCTGAACGGGATGGTGGCTGCCGTTCATTCCGATTATCAAGAGCAGAGGACTGGTGAGTTCTCGAACGGCGCAACCGCGACTGGGAGTGGCCGGGCGCCTGAAGAGTTTTTCAGTGGAATTGTGTCCGTCTCCTTTAGTGCATTTGATCCATTCTTACCTCCTCCGGATAGTCTCCAGCCAAGTCGCGGGCCCAAGTATGCCTACATCGGGCTAAAGAAAGGTCGGAGCGGAAGAGATGCTGACCCTAGTCTCAAATCTGAGCCCGACCTCATCGATGAGTTCATTGATGCATACCGGGGGTGCATGTCACAAGACTCGAAAAGGGGGCGTTGGTTAAGGGCACTCAACCGCCTTGAGTCTGATGTCAACTTCTCTGCGATGAACCTCTGTGACCTGGCCATCGAGTTCGCGCAATCTGAGGAGATCGCGATTCGCTCTGCGCGTCATAAGGTTGGAAAGATGAGCTCAGGTCACAAGATCGTGTTGCTGACAATAACTGCGTTGGTCAATCTAGTTGAAGAAAAGACTTTGGTGCTGCTTGATGAGCCAGAAAGCCACCTTCACCCGCCACTGCTTTCTGCCTTCACGCGCGCTCTCTCAGAGCTCTTGCACGACCGAAATGGCGTCGCAATCGTGGCTACGCATTCGCCGGTGGTCGTGCAGGAAGTTCCCAGGATATGCGTTTGGAAAATCATGCGCTCGGGGCTCGAGTGGCGTCGAAGTCGCCCTGGAAGAGAGACTTTCGGGGAGAGCGTTGGAGAGTTGACCAAGGAAGTCTTTGGTCTTGAGGTTTCGAAATCTGGGTTCCACGCAACGCTGCAAGAGGAAGTCGATGCTGGTAAATCTCTTCAGCAGATCAGGGAGGAATTCAATGGCAGAATCGGAATGGAAGGGCTGTCTATACTAATGTCAATGATAGCTTCTAGGGATTCGGCCAACGGGGAGGCGCTAGTTTGATAATTCTGCAGAGGCCCGCCTTCTGCCAGGATGATGTGCTGAATGCGTGCATTGCAGAAGTTGGAGATCCCGACATTCAGTCACGCTGCGGCGAGGTCAGCTATCTGCTGGCTGAGCATGAAGCCAGATACGCTGAAATGGCGATAGCCAGCCAACTGTACCTGGCGCCTATACATGCGCGTGGAGGTAATGATGTTGCCGTGTTGCTGAGGGCCACGCGAGGAGATTTAAAGGGGCTTTACTCGAATCAGATGTCTCGCAGTGGAAGAGATGCAAGGAGATACTACGACAAAATTAAAATGTCCGCTGCTCGGGGTGTCTGTCCATACTGCGGTATAGGTACTGTGGAGACATTGGACCATTTTTTGCCGAAGGGAAGGTATTCAATTTACTCAGTACTTCCATTAAATCTGGTGCCTGCCTGCCGAGATTGCAATACCGAGAAGAGGGCTGAAGTATTCGGGGAGGAGGACGTTCCATCTCATCCTTACTTTGAAGACGCGCGAGTAGCGAGTGAAGCTTGGCTGCGGGCCGAGGTTATCGATGGAGAAGAGCCCTACGCTCGGTTCTTCATCGACCATCCTCCTGGTTGGCCCGCCGAGCTGGCCGGTAGGGTGCGCAATCATATGGAGGCGTTCGGGTTGGCTCGCCGGTATTCCATCCAGGCTGCCAGCCGGTACTCTTACTATGCAGGAATGATAGATCGGCTGGTCTCTAGTGGAGGCGCCGCTAATGTGCAGGCGTTGATCGGAATTTGCGCGGAGTCAGAAATGGACGCACATGGCGTTAATTCCTGGCAGTCAGCACTGGCCAGGGCTATATCGAGCAGTGATTTTTTTCTCCAATCCGGTTACCGACATTTCGTTCGCTAGGCTAGGCTCAATTCAGCCCTTTTTCACCCGTACTTGCGTTGTAGCGGTGGAGAAGCGGAGACTCTTTCGGCTTAGCTGTAGCTCTACCACTGACACGAAGCTCGGTGCCTCTCAAGCTGACATTTATCGACTGCGTATTCAGCGAGTGATGGGCTTGGTAAGTGCATCCCACCCCGTTCTTGGTAGCTGGAGCCGGCAAGAGAGGGGGCGACGCAAATCCGCATCGTGGGTGTTTCGACGCCAACGAGATTAAGATCAACGACTGTGCAAGTCGGCCCGGAGCAGGAGGCCGTTGGACACGACGTTCGTTTCCTTGCCCATATAGCGATGAATAAGGGCCGCCTCAAGGACATCGACCACCCCGCCACCGGTCATTGCGCATTTGCTTCTCTAGGCGTGCAGAGGGCCGGCCCGAAGTTCTCGCTGCCCCTGGCGTTGTACGACGGACCTAAGAGCACGATCTCTGATCTTCGACGTCCTCTGGAAGGAAAGAGCCGGAGTCATGACAGGCTCACGCTGATGCTCAAGCCGGGTAAACCTAGCCTCTGAGATGGCAGTAGATGGCCCGATGTCCAGGAGCTTAATGAGAGCCCGGTGACCTCCGTCCCGACGTTCTTCGCAGGCTTTAGGCCATCCATCCGCTCCTGTTAAAGTTGCTCCAAGACGTGGGAAATGCTCTGCATGCGGTACGCCCATGCCTTGGGAGTGCGGCCATGCTCCAGGAAGCGCTCCGATAGAGCTGCGCCTTGTTCATGCAAGCGCCAAGACTTTGATGACCCTAGTCATGCCTATTCCTCTTCCACCAATTCCTGCCAAGCTTCGTGAAATGCTCAAGGACTACCCAAAGCGCGTCGAACGATTCCAAGAGGCTCTCAACGGTGTGATGGAGAAGCCGCCGTCTGCTATGCCGCGTTTCGAATTGGCTGTGTGGGCGTTGGAAGGTCGGTTGGAAACTTTCAATAAAGAGGCGAGAAAAGAGCTCAGGGCGGCCAACGCTTCTGGTGACACAGCGCTACTCGCCAGAGCCGAAGAGAAGAGCTCTTGATGTCACGGGTTGCTTGGAAGCATGTCTTGCTCGGTGACGTTGCTCTCAGGGACTACTTCGACAATCACAGGGACGTGTGAAATGAGTAGCAACGCGGATCATCTTGGTGGCAGTGAGCACGCTCGTATCTTTCAGAAGCGGATCATCCCGGGTAGTGGGCTTGAGACAACCCCGGCCACCTACGCGCGGGCATGCTGACCGAACAGGCGGTGAAGACCCCTCTTGAGGAATCGCTGGAGCAGTTTGACGTGGTCGCGCACGAGCAGGAACAGCGCAATCAGCAACTGAACCTCCAGCGGCAGCTTGAAGATGACAAAGTGCAGCATGAAATGCAGATTGCTGCCGCCAGCGTAGGCGACTAGCTCAGCTGTTCAACAGTAGCCCGGCCGGCTGCCACACCACAGCCGCGCGATACATGTGGAGTCGTTGCCGAACGGCAGCGCCGTCTCACCGTTTAGGACCGGGCCGAAACCGACGCCCCTGGCCGCTCCTGTTAAGATGACCGAAACAGCCAGCCTGCCCACGTCTTCCGATTGTGTGGCTGGCCGCTATCAGCGGCCACGCGAGCCAAGGATATCTCTCCGAAGCCTTTCACAAGGAAGCTCGCATGTACCGCAATTCCGTAATCCGCTCGGCCGCTCTGGCCTTCGCCATCTCCCTGAGCCTTGGCGCCCCGTCCGCGTTCGCCGCTGACCAGGCCACCGCATCCGCCAGCGCCTCCGCCGTTGAGCGTAAAGCTGTCGCCCAGGGCCTCTATGAGCTGGCTTTCAGCCCCAAGCAGAACGCCGTGTTCGTCGCCTCCTCGGGCGGCTTTGGTGATGCCGCTGGTCCGTCCCAGGTCCTGCGTCTGAACCCGGAAACCCTGGTCGTCGAAACCGCCATCCCGCTGGAACGCAAGGCGTTCGGCGTAGTGCTGGACGATGCAAACAACCGTCTGTACGTCGGCAACACCGTCGATACCTCGGTCACCGTGGTCGACACTGCCACCAACAAACCGGTCGGCATCGTGCAGTTGATGGAAAAGAAGGTCAACAAGGATGGCAAGGCCGCCTACACCCACGATCTGCGCGAGCTGGTCGTCGATGGCGCCAACAACCGCCTGTACGTCACCGGTCATTCGGGTGAGGGCAGCGTGCTGTTCGTGGTGGATACGCAGTCGCTGAAGGTCATCAACACCATTCCGGGCCTGGGCAACGCCAAGGCACCGGGCCTGGCACTGGATGCCAAGGCCAAGCGCGTATACACCTCCAACCTGCTGGCCGAAGTCGTCACTGTCAGCACCGACAGCGGCAAGGTCGAGCAGCGCTTCAAGGTCAGTGCGGAGCAGCCGATGAACATCGCGCTGGATTCGGCCGGCAAGCGCCTGTTCGTGACCGACCAGGGCTCGGAGATGATCCGCAAGTACCAGGCCAGCAGCTCGGGCTTCGAATCGAAGCATCCGGGCCAGCGCGTGCTGGTGCTGGACCGTTCCACCGGCAAGGAACTTGCCAGCATCCCGACTGATGCCGGTCCGCTGGGTATCCTGCTGGACGCACCGCGCAAGCGCCTGTACGTGACCAACCGCGATGGTGGCACGGTGACCGCGTACAACAGCGACACCTACAAGCAGGTGGCCACATACGCGGTGCCGACGCACCCGAACAGCCTGGCGCTGGATGCCAAGAAGAACGTGCTGTACGTGACCGTCAAGAACGGTGACAGCGAGCCGAAGGGCAGCGAAGAGTCTGTTGCGCGGATTGCGCTGTAAGACCTAAGTGTGTCACGCCGCCCGGTTGCCTCCGCGCACTGGGCGGCGGCCTTTTTCCAAGCGCCTCGTCACTGAGGATTGGGCTTAAGACTGCTCCGCAACACTACGTGCATGTGGGGCGTCGATCGTGCGCTATGCCCCTCCTCTCTACGCATCAGCCGCGGAAGAAGTGCTTCCTATGCCATGCGAGATAGTCCCGGTGAGGGTGGAGCCTTTGCTGATGAGGAAGGATCAGTGGACGCCCAGGTTGCAGCCAGGCATCGAGCTGCTCCGGGATCCCATCCGGAGAGATCATCAGGGTGTACTCGTCTGTGACCGAGATCAGCCCGCGATCAAACAGCCAGTGAACGGTGCCCGTCAGCGCGATGCCGTTGCGGACCACATCAGGTCCGTCCGAAGAGACCGCTCTAACGTGCGCTGCTTGCACCTCTGGCTTGCCAGCAGCATCCAGGACTTTTAGACCTGTCACCGCACATGTATTGCCATAAGCCTCACGCACCTGACGCCGGAAGGCGGCATTGCGAAATCGCCTAGATACCACCTGCTGGATGATTGGTCGCGGTACCACTTCAGGAAGCGGCTCCTCCTCCGGAACGGCGACACCTTCTAAGTGAAAGCCAGGCTCTGCAGGCTCTAGGTCGAACCCTTCTTTGAGTATCAAGGCAAATTCGGCGTCCGGCAGATTACGAACCGATCGCCCGAAGGCGCCGCGATTTGTTCCGCCGTCTTCGCGGCGGAGCAGCGACTCGTAGTAGAAATCCCCGCGTTTAAACGGCACGGGATGGTCGAAATCCAGGCGTTCGGCAAGGTCAGCGTAGAAAAGTCCGTTCGTCTCTGGATCCGGCCGGACGTTTGTGACACGAGCAACGGCAAAGTACGCCTGCGCGCCTCCCGCGCTGTTAGCCCCATCGTTCCTGCGTGGTTGGTAAAAGATGACAAGGTCACCCTCCGCCGCCTGAACTTGACGGAGATAGGTCTTCGGGAAGTGGTAGAGGTCCACCGCGTCCCGATACTCGGAATTCTCCGAGACCGTGAAGATAGCCTTTGTCATCCTTGCTCCCCTTATTCCGTAGGCAAAGCCTATCAGGCAGAGGGCGGAGGATACAGAGGGCTATGGGACAGGTCATGACGGCATGCCAGGACCAGTCAGCTGTTCGGCTGCGGATCCTTAAAGCCCATCCCTTTAGCTGCCGATACCAGTGGCTCGCAGTCGAACGGAGCTGTAGATGATTGACATAGAGCTGCTTGAGAAGCTTGGCATACCAGGCTTCGGTTCGGCATTGGTGCTTGTTGCTGTTGCTATAGGGACCGCGCTGTACAAGCTGTTTCAGGCGGGGAAACAGGGGCGAAAGGAATGCTTAGAGCTCTGGGATCGGAACAAGATAGACGACCCATTTTGGCTTGAGTCCTTCTTCCACCATCGCTTCGGTCAACGCCCCGCGCCCGCTGAATTGCTCAGAGAAGCGGTCACTGCCAAAAGCCCTTCCCGTCCTCTTAATGATCTTGCGATGAACTGGCGGTACTTCGAAGGATCGAGACTTGGGAATCTCACGTGGAAGAGGAGGTTCAGGCGGCGCCAGCTGTTTCGTACGCTGGAACAGCTCGCGCTGCTAGCGCTCTATGTAGCTTTCGTCGCGGTCGGTGTGATGCTGTTCTACATCCCAATGCTGGAAGCGAAGGCACTGGGGATCACATCCATTTTGTTAGGCGCATCCTCATTCTGGACGCTACTCCAGGTGGGTGGCGCAACCGGGGCACTCTCTAGGCTACGTTCCTTAGGCATGCAATCGGAATCTGCGGACTAGCGATCACTGCCATCGGGTGTTTGCGCATTGCCAGTTTCCAGATGTCAGCCAGGCGGCCACCTGCGCGCTTCCCTCTAAGTTGGGCGTTCTCTGACGACAATGTCATGTCCGCGCAACAGCAAACAGCTGGGACAGCACTCGCTCGCTGGCATCCGCCGCAGTGCAGCGCTCAACACCGCCCGCGTTGCCGGGTGCGCGCCAAGACCATGCAGCAACAGGGTGATAGCCAACCCGCAGCAGAGAGCGCTGGGCGGGCTGGGCACTGCGCGGACGGCAGCCTCAGGCGTGATCTCATGACAATCCATGTACCGGCTCCCACCCTCGACGATGCCCCATCGCAACTATCGTCCTGGGGTGTCGCAGATCCTGAGATCGTGGCCTCTGATTCCTCCCTCTCACCCCTGAACGCCCCGGCAGGTATCAGTCAGCCCTGTGCACGGCACGTCAGCGACATCGCGCTTTCTTTCACGGCTCACCCAACCCCGTCTCCCTAGGATCGAACCTTCCTTCCCCATCGCTCCAAGGAGTTCCCATGGCTGCTTCCCGCGTTCGCCTGCACGTTGAAGATTCCGGTGGTACCGGCCGCCCGGTGGTGCTGATCCATGGCTGGCCGCTGTCGGCCGAATCGTGGAAGGCGCAGGTCCCCGCGCTGCGCGAGGCGGGCTACCGCGTGGTGGCCTACGACCGCCGTGGTTTCGGACGCTCGGACAAGCCGGCCGACGGCTACGAGTACGACACGCTCGCCGATGATCTGGACGGTGTGATCGAGGATCTGGGCCTGAAGGACGCCACCCTGGTCGGCTTCTCCATGGGCGGTGGTGAAGTGGCGCGCTATGTCGCCAAGCACGGCGAGTCGCGCCTGCACAGCGTGGTGTTCGCCTCGGCGGTGCCGCCCTACATGCTCAAGACCAGCGACAACCCCGAGGGCCCACTGACCCAGGAAAAGGCCGATGAAATGCGCGAAGGCCTGGAGAAGGACCGTGACACGTTCTTCGATGGCTTCACCAAGGATTTCTTCAGCGCCAACGGCGAGCTCAAGGTCAGCGAGGAAGAGCGCCAGGCCGCGATCAAGCTCTGTCAGCAGTCCGACCAGACCGCCGCGCTGGGCTGCATGAAAGCCTTCGGCACGACCGACTTCCGCGACGACCTGAAGAAGGTGACGGTGCCGACCCTGGTGTTGCACGGTGACAGCGATGGCACGGTGCCGTTCGAGGGCTCGGGCAAGCGCACCCATGCGGCCATCGCGGGCAGTGAGGTGGTGGTGCTGAAGGACGCGCCGCATGGCTGCAATGCCAGCCATGCCGATGCGTTCAACAACGCACTGTTGGACTTCCTGAAGAAGTAAGTCGCAGCTCGTTCGCAGATCGCGCCCGGCACGTTGCGATGACGTGTCGGGCGTTCTTGTACGCTCCACAGACCAAGCGAAAGTGCGGCGCTACGCCACACGAGACCACCCATGCGCCAGTCCCAGACACCGCCCTGGAAGAAGCCCAGTCCCAACGGGAAGAAGAAGTCGCAGCCGCTCTCCGAGGCGCAGAAGGATGCGGCACGTCAGCGCGCCGAGGAAAACGGGCGGCGCTACCCCAATCTGGTCGACAACATGTGGGCGGCCAAACTGCCACGTGGCAGTTGACCAGCCCTCTGCTCAGCGCTTGACCGCGAGCACCCCATCCATCGCCAGCTCGGCCTTGAACCCCGCCTTTTCCAGACGCTTGGCGACCTCGCGCGGCACATCGCGGCCGCTGGTCAGTTTGTTCGGCGCGCCGGTGTAATGGAACATCCGGCCGCCCTTGCGGATGACGCGTGCGAGCTGGTCGTAGAACACCTGTGAATACAGTTCGCCGGCGATGCCGAAGCGCGGCGGATCGTGCAGGATCGCATCGACCGAGGCGGTCTCCAGCCCTTCGATCTCCTGCGACACATCACCTTGGCTCAGCGCCAGCCGACCGCCGCTGCTGTCCGCGTCCGGATCGGGCGACCACGGATTGAGCGTGCGCAGCCACAGCACATCCGGATTCTTCTCGAACGAGCGGATACGGGTCACCCCACCTTCCAGGCAGCACGCCGCGAAGTAGCCCAGGCCGCCACAGGTATCCAGAACGGTCTTGCCGGCCGGTGCGATCAGCGCGACCTTGCGGCGGGCATCCTCGAACGGGGAGACCTGCGCGCTGGGCAGCATCTTGATGCCGTCGATCTCGAAGGTCGGCGCGTCCCAGTCGGTCGGCACCAGCTTGATCAGCGCCGAGCCAAAGCGCGAGATCGCCAGGAACTCTTCGCCGTCCCAGTAGTACAGGGTGCGGTCCTTGGTCTTGCCGGGATAGGCATAGATCTCGCCCTTCCACTGCCAGTGGTCGGCCGCCAGCGTGGCGGTGCCGGTGGAGCGGCCGAGGTCGAGCGAGCCGGTCCATTCCCCGGTGCCGGCATCGCGGGCGCGGGTCAGGCTCTCGGCGAGCGGGCGGGTCAGCAGGGGGCCGGTGTAATGGGGCACGGGATCTCAGGCCGCGGCGCGAGCGCCAGACGGTATGGCAGTCAGGGGTGGGCATCGTACCTGAGAAGCCACTGGCCGGCCGTCATGCGGCCCGTTCATGACGGGAGCCCGACCCTTGGATGCGCTGAGCTCCGAGGTGCTCACAGGGAGTGCGCTGATCGTGGCTCGGCCTGCCGCTTTGGATACTTGGGCCATGTCCTACGACCACATCCTCTGGCCGACCGGCACCGCCTACTTCTTCAGCGCGCACCTGCGCGATCGCAGCAGCAGCCTGCTGGTGGAACAGGCGCAGACCCTGCGATTGGCGTTCCGGGTGGCGCAGCAGGCGCGGCCGTTCCGGATCAACGCGATCGTGGTGCTGCCGGACCATCTGCACGGGGTGTGGACGCTGCCGGAGGGCGATGAGGAAGGCCATCGTCGCTGGGCGCAGATCCAGGCGATCTTTGACCGCCAGTTGCCGATGGGCGAGCCGCGGCTGCAGCTCCGGCGTGATCGCAGCCTGCGGCCGCTCTGGCACAACGGCTTTCGCGAGCATCGGATCGTCGACGCCGAAGACCTGCAGCGGCATGTGGCGTATGTGCACCACAACCCGGTCAAGCACGGGCATGTGCGTGATGCGACGCAATGGCCATACAGCTCGATCCATCGTGGCCGCCGCGAGCCGGAAGAGGGCGGCTGACGGATGGGAGTGGGGGTTTGCCCGCGGAAGTGTGCGGCAGGCGATATCGGGGGATGAGGGTGGCGGACCGGGCTACTGGTGCGGGCATGCGGTGGGCCGCAGCCAACATCAGTGGCCCGGTAGGCGCGCGCGACGCACGTTGGCGATCAGGGGCACTTCACCGCGAACACCGGCCCGGCGCCGATCAGGACCAGCGCCATGTAGTCGCTGTCCTTGGCTTTGCCCTTGAGCGTGGCCCCCGGGTTGAACTTGAAGATGCCGAAGCCGCCACCGGGGCGCACCAGGGCCTTGTTGATCTGATCGGCATCGTCGCGGAAGAACTGGGCGATCTCGGCGCGGCTGGATTCCTGCAGCGGTGTGGCGTCGCGCTGCCATTGTTCATCGCGGTTGAAGGACACGTAGTACTGCCCCTGCTGCTGCTCGATGCGGAATTCCGCCGGCTTGCGCGCGTGGGTGGAGAAGCAGCCGAGCATCGGATCGGACGAAAACACGCCGGCGCTGTTGTCCTTGCCGCAGCCGGTCAGCAGGAGCGGGGAGAGGAGGAGCAGGCTGGTCAGTACGCGCATGGCAGATCCTGGCGACGGGTGTTTCAGCATTGTCCAACACCGCATGAAAAGATGCCGTCTGTGTGCGTCGCGGGCGATGGTGTACGGTGATGCGATTCTCAGGAGACACCCCGTGCCGCCCGATTCTCCGCAAGCGCCGCGCTCGCCGTCGACGACGCCGATCTCGGCCCAGCGACTGCCGCTGCTCGGCCTGGTCAGCTTCCTGGGCCTCCCCGTCGGGGCCGCCGCCGCCCACATCGCCACCGCCGCCAATCATGGTGTCACCGCCGGCGCCAGCACCACAGGCGTCTCCATCGGCGTCCTCGCTTCAGCGGCCGTGGGTCTGATTGCCACCGTGGGCTCTCGCGTGCGTCAGGAACGCTGGCCGTGGCTGGGCATCATCGGCGCGGTACTCAGCGCCGCGCCGCTGGTGCTGTTCCTGGTCGGGATGATGTTCAAGCACTGAGCCGAGCCGGCCGCTCAGTGCCGGTGCCGCCGCCAGGCGTTCCACACATGCGTGCTGGCCAACAGCAGGCTGCCGACCACCGTCATCGGGGTTTCGGCCTCGTGGCTCGGCCAGCCCATGGCGCCGGCCAGCAGCAACAGCAGCCCGACCAACGCGGCGGCCATCGCCAGCACGGGCAGGCGATGCTGGCGGTGCGCGCGCCATAGCGCGAAGCCGGTCACCGGCGCGGCGATGGCCACGAACAGGGCATGCACCCACTCGGCCTCGGCCCACACGCCCAGCAGCGGGAGCATCGCCGCGAGCAGCGGCAGGGCCAGGCAGTGCAGCAGGCATAGGCCGGACAGCGCGATGGCGCCGGCATCCAACAGGGCAGAGGATCGCTTCATGGGGCGTGGGGGTCTTGGTCTGTGAATGTTATATAGTAACATTTCAATTCCACTTCTGACCTGCTGCGCCATGACTGCCTCTGCTGCCCTTCATGATTCCCGTCTGCCGGTGACGGTGCTGTCCGGCTTCCTCGGTGCCGGCAAGACCACCGTGCTCAATCAACTGCTGCGCAATCGCGAGGGTCGCCGGGTGGCGGTGATCGTCAATGACATGAGTGAGATCAACGTCGATGCGCAGCTGGTCCGCGAGGGTGGCGCCGCACTCAGCCGCACCGAGGAGACGCTGGTGGAGTTCAGCAACGGCTGCATCTGCTGCACGCTGCGCGATGACCTGCTGCTCGAGGTGCGGCGGCTTGCGGCGGAGGGACGCTATGACTATCTGTTGATCGAGTCGACCGGGATCGCCGAGCCGATGCCGGTTGCGGCGACCTTCTCGGTGCGCGATGAGGGCGGCTTCAGCCTCAGCGACATCGCGCGGCTGGATACGCTCGTGACGGTGGTCGATGGCGCGCAGTTCCTGCACGACTTCGGCTCCAGCGATCGGCTGATCGACCGCGGGCAGCAGGCGGGTGAGGACGACGACCGCGGTGTGGTCAATTTGCTCGCCGAGCAGATCGAGTTCGCCAATGTGATCGTGGTCAGCAAGTGCGATCTGATCGATGACGACACCCTGCAGTCCACGCTGGCCGTGCTGCGTGCAATGAACCGCGATGCGCGGCTGCTGTTGTCCGAACACGGCAACGTGCCGCTGCACGAGGTGCTCGATACCGGCCGCTACGATTTCGTCAAAGCGCAGTTGGCACCGGGCTGGATGCAGGCGCTGCGTGGTCAGCACACGCCGGAGACCGAGGAATACGGCATCACCAGTTTCGTCTACCGCTCGCGCCGGCCGTTCCATCCGCAACGCTTTGCGCGCTTGCTGGAGACCGGGCTGGGCAGCGTGATCCGCAGCAAGGGCTTCTTCTGGCTGGCCAACCGCATGGACTCGGTGGGCGAGCTCTCCAGTGTCGGTGCGGCCACGCAGACCTCGGTCGCGGGGGTCTGGTACGCCTCGCGCGAGCGCATGGAGGCGGGCTTGGAGAACACCGTGCCCGAGCTGTCACCCACGCGCGTGCCCTACACGGATATCGGCTGGGCCCGCCAACAGACGGCGTGCTGGACCGCGTCGCTGCCCAGCGTGGAGCAGGTTGGCGATGCCGGTGAGTACCAGGCGATGCGCAGGCTGTGGCATCCCTGGTGGGGCGACCGCCGCCAGGAGCTGGCGGTGATCGGCGTAGCGATGGACGAGCACGCGGTGCGTGCCGAGCTGGATGCCTGCCTGCTCAACGATGAGGAACTGCGCGCCGGGCCGCTGTTGTGGCAGTTGCTGCCGGACGCGTTCCCGGCGTGGGCGCGCGCGTAGCCGCCGACGCTATACCGGCGTCAGCTGCCAGCCCTGATCGGATGCGCGCAGGGTATGGCTCAATCCCACCGCCTCCAGCAGCGCGGCATCATGCGACACGATCATCAACGTGCCGCTGTACTGGCTGAGCATCTGCTCCAGCGCGGTCAGCGAGGGCAGGTCGAGGTGATTGCCGGGTTCGTCGAGCAGCAGCAATTGCGGCGACGTCTGCGCGTACAGCACGGACGCCAGTGCTGCCTTCAAGCGTTCGCCACCGCTGAGCGTGGCCAACGGCCGCAGGCTGCGCTCGGCATCCAGGCCGAGCAGGGCCAACTGCGTGCGCAGCGTGCCTTCGTCGGCCACCGGATGCGCGCGCTGCAGTAGTGACAGCGCTGATGCGTCATCGGGCAGCATCGTAAGGGACTGATCGAGCAGGGCGACGCTGGCCGAGACCTCGACATGCCCCGACACCGGCACCAACGTGCCGGCCAGCAGCCGCAGCAACGTGGATTTGCCGCTGCCGTTGCGGCCCTGCACGCCGATCCGATGGCCGCGCTGCACGGTGAGATCCAGCGTGTTCCCGGGCGCCTGCACCCACGGCAGTTCGGCGGCGATGAGCTCGGCCACGCGCTGGGGCCCTGGCTGACGGATCACCGGGGCGAGCAGGGCGATTTCGATGTCCTGCTCCACCTCCCCGGCAGCCTCGCGCACGCGCGCATCCAGTTCGGTACGTCGCTCGCTCTGCTGTGTTTGCCAGCGGCCGGCGCTGTGCTCGCTGCGGTTCTTCATGCCACCGAGCAGGATCGGTGCCTGGTTGGCGGTGCGTGCATCGCGTGTGGCGCGCGCCTGCCGATGCTCCATGCGCTCACGCTGATCGCGCAGCTCGGTCTGCTGCTGGCGACGCTCGCGCTTGCGCAGGGCCAGCTCGGCCTCGGCACTGCGCCGCTCGTCCTGCTTCTGTTCGGCGTAGAGATCGTAGTTGCCGCCGTACTGGCGCAGCCCGCTTGGCGACAGTTCGACGATGCGCGTCATGTGCCGCAGCAGCGTGCGGTCGTGGCTGATCACGATCAGGCCGCCGTGCCAGCGCTGCAGCGCCTCGATCAAGCGTGCGCGGTGGGCGGCGTCGAGGTGGTTGCTGGGTTCATCCAGGATCAGCCCCTCGGCACCGGACAGGAACGCACCGGCCAGCGCGACCTGCATCGCCTGGCCACCGCTGAGCGTGGCCGCCGGCCGCAGGGGATCCAGCGCGGGCAGCCCGAGCAGCTGCCACTGCGCCTGCAGCTGCTCGCGGAGGTCCCAGCGCTCACCCACGTGAGTGAAGTCGTCCGGATCGACGCTGCCGGCTTCGATACGGTGCAGGGCATCAAGCACCGCGCCGACGCCGGCCAGATCGGCGATGCGGCCAGCGGGTCCGCCGCTGTGCTGCGTGAGCAGGTGCACCGGCCCGCTGCGCAGGATGCGGCCGGCGGTGGGCGTGAGATCGCCACTGAGCAGGTGCGCAAGCAGGCTTTTGCCCACGCCGTTGCGCCCGACCAGGCCGGTCGGGGTGCCGTCGAACGCGGCGGACAGTTCGGAAAACAGGACCCGGCCGTCGGGCAGGGTATGCGTCACGCGATCGAGCGTGAGAGCGAATGCGGTCATGCGACCTCCATTGGATGCCAAAGACTCCCCTCCTGCAGAACAGGCGGGTGGAGACGGGCCGTCAGACGACGGCGGCATCAATGGCGCATGTAGGCCTACCTCGGCAACAAAGGCGGCTGGCTGCCGCGTGGCCAGTATAAAACCGCCCGGCGGCAGGGCGATGAACGCCGCCTGCTCAGCAGCTGACCCCCGTCAGCCGGGCGCTGATGAAATCGATGAAGACCCGCAGCTTGGGCAGCACATGGCGGCCGGAGGGCCACAGCAGGTAGAAGGTGCC
The DNA here is from genome assembly GCF_039674765.1 of Stenotrophomonas sp. TWI273. Classification (NCBI taxonomy): domain Bacteria; kingdom Pseudomonadati; phylum Pseudomonadota; class Gammaproteobacteria; order Lysobacterales; family Lysobacteraceae; genus Stenotrophomonas; species Stenotrophomonas sp. TWI273. The sequence goes on from NZ_JBDJOA010000006.1 coordinate 53,090, forward strand.
GCAGGCATGGATGCGGTCAGCCATGACCCGTTGCAGGCGGCCGTCGGCCAGGGCTTCGCGCACCGAGTGCTCGGGGATGTAAGCGATGCCGCGCCCGGCCAGAGCGAAGGCCAGCCGCGCTTCGATCGTATTGCTGACCATCGAGACCGGCAGTGCCAGCGGGGCGGCGCCCGGCGTCTGCGGCAGCGGCCACGGTTCCAGCTTGCCGCTGCTGGGGAAGCGGTAGTGCAGGCAGTCGTGGTGCAGCAGGTCCTCGGGCACACGTGGCGTGCCGCGCCGCGCCAGGTAATCAGGGGAGGCGACCAGATAGCGCGGGAACACGCCGAGCTGTCGCGCGCTCAGGCGCGAGTCGGTCGGCGCGCTGACCCGCAGCACGGCGTCGAAGCCTTCCTCGATCACATCCACCAGGCGGTCATCGAAATCCAGCTCCAGGCGGATGCCGGGATAAGCGGCCATGAACTCGGTGAGCAGCGGCAGCGAGATGTCGCCGACCAGCGGCAGGCTGACCCGCAGCACCCCCGTGGGCGCCTCGGTCTGCTGGACCAGCTCATCGCGGGCGGCGTCACGCTCATCGAGGATGCGCCGGCACCGGACCAGGAAGCGCTCGCCCTCGGCGGTGAGAGTGACGCTGCGGGTGCTGCGATGGAACAGCCGCACGCCGAGTGCCTGCTCCAGCCGCGATACCGTCTTGCCGGCCGCCGAGGCGGAGATGCCGAGCATGCGGCCGGTCTCGACGAAGCTGCGGGTGTCGGCGACCTGCACGAAGGTCTGCAGGTTGCCGAGGTTGTCCAAGGCTGACATGGGCGGTTGCACGGGGTGAAAGAGGCACTGTAACGGCCGGCAGGACCTGCGGGGCGGGCGCCGGCGGCATTGGCCCGCAACACTGCGGTGCGCGGGTGCCTGGTGCCGGCCGAAGACCTTGCGGGGAGGGCGCTTCACCGATTGCGGCCTCGCCGGTCCGGAATGTGCGGAGCGCCACCCGGCTGTTTCCCTGGCGGCTCACCGCCTACCGTGGCGCTCCCCCTTCTGCTGGTGCCCCCATGTCTTCCCTCCCGGACCTCCGCGAGCCCACGTCCTTCGATGCGGCACCCACCCAGGCGCGCCCATGAGCGGGCACGCGGTCGATTCCACCGCCCTCCCCCTGCCCAACGCCGCCAGCCGGTTGCCGTTCGGCGGGCTGCTGGCGCTGGCCTGCGCGGGCTTCATCACCATCCTCACCGAGGCGCTTCCGGCCGGCCTGCTCTCCCCGATGAGCGCCGATCTCGGCCTCAGCCGCGCGCTGGTCGGGCAGCTGGTCACGATCTACGCCCTGGGCTCGCTCGTCGCCGCATTGCCGATGACCGCGCTGACCCGGCGCTGGCCGCGGCGCCCGCTGCTGCTCACTGCGATCGCCGGCTTCGTGGTGGTCAACACCATCACCGCGATGACGCACCACTACGGCCTGATGCTGGTCGCGCGCTTCTGCGCGGGCATCAGCGCGGGCCTGCTGTGGTCGCTGGTGGCCGGCTATGCCAGCCGCATGGTGGTGCCGCAGCTGCAGGGCCGCGCGATCGCGGTGGCGATGGTCGGCACGCCGCTGGCACTGTCGCTCGGCATTCCGGCCGGCACCCTGCTCGGCCAGACCATTGGTTGGCGCTGGGCGTTCGGGTTGATGTCGCTGCTGAGCGTCGGCTTGCTGGTGTGGGCGCGGCTGGTGCTGCCACCCTTGCCGGCCCCGGGCGCGGCGGCCCAGCAGCCGCTGGGCAACGTACTGCGGCTGCGCGGCATGCGCACTGCGCTGCTGACGATGTTCCTGTACGTGCTGGCGCATAACGTGCTCTACACCTATATCGAACCGTTCGCGGCGCTGTCCGGCGCGGCGGCCTGGCTGGATCGCCTGCTGCTGGTGTTCGGCGTGGCCGCGCTGGTCGGTATCTGGATCACCGGGCTGCTGGTGGACCGCTGGCTGCGCGAACTGGTCATTGCCAGCACGCTGGCGTTTGCGTTGTCGGCCGTGGCGTTCGGGCTGTGGCCGGGCACACCGTGGGTGCTGCTGATCGGCACGGTGGTGTGGGGGGTGTCGTTCGGGGGCGTTGCCACCCAGTTCCAGACCGCGGTGGCACGTCGCGCCGATGAGGCCGGTGACATCGCGCAGTCGTTCGTGGTGACCGGCTGGAACCTGGCGATCGCGCTGGCCGGCATCGTCGGCGGGGTGATGCTGGAAACCATGGGCGAGCGCTGGCTGCCGGCGGTCCTGCTGGTGCTGCTGTTGGCCACGTTGGTGGTGGTGCTGCGCCAGCCGCGTGCGTGGGCCCCGATCGCGCACTGAGCCGAGCCGCCGCACACGGCAAGGTGAGCCGCGATACCCGGCGCTATGCTGGGGCCGGGTATCGCGATGGGAGTGGCAGGTGCGTAACGGAGTCCTTCGAAGTGGCCTGCTGGCGCTGCTGTGCCTGGCCGGGGTCGCACAGGCGGCTGAGCCGGATCGACGCATCGCGCTGACGATCGATGATCTGCCCTGGCAGCGCCTGGACGAACGCGCCGAGCCCGAGCTTGCCGCCCGTCATGCACAGTTGATCGCAGCCCTGAAGCGGGCCGACGTGCCGGTGGTGGGGTTCGTCAACGAGGTCAAGCTGGCGCTGGACGGACAGGTGCAGCCAACGCGGGTACAGATGCTGCGCGACTGGCGCGATGCCGGTGTCGAACTGGGCAACCACACCTACGGCCATGTCGATCTGCACGCGATCGGCCTGGCCGCGTATGAGCAGGACATCCTGCGCGGTGAAGCCACCTTGCGCCCACTGCTGGCCGAAACCGGGCAGGCACCGCGCTGGTTCCGGCATCCGTATCTGCGTGCCGGGCAGTCACCGCAGGAACGCGCTGCGCTCGGCGCGTTCCTGCAGCAACATGGTTATCAGGTCGCGCCGGTCACGGTCGACAACAGCGAATGGATCTGGGCCTTCGCCTACGATCACGTGCGCGATACCGAGCCCGATCCGGTCGCGCGGGAGGCTCGCCTGCGCCAGCTGCGTCGCGGCTATGTGCCCTACATGCTCAACAAGCTGGACTACTACGAGCAGCAGGGGCAGCAGCTGCTGGGCCGGTTGCCTGCACAGGTGTGGTTGATCCACGCCAATGCGCTCAGCGCGGACTGTGTGGAAGAACTGGTCGCCGCCACGCGCCGGCGCCGCTATCGCTTCATCTCGCTGGAGGCGGCACTGCAGGATCCGGCCTACCAGCATGCCGATGGCTACAACGGCGCCGGGGGCATCAGCTGGATCCAGCGCTGGGCGATGGCCGAGGGCAGACCGAAGGCGTTCTATGTTGGCGAGCCGCAGGTCCCGGCGTGGGTGATGACGCTGGCCGGCCTCGAGGCGGAATGACGCAACGGCTCAGGCCGGCGTGTCGCCGTTGGGGTTCTGCATGTCCTCCGGTGCCTGTCCGTACTGCTGCTGGCGCTGCTGGTGGAACGCCATGAACTCGGCCGGCGGCAGTGCCTTCGAGAACAGCCACCCCTGCCCGAACTCCACCTGGCGCGCCTGGAGATAGGCGAGCTGGGCCGGGGTTTCCACGCCCTCCGCCACGGTGAACAGCCCGAGCGTCTTGGCCATGTCGATGATGTGCGAGGTCACCGGGCTGGTGGCGCTGTCGGTGCCGATCGCATCGATGAACGACTTGTCGATTTTCAGTGCATCCAGCGGCAGCTGCTGCAGGTACTGCAGGCTGGAATAGCCGACACCGAAGTCATCGATCGCCACGCAGTGACCCATGCGCCGCGCATTGGCCAGGCTGGTGCGCGCGCGGCGGAAATCGATGAAGCCGCGCTCGGTTGCCTCCAGCCAGATCTGCTGGGGGTGGATGCCGGTGCCGTGCAGCTTGCTCGACAGCACCTTCAACGCCCGGCCACTGCTGACATCCTCGGCGGCCAGGTTGATCGCGATGTGCGCGGTGCGGTCCTGTATCAGCAGCGTGCGCATGTCGGCGATCACATGGTCGATGACCTGATCGGTCAGCGCCTCGATCAGCCCGGCTTCCTCGGCCAGCGGAATGAACAGATCCGGCCGCACCAGCGTGCCATCGGGCCGACGCCAGCGCACCAGCGATTCGGCGCCCACGCAGATGCCGGTGTCCAGCTCGATGATCGGCTGGTAGTGCATGAAGAACTCGCGCCTGCGCACCGCCGTGGCCAGTTCGCCCCGCAGCGACAGCCGCCGCCGCGACAGCCACACCACACCCCCGATCGCCGCCAGCGCGCCGAGCACGCCCAGCGGAATGAACTGCCCGATCTGGTGGCGGAACGCGGCGACCAGATCGGTGCGCGGGGCGGTCGCAACGGCCAACCACTCCTGGTCCTGCGCGGTGGCGTAGAGCGTCTGGCTTTCCATGCCGCTGGCCGGCTCGCGCAGCAACCGCTGCAGCAGCTTCTGGTCCTGGATGTCCTGCTGCGCGATCAGGCGCCCGTCCGGGCTGGCTACCGCCAGCCGCACGTTGGGGTCGGCGATCACATCGACCAGCCGCGCCGGGTCCATCAGGATGTCGTACTGCCCGAAGCTGAGCGCCATCAACGGCTGCTCCAGATTGCCGGCCAGCGGCCGGACGCCGAGGGTGATGCCGGCGCCTTCGGCGGTCACGTACCCGGGCGTGGGCTGCGGGATCTCGGCCGTCACCGGCCCCCACGAATTGCAGACCAGCCGGCCCTGTTCGAAGTAGCCCACCTGCTCGGCCGAATGGGTACGCATGGCCAGGCTGCGCATCAGCTGCAGGTGCTCGGGTGAGCAGGGCACCAGTGTGCTCTGGTTGAGCTCGTGCAGGGTGGTCAGTGCCATCTCGTAGGCACGATGCGCGCGCTGCAGGGTGCGCTCGGCCGTGGTCTGCAGCCGCACCTGCTCGGATTCGCTGGCGCGGCTCCAGGTGAAATAGAACACCGTGGCGATCGGCACCAGGGCGCCCAACAGGGCGAGCACTACAGTGACGGCGATGATCCTGGCGCGGTTCAAACAGACCTCGATGCCTAGTCGAAAAGGGGTTCCATGGCAGCCCGACGGGCCAGGGCATTCACTGCCCCGAGCCGCTATATGACCATCAGTCCGCGGGGATTGAAACACTGCCGCGCGCCGGGACGGGCGGGAGCGGAGGCGGGACGCTCCATGAGGGGTTGAATCCGTCAGCCCTGGGCAGGGCGCCAGCGCGTGCCCAGCGGCAGCCCGGTATTCACCTTCGGTTCGCGCCCCCGGCCGGATCATCGCGCCGCACCCTTCCGTGCCCCGATCCGAGCCCGATGAATCCGACCCTGCCTGCCGCGTTGGCCCTGTTGTCGTTGCTGCTGCCTGGCCTGGCATCGGCGCGCACGGTCTATCGCTGCGTGCAGAGCAACACGGTCAGCCTGGCCACCGCGCCGGAGCCGGGCTCCAGATGCACCCCGCAGCAGATCGACGACAACGCCGTGCAGACCCCCAACCTGTGGGGCAACATGGGCGTCTTCAGCGGCACCCTGTACGAGCGTGAGCAGGAGGGTGCGCTGGTCTACTCCACCCGCAACCTGCCCGGCTCGCGCGTGTTCCTGAAGTTCACCGTGGCCACGCCCCCGGGCGAGCCGGCGCACGAAGGGCTGGGCAAGGTCGGTACGCCGCAGTTGAACCGGCATGCCAAGCAGTTCAAGGCGGCAGCCAAGGCCACCGGCGTGGACGATGCCTGGCTGCGCGCGATCGCGCATGCCGAGAGTGGCTTCGATGCCGGCGCGATCTCACCCAAGGGCGCGCAGGGCGTGATGCAGCTGATGCCCGATACGGCCACCGAATACGGCGTGGCCGATCCCCTCTCGGCCGAGCAGTCGATCAGCGGTGGCGCGCGTTACATGAAGGCGTTGCTGCGGCGTTACAAAGGCGACCGCGTACTGGCTGCGGCCGCGTACAACGCCGGGATCGGTGCGGTGACGCGCTACAAGGGCGTGCCCCCGTATGCCGAGACGCTGGCCTATGTGGAGAAGGTCAGCGCGTTGTACGTGCGCTACCGCGAAGCGATGGGGTTCAAGGTGGAGACGCCGGCGAAGTAGGGGCCGGGCTCAGCGCGAGGAGCCGCGTGCGACGATCGCGTACGCGTCACTGCGGCCGACGGCGTTCAACGCCGCTTGGACATCGCGGCGCGCCACCACCTGCCACCAGCGGCGATCGCGCTCCGCATCGCCGGGCAGCGAGGGCACCGTGACAAAGCGCTGGACCGACAGCAGGGTATCGCTGCGGTGCTGGGTGGATTGCAGTCTGCCGATCAGATGCGCGGCCGCGGCGTCCAAGGCGTTGTCCTCCAGCAGGGCCTCCATGAAATAGCCTGCGGCAACATCGTCATGCGCCTGGAGCCATGCCTTTGCCTGTTCGGCACGGGCCAGATCGCCAAGCTGGCGGTAGGCCGCAAAGCGCACCCACTGCTGCACCGCTTCACCGTACGGGCTGAGGTTGTCGCCGATGCCGTTGGCGGTCTCCAGTGCCTGGCGGGGCTGCAGGATGCCGGTCTGCCACACGGCCAGATTCAGGCGCTGGCTGACATTGCTGCCGCCGCCCTCCGAGAAGCGGCCCGCGAACGTCATGGTGGCCATCGCCGTCTCGATGTCGCCCAGCCGTCGCTGGGCGATGGCACGACTGTTGAGCAGCCACGCGAGGTCGCCGGACCCCTCGAAGGTGTCCGGAATGCCCGGGCCGGCAGCCACCTTGGCCGCCCGGTCCGTCATCGCGAGGACGTCCTCGTTCTTTCCCATCAGCAGCATCGCCTCGCTCATCGCAGAGAGCGCGGTCACGTTCTCCGGCGCCAGCAGCGTGTCCAGCCGCAGCGTGTCCAGATGGCGCTGGGCAGACTGTTGTGGATCGAAACGAGGGCTGTCGCGATCGATGAAGCGATCAAAGCGCTTGTCCGCGCGCAGGGCGATGACTTCCATCGGGGTATCAATGCGCGCAAGGGTGGCCGCGACCCGTTCGGACTGCTCGGCATTGATCTGAAGCAGCGCGAGCGTACGCCAGAAATCAGTCGGCTCCACGCCATCGGGCTTCCACTGGCGCTGGAACAGCACCTCGAGGAACGCGCGCAACACATCCTCCTGGCCCTGCAACCGCTGGATGAACTGCGCGGCCATGTTGATGCTGACATCGCCCGCGAATGAAGGCGCCAGCTGCACTGCACGGGTGATGTTCCGGATGCCGTCGAGCGGATTGCCCTCCTGGGTATCCAGTGCCCCGAGCAGATACAGCACACGCGGTTCATCCGGCGACAGCTGGCGTGCGCTCTGCAGGTATGTTCGTGCGAGCCCCGTCTGACCGGTCTGCAGCGCGGTCCACGCCGCCTGGCTGTAGGCCTCGAGACGGTCGGCCTGCGACAGCGTGGGCAGGGCAGGGCTCGCCAGCAGGCGTTCAAAGGCAATCAGTGCACCCAACGTGTCGCCCTGTGCGGCTTGATCGGCCGCATCGGCGACGGCGTCGCGCAGGACCTGCGCCTGTGGCGCTGTTGTGCCATCGCCGGTGTCGACACGGGCGTGGACGGGACTGCTGCCTGCGATCGCCAGCGCAAGCACCAGGGCACTACGATGACGTTGCAGGCGCCGCATGACGGTGTCCTTCCATGGAATGAACCCCGATTGAAACCGGAACGTGGCGTCCGCACAAGTCGCGTTCGTCGTGCAGGGTTTGCAGGCGCGCTGCGAGCGGCTAAGGTCGTGTCCCGAACAGCAGCAGGCAAGGACGGCGATGACGCGCGGACGATGGACGATGGTGGTGCTGATCGCCACCCTGATGGCAGCAGCGCTGGTCTGGACCTTCCTGCGCGAACCGGCGGCGCCGGCACCGCCACCGGGCCCGGTGGCGACGGCCCTGGGTTGGACGCCGCAGATCAGCGTGCTGGCCGGCGACGGCGTCGGCGGCAGCACGGAAGGCCCCGCCGCCCAGGCGCGCTTTGCCGATCCGTACGGCGTGGCCGTGGATGCACACGGCATCGTGTACATCGCCGATGCCGGCGACAACAACCGCATCCGCCGCGTCCATCCCGACGGCCGCGTGGACACCCTGGCCGGGCAGGGCGAGGGCTGGCGCGATGGCGCTGCCTTGCAGGCGCAGTTCAACACGCCCTCCGGGATCGCGCTGGATGCCAGCGGCAACGTCTTCGTCGCCGATACCGGCAACCACGTGATCCGCCGCATCGCGGTGGACGGCACCGTGAGCACGCTGGCCGGTGATGGCCAGCGGGGCTTCGTCGATGGGCCGGCCGCGCAGGCGCGTTTCGATGGGCCGATGGGCGTGGCGGTGGACGCCGGCGGCCGCGTGTACGTGGCCGATACCTACAACGACCGCATCCGCGTCATCGAACCCGATGGACGGGTGCATACCGTCGCGGGCGGCGAACGCCCGGGCATGCTCGATGGCTTGGGCACGGTCACCCGCCTGGATACGCCGGTGGCGCTGGCACTGGATCCGCACGGCAATCTGCTGATCGCCGACCTGTTCAACAACGCGATCCGCCAGCTTGCACCGGATGGCACGCTGAGCACCCGCGTCGCCGATGGGGGCCTGCTCAGTGGTCCGCTGTCGTTGGCGGTGACCCACGACGGGGTGATCTATGCCAGCGACATCAACGGCAAGGTGGTGCAGATCTCGGCGCAGGGGCATCAGCTGGCCTTGGCGGGGGTGCCGCCGCAACCGCGCTTCGCCCGTCCCACCGCGCTCGCGCTCGATGCCGAGGGTGGTCTGTACCTGGCCGATGCCGCGTCCTACCGTGTGCACCGGCTGCGTGCGCTGGCGGCAGGAGAAGCCGCGCCGCCGGCGCTGATCGGCCCGGCGCCGGACGCGCCGCTGCCGCAGACCGCCGGCCGGTGGCCACTGGCCCCGCAGGACGGGTGGCATGAAGTGGTCGGCACCCTGGGTGAAGTGCGCGGCGACTTCAAGGGCGAAAGTCGCCACCACCTGCACGGTGGCTTCGACATCCGCGGCGATGTCGGCCAGCCGGTGCTGGCGATTGCCGACGGCAAGGTGGATACGCCGTTCGCGGCGTGGTCAGTGGGTGGCCAGGCCGAGGGCCTGTCACTGGGCCGGCTCAAGTACATCCACATGAAGGTCGGCCGCGACCCGCGCGATCGTCCGTTCGATGCGCGCTGGCAGCCACTGTTCGGTGAGGACGGCACGTTGGCGCGCATCCGCGTGCGCCGTGGTACGCGCTTCGCTGCAGGTGAGGCGCTGGGCAGCATCAACCGCATGGCGCATGTACACCTGAGCGTGGGTGCCAGCGGCTTCGAGCGCAATGCGGTGGCGCTGGGCTTCATCGATTACGCCGACACCTTCGCGCCGCGCATCACCGAGGTGGCGGTGCTGGACGATCTGGATCAGCCGATCCAGGCCGGCGCCGATGGCCGCATTGCAGTTCCGAGGCAAGGCCCGGGCGTGCAGATCGTGGTGGAGGCGTGGGACCAGGTGGACCGCAACCTGCCGCGGCGGCGGCTGGGGCTGTACCAGGTCGGCTACCAGGTGCTGGATGCGCAGGGCCAGCCGTTGGCCGGCTACGAGCAGCCGCGCTTCAACATCGTCTTCAACCGGATGCCGCGCGAAGACAGCGCCACCCGCGTGGCCTACGCGCCGGACAGTGGCATCACCGTGCATGGCAGCGCGGTCACCCGGTTCCGCTACCTGGTCACCAACACCGTGCGCGATGGGCTGGTCGAGACCGGGCGCTGGCAGCCCGACGCGTTGCCGGCCGGCGACTACATCCTGCGTGGCAGTGCGCGTGACTACAGCGGCAATGAGGCCATCGGCCCGCGCGATCTGAAGATCACGCTGTTGCCCTGAGCCATGTCAGGCGCCGACGCGCACGCGTTCGGCGTCCATGTCGGCCAGCGGGCGCACCTCGATGCTGCCGAAACGTGACCACGGGAACTGCTGGGCGATGCGCATCGCCTCGGCGTGGTCCGGCGCGTTGATCAGATTGAAGCCGGCCAACAATTCGTGGGTTTCGGCGAACGGGCCATCGGTGATGCGGGTCTGGCCCTGGCGCACGCGCAGCGTACGCGCGCTGTCGACCGGTTCCAGCTTCTGCGCGAGCACCAGCGTGCCCTCGGCCTGCAGGCGGTCGGCATGCTGCAGGCAGTCGTGCATCAGGCGGTCGTACTCGTCGCCGGGCAGGGCCTGCAACAGGCCTTCGTCGATGTAGATCAGCAACAGGAATTGCATGGCCGGACCGGGGTGAGCGGGGGAAACGGCATGATGCCCCAGCCCGCGCCCGGGACGTGTTGCAGCGCCGCAGCGGTGCCCCGTTCAGGGGCGGAAAAATAAACCCGTGCGGCGTGTCGATTTCCGCCCTGCGGGCACGTTGTATCCAGTGAACGGCCCGGGTGACGGGCTGGCACACAGGAGCATCCCGTGAAAGTCATGGTACTGGTCAAGGCAACGGCGGCCACCGAGGCCGGTCAACTGCCCACCGAGCAGGAAATACGCGCCATGGGCGCTTACAACGAACAGCTGGTCCAGGCCGGGATCATGCTGGCCGGCGAGGGCCTGCACCCGACCGCGCGCGCCCGCCGGGTGGCGTTCGGCAGTGAACCGCCGCGTGTCATCGATGGGCCCTTCGCTGAAACCCGCGAGCTGGTCTGCGGGTTCTGGCTCTGGCAGGTGCGCTCGCTGGACGAGGCCACCGAATGGCTCAAGCGCGCCCCGTTCGCTGCCGGGGATGTGGTCGAGCTGCGGCCGATCCTCAGTGCCGAGGATTTCGGCGCGGCCTTCACTCCTGAATTACAGGCGCAGGAACAGCGTCTGCGCGACCAGATCGGCACCGCCGATTGATCCCCCCGCATCCCTGGAGCATTCCCATGAAACTGATTCCGTTCCTCGGCTTCAACGGCAAGACCCATGACGCCATGGCCTTCTACGCGCAGGTGCTCGGCGGTAAGGTCACCTCTGAAATGAAGTACCGCGACATGCCTCCCATGGAAAGCCAGGAGGGCTGTGGCGAGATGCCGCCGGAGACACTGGACCACGTTGCCCACAGCCAGCTGGAGGTTGGCTCGGCGGTCCTGATGGCCGCCGATGGCCCGTCGTCGGACGGGCAGGGCAGCACCACGATCAACATCGAGGTCGACTCGGTCGACGAAGCCGAGCGTGTGTTCAAGGCGCTGGCCGACGGGGGTGAGATCAAGATGCCGATCACCGAGACCTTCTGGGCCCATCGCTGGGGCTTTCTGATCGACCGCTACGGCAAGCCATGGATGGTCAACTGCATGAAGCAGCCCTGAGCCCGGACCGGCGCGATGGCACGCCGCGGTGCGGCTTGTGCCCCGGCCGCGCTGGTGCTCTGATCGGCCGCATGGACACGGCACTGACGCAACGACTGGAGACGATCTGGCGCATGGAGTCGCCAGTGTTGACCGCCCGCCTGACCCGCCTGCTTGGCGGCGATGTCGGCCGTGCCGAAGAGCTGGTCCAGGACACCTGGCTGGCCGCGCTGGAGCGCTGGCCCCGCCAGGGGGTACCGGACAATCCCGGAGCGTGGCTGATGACCACCGCGCGCAACCGTGCCATCGATGTGCTGCGCCAGCACCGCCGCGTCGCCGGCCAGCATGCGCAGTACGGCAGTGAGCTGGAGCCACTGCCGTTGCCGGCGCCCGATGACAGCGGTGCGCTGGAAGACGACATCGGCGATGACCTGCTGCGGTTGATGTTCGTCGCCTGCCACCCAGTGCTGGCGGCCGATGCGCGCGTGGCATTGACGCTGCGGCTGCTTGGCGGGCTGACCACCGAGGAGATCGCGCGCGCCTTCCTCGCCCCGGAGCCGACCATTGCCCAGCGCATCGTACGCGCCAAACGCACGCTGGCGCAGAAGCAGGTGCCGTTCGAAGTGCCACGCCAGGCGGCGCTGCCGGAGCGGTTGGCCTCGGTGCTGGAGGTGGTCTACCTGATCTTCAACGAAGGCTATGCCGCCAGTGCCGGCGATGACTGGATGCGCCCGGCATTGTGCGATGAAGCGCTGCGGCTGGGCCGCGTGCTGGCCGGCCGGCTGCCGACCTGGCCGCAGGTGCAGGGTCTGCTCGCGTTGATGGAACTGCAGGCATCGCGCACCGCCGCGCGTGCGGATGCGACCGGCACACCGATCCTGCTGCCCGACCAGGACCGCACGCGCTGGGACTGGCTGCAGATCGCCCGTGGCCAGGCGGCCCTGCAGCAAGCGATTGCATTGGGCGGTGGCGACGACGCCTATGCACTGCAGGCGGCCATCGCCGAGTGCCATGCGCGCGCACGCCGCGCCGAAGACACCGACTGGGCGCGGATGACCGTGTTGTACGCGCGGCTGGCCCAGCGCCAGCCCTCGCCGGTGATCGCGCTGAACCACGCGGTCGCCTTGTCGCGGGCACAGGGTGCGGCCGCCGCATGGCCCCTGGTCGATGCGCTCGGGGACGATGCGCGGTTGCGCGACTACGCGCCGCTGGCCGCGGTGCAGGGTGATCTGTTGGCCCAGCTGGGCCGGCACGACGAAGCGCGCGCGGCCTTCGCGCGTGCAGCCGCACTGACCGCCAACGCACGTGAGAAGGTGCTGCTGCTGGCTCGCGCGGCCGCTGTGTAGACCGGCACTGCACCGCACGGCAGCTCTGGCCTACACTCGGGCGATTGTCGGTCAGTCATGAGGTGCAGCGTGAAGCGTGTGGTAATCAGCCTGTTGGCGTTGTCGGTGTCGTCGGCCTTGATGGCCGCCACTCCCAAATTCGATGGCGCGCGGATATCCGCCGACGTCAAGGAACTGGCGTCGGATGCCTATGAAGGCCGCTCGCCGGCCACGGCCGGTGAAGAGAAGACCATTGCGTTCCTGAGCAAGCAGTTCGCAGCGGCGGGCCTGCAGCCGGGCGGCGACCTCAAGGATGGCAAGCGCCTGTGGACCCAGGCCGTGCCGCTGCTCAAGGGCGATATCGTCGGCACCCCGAGCCTCTCGCTGAGCAGCAAAGGCACGCCGCAGACGCTGAGCCAGGGCAAGGAAATCGCCGTGCGTGCCGCCATGAACGGTGCCAGCGAAGTGGACATCAAGAACGCGCCGCTGGTCTTCCTCGGCTACGGCGTCAAGGCCGGCGAGCGCAACTGGGACGATTTCAAGGGCGTGGACCTGAAGGGCAAGATCGCGGTCGTGCTGATCAACGATCCGGACTTCGAAACCGGCCAGGGCGATTTCGACGGCAAGGGCATGACCTACTACGGCCGTTGGACCTACAAGTACGAAGAAGGCGCGCGCCAGGGCGCCCTCGGCGTGCTGATCGTGCACGAGACCGCACCGGCCTCGTATGGCTGGGCCACCGTGGCCGGTTCCAACACCAACACCATGTTCGACGTGGTCCGCGACAATCCGGCCGACGCGCATCCGCTGCTGGAAGGCTGGATCCAGCGCGATCTGGCGGTGGAACTGTTCAAGCGCTCCGGCCTGGATTTCGAGGCGCTCAAGAAGCAGGCGCAAACCCGTGACTTCAAGCCGGTCGAGCTGAAGGGCGAGACCTTCTCGGCCAAGTACGCGGTCAAGACCGAGGTGATCACCTCGCACAACGTGGCCGCGCGCCTGGAAGGCAGCACGCATCCGGATGAGACCGTGATCTACAGCGCGCACTGGGATCACATCGGGGTGGGCAAGCCGGACGCGAACGGTGACACCATCTTCAACGGTGCGCTGGACAACGCCAGCGGCACCGCCTCGCTGGTCGAACTGGCCCGCGGCTTCGCCAAGGCCAAGCGCCCGGAGCGTTCGGTGCTGTTCCTGGCCGTCACCGCCGAGGAAAAGGGCCTGCTCGGCTCGGAGTACTACGCCACCCACCCGCTGTATCCGCTGGGCAAGACCGTGGCGCTGATCAACATGGATGGCATGGCGCCCTTCAGTCCCTCGCGTGACTTCGGCATCTACGGCTCGGCCAAGCTGGAACTGCTGGACCAGCTCAAGGACGTCGCCAAGGGCTGGGACATCCGCTATACGCCGGATCCCAAGCCGGAAGCCGGCCTGTTCTTCCGCTCCGATCACTTCCCGTTCGCCAAGCGTGGCGTGCCGGCGGTGTCGTACTCGGCGGGCCAGGATTGGGTGGAAGGCGGCGTCGCCGCTGGCAAGGCGGCGTCGGATGACTACACCGCCAAGCGCTATCACCAGCAGGGGGACGAATGGCAGCCGGACTGGACCTTCGCCGGTGCCTCGCGCGATCTGGAAGTGCTGTACACGCTGGGCAACCAGCTGGCCAATTCGCGCGCCTGGCCGAACTGGAGTGAAGATTCCCAGTTCCGCGCCCCGCGTGATGCCAGCGCCGCCGAGCGAAAATAAGACCGCGTCCGGCCGGCACGCCGGCCGGACCCCGCTGTAGAGCCACGCCATGCGTGGCTTCGCGGTCTCGAACCCAGACGTAGAGCCACGCCATGCGTGGCTTCGCGGTCCCGGAAGAAAGCCAGCCACCCATGGGGTGGCTCTACACCGCTTCGTCCCACCATTCCCCGCCTTCGTCGCATGCCGCTTGTTCCCGCTGGCGGCAGGGCTATGCTCGCCTCACTCCCTATGTGATGACGCCGCCGTGTTCGCCAGCCTCTCCCTGATTCTCCGCATTCTGTTGGCCTGGGCCGCCGCCATCGTGGTGGCGGGGTTCGTCTGGAGTGGCTTCTTCCACGGCATGGACGAAGGTCCCGGCTGGGTGTTCGGCTTGCTGGCCCTGTTCGTGATGGTGACCGCCCTGGGCAGCTGCATTGCCCATATCCGCCGGGTCCAGCACGCAGCCGGGCGCCTGGACGCGGCCACCCTGTCCAGCCGCCAGCGGCGCCAGATCGAGGTCCCCATGGATGCGGGCCCCGCCTTCGCCTTGGTCGAAGCGGCCATCGCCGAGCTGCCGCGGGTGGAAGATATCGAAAGCGCTCCGGGCAGCCTGCAGGTCCGTGCCTACGTACGCCGCGTGGACACCTACAACGGCCGCCCACCGTCGCGCTGGAACCTGCCTGCGCGGCTGGCGATAAAGCGCAACAGCGTGCTCGCCACGGTCACGCCGGGGCAGGGCACCAGCAGCGTGACGCTGCTGTTCGAGCCCGACGCCGGCGTCTGGGCGGACCTGCTGGCGGTGGACGAAGGCAGCAACCATGAAAACGCCGAAGCGGTAAGCCGTGCGATCACCCGCCGGGTGGCCGAGCAGCGCCGCGACGAACAGGCCGCCGCCGAACAGACCGCGACCGAGAAGGAACTCTCGGTGGCCAGACTCAACCTGCTGCATGCCCAGGTCGAGCCGCACTTCCTCTACAACACCCTGGCCAACGCGCAGGTGCTGACCCGCACTGATCCGCCGCGCGCGGACCAGATGCTGGGGCACCTGATCCAGTACCTGCGCAGCTCGCTGCCCAGCGTGGATGAATCGATGTCCACCCTGGGGGTGGAGCTGGAGCGCACCCAGGCCTACCTGGAAATCCTCAAGATCCGCATGGGCGCACGCCTGGCCCTGCAGGTGGATGTGCCGCCGGCGCTGACCAGCGTGCCGCTGCCCTCGATGGCCCTGCAGACCCTGGTCGAGAATGCGATCAAACACGGGCTGGAACCCAAGCCGGGCGGTGGCACGGTATGGATCATCGCGCGCGCTTTCGAGGACCATGTCACCCTCACCGTGGCCGACGATGGCCTCGGTTTCGGGCAGGGCACCAGCGGTACCGGGATCGGCCTGAAGAACCTGCGCGAGCGCCTGCGCCTGACCTGCGGTGAGCGCGCCGGGGTGGCCATCGTGTCCAATTTCCCCAGCGGCGTGGCGGCGACGATCACCCTGCCGCGCGATGCCCGGGAGGCGATCCATGCAGCTTGATGCACTCATTGCCGAAGACGAAGACCTGCTGCGGCAGTCATTGGTCGCCCAGCTGCAGCGGCTATGGCCGGAGCTGCGGCTGGTGGCCGAATGCGAGGATGGCGCCAGCGCGCTGGAGCGCCTGGCCGAGCTGAAGCCGGATCTGGCCCTGCTCGACATCCGCATGCCGGGCATCACCGGCATCGAGGTGGCCCGCGCGCTGCCCGAGATCAGCCCGCGCACCCAGGTGGTGTTCGTCACCGCCTACGACCAGTACGCCATCGATGCCTTCGAACAGGGCGCGATCGACTACCTGCTCAAGCCGGTCAGCGATGAGCGTCTGCTCGCCACGCGTGAGCGCATTCTGGCGCGCATGCAGCTGGGCCGGCCGGACAGCGGCATGCTGGAACAACTGCTGCAGCGCCTGGGCCAGCAGCCCGCCGCCGCCTCAAGCGCGCCGCCGTTGGCCTGGATCACGGCCAGCAACGGGCGCGACACCCAGCTGATCATGCTCGAAGACGTGATCTACTTCCGTGCCGACAGCAAATACACCACCGTGGTCACCGAGCAGGGTGAAAGCCTGCTGCGCACCTCGCTGCGCGAACTGCTCGACGCGCTCGATCCGCAACGGTTCCGCCAGATCCACCGTTCCACCATCGTCAACATGAAAGCGGTCGCCGCGGTCACCCGCGATGACACCGGCCGCGGCCAGCTGCGCTTGAAGCACCGCGCCGAAGTGCTCAACGTCAGCCAGCCCTTCATGAGTCTGTTCCGCGGGATGTAAGACGCCTTTTCTTTTGTCGGGAGCCTGCCATGCGTATCGCCGTTGTCGCCAGTCTCTGCGTGCTGGTGCTGGCTGCCTGCCAGCAATCGAGCAACACCTCCGTCACCCGCATCCGCGCCAATGGCGTGGATGCGCTGTACAGCAAGACCACGGTCGACAACGGGGTGGCCAGCTTCGACTGCATCGCCAGCAGCAGTGGTCACTGCCACTACCTGGTGCTGGATGCGCGCTGCGGGAAGGACAAGGACTGCGCCTATCCGCCCCTGCACCGGCTGTCGGTGGCAGTCGGCAAGACCGAGCAGATGGCGGGGTTGCCGGCTGGCTTCCAGCACTGCGTCAGCGCGGTCCAGAAAGAACAATGCCACCGTGAGTGATCACGGTGGCATCGTGGCTCCCCCCGCGTTTCAGTAGGGTCAGAACGCCGGTTGCAGATGCAGGTTGGTTCCGTTGGGCTGCTCGCCCACGTGGTTGAGCTGGCCGACCAGTTCGGTGTGCTGCTTCATCCGGCCGATCTCGCGCATGATGCGGATATCCTCATGGCGCAGTTCGCGCTTGGCGCTCACGGCCTGCTTGTAGTCCAGCACTTCCGGATAGTGCTGGGCCATATCCAGCGCTTCGGCCACGCACTCCACCGTATCGGCATCGGAGGTGATCCGGGCGCGGCTGTTGAAGGCCTTCATCCAGCGCTCGAAGCCGGCGGTGTGATCGAACATGTTGGCCATGAACCAGATCACGAACAGGATCGACACCCATGAGCCGAACACGATCACCACGCGGGTGAAGGTGATATGGAAGTCATCCTTCCACAGGTAGTTGCTGATCAGGCCGAGGATCAGCAGCGAGGATGCCTGCCACCCGACGATCGAGGCCATCAGCCATTGGCCCTTGGCCTTGGCGAGCACCGCGACTTCCTCGCGGATCTGCTGTTCACTCTTGTTACGCCAATGCGCGACCTGTTTTTCGAACGGGCTGCTGTACAGCTCGTTGTCCTGCAACAGCAAACCCAAACCTTTGAACAAAGCGATCATGACGAGCTCCTTCTGGAACGTGCGGCAGCGCATTGGACGACGTTGTGGCACGTCCAGTTCTAGCACTTTCACGGCGCTTGGCAATGGGCAAAGCGCAAAGATCCGGCGTCATTCCTGCCTGAATGGGCAAACTCGCAGCGGATTTGCGCACTGCGGCACGTAAATCACCGGGTAAATAGCCTGTGGACGCCGGTTCCCATGCTGCAGTTGCACAATGCGCGGGCCCAGCGCGACGGTGCCCTCGCCAGCCCCGGCGGTATCACGCAGAATTGACGCATCCGCGCGAAACGCCGGCCCGCTCCGCCCTCGGTACTGTTGATGTCTTCCCTGCTGCGTTCGCTTGCCCGCCCCGCCACTGCCCCGATCCGCCGCTGGGTACTGGGTGCTTTCCCCCGCGGCCAGAGTGGGATCGATTACGACCATCCCCTGGGCGACCCCGGCTGGTTCGGCCCGGACAGCATCACCTGGCGCGTGCACTCGGAATTTCCCGGGATGCTTGCCGGCGGCCTGTGCGCGCTGATGCTGCAGACCCTGCATCCGCTGGCGCTGGCCGGCGTGTACGACCACTCCAATTTCCGCGATGACCTGGTCGGCCGCCTGCGCCGAACCACCGCGTTTGTCGCCGGCACCACGTACGCACCGGCCGCGGAAGTCGAGGCGTTGATCGCCAAGGTGACCCGCATCCACGCGCAGGTGCGCGGGCACACGGCCGACGGCCGCGCGTATTCCGCGGACGATCCCGCCTTGCTGACCTGGGTACACGTGACCGAGGCCTATGGTTTCCTGCAGGGCTGCCGGCGCTATTGCCGCGACGTCCCGGGCGCCATCGCCGATCAGTATTACCGCGAGTACAAGCGCGTGGCCGAAGCACTCGGCGCCACCGATGTGCCGGCGTCGGAAGCGGAGGTCGACGCGTACTTCGCACAACAGCAATCGGCGCTGGTGTTCGATGCGCGCTCGCGCGAGGTGCTGGCGGTGTTGTCCGGCATCCGCTTGCCGGTGCCGATGGCGGGACTGTCGCGCGAGCTGTTCCTGGGTGCCGGCGCGGCGCTGTTGCCGGACTGGGCGACGACGATGCTGGCGCGCACGCCCATGCAACGTGCGCAGTCGCGTGCCTCTGCGGTGATGCTGAAGGGCATGGCGCCACTGTTCCGGCGTGCACTGCAGGATGGCCTGGCGACGCGCGCATGCACGCGGATGGGCGTTGCTGCCAGCGTGCTTGCTGATTGGCCTTGAAGCGGTGAATCGCGAGTGCCTGTGTCCGATGGTTGGGTCGGGCACGCATAGGCTTCCGGGACCCGCTGCAAGTACGTCCCTGTAAGCTCGAATGCCGCCATCCATGGCGGCATACGGTCCCTCCAGCCTACACGTGCCCGCCCCCTGACAATTGGCCGGTGGCCATGCTGAGATCAAAGGCCAGTAAGCGGAGCTGAGCGGCATCGCGGAGCAGCAGCGCTAAGAGGCAGACTCAGTAGCAGTGCCAACCAGTGGATCAGAGTGGCGATACTAAACAGCTAAACAGCTAAACAGCTAAACAGCTAAACAGCTAAACAGCTGAACAGCTGAACGGCAAAGCGGCACAGAACTGCAGAAGTGCGGTGCAACAAAGCGCGAGCAGCAGAGCGGGAGCAGCAAAGCTGAGCGGCAGAGCACAGCGCAGCAGCAGAGCACAGCAGCAGAGCACAGCGCAGCAGCAGAGCACAGCGCAGCAGCAGAGCACAGCGCAGCAGCAGAGCAAAGCAGCAGAGCAAAGCAGCAGAGCAAAGCAGCAGAGCAAAGCAGCAGAGCGTCACTGTGTTGCTCCACGAAGCCGAGTAGCAAAGCTACAGATCGAAGCGGGCCAGCGAAACAAACCCAATCACTGCCACAGCCGCGGAGCCGGGGACCGCTTTTCCCTTGCGCACCAGCCCATTGTCAAAGGGTGGGCATGGGTGGGGTGGCGGGACCGTATGCCGCCATGGATGGCGGCATACGAGCTTACATGGACGTACTTGCAGCGGGTCCCGACACCCCGCCCATGCCCGCCCAAGCCAGAGCAGCCGCAAACCCCAGCCGTTGCTCTGCTCCAGCTCTTCAGCTCTTCAGCTCTGAAGCTCTGAAGCTCTGAAGCTCTGAAGCTCTACGACAAAAAAAACGGGCGCCGAAGCGCCCGTTCTTTCATCTCAGCAAAACGTGATGAAAAACCTCACCACACCTTGACCCGCTTCTCCGGCGCCAGATACAGCTTCTGGCCTTCCTTCACCTCGAAGGCCGGATACCACGCATCCAGATTGCGCACCGTCAACGCACGGAACTGGCCCGGCGCATGCACGTTCGTCAACAGCGAATTGCGCAGCGCCTGCTCACGCGCCTTGCTGCGCCACGCCTGCGCAAAGCCCAGGAAGAACCGCTGATCCGGCGTGAAGCCCTCCAGCGTCTGGCCCGGCTTGCCCTGCAACGACAACTGATACGCATCGTAGGCCGTCGACAGACCCGCCACGTCCGCAATGTTCTCGCCCAGCGTCAAACGACCATTCACCGACACCCCCGGGAACGGACTGTAGCTGCTGAACTGCGCCGCCAGCGCATCACCGGCCGCGTTGAACTTCTTCAGATCTTCCGCCGTCCACCAGTTCTGCAGCTTGCCCGTCTCATCGAACAGCGCACCGGCGTTGTCGAAGCCGTGGCTGATCTCATGGCCGATCACCGCACCGATCGCACCGTAGTTCACCGCATCATCGGCCGCACCATCGAAGAACGGCGGCTGCAGGATCGCAGCCGGGAACACCAGACGGTTTTCCAGCGGCACGTTCATCGCATTGATGGTCTGCGGCAGCATCGCCCACTCGCTGTGGTCCACCGGCTTGCCCAGCTTGGCGATGTTGCGGCGGTACTCGAACAGCTCGGCACGCTCGGCATTGCCCAGCGCGTCATCGCGCTTGATCTCCAGGCCCGTGTAATCGCGCCATGTGTCCGGGTAGCCCATACCCACGGTCAGGCCATCGACCTTGGCTTTGGCACGCGCCTTGGTCTGCGGCGACATCCATTCCAGCGCATCGATGCGCTTGGCGAACGCGGCAATGATGTTCTTGGCCATCTCGTCCGCACGGGCCTTGGTGGCCGGGTCGAAATGACGCTCGACGTACAGCTTGCCGATCGCTTCGCCGACCGCATGGTTGCTGTCATCCACCGCACGCTTCCAGCGCTCGCTCTGCTGCGGGGTGCCGTTGAGCGTGGTGCCGTGGAAGGCGAAGCGCGCATCGGCGAACGACTTGGGCAGGTACGGGGCGGCGCGGTCCAGTGCATGGAAGGCCAGGTAGTCCTTCCAGACCTCCAGCGGCTCGGTCGCGACCAGGCGCGAAATGCCGGCCACGGCCTTGGGCTGCCACACGATGAAGTCCTGCTGGGCGTCCAGGCCGGCCGAGGCCAGGAAAGCGCTCCAGTCCATGCCCGGCGCCTTGGCGCTCAGGTCGGCCTGCTTCCAGGCATTGGCGCCCTTGGCGACGTCGTTGGTGTCTTCCTGGGTGGCGTGGGCCTGGGCGATCTTGGTCTCCAGCGCGAGGATGCGCTGGGCCTTGGCCGCCGGATCGGCGACGCCGGCCAGCTGCAGCACCTGGGCGATATACGCCTGGTACTGCTTGCGGATCTCGGCCATGCGGCCGCCCTGCAGGTAGAAGTCGCGGTCCGGCAGGCCCAGGCCGCCCTGCACCAGGTACGGCGCGGTGCGGTCCGGCTGCAGCAGATCCACCGAGACCCACACACCGAACAGGCGGTCGGTGTAGAAGTTGGTGGCGTTGAGCAGGTCCACATCGGCGCGCAGGGTGCCGCCCAGCGCGGTGGCCAGCGCGGCCTTGTCGCTGATCCCGGCGATGGCGTCCAGCGCTGGTTTGACCGGGGCGGCACCGCGTGACTCGATGCCGGTCTCGTCCATGAAGGCGGCGTAGTAATCGCCGATCAACCTGGTCTCGCCCTCGGCCTTGGTATCGGCCGCGGCGCCTTCGAGGATCGCGCGGGTGTCGGCCAGGGTCTTTTCGGAAATGACGTTGAAGCTGCCGTAGCTGGAACGGTCGGCCGGGATCTCGGTGTTCTTGACCCAGGTGCCGTTGGCGAAGCCGAAGAAGTCATCGCCGGCGGCGATGCTGCGGTCCATGCCGGCGGCGTCGAAGCCGAAACTGCCAAGCTGCGGCTTGGGCGCGGCCGGTTCGGCCGGAGCGGCTTCGGGCGCGGCCGCGGCCGGCGCAGTCGCCTGGCGGTCACAGGCGGCCAGGCTCAGCGACAGGCTGGCGGCAATGGCGAGCATCAGGGTGGGGCGGCGCAGCTTGGACATTGAGCTTCTCTGCAACGGAAACATCCAAGTCTAATCCTGTCCCGGGCGCACGGTTATGCCGGCTTCGGCGGCATCGGGTACCGGATCTGCCCGTCCCCGGATTCACCGAGGTGAACGCACCGCTGCGGTGCTTCCCGTCCTGCGCGTGCTCGTGCATGCTGGCGCGGCACGGATTCCGCGCGCGCCCCGTCGGCGCCCGCGTGACGATCAAGGCGTCAAGAATCCCGGGCAGCGGCCGCTCAGGTTTGGGGAAACCAGGAAGCGTTTACAGATGAAGTCAGCCTGTCGTTCGGGAAAAGGGTTGCGATGCCCGCGTTGAACCGTGCCCTGGCGCGGCCACTGCGGACCTTCGTATGGCTGGGGGTTTGCCTGGGTGCGCTGCTGGCTGCCGGGCTGGTGGCCACGCTGGTCAATGATGGCCAGCGCCGACAGGAAGCCGCGCAGCGCCAGAGCTCGGCGCTGGCGACCGGTGCCCAGCGCCTGCTGCGGCTGGAGCTGCGCAATCTGGAGCGGGTGATGCAGGGCATTTCCCGGGATGGTGCGCTGCTGTTCCAGCGCGTGCCGGCGCAAGCCCCTGATCTGCTCGACGCCAGCATCACCGGCGCGCTGCAGCGGCATGCCGAACTGCACAGCATCGTGGTGGTCGACCAGTACGGGCGCGCCCTGACCAGTGGCAGCGGCGACCTGCAGCTGCCGCTGTGGGCGGTGGATGACAACCGCGGGCAGGGCAGCCAGGTGTTCCTTGGCCCACCCCAAGCGCTGGATGCCGCGCAGTGGATCCTGCCGCTGGCGCTGCCCATGGGCGGCGACCGCTGGCTGCTGGCACGGCTGCGCACGGCCGAACTGCAGTCGATCATCGGCGGCATGGACACCGGCGATGCCGGGGTGATCTCCATCACCGACCCGCATGGCTATGTGTTGGCGCGCAGTCCGGACCCGGCCGGGGTGGTGGGGCGTCGTTTCGGCCTGGCCAAGCGCGAGCTGCTGCGCCGAGACGCGTTGACGCCGCTGGGGACCGAGATCAGCGCGGTCGATGGCATAGAACGGATTTCCAGCCTCAGCACGCTGGCGCAGTACCCGCTGGCGGTCTACGCCGGGCTGGGCCGGCGCGATGTGCTGGCAGCGTGGTGGCCGTATGTGCAGGCCTCGATCGGCGTCTATCTGCTGTACTGGGCGCTGTTCGGCGCGGTGTATGTGAGCCTGCGCCGTGCCACCCGCGATCAGGACACGCTGAGCGAGGAGCTGCGCACCGGCCATGCCGAACTGCGCATGGCGCACCAGGTTGGCAAGGTCTGCACTTGGTACGTGGATGAGGATGCCTGCCTGTTGCGCTGGTCACCGCTGGCGCGTGAGATTTTCGGCATCGACATCGAGAGCCTGCCGGTCGCCGACTTCTTCGCGCGCGTGCACCACGAAGACACCGTACGCATGCAGCAGGCCTTCGACGCCGCATTTGCCGGCAGCGGCGTGCTCGATGAAATGTTCCGCCTGGTGTTGCCCGGGGGCGCGATCCGCTGGGTGTCCGCGCGTGGCCAGCGGGTGGCGGTGGTGGACCGCGAGCGCCGCATGATCGGGGCATTGACCGATGTCAGCGAGCGGGTGGATGCGCTGGCCCGGGTGCAGCAGGCCGAACGGCAGTTCCGGCTGCTGTTCGACCGCAACCCGGCGCCGTTCTGGGTGTTCGATCCGGACACGCTGCGCTTCCTGGAAGTCAACGAAGCGGCGGTGCGCCAGTACGGCTACAGCCGCGATGAATTCCTGGCGATGAGCATCCTGGATATCCGCCCGCGCGAAGGCTGGGAGGAGATCCGCGGGGCGATCGCCCAGGCCCGCATCGGCGACGTGCAGGATGCGCAGGTGCGCCTGCACCAGCGCAAGGACGGCACCGTGTTCGAGGTCCGTGCGCATCTGGCCCGGCTGGATTTCGATGGGCGCCAGGCCTGCCTGGTGCTGGCCGAGGACGTCAGCGAGCGGCTGGCCTACGAGCGCGACCTGGCGTATCACGCCACCCACAACCCGGCGACCGGCCTGCTCAATACGCGTGCGCTGGCCGCGCAGCTGGACGAGGAGGGCGGGGCGTACACCATTGCCTACGTGCAGTTCCGTGGCCTGCAGCTGGTCGCCGATACGCTCGGCCGGGAGGTCGGCGACGTGGTGCTGCAGGCGATGGCCAAGCGCCTGGGCGGGCTCGGCGTGCGCTATGGGCTGCTGGCCTTCCAGCCGGCCGAGGATTTCATTTTCGCCATCCGCGACGACCATCAGCGCCAGACCGCGCTGGACACCCTGGTGCAGACCGTCTCCGAGCCGGTGCGCGGGCAGGATTGGCTGCACCAGTTCGAGCCGCGCATTGGCGTGGCGGTCAAGGCCGACGCCGACACCAGCACCGCCGAGCAGGTGATCGGCATGGCCGCGCAGGCCGCGCATGCGGCGCGCGACGAAGGCAACGTGATCGCCTGGTATGACACCACCGTGAGTTCGCGCTTGTCCGAACGCCTGCGCCTGGCTGGGCGCATCCACAGCGCGATCGATACCGAGTTCGAGCTGTACTACCAGCCGATCTGCCACGCAGGCGACAGCAGCCCGGCCGCGCTGGAAGCCCTGCTGCGCTGGCCGCAGGCCGACGGCAGTTTCATTCCACCGGGTGAGTTCATCCAGCTGTGCGAAGACACCGGCCTGATCCTGGCGCTGGGCCGCTGGGTGATCCGCGCCGCCGCGCAGGCACAGCGGCAGCTGGTCGATGCCGGCTGGGACCTGCCGATCGCGGTGAATGTCTCGGCGGTGCAATTCTTCAACAGCGACCTGGTGGCCGAGTTCACCCGTGCCAGCCAGGAGTTCGGGCTGGCCCGCGGTGCGCTGCAGGTCGAGCTGACCGAGAGCAGCCTGATGCGCAAGCCCGGCCAGGCCAAGCAGACCATGCAGCGCCTGCATGAGCAGGGCATCTGCATCTCGCTGGACGACTTCGGTACCGGCTATTCGAACATGTCCTACCTGCAGCATCTGCCGCTGGACATCCTCAAGATCGACCGCAGCTTCGTGGCGGACGTGGAAACCAATCCACGCAATGCCTCCATCTGCCGTGCACTGCTGTCACTGGGGCACAGCATGGGCCTGACCATCATCGCCGAAGGCGTGGAGACCCCCGGGCAGCATCAGTGGTTGGCCGCGCACGGCTGTGACCAGGTGCAGGGCTATCTGCTGGGCCGACCGATGCCGCTGGCCAGGGTGATCGCGCAGTTGGATGCGGTGGAGGCGTAGTTCGCCGGGCGCTGCCCGGCCGCCGCCACGCGTCATCCGCCCAGCGCTTCCACCAGGTAGTCGATGAAGCTGCGCACCTTCGGCGCCAGATGGCTGCGGCTGGTGTACACCGCATGGATGCCGATGCCCGGCACCGCCCACGCGGGCAGTACCCGCTCCAGTCGACCCTCGGCGATCGCCTCGGCCACCAGGAAGTCCGGCTGCACGATGATGCCCATGCCGGCGATGGCCGCTTCGCGCAGCACGTCGCCATTGTTGGCACGCACACCGCCACGTACCGGCACGGAGACCTCCCCGCGTGGCCCCTGCAGCTGCCACGCATCCCCGCCGCCCCAGTAGCTGTACTGCAGGCATTCGTGCGCGGAGAGATCTTCGGGTTGCTGCGGCCGGCCATGCGCATCCAGATACGCCGGCGCCGCGCACAGGCTGATCTGCGCGTCCGCCAGCTTGCGCGCGATCAGTGCCGGGCCGGGCTGGCGGGTGATGCGGATCGCCACGTCGTAGCCTTCTTCGACCATGTCCACCAGGCGGTCGGACAGCGACAGGTCCAGTTCCACCTGCGGGTAGCGCGCGCGATAGCCGGCCAGCAGTGGGCCCAGCCGGGCGATGCCATAGCTGACCGGCGCGTTGATGCGCAGCCGCCCGGAGGGCTCCAGGGCCTGCGCGCTGATGCCGGCCTCCAGCGCATCGAACTCGGCCAGCAGCCGCACGCACTCGGCGTAATAGGCCGCGCCCGTGCTGGTCGGGCTCACGCGGCGGGTCGTACGGTTGAGCAGCCGGGTCGAGAGGCGCTTTTCCAGCGCCGCGATCTGTCGGGTCACCCCGGCGGTGGACAGGTCCAGGGCCTGCGCGGCGGCACTGAAGCCGTTGCGCTCGACCACGGCGACAAACACACGCATGGCATCCAGAGTGTCCATTGTTTCTCTTTCAGAAATAAACAGCGTCGATGCATCGTATTTATTGGCAAGGCGGCGCGCAATAAGCTCAGGGCCGTCGTAGCGCTACTGGAGTCCGTGATGTCCCGATTGCCCTCCCTGTACATCTCCCATGGCTCGCCGATGACCGCGCTCAACCCCGGTCTGGTCGGTGAGCGCCTGGCGGCCCTGGCCGCGCGCCTGCCGCGACCGCGCGCGATCGTCATGGCCTCGGCGCACTGGCTGACCCATCAACCCGTGGTCGGCGGGCATGCCCAGCCACCGACCATCCATGATTTCGGCGGTTTTCCGCAGGCGCTGTTCGATCTGCAGTACCCGGCACCGGGCGACCCCGCGCTGGCGCAGGAGATCGCGCAGCGGCTGACCGCGGCCGGCCTGCCGACCGCGATCGACCCGCAGCGCGGTCTCGACCACGGTGCCTGGGTGCCGCTGCGTTTTCTGTACCCGCAGGCGGAGATCCCGGTCGTGCCGCTGGCGATCCAGCCGTTGCTTGGGCCGGCCCATCAGTTTGCGCTGGGTCGCGCGCTGGCGCCGCTGCGCGAGCAGGGCGTGCTGGTGATCGGCTCGGGCAGCATCACCCACAACCTGCACGATTGGCGCAGCTACCAGGACGGCAAGGAAGCGCCGTATGTGCGGCCCTTCATCGAGTGGGTGGAGCAGCGCCTGCAGGCCGATGACAGTGCCGCCTTGCTGGACTACCGCCGGCAGGCCCCGTACGCCGTGCAGGCGCACCCCAGCGACGAGCATCTGCAGCCGCTGCACGTCGCGATGGGCGCGGCCGGTGGCGAGGCGCTCGGTGCGCAGCGCATCGATGCCGGGATCGATGCCGGCTTCCTGGCGATGGACATCTATCGCTTCGACGGTGCCGACGTACAGCAGCGCGCCGCATGAGCGCCGTGCTGTCCGCGAACTGAGCCTGGCGCGCCCCGCGCATTCGCGCGGCGGCGCACGTGTGGTACGTTTTTTCCTGTTTCCGGCGCCGGCTGCCTGCAGCCTCCCCCGCGCTGCTTACTGGAAAATGCATGCATACCATTGAAGTCGTCCTGGCGATGCTGGTGGCGGTGGTCGCCAGCGGCTACCTGGTCCGCGTATTGCCGTTGTCGCTGCCGCTGCCGCTGGTGCAGATCGGGCTGGGCGCGGTCATTGCGGGGGTGTTCAACCGCGGCCACGCGCTGGAGCCGGAGATGTTCTTCCTGCTGTTCCTGCCGCCGCTGCTGTTCCTGGATGGCTGGCGCATCCCCAAGCAGGGCCTGTTCCGCGATAAAGGCGTGATCCTGGAACTGGCCTTCGGGCTGGTGGTGTTCACCGTCATCGGGGCCGGGTTCCTGATCCACTGGATGATCCCGGTGATGCCGCTGGCGGTGGCGTTCGCCCTGGCCGCGATCATCTCGCCGACCGACCCGGTGGCGGTCAGTTCGATCGCCTCGCGCGCGCCGATCCCCAAGCGGCTGATGCACATCCTGGAAGGCGAGTCGCTGCTCAACGATGCCTCCGGCCTGGTCTGCTTCCGCTTCGCGGTGGCGGCGGTGATGACCGGCTCGTTCTCGCTGGCGACGGCCTCGCTGACGTTCCTGTGGGTGGCGGTGGCCGGGCTGGCGATCGGTGTCGCGGTGACGCTGGGCGTGTCCACCTTCCAGCGCTGGCTGTGGCGGCGCTTCGGCGAGGAGCCGGGCGCGGCGCTGCTGGTCAACCTGTTGATTCCCTTCGCGGCCTACCTGCTGGCCGAAGAGTTCAACGCCTCGGGCATCCTCTCGGCAGTCGCCGCGGGCATCACGATGAGCTATGTGGAACTGAGCGGTCGGGTGTCGGGCAGCATGCGCGTGCAGCGCACTGCCGTGTGGAACATGCTGCAGTTCAGCTTCAACGGCATCATGTTCGTGCTGCTCGGCGAGCAGCTGCCCGGCATCGTGGAGCGCGCGATCAAGACGGTCAGCGAGAGCGGGCACCACAGCGCGTGGTGGCTGCTGGTCTATGTGGTGGTGATCAATCTGGCGCTGGTGCTGCTGCGCCTGGCCTGGGTATGGCTGTCGCTGCGCTGGAGCCTGCTGCGCGCGCGCCATCGTGGCGAGGCCCGGCAGGGCACGTCCTGGCGGATCGTGGTGGCGACCTCGGTGGCTGGCGTGCGCGGGGCGATCACCCTGGCCGGCGTGCTGACGCTGCCGCTGTTCCTGCCCGATGGCAGCGCCTTCCCGGCGCGCGATCTGGTGATCTTCCTGGCCGCGGCGGTGATCCTGATCTCGCTGGTCGGTGCCAGCATCGCGCTGCCCCGCCTGCTCAAAGGGCTGGAACTGCCGGCCGATTCGGGCGAACGCAAGGAAGAGGATCTTGCCCGCAAGCTGGCCGCCAAGGCCGCGCTGGCCGGCGTGGAGCGCACGCGCCAGCAGCTGGTGCAGAACCAGACCACCGAGAACGTGCAGCTCTACAACGACGCCGCCTCACGGGTGAGCCTGCTGTACCAGCGCAACCTGGAGAAGGACGCCGGGCCGGATGCCGATCCGGACAAGGTGAAGCGGATGGAGCAGGGCTACCGCCAACTGCGCACCGCCGGGCTCACCGCCGAGCGCGAAGAACTGTTCCGCCTGACCCGGCGTGGCAAGATCTCCGACGAGATCTCGCGCCGGCTGATCCGCAATCTGGATCTGCTGGAGACGCGGCAACGCGATTGAGGTCGCACCGTGTCACGGGTAGAGCCACCCCATGGGTGGCTGCGCGGACCCATTGAAACCCACGCGTCGGGGACGAAGGGCAGCCACCCATGGGGTGGCTCTACCCCGGCACACGTGGATCAGGCGCCGCCGGCACACGTGGATCAGGCGTCGCCGGCGCACGTGGATCAGGCGTCCGGCTTCTGATCCAGGAAATAGGCCACCACGGTGCCCTTGATCTTGATCGTCATCGGGTTGCCGCGGCGGTCGCGGGCCTTGCCGGCCTGCACGCGGATCCAGCCTTCGCTGACCGAATACTCTTCAACGTTGTCGCGCTCGACATCGTTGAAACGGATGCCCACGCCGCGCTCCAGCGCAGCAGCATCGTGGAAGGGGCTGGTCGGGTTGATCGCCAGGTGATCGGGAGGGGTATCGCTCATGGTCACAGGATGCTGACGACCACCAAGGCCGCCTTCTGCCGTACAGGATAAACCGCAGCGGGCCCTGCGCCGAATTTCGCTTCCTGCCAACGCCCTTGCACGGCAGAATGCGCCCCTGTCTCCAGGAATACCGGCCATGCCCGACAACAGCGATTATTTCGACTTCGAAGAAGAGGAACGCGATTTCGACGAGGACGATTTCGAGGCGCGGATCTGGAATCTGTTCGTGCTGATCAACCCGGGCGATGAAGAACTGGCCCTGCAGCAGTTCAACCGCTGGCGCGAGGCGCTGCTGGAGAGCGGCGAAGGCATCGATGAGGATGCCGACTGGCTGCCGCCGATGATGGCGGCGATCGCCTGGCAGTCCGGGTTCGAGGTGGAGCGCAGCGATGCCGATGCACTGATGTCGGCGGTGAACGAGCTGTCCGCGCGCTGGAATCTGCAGATCGACTGGGGCGGCGACCTGGACGATGAGGATTTCGCCGCCGAGGTGGATGCCCCGATGCTGATGGCCACCGCCCATGACCGCCTGCGCGAGCACAACTACGCGCTGTGGAGCGTGGATACCGGCAATGACACGCTGGCCGGGTGGGTGGCGCTGAACCGCGATGACGATGCGATGCTGGCGCTGTGCTCGCTGCTGGGCGTGGAAGTGCGGCCGGGCAGCGATCCGTTCTGAGGGCGCGATTGCGGTCTGCGTGTGCCGACCAACGGTCGGCACCTACGCCTGATACTGCTCGCGCGCGTTCGAGATCACGGCTTTGACCAGCGCACGGTCCGTATGCCGTGAGATGGCCCGTGCGCCCAAGGCGATTGCCTGCAGGCGCAACGGGGCGGGCACGTCGTAGTGCGCGCCGCTGCGGCGGTTCTGGAACGCCCGCCGCGGAATCCCGAGCTGCGCCGCCATGGCGTGCAGCTCGGGCAGGGTATCGGCCATCAGATGCGCCCAGCGCTCGCCGCGCCAGGGATGTACCGCATCGTCGATATAGACCGTCACCGGATCGCCGTGGCTCAGGCCTGCGGCTTGTCGTCGCTGGCGGCCGGGGTGGCGTCGGCGGCGGCATCGGTGCCGGCCTCGTCTGCCACCGGGGCGTCTTCGCTGGCGTCGGCAGCGGTTTCAGCGGTTTCGGCGTCTTCGCCTTCTTCGCCTTCCACGCCTTCAAACTCGGAGACCAGCTGGGTCAGGTACTCGTCGGCGGTCTTGCCTTCGTCGGCGGCCAGGTCGTCGATCAGCTGCTGCAGCTGGCTCGAGTATTCCAGGTTGACCTTGCGGCCTTCCTTCTCCTGGACGTTGGACAGGTGCTTGAGCATGGCCAGCATCGGGACCGGGTTGTCGGCGTTGCCCATGGTCTGGCCGCCAATGGCCAGCAGCCATTCGGTGCCCTGCAGGCCGATCGCAGCGACGACCTGACCTTCTTCGTTGGTCAGCACGGCATGGTTCTGCACCGGCTGCTGGGCGTTGAGGCGGTTGATCGGACGCTTGGGCTGCTGCTTCTTGCGCTTGTCGCGCTTGGCCTTGGACTGCTTGGACATGAGTGCGGTCTATCTACAAAAGGGAAGACCCATTGTAGTGCCGGCCGCTGGCCGGCTCCACGCATTCCGTGAAGGGCGCATATCCCCGGCCGCTGGCCGGCTCCACGCATTCCGTGAAGGGCGCATATCCCCGGCCGCTGGCCGGCTCCACGGATTCCCTGAATTCCCTCTGCAGCCGCCGCCGCCGCGCCCCTTAAGGCGCGACAGCCGGCGCAAGCGTCGCCTGGATATCGGCGTCGGCAGCGGTGGGCGACAGCGCCACTTCCTGCCCGGCACCGGCCAGGGCCGCCGCTTCGGCCGCCTTGGTCATCACCACGATGCTGATCCGGCGGTTGATCGGGTTGTCCGGCTGGGTCCGGTCGAACAGCACCGAGGAGGACAGGCCGACCACGCGGGTCACCTTGTCTTCGGTCATGCCGCCATCCAGCAGGGCCCGCCGGGCGGCGTTGGCGCGGTCGGCGCTGAGCTCCCAGTTGCTGTAGCCATGGGCCGCGTTGTAGGCGGTGATGTCGGTATGGCCGGTGATGCTGATCCGGTTCGGCACGTGGTTGATGAACTGCGACAGCTCGCGCAGGATCTCGCGCGTATACGGCTTGAGCGAGGCGCTGCCCATGTCGAACATCGGGCGGTTCTGCTTGTCCACGATCTGGATGCGCAGGCCTTCGGGGGTGAGGTCGAGCAGCAGCTGGTCCTTGAACGGCTCCAGCGCCTGGCTCTTGCTGATCGCTTCTTCCAGCTCCTGCTTGAGCGCTTCGAGCTGGCGTTTTTCGCGCTCGCGCTCGTCCTGCTGCGGCACCGGCCTGGAGGCCTGCTGGTTCTGGAAGGGATCGTTGCTGTTGCCGCGCGAGATGTCGGTCGCGCCGCCCAGCTTGATCATCGAGGTACTGGCGCCGCCCGGGCCGGCCATGCCCGGGGCCGGGGTGGAACTGCTGCCGGCCAGCGGGCTGGGGTTGCGGAAGTACTCGGAGATTGCCGCGCGCTCCGGCTTGCTGGTGGCGGCCATCAGCCACAGCACCAGGAAGAAGGCCATCATCGCGGTCACGAAGTCGGCATAGGCCACTTTCCAGGCACCGCCATGGTGCGCGGCATGCCCGGCCTTCTTGACCCGGCGGACGATGACGGTGGGTTTGGTCTCGGCCATGGCGCTGCCTTACTTGACCGTCTTGAGGTGCTGTTCGAACTCGCTGAAGCCCGGGCGCACGTTGGACGGCAGGGTCTTGCGGGCGAATTCCAGCGCGATCTTCGGGTTGTAGCCGCGCAGGCAGGCCAGCAGGGCGGTCTTCACCGATTCGTAGATGCGTGCGTCCTGTTCGGCGCGCGCTTCCACGGCCGAGGCCAGCGGGCCGACGAAGCCATAGGCCAGCAGGATGCCCAGGAAGGTGCCGACCAGCGCGCCGGCGACGTGCGCGCCGACTTCCGTGATTTCCCCGCCGATCGAGCCCATGGTGATCACGATGCCCAGCACCGCGGCGACGATGCCGAAGCCGGGCAGGCCGTCGGCGACCTTGTTGAGCACCGCGGCCGGCTGCATCGCCTCGCCGTGGTGCTTCTCCAGCTCCATCTCCAGCAGCGGTTCCAGCTCGTGCGGCTCGATGTTGCTGCCGATCATCAGGCGCAGACAATCGGTGATGAAGTCGACCAGGTGATGGTCGGCCTGCACCTTGGGGTAATTGGCGAAGATGCTGCTCTCGGCCGGGCGCTCGACGTGGTCTTCCAGCGCCATGAAGCCTTCGCGGCGCGCCTTGTTGAGCAGTTCGTAGAGCAGGCTCAGGACGTCGATGTAGTCCTGCTGCTTGTAGCGCGGCCCCTTGAACACGCCCACGGTGGCCTTCAGGGTCTGCTTCACGGTTTTGACCGGGGTGCCGACCAGGAACGCACCCAGCGCCGCACCGCCGATGATCACCAGTTCATAGGGCTGCCACAGCGCGCCGAGTTTGCCGTGCGCCCCCACGTAACCGCCGAGCACGCTGAGGATGACGACGAGAAGTCCAACGATGATGAGCATGGGGCCGACGCGGGAAGGGGATACCTCCATGTCGGCCCCTTCACACCCTTTCTGAAGGGGGGTGTTCGCTCGATGTCACACTTTTCCGGATTCAGGCGGCCGGCTCGGCTTCCGCACCCCCGCGCTGCAACGGATCCGGATAGGCCTGCCCGTTGGGCGTGAACGACAGCGAGACCGAGTTCAGGCAGTGGCGCTCATGGGTCGGCGGCGGGCCATCCGGGAAAACATGGCCGAGATGGCTGTCACACCGCGCACAGACGATCTCGGTGCGGACCATGCCATGGCTGGCGTCGCGGATCTCGCGGACATGCGCCGGGTCGAAGGGCGCGAAGAAGCTCGGCCAGCCGGTGCCGGAGTCGAACTTGGTGCTGGAGCGGAACAGCGGCAGGCCGCACAACCGGCAGCCGTAGACCCCGTCCTGCTTGTTGTCCAGGAAGACCCCGCAGAACGGCGCCTCGGTGCCGTGATGCAGCAGCACGCGCTGCTCATCGGCGCTGAGGCCGGCCACCAAGGCCTGGCGCTGGGCGTCGGTGGGCGGGGAAAGGTCGAAAGCTGTCATAAACATTCCCTATTGATGTGGTACGTAGATTGGGCTGTTGCCTGTAGAGGTTCAAGCCGGGGCATTCATCGTGCTGATACCCATGGCGGCGCATGGTGAAGACCTGAACCGCCGCCGGGAGATCGCCATGTACCGCCCACGTCGCCTCGCCGCTGCCTTGCTGGTGCTGCTGCCGTTGACCGCGGCCGCGCAGATCGGCCCGCCGCCCACGCCCACCGCGACGCGGCCGGTGGTCACGCCGCAGCGCGCGCCACAGCCCCCGGCCGTGCAACCGGTGCCGGTCGACAGCCTGTCCGACAGGATGGCCCCGGTGAAGTCGTCCTCGCAGACCCAGCAGCAGCTGCGCACGCACCCGATCCAAAGCAAAGGCCCCGCGCAGCCCGCACCGCTGCAGGGCCCGGCCGTGCAGAGCAAGGTCTACGACCGCCACGGCCGGATCATTCCGGGGGTCAAGCAGGTAGGCCCGAACCGCGTGCTCGATACCCGCACCGGCCGCTATTACGACGCCGTCCCCAGCGCTGACGGCCAACAGATCAAGCCCTGACTCCCGGGGTGGCAGGCGGGCAACATGAATGGTTTACATCGCCGCCCGCGCAGTCATCCCCGTCAACGCAAGGCCTCACTGTTTTTTCGCCTGTGATTAACCGGATCGGCGGGACCCTGTACCCGCGCCGCAACACAGCGCATCCCCCGAGGTTTTTCGAGAAGAGTGCAATCATGGCTAACCAGCAGAACCGCAGTCCCGGCAAGACGCCGCAGGAGCAGCAGGGCAGTCAGCAACAGAACCAGAAGCCCGGCCAGCAGAACCAGCAGCAGTGGGACCAGCAGAATCAGAAGGGCGGCAAGCAGCAGGACCAGAAGCATCAGGACCAGAAACAGCAGCGCTGATGCGCTTGGCGCAATGAACAAGGGCGGTGCGCACATGCGCGCCGCCTTTTTGCGTTTCAGCCACGCCACTCAGTCACGCGACCGGATCAATCTGGAATCGGCAGGGTCAAGGTCTCCTTGACCTCTTCCATCACTATGTAGCTCTTGGATTCGCGCACGTGCGGCAAGGTCAACAAGGTGCTGCCCAGCAGCTTGCGGTACGAGGCCATCTCGCTGATGCGGGCCTTGAGCAGGTAGTCGAAATCGCCCGAGACCAGATGGCATTCCAGCACATTGGGCAGCTTCAACGCCGCGCGCCGGAACTCTTCAAAGATGTCGCCGGATTTGTAGGCCAGGCTGATCTCCACGAACACCAGCAGGCTGGCCTTGAGGTAATGCGGATCAAGCTTGGCGTAGTAGCCGGTGATGGCCCCGTCGCGCTCCAGCCGGCGGACGCGCTCGGTGCACGGCGTGGTCGACAGCCCGACCCGCTCGCCCAGTTCGGTGAAGGAGATCCGACCCTCGGCCTGCAGGATGCGCAGGATCTTGCGGTCGATCTTGTCCAGTTCACGGGCACGCGTGGCCATCGGCGTCAGCCTCTCAAGGATGTTCGCGAGACAATACCCTGCCTGATGCTGGAAAAACAGGCGAATTGCTTGGTTGCGGCTGACTATACTTCCTCAATTATGGTCCCGGCGTGCTCCTGCGCAGGGAATGATCGGGTTGGAGAGGTGTCATGCGCGTTCTAGTCCTTGGCAGCGGTGTGATCGGCACGACCAGTGCCTGGTACCTGCGGCAGGCCGGGTTTGAAGTCACGGTCGTCGACCGCCAGCCCGGTCCGGCGCTGGAAACCAGTTTCGCCAACGCAGGCCAGCTGTCGTTCGGCTATACCTCGCCGTGGGCAGCGCCCGGCGTGCCGCTCAAGGCCGTCAAGTGGCTGT
Source organism: Stenotrophomonas sp. TWI273 (assembly GCF_039674765.1). Taxonomy (NCBI): domain Bacteria; kingdom Pseudomonadati; phylum Pseudomonadota; class Gammaproteobacteria; order Lysobacterales; family Lysobacteraceae; genus Stenotrophomonas; species Stenotrophomonas sp. TWI273. Next base: position 88,145 of record NZ_JBDJOA010000006.1, read on the forward strand.
TCGCCGAGCATGCGCCGCTGGCCATCCGCCCGGGCCTGGACTGGCACCAGTACCGCTGGCTGGCGCAGATGCTGCGCAACTGCACGCATGAGCGCTATGCGATCAACAAGGCGCGCATGGTGCGCATGTCCGAGTACAGCCGCGACTGCCTCAACGAGCTGCGCCGCGAGACCGGCATCGAGTTCGAAGGCCGCGACCTGGGCACCACCCAGTTGTTCCGCACCCAGCAGCAGCTGGACGCCTCGGCGCAGGACATCGAGGTGCTGGCCCAATACGGCGTGCCCTACGAGGTGCTTGATCGCGACGGCATCATCGCCCACGAACCGGCGCTGGCCGGCGTGGCCGACAAGCTGGTCGGCGCGCTGCGCCTGCCGCGCGACCAGACCGGCGATTGCCAGTTGTTCACCCGTCGCCTGGCGCAGATGTGCGTCGATGCCGGGGTGGAGTTCCGCTTCGACCAGGACATCGCCGGCCTGCAGAGCGAGGGCGACCGCATCACCGGTGTACGCATCGATGGCAAGCTGGAAACCGCCGATCACTACGTGGTCGCGCTGGGCAGCTATTCGCCGTCGCTGGTCGCACCGCTGGGCATGCAGCTGCCGGTGTACCCGCTCAAGGGCTACTCGCTGACGCTGCCGATCACCGACCCGGCGATGGCCCCGACCTCGACCATCCTGGATGAAAGCTACAAGGTGGCCGTGACCCGCTTTGACGACCGCATCCGCGTGGGTGGCATGGCCGAAGTGGGCGGGTTCGACCTGTCCCTCTCGCCGCGCCGCCGCGCCACGCTGGAGAAGGTGGTGCGCGATCTGTACCCGGAGGGCGGCGACCTGTCGCGCGCCGAGTTCTGGACCGGCCTGCGCCCGGCCACGCCGGACGGCACCCCGGTGGTCGGCGCCACGCCGTACCGCAACCTGTTCCTCAATACCGGCCACGGCACCCTGGGCTGGACCATGGCCTGCGGCTCCGGCCGCTACCTGGCCGACCTGATGGATGCCCGCCAGCCGCAGATCAGCACCGAAGGCCTGGATATTTTCCGCTACACCCACCATGCCGCGTCCGTCCGTCACCGTGAGTCGAGTTCATGCGCCCAGCCCGTGCGTTGATTGACCTGGACGCGCTGCGCAGCAATTACCGGCTGGCACGCGAACTGGGGGGCGGCAAGGCCGTTGCGGTGATCAAGGCCGATGCCTACGGGCACGGTGCGGTGCGCTGCGCCCGCGCGCTGCAGACCGAGGCCGATGCGTTCGGCGTGGCCTGCATCGAGGAAGCGCTGGAACTGCGGGCGGCCGGTATCACCGGCCCGATCCTGCTGTTGGAAGGCTTCTTCGATGCCGACGAACTGCCGCTGATCGTCGAGCACGACCTGTGGTTCGCGGTTGGCGCTCCGTGGCAGGTGGAGGCGGTGGCCGCGTTTCCGACCACCGCCACGCTCACCGTGTGGTTGAAGCTGGACAGTGGCATGCATCGCCTGGGCCTGTGGCCGGACGAGTTCCGCGCCGCGCACGCCACGCTCAGTGCGCTGGCGCATGTCGGGCCGATGGTGCTGATGACCCACATGGCGCGTGCCGACGAGCTGGACAGCCCGCGCACCCGCGAGCAGGCCGACGTCTTCGCGGCCGCCATCGAAGGCCTGGCCGGGCAGACCAGCCTGTGCAACTCGCCGGCGCTGCTGGGCTGGCCGGAGGTGCGCAGTGACTGGGTGCGCCCAGGCCTGATGCTGTACGGGATCAACCCGATGCCGGCGCACACGGCCCTGACCGAGCGCCTGCGCCCGGTGATGACCATGCGGTCGAAAATCTTTGCCGTGCGCGACATCGCGGTCGGCGAGCCGGTCGGCTATGGCGCGCGCTTCGTCGCGCAGCGGCCGACCCGGGTGGGCGTCGTGGCCCTCGGCTATGCCGATGGCTACCCGCAGTTCGCGCCGAACGGCACCCCGGTGCGCATCGATGGACAGCCCGGCATCGTGATCGGTCGGGTCTCGATGGACATGCTCACCGTGGATCTGACCCACCTGCCGCAGGCCGGCATCGGCAGCACGGTGACGCTGTGGGGCGATGCGCCGCGCATCGAGGCCCTGGCGCCGCTGTGCGGGGTCAGTGCCTACCAGCTGCCGTGTGGCGTGAAGCGGGTGGTGCGCGAGTACGCTGACGGCTGAGCCGCCACCGGCGACGCCGGGTGCATGAAAAAGGCGGCGCTGGTGCGCCGCCTTCGTCCTGTCAGAGCCAACGGATCAGGTATTGGCCGTGGCCTCATTGCGCAGATCGCGCCGGATCCAATCATCCAGCAGGCGCTTCTCGTAGCGCAGCGGGTCGGTGTCGCTCTGACGCCCGATGTTGTGCAGGTAGCCGGTGTCCTGCAGCTTGCGCTCACCTTCGCCGATCACCTGTCCCTGGGCATCCTTCAGGGTGTAGGTCAGGGTCACGCGCGGGGGGTAGATATCGCGCATCACCCGGATGTCGTTGGCGCGCGGGCCGTGCCACGGCTCGTAATCGCCGGCGCGCTTGATGTCGGTGAAGGTCACCTCCAGCGTCTGGCCGGGCTGCAGTGCCTTGCTGGCGGTGGTCTGCACGTATTTGGCCAGCTGCTGTACCCAGTCACCGCGTTCGGCTTCAAAGCGGTTGTTGCTCAGCCGGATCTCGGTGAACTGGGCCGGGTCGGTCCACATCACCTGGACCGGACCCTCCGCCTTGAGCGCGCGCGGGGCCTGCGGGTCGGTCACGGTGCGTGGGGCGGCGGAGGCACTGCCGATGAGCAGCAGGCCGGCCAGGGCGCCGGCGATCAGGGATGTGCGGTTCATGACAACTCCTGGGGCGCGATCACAAGGGGGATCAGGCACCCAGTGTGATCCTGATCCGGGTGAGGGACAATCCACGCGTGTATGCTCCGGCACTGCGGTTGGCGCCAATTCACCCAGGCCGCCCCCGACCCTCGGCGCTTGACGCTGCGAATACGCGCGTTGGCCGATCCTGTCCTCCTCTGTTTCGCCAGTTGCCTCATTGACGCCCTTGCCCAGCCTGCCCACCTCGACGTTGGAACGCGCCTCCTTCCTGGCTTCATCGCCGGATCCGGCCCTGTATCGCACGGTACTTGAACGCCTGAATGCGGGGTTCTGCATCATCGAAGTGATCTTCGACGATGCCGGGGTGGGTGTGGACTACCGGTTTGTCGAGGTCAACGAGGCGTTTTCACGCAATACCGGGCTGAGCAACGTCTGCGGACAGCGGATGAGCAGCCTGCAACCCGGCCATGAATCCGACTGGTACCGCACCTATGGCGAGGTGGCGCGTAGCGGGCAGGCACGGCAGTTCGAGATGGAAGCGCGCGCGCTGAACCGGTGGTACTCGGTGGAAGCGGTCAGCGTGGGCGAGCCGGACGAGCCTCTGGTGGCCGTGGTGTTCTTCGACATCACCAACCGCAAGCACATCGAGGTGGAGCTGGCCGAAAGCGAGGCGCGCTTCAGCGCGCTGGCCGATGGCCTGCCGATGCCGGTCTGGGTGCTGGATGAGCGCGGCCATTCGCGCTTCGTCAACAGTGCCTTCAGCGAGTTTTTTGGAGGCGATGAGCAGCGCGTGCCGGATGATGTCTGGCGTGGCCTGGTGCATCCCGATGATGCTTCGGTGTTCGATTACGAACTGCAGGAGGCGCTGAAATCGCAGCGCTCCATGCATGCACTGGTGCGCGGCCGTCGCGCCGATGGCCAATGGCGCTGGCTGGAAATGAACGCCCGGCCGCGCTTCTCGCGCATGGGCCGTTTCATCGGTCTGGCGGGCAGCAGTCCGGATGTGACCGAGCGCCGCGAGATCGAAATGGCGCGCGAGGAACTGCTGCAGTCCGAACGTGCGGCGCGCAGCGCGGCCGAGAACATGGCGCGGCTGAAGGATGAATTCCTGGCCACGCTCTCGCACGAGCTGCGTACCCCGCTGACCACCATCCTGGGCTGGAGCGAACTGCTGCTGCAGCGCATCGACAACACCAGCCCCATGTACAAGGGCCTGGGCGTGATCGCCAACAGTGCGATGGCGCAGAAGCGGTTGATCTCGGACATGCTGGACCTCAGCAGCATGCTGCTGGGCAAAGTGCAGCTGGAAGTGGAAATGCTGGATCTGCGTGCGCAGCTGGAAGAGGCGATGCGCGCGCAGGAGCTGGTCGCCGAAGGCAAAGCGTTGTCGATGGAGCTGGTGATGCCCGACGAGCCCTGTCTGGTGCTCGGCGATGCCACCCGCCTGCAGCAGGTGCTGTGGAACCTGCTTTCCAACGCGATCAAATTCACCCCGGCCGAGGGGCGCGTGGTGCTGACCCTGGCTGCGGACGGCGGGCACTGGTCGATCAGCGTCACCGATTCCGGCGACGGCATCGCGCCGGAGTTCCTGCGTCATCTGTTCAGCCGGTTCCGCCAGGCGGACGGCACGACCACGCGCCGGCATGGCGGCCTGGGCCTGGGCCTGGCGATCGTGCAGCAGCTGGTGGAGCTGCATGGCGGTGCGGTGGCAGCCAGCAGCGACGGCCATGGCCACGGGGCCACCTTCAACGTGCGCCTGCCGCGCTACCAGCCGCAGGCCGACGGTCGTCCGCTGCGCGAAGTGTTCAGCGGCCCGATCACCGAGCAGATCATCGAGCCGTACCCACTCAAAGGCCTGCACCTGTTGGCTGTGGAAGATCAGCCCGAAGTACTGGAGTATCTCCGGCGGCTGCTGGAAGAGCAGGGCGCCTCGGTCACCACGGCGTCCTCGGCCGGCGAAGCGCTGGCACTGCTCAACGAGAAAGGCCATGACGACATCGATGCGCTGCTGACCGATATCGGCATGCCCGGGATGGACGGTTACGGGCTGGTGCGCACCCTGCGCGACAACATGGGCGTCGAGCCGGAGGCACTGCCTGCGGTCGCGGTGACGGCGCTGGCACGTGCGGACGACCGCAAGCGTGCGTTGGCGTCGGGCTTCCAGGAGCATGTGGCCAAGCCGTATTCGGTCGCGCAGCTGGTAGCCGCTGTACGCGGTGTCCTGGGCGGCACGCGCTGAGTCCTGCGTTGGCGGCGTGTTGACGCCGCCGCGGGCACACTGGGGCGCACGCCACAGGAGTTGCCATGTCCCGCTACGCCCCCCGCATCCATACCGATCCGGCCGCCATCGCGGCGCTGGAAGCCCTGCTGCCACAGCTGCACGGCCAGACCCAGGTCGAACTCACGCTTGAGGATGGCAGCCGCCTGCTGGGCACCGTCGCGGTGCAGCCGACGCTGCAGCAATACCGCGACGCCGAAGAGAACGAAGGCAGCAATGGCCAGCTGCGGTTGGACGATCTGGATACCCCGGTCCAGCAGCACGTGGTGTGGCTGGACCAGATCAAGGCCATCCGGCAGCTGCCCTACCGCGAGTGATCGCGGCGGGCAGGTGCGGGTGGGCAGGGTTCAGTGGGTGAATTCGCTGGGCTCGGCCTCGAAGCGGCGCGCGTAGGCCCGTTCATCGGCGATCCGGGCCACCTCGTCATCGGCCAGGTCCGGGGCGCCATAGACCGCGTAGGCCACGCTGCCATCGGCGGTCTTGCCGACCTGGTGCAGGCGGTAGCGGGAATGGCCGCCGCCGGTGTCTTCGGGGTAATGCACCGGTGGCTGGCTGCCCTCCATGTCCATCTCGCTGTTGTCGACTACGCCACCGACGAACAATGCACGCATGAGCCATCTCCACGGGAAGTGAGGCTCCACCCTGCCGGTTTGGATGTTGTCAGGGCATCAACAGGACGTTGAATAAACGCAAATCCGGGTGGGGCGGGGCGAACCGGTAGAATGGCGGCCTCTTTTCAAGATGTGCCCCCGCATGGCTGCCCAGCACGACGCTCCCCTGGAAACCCTGTTCCTGCCCTTCGCCAGTGGCGCACTGTCCTGGCCGGCCGGCCCCGTGCTGTTCCTGCGCGCCCGCGATGGCGCACCGCTGCGCGAGCATGCCCAGCCGGCGCAGCTGGTCTGCGAGCAGAGCTTCCGCCCGTTCGCCGACGCCCTGGAAGCCAGTGGCTGGACCGTGCGTGACGAGCAGCAGCTGGCCGGCGATGCCACCCGCTACGCCGTGGTGCTGGTGCTGCCGCCGCGCCAGCGCGAGGAAGCCAAGGCCCTGTTCGCCCGTGCGCTGGCCCTGACCGCCCCGGGTGGCATCGTGGTGGCCTGCCAGCACAACAACGAAGGCGCGCGCTCCGGCGAAGGCGACCTGCAGCAGTTGGCCGGCCTCGGCGGCAAGCTGACCAAGAACCACTGCCGTGCCTACTGGACGGCGCCGCTCAACGGCCAGCACGACGCTGCGCTCGCGCAGCGCTGGGCCACCCTGGACGCGCCGCGCGCGATCCTTGGCGGCCGCTTCCAGAGCCGCCCGGGCATCTTCGCCTGGGACCGCATCGACCCGGCTTCCGCGCTGCTGGTCGAGCAGCTGCCGGCCGATCTGGCTGGGCGTGGGGCCGATCTGGGCGCCGGCTTCGGCTATCTCTCGGCCGAAGTGCTGGCGCGCTGCCCGAACGTGACCGCGCTGGACCTGTACGAGGCCGAAGGCCGCGCGCTGGCGCTGGCCCGCGAGAACCTCGCCGCGCTCGGCAAGCCGGCGGCGCTGGCCTATCACTGGCAGGACGTCACCGCCGGGATCGAGGGCGAGTACGACTTCATCGTGACCAACCCGCCGTTCCACACCCCGTCGCGCGCGGATCGCCCCGACATCGGCCAGCGCTTCATCGCCGTGGCCGCACAGGCGCTGCGCCCGGGCGGCCGGATGTGGCTGGTGGCCAACCGCCACCTGCCGTACGAGCAGATCCTCAATGAGAGCTTCGGCCAGGTCCGCGTGGCTGCCGAGCGCGATGGCTTCAAGCTGATCGAAGCGACCAAGGCCAGCAAGAGCGCCACGCCGGTTCGCACGCCGCGCAGCACCGAGCCGAAGTGGGGCCGCGGAGGCCGCGCATGAAGCTGGTCAAGCTGTTGGCCAACCTGGGCTATGGCAGCCGCAAGCAGGTGCAGGGGATGTTCCGCGCCGGCCTGATCACCGATGCCGAGGGCGAGGTGCTGTACGCCGATGACGCGGTCGCGCATGAGGCGATCCGGGTCGAGGGCGAGCCGCTGGACCCGCCGCAGGGGCTGACCCTGCTGCTGCACAAGCCGCGCGGCTACACCTGTTCGACCAAGGACAAGGGCCGGCTGATCTACGACCTGCTGCCGCCGCGTTACCGCGACCGCGCGCCGGTGCTGTCCTCGGTGGGCCGCCTGGACCGCGACACCAGCGGCATGCTGCTGATGACCGACGACGGCGCGCTGCTGCACCGGATCGTGTCGCCGAAGTCGCGCCTGGACAAGGCCTACGAGGTCACCCTCGCCGAAGATCTGCGCGGCGATGAAACCGCGCGTTTCGCCAGCGGCGGCCTGCTGTTGGAATCGGATGACAAGCCGCTGCTGCCGGCCGAGCTGCACGTGAACGGTCCGCGCCAGGCGCAGCTGGTCCTGCACGAGGGCCGTTACCACCAGGCCCGCCGGATGTTCGCGGCCGTTGGCAACCACGTCGAGGCGCTGCACCGCAGCCGCATCGGTGGGCTCTCGCTGGGCGAGCTGCCTGAAGGTGAGTGGCGCATGCTGGATGCGGCCGATCTCGAGACGCTGTTCAACGTCCCATGACGGCCTTCGCCGCGCTGCCGTTCCTGCCCGACGCCGTCATCTTCGACATGGACGGCCTGATGATCGACAGCGAGCGCGTCTCCATCGCGTGCTGGTCGCAGGCCGCGCAGGAACTGGCACTGCCCTTCCCGGAGGGATTCTGGCTGCGCATGGTGGGCCTGGGCGACCGCGATTGCGAACGCCTGCTGCTGCAGACGGTGAATGCCGAGCAGGTCGCCGCGCTGTTCGCGCGCTGCCACGACCTGTACGAAGCGCGCACGCAGCAGGGGCTGCCGCTGCGCCCCGGCATCCTGGAGATCCTGCAGCTGCTGCACGATCACGGCGTTCCGCGTGCGGTGGCGACCTCCACCCGCCAGCCGCGTGCCTCGCGCAAGCTGGCAGCGGCCGGGCTGCTGCCGTTCTTCGAGGTGGTGGTGACCAGCAGCGATGTGTCGCATCCCAAGCCTGCCCCGGACATCTACCTGCTGGCCGCGCAGAAGCTGGGCAAGGACCCGGCGCGCTGCCTGGCGCTGGAAGACTCCCCGGCCGGTATCCGCGCGGCAGTGGGGGCGGGCATGACGGCGATCCAGGTGCCGGACCTGGTGCATCCGGATGAGGAACTGCGTGCGCTGGGGCATCGCATCGTGGATTCGCTGCTGGACGCACGGCAGTTGTTGGTGCCGCTGCTGCCGGTGACCGGCGCCCGGTAACCAACGGCGTTGCCCGTCTGGACCACGAAAAAGCCCGGCACATGGCCGGGCTTTTTCATGCGGACACAGGCTGCCGTCAGAGGCGGCTGAACACCAGCGCCGCATTCGTGCCGCCAAAGCCGAAGCTGTTGGACATCACGGTGTTCAGCTGTGCCGGCTGCGTCTCGCGCACGATCGGGAAGCCTTCCACCAGCGGGTCCAGCTCGCCGATGTTGGCCGAACCGGCGATGAAGCCATCGCGCATCATCAGCAGGCAGTAGATCGCTTCATGCACGCTTGCCGCACCCAGCGAGTGGCCCGACAGCGCCTTGGTCGAGGACAGCGGCGGGATGCTCTCGCCGAACACTTCGCGCACGGCCTTCAACTCGGTGACGTCGCCCAGCGGGGTCGAGGTGCCATGCGTGTTGAGGTAGTCGATCGGGGCGGTGATGTGCTCCATCGCCATGTTCATGCAGCGCACCGCGCCTTCACCGGACGGGGCGACCATGTCGGCACCGTCGGAGGTGACGCCGTAACCGACCAGCTCGGCATAGATGCGTGCGCCACGGGCCACGGCGTGGTCGTAGTCTTCCAGCACCAGCATGCCGCCGCCGCCGGCGATGACGAAGCCGTCGCGGTCCTTGTCGTACGGGCGCGAGGCCGAGGCCGGCGTGTCGTTGAAGCGGGTCGACAGGGCGCCCATCGCATCGAACATCACGCTCATCGACCAGTGCAGGTCTTCACCGCCACCGGCGAACATCACGTCCTGCGCGCCATGACGGATCAGATCCGCAGCGGCGCCGATGCAATGCGCGGAGGTGGCGCAGGCGGCCGACAGCGAGTAGCTCAGGCCCTTGATCTGGAACGCGGTGGCCAGGCAGGCCGACACGGTCGAGCACATCGTGCGCGGCACCATGTACGGGCCGACCTTGCGCACGCCACGGGCGCGCAGGATGTCGGCCGATTCCACCTGCCACTGGCTGGAGCCGCCGCCGGAGCCGGCGATCAGGCCGGTCCGCGGGTTGGCGACCTGCGCCTCGTCCAGGCCGGCATCGGCGATCGCATCGCGCATGGCGATGTACGCATACGCCGAGGCATCGCTCATGAAGCGCTTCACCTTGCGGTCGATCTGCGCATCCAGGTCGAGCTCGATGTTGCCGCCGACATGGCTGCGCAGGCCGGCTTCGGCATGATCGGGCAGGTGGCGGATGCCGGCGCGGCCTTCACGCAGTGCGGAGGACACGGTGTCCAGATCGTTGCCCAGGCACGAAGTGATGCCCATTCCGGTAATGACGACGCGACGCATCAGAAGTTCTCAGTGGAAGTGAACAGACCTACACGCAGGTCTTTGGCAGAGTAGATTTCGCGACCGTCCACCAGCATGCGGGCGTCGGACTGTGCCATCACCAGCTTGCGGTTGATGACGCGCGAGATATCGATTTCGTAGGTGACGCGCTTGGCGCTCGGCAGTACCTGGCCGGTGAACTTGACTTCGCCGCAGCCCAGGGCACGGCCACGGCCGGGCGCGCCGATCCAGGTCAGGAAGAAGCCGGTCAGCTGCCACATGGCATCCAGGCCAAGGCAACCGGGCATGACCGGGTCGCCGAGGAAGTGGCAGTCGAAGAACCACAGGTCAGGGCGGATATCCAGTTCCGCGCGTACCATGCCTTTGCCATGGGGACCGCCGTCCTCGCGGATATCGGTGATGCGATCGAACATCAGCATCGGATCATTGGGCAGGCGGCCGCTGCCCGGGCCGAACAGTTCACCGCGGGCGCTGGCCAGCAGCTGGTCGCGCGAGAACGCGTTGAGACGAGTCATGGAAAACGCAATCCTGAGGAAGTTGTCATCGGGGTGAGCCGACCACAGGTCGACTGCTCTTGCATGAAGCAAGTGCTCAAGAGTGCATGAGAAAAAGTGATTCAATCAAACGTTTTAACCGTACGCCGCCGTAGTGTTTTCAGGTTCAAAAACGCATGTTGTTGTTATCCAACAACCATACTGCGGCGTGTGGCTGTAATCTTGTTCATCTGAATCCGAGTGCCAACGCCCGTGTCCCGCCCCCGCAAGATCATTCACGTCGACATGGATGCGTTTTACGCGTCCGTGGAGCAGCGTGACGACCCTTCGTTGCGGGGCAAACCGGTGGTGGTGGCGTGGCGGGGCATGCGTTCGGTGGTGTGCGCAGCCTCGTACGAGGCGCGTGTGTTTGGCGTGCGTTCGGCGATGCCTGCGCTGCGCGCGGAGCGGCTGTGTCCGGAGGCGGTGTTCGTGCCGCCGGATTTCGCCCGCTACAAGGCGGTGTCACGCCAGGTACGCGAGATTTTCCTGCGGCATACGGATCTGGTGGAGCCGTTGTCGCTGGATGAGGCGTATCTGGATGTGACCGAGCACAAAGGCGGGATGACGGTGGCGACGGAGATCGCGCAGATCATCCGCGCGCAGATCCGCGAAGAGACGCAGCTGACCGCCTCGGCGGGGATCGCGCCGAACAAGTTCCTGGCGAAGATCGCCTCGGATTGGCGCAAGCCGGATGGGCAGTTCGTGGTGCCGCCGCATCGTATCGAGCAGTTTCTGACGCCGCTGCCGGTGAGTCGTGTGCCGGGCGTGGGCAAGGTGATGGCGGCGAAGCTGGCCGAGCTGGGGGTGGCGACGGTGGGTGATCTGCGTGCGCTGCCGCTGGAGGAACTGGAGGCGCGGTTCGGGACGTTCGGCGGACGGTTGTTCAATCGGGCGCGCGGCGTGGATGAGCGCCCGGTGGAACCGGATCAGCCGGTGCAGTCGATTTCGTCGGAGGATACGTTCGCCGAGGATCTGTTGTTGGAGGATCTGGCGCCGGCGATCGTGCAGTTGGCGGAGAAGACCTGGCTGGCGACGCGCAAGACGGACCGGGTGGGACATACGGTGGTGTTGAAGTTGAAGACGTCGCAGTTCCGGATCATTACGCGGAGTTTTACGCCGGAGTCGCCGCCGGATTCGTTGGAGGAACTGCGCGATATTGCGTTGGGGCTGCGGGCACGGGTGGAGTTGCCGTTGGAGACGCGGTATCGGTTGGTGGGGGTGGGGTTGGGGGGCTTCCGGGAGCGGGAGGTGGTGCGCCAGCCGGGGTTGTTTGATCACCTGGGTGATGGCTGACGGTTTTTCTGTTTGCGGTGACGGCAACGGCTGAGGCGCTGGGGTCCGGGTGATGAGGGTTTGGGACGACGCGGGTGGGGTATCGGGACCCGCTGCAAGTACGTCCCTGTAAGCTCGTGTGTTGCCATCCATGGCAACACACGGTCCCGATACCCCACCCGCGTCGTCCCCCCAACACTGGGTCGGTGCGCAGAGGGGAAACGCGTCGTGCGTTTCGAGATTCGCGAATGACGTCTGGTTTCTACGGATGCGTCATTACGGCCACTGCATTTCACCCTTGGCGACCTTCGCGCTCAGTTCCAGTGAGCTCTCGCCCGCCAGATTTGGATAGCGTTTTTTCATCGCGGCAATCAGTACGTTGGCGTCTTTGCTGCGTGCGGTTTCTTCGTCGAACGCGCGGATGTAGTCGGCGGTGAAATCCACTGCGCTGATGTCGAGGGGGGCATCGGCTGCGTAATGGCCGGGGATGACGCGGGTGGGCTTCAGCGCCTTGATGGTTGCCAGTGTCTGCAGCCAGTGGGCGTGCGATTGGGCGCTCTGGGTGTCGGCCATCCAGACGTGTTCGCCGGCGACGACCGGGATTCCGCCTAGGACGGTGTGGAGGGTGGGAATCCACATGACGGTGCGGTCCGGGGTGGGGCCGGTGAGGCCGATGATCTTGATCGGTTGGCCTTCGAGGGTGAGGGTGTCGCCGTCCAGTGGGGTGGGGATGACGATGCGGCTGGGCTTGGCTGCGCCCATCTGCGGGCCCCAGTAGGCGAGTTTGGCGGCCTGGGTGGCATTGATGTGGGCGACGGTGGAGGGGGTGGCGAGGATGCGGGCGTCGGGGAAGGCGTCCTGCAGCGTGGCCAGGCCGAAGTAGTAGTCGGGGTCGCCGTGGCTGATGTAGATCGTGGTCAGCCGTTTGCCGGAATCGCGGATACGCTGGACGAGTTGCGCGGCATCGGTGGCGGCGAACTGGGCGTCGACCAGGATCGCGTCGTGGCGGCCGGTGATCAGGGTGGACGCGACCGAAAACAGCGCCTTGTCGCCGGGGTGGTAGGGCTGCACCTGCAGCGCGTGGGCTTCGGCGGTCGCCGCAGCGGCGTGGCTGATGGCCGGTGGGCTCATGGCGAGCGCGGTACCGAGCGTCAACGCCAGGGCCAGGGTCGTGCGGGAAACGTTCTGCATTTCAAGAAGTCCTGTGCAGCGCGGCCCCGGCATCACACCGGGGCGGGACGGCCCCGACATGGCACCGGGGGGAACGGCCCCGACATGACACCGGGGGGGGGACGGCCCCGACATGACACCGGGGGGGGACGGCCCCGACATGACACCGGGGGGAACGGCCCCGACATGACACCGGGGCCGGTAGAGCCGACCGTTGGTCGGCTGCGTCCAGATCGGCGGCCTGGTCAGTACGCAACCGTGGCGATCTGCCGCACGTATTGCGGGGTTTCGATTTCGCTGACGAAGGCGTCGGCGTAGTCGGCGTAGCTGATCCGGCTGTGGCCGTCATCGCCGACCAGGAAGTTCTTCGCCTGGGTGCGGAAGCCGCCGCGCTGCGGGCCGGGGCCGATTTCGGCGGCGGGGGAGTAGAACGTCCAGTCGAGGTCGTCGACGGCGCGGAGCTGCTTGAGCGTCTCGCGGGCGGCAAGGGCGACCGGCTTGTAGGCGTCCGGGAAGCCCTCGGTGTCCACCAGCTGCACACCGGGGGCGACTTCCAGGCTGCCGGCGCCACCGACCATGATGAAGCGGGGAACGCCGGCCTGGCGCGCCGCGGCGACCAGGGCGGCACTGGTCGTGGTCACCGTGGTGGGGGCATCGCCCGGGCGCGGGCCGAAGGCGCTGGCCAGTACGTCATGGCCGGCGATCACAGCGGCCAGGGCATCGATGTCGTCCAGCGCGGCCACGGCCAGCTGGGCGCCGTCCAGTTCCGCCGGGAGGTCAGTCTCACGGCGGACGATGGCGGTGACCTGGTGGCCGCGGGCGAGGGCCTGGCGGGTGATTTCACGGCCGATGTTGCCGGTGGCACCAACGAGAGCGATTTTCATGGGGGACGTCCGTTGAGGAAGGAAGGCCAGCGTATGCCTCTGGAATCGAACGAAAAACCGCGTATAACGGCCTAATTTGTTGCACGGATCGATCAAATGGACCGGATGACTGCCATGAACGTGTTCGTCGAGGTGGCCGAGCGTGGCAGCCTGACCGCTGCGGCCGAGGCGCTGGAGATGTCGCGGGCGATGGTGACGCGCTATCTGGCCGAGGTGGAGCGCTGGCTGGGGGCGCGTCTGCTGCACCGGACCACGCGCCGGATCAGCCTGACGGGGCCGGGAGAAGCGGCGCTGCTGCGCTTCCGGCAGATGCTGGCGATCGGCGATGAGCTGCGCGGGGAGCTGGCCACGGACAATCCCGAGCCGCATGGCCTGCTGCGGGTCACCGCGAGCGTGTCGTTCGGGCAGAACCATCTGGCGGCGGCGGTGGCCGAGTTCGTCAAACGGCATCCGCTCACACGCGTTGAACTGCTGCTGGTGGATCGGGTGGTCAACCTGGTGGAGGAGCGCGTGGACATCGCCGTGCGCATCTCGCGCGCGATCGACCCGAGCCTGATCGCGCGTCCGCTGGGGCAGTGCCGCTCGGTGCTGTGCGCGGCGCCGTCGTACCTCGCAGAGCGCGGTACGCCGACCACCGCCGACGCACTGGCCACGCACAACTGTCTGACGCACCACTACGTCGGCAAGAGCGTGTGGCATCTGCAACGCGACGGACGGAAGATCGCGGTGGCGGTGGGGGGCAACATCAGTGCAAACGAAGCGTCGTTGCTGCTGGAAGCGGTGCGTGCCGGTGCGGGCATCGCGATGCTGCCGATGTATCAGATCGCACCGCTGCTGCACGCGGGGGAACTGGTCGCCGTACTGCCGGACCATGAAGTCGAACTGCTGGGCCTGTACGCGGTGTACGCCTCACGCCGGCAGCTGCCGACGATCATGCGCAGCTTCCTGGATTTCCTGGTGGAACGCTTTGCCAGCCCGGCGTTCCTGGCGCAGCTGTAAACGCGGCCCCGGTAGAGCCGACCGTTGGTCGGCTGCACTTGATCCGGCAACCGCCCATCAGCACGCCGTGCACCCGCAACCGCAGCGGGCGCGTGCAGCCGACCAACGGTCGGCTCTACCCGGGCGTGCATCGGCATCACACACGCACCTCCGTACAATGGCGCTTCCCTGCTGTGGAAGTGAGCATTGTCTTGTCGTATCCGTATCCGTTGGTGGTGTTCGATCTGGATGGCACGCTGGTGGACAGCGCGGCCGATATCGCCGAAGCGCTCAACCGCACGCTGCAGGACTGGCAGTTGCCGCGCGTGCCGGAGGCGACGGTGTTGACGTGGATCGGTGATGGCGTGCGGCGGCTCGTTGAGCAGGCGTTTACCGCGGCCGGCAGCGATATCGATCTGGACGAGGTAATGCCCGGTTTCATGCGCCACTACGAGGCGTGCCTGTTACGCAGCCCGCGCCTGTTTGATGGCGTGGCCGAAACGTTGGCTGCCTTGCGCAAGCGTTCGGTGACGCTGGCGATCTGCACCAACAAGCCGTCCGCACTGGTGGCGCCGCTGCTGCAGCACTTCGGTCTGCAGGACGTGTTCGCACTGGTGCTGGGCGGGGATTCCTTGCCGGAGCGCAAGCCCAGTGGTGCGCCGTTGCGGCATATCGCCGCGCAGTTCGAGGTGGCCGTCGAGGCCGCCTTGATGGTGGGTGATTCGATCACCGATTACCGCGCTGCCGTGGATGCCGGGATGCCGGTGGCGCTGGTGCGCTATGGGTATCCGCGTGGGCTGGATCTGGACAACGTCGAGGCGGTTGCCGTGGTGGATGATCTGCGGGAATTGTTGGCGTTGTAAGGCCTTCGGGCGTGTGCCGACCAACGGTCGGCACCTGCCGAGGCCGGGACGGCGGCGGTGCCGCCGCCCCGCGCGCTTATTTCGGCTGGTAACGCACGCTCAGTCGATACTCGCGGCCAGGCTGGTTGTACCAGGCGACGGTTTCGTACTCGCGGTCGAAGACGTTGCTGACCCGGCCCAGTACGGACCAATCGCGGGTCAGGGCGTATTCCAGGCGCAGGTCCACGGTGCCGTAGCCCCCCAGGCGCACCGTGTTCGCTGCATCGTCGTAACGCTTGCCGGCGCCGTTGACGGTGAGGCCGGCGCGGACATCACCCACGCGACGATCGACGTCCAGGCGTGCGGTGTTCTGTGCGCGGCGGGCCAGCCAGTTGTCGAACTGTGCGCTGCCGTCGGTGCGGTTGCGCGGGTCGGTGTGGCTGAGCTGTGCGTTGAGGTCGAACCCGGCGACGGTGATCGCACCGGTCAACTCGGCGCCGCGGATGCGGGCTTTCTCGACCTGCGACATCATGAAGGTGGTCGCGTCGTAAGTGATCAGGTCATCGATGCGCGTTTCGTATACGTCCAGGCCCCAGCGCCAGCCATCACCCTGCTGGGCGATGCCGATGTTGGCGCTCTTGGATTTCTCCGGATCCAGGGTCGGCACGCCGCTCCACGGGTCGTAAAGGTCGCTGAAGGTCGGGGCCTTGAACGCGGTGCCGTAGCTGGCGTTGAGGCGGAACCCGCGGCCCAGCTCCAGGCCCCAGCCGAGGCTGCCGGTGGTGTGGTTGCCAAACTGTTCGTTATCGTCGTTGCGCACGCTGGCCTGCAGGTGGTGCGCGCCGAAACGGCCCTGGTACTGCACGAACACGCCGGTGTTGTCGCGGCTGTCGACCAGGTAGCCGGCGCTGCTGCCGTCCAGGTTGTCCTGGCTCCAGTCCACACCGGCGCTCAGCAGCTGGCCGTCAGCGATGCCGATGTCGGCCTGCACCGAGGCACTGTCGCGGTGGGTCTGTGCATTGCCCAGCCAGGTATCCCCGTTGAAGTTGTCCGATTCGTTGTCGGCGCGGCCGACGTTGACCGTCAGGTTGAAGCGCTCGCCCGGCGTGTAGCGCAGCTTGCCGCCGAGTACCTGCTGCAGCGTTTCGGAGTAGTTGTAGTAGCCGTCGTAATGGTTCTCGCCTTCGGCGCGCAGTGCGGTGCCTTCCAGGCTCAACGTGTCCGTCAACGCATAGCCGCCGCGCAGGCTCATGGACAGGTTGCGGTAGCCATCGCGGTCGGGCTCGTCGGCGCCGCAGCCAGCGAAGGGCGACACCGAGCCACGGCAGGCGTTGATGCCATCGGTGTGCTGGTAGGCGATGTCGGTGCCGAACCAGCCACGCTCACCGCTGCCGCCGAAGCCACCGCTGGCCTCGCGCAGGCCGTTGCTGCCACCGCCGAGCTGCAGGTGCGGCGCGAACTGGCCAGCGTTGCGGCGGGTGAAGATCTGGATCACGCCACCGATCGCATCGGCGCCGTACAGGCTGGACTGCGGGCCACGCACGATTTCGATGCGCTCGATCTGCGCCAGCGGCAGGTCCTGGATCATGGCCAGGCCGAGGTCGCCGGTGTTGATGCGCACGCCATCGACCAGCATCAGGGTGTGGGCCGAGTTGGTGCCGCGCAGGAACAGCGAGCTCTGCTTGCCCAGGCCGCCGCTGTTGTTGAGGTTGATGCCGGCACGGCCGCGCAGCAGGTCCTGCAGCGACGGCGCCTGGCTGCGCTCGATCTCGGCGCGGTCGATCACCTGCGCCGGGGAGATGCTGTCCTGCAGGGCGATCGGGGTACGCGTGGCGGTGACCAGCACCTGGTCCAGCGCGGTGGCCTCGTCCTGTGCGGAGGCCACCAGGGGCAGGGCCGACAGCACGGCCAGGGAAAGAACGCGGGTTTGCAGCTTCATCGATGACTCCATGCACCGCGCACGCCCGCGCGGCAAGGGGTGGGGATGATCGCGCTGCAGGGAGGTTCGACGGTGGGCGGGCGCGCGCAGGCGCCTGCTTGCCGCCGCCATGCCCGCCGCATCGCAACCAGTCGTCTTCCAGGCCGGTCTCCGGGCTCGCGGGCCGATGGGGTGCCATCGTGCCAGGCGCCTTCCCATGCCGGAGCACAGTGGCGTGTTGCCTGGTGTTTCCACGCTTACCGTTGCGGGGGCAGCGCCGGAGTGGCGGCGTGGCACAGGGCCTGACGCGTCACCGGCTTCCCGTTTCAACCTGGCGGCATTGCAGCCCCGGGTCACCTGAAAGTGGGCGCAGTCTAAGCCATCGGCCGGGCCCATGGAGCGCACCGGTTAGAATGCGCCTCGCTTTTTCGATGTGATCTCCATGACCCCAACGTGGTTGCAGCACCCCGGCACCGACGCCCGTGACCCGCACTGGCCGGCCGCAGCGGGCAGCAGACGGGGCCGGGCATGATCCTCGATCTGATCCGCCACGCCAGTACCGGCCGCGACGATCATCTTGATGGCCGCACTGATCCAGCGCTGCACGAGGGCGCAACCGACGCCCTGTGCGCGCGCTACGCCGGGCTGCCCTGGCAGCGTGTGCTGTCCTCGCCGCGGCAGCGGGCGCTGTTGAGCGCCGAGGCATTGGCCTTGCCCCACGCGGTGGACGTGGAGGTCGATGAGGAATGGGAAGAACTGGATTTCGGCGACTGGGACGGGCTCGCGCTGGAGGCGCTGCCGATGGATGCGCTGTCAGCCTTCCATCTGGACCCGCATGCCAATCCACCGCCGCATGGCGAAAGCTGGGGCCACTTCGAACGCCGCATCGCGCGCGGCCTGCATCGGTTGCTGGATGAGCCCGAGCCGGTCCCGACCCTGATCGTCAGCCATGGCGGACCGCTGCGGATGGTGCTGTCGCAGGTGTGCGGCCTGCCGATGGCGATGTGCTGGGCGCTGCGCATCGATCACGGCACGCGGCTGCGCCTGCGCGTGGAGCGCGAGGACGACCGGCTGTGGGGCGAACTGCTGGAGCTGCAGCAGGTATGAGGCGCGCGGCTACCGACGGTGCGTGGGTAGCCGTGGATCAGCGGTTGTCGTCGTCGATCTCGAACGGCGGCGCTTCATCGCCGTCATCATCGCGATGCTCCACGGTGCGGTCGTAGACCGGACCGGAGGCAGGCGGCGCCTTCTTCAGCGGCTGGTCGGCGATGATCGCTTCGTACTCGGACACCAGCACGGTGCGGCGCGCTTCCGGCAGTTCCTGCCAATGGCAGTCCTGCAGCGCACCTTCCAGTGAGTAGAGCAGGTTCAAGCTGGGTTTGAAGCCGGCGCGGCGCACCTTGACGAAGGCACCGACCGCACCGACCGCCACCAGGTCTTCCGGCGTACGCAGACCGACCTGGCGCAGCCATGCTGCGCTCTTCGGGCCGATGTTGCGCAGCTTGGCGGCACTCATCCCAGTGCCTCGACGAACACCGCGGCGATGGCTTCCAGCCCGGCCTGGTCCTCGGCATCGAAGCGCGCCAGCGAGGGGCTGTCCAGATCGAACACGCCGACCAGGTCACCGTTGTGGACCAGCGGCACGACCAGTTCCGAGCGCGAGGCCGAGTCGCACGCGATGTGACCCGGGAATGCATCGACGTCTTCGATGCGCTGGGTCACCCGCTGCGAAGCCGCGGCGCCACACACACCCTTGTCGAGTGGAATGCGCACGCAGGCGGGCAGGCCCTGGAACGGGCCGACGACCAGCTCCTTGCCATCGAAGAAGTAGAAGCCGACCCAGTTCAGGTGCGGCAGGGCGTGGTAGACCAGCGCCGACAGGTTGGCCGCATTGGCGATGCGGTCGCGCTCGCCGTGCACCAGGGCGCGGGCCTGGGCCAGCAGCTGGCCGTACTGTTCCGGCTTGCTGCCGGTGAGCGTGGAGGTATCGAACATGGCCGCAGTCTACCAAGCGCGGCGGTTGGTTGCCCCCGGGGCCGGCGGAACGCAGCGGACCGCGCCGCAGCGCTGCCGGGACGGCGGATAATGGCGCGTTTCCGCTCCCGGTCGTCTCCATGTCCCTGCCTGCGCCGCGCCCTGCCGCCCTGTTCGTCACCGGTACCGACACCGGCATCGGCAAGACCTTCAGCAGCTGTGTGCTGCTGCATGCCCTGCGCCGCCACGGCGGCACCGCAGTGGGCATGAAGCCGGTCGCCAGTGGCTGCGAGCGCACGCCCGAGGGCCTGCGCAACGAGGATGCCACGGCCCTGCGGGCCGCCAGCAGGCCGATGCCCGCGTATGACGACCTCAACCCGTTCGCGCTCGAGCAGCCACTGGCCCCGGAGATCGCCGCGGCAGAGGCTGGCGTGCAACTGTCGCTGGCGCCGATCGAGGCCGCCTTCGCGCGCCTGCGCGCCAGCGCGGACACGGTGGTGGTCGAGGGCGTCGGTGGCTGGCTGGCGCCGCTGTCGGCCACGCTGGACCAGAGTGATCTGGTGGACGCGCTGGCGCTGCCGGTGGTGATGGTGGTCGGGCTGCGGCTGGGCTGCCTCAACCATGCGCGGCTGACCGCCGAGGCGATCGCCGCCCGTGGCGCGCGCTGCATCGGCTGGATCGCCAATGAGGTGGACCCGGGCATGGCGCGCCGCGACGAGAACGTCGCACTGCTCACCGCGCGGCTGCCGATGCCGTGCTGGGGGCGCCTGCCGTATGCGCCGGGTGCGGACCCGGCCCGCCTGGCGGACCGGCTGGTGTTCTGAGCGTCAGCCGCCTGCGCGCACCTGCAGCGCGCTGGCGAGCCGGCCGACCGTGGCAATCGCGCCGGCGAAGCGCTCGTCCAGTTCCTGGCAGCACGACAGGCGCAGGCAATGCCGGTAGCGGGCACCGCGCGAGTACACCCGGCCGGGCATGAACACCACGCCCTCGGCCAAGGCCTGCTCGAACAGCTCCCCGGCATCGATCGCCGGGGGCAGCTCCACCCACAGAAGGAACCCACCGGTCGGCTGGGTGGCCGACGTGCCGGGCGGGAAGTGCTGCGCGATCAGGCCACGCACGTGGCTGACCTGGTCGCTGTAGAGCCGACGCAACCCCCGCAGATGATGTTCGTAGTTGCCGGCTTCCAGGAACGCGGCAACCGCGTCCCCGAGCAGGCGTGATTCGGCGCCGGAAGAATGAAACTTCAGCAGCTGGATATCGGCAGCGAAGCGGCCACCGTCGAGCCAGCCGATGCGGTAGTCCGGTGCGAGCGTTTTGGAGAAGCCGCTGCAGACCATGATCCAGCCATCGCGGTCAAAGCTCTTGGCCAACGGCTCCAGGGGCTCCTTGAACTGCAGTTCGGCGTAGACCGCGTCTTCGATCAACGGCACCTGGTAATGGTTCACCAGCTCGGCCAGGCGCTGCTTGTTCGGCACGGGCATGCTGCCGCCGAGTGGATTGTGCACGGTCGGCATGGCCATGATCGCGGCGATGCCGCCGGCGGCGAGCAGCGCTTCCAGTGCCTCCAGATCGAGGCCGTCCCTCGGATGGGTGGGCAGCTCGATCGCGCGCAGGCCCAGGCTGCGCAGCAGCGGGTAGATGTTGAAATACGAGGGCGCTTCGATCGCGACCGCATCGCCGGGTTGGGTCACCACGCGCAGCGCCAGCTGCAGGGCTTCCATCGCGCCATGGGTGAGCACCAGCCGGTCGGTGGTGGTGTGCAGCCCCAGTCGTGGCCCTCGCTGCACGATCTGCGTCAACAGCCGTGCCGCGCCGTTGGGGCGTGCGTAGGTCTCCACCGTGGTGGCGGCCCGGCGCAGTACCTGCGCGGTGATGCGGGCCAGCTGCGCACCGGGATAGAAGCGCTTGCCGCGCGGCCCGGCGAAGGCCAGGTCGACGATGCCCGGTTGCTGCTGTGCGGCCAGCACGCGCGCCATCATCGCCTGCTGTGCCGGTGCGGTGGGCGGAGACGGCGCCTGCCGCAGCGACTGCGTCGGTTCGGGCAGGCGCGGGCTGACCACGAAGCCGGCCTTGGGCCGCGGCAGCACCAGCCCGGCATCCTCCAGTTGCCGATACGCGGCGATCACCGTGTTGAGGCTGAGGCTGCGCTGTGTCGCCAGGCCGCGCAGCGACGGCAGCCGGGTGCCGACCGGCAAGCGTCCACTGCGGATCGCGTCGGCCATTTCAGCGGCCAGGGACTGGTAGAGGTTGGTCGCCATCGGCATCTGCATCCACAGGTATCTGTAACCGTGCGGATGCCAGTCATCTGCATCTGTATCCGCCTCGGGACGCAGCCTACCATGGGCGTGACGACTTCCCTCGCGCACGGCAGAGCGGTGTGTGCCGTGCGTCTTTTCTTCTGGTTCGCCGCGTGATCAGCGCGCCGAAATGGAGGTACTCACCAGGCGCGGCTGCTCGCGGTACAGCGCCGGATACTGCTGCTTCAGCGCGGCCACCTTGGGTAGGTCGTTGATCCGGATATACAGCGATTCCGGATGCAGCGTGAGGTAGTTCTGGTGATAGCCCTCGGCGGCGAAGAACGGCTTGCCACCCTCGACCTGGGTCACCACCGGCGCGGCGTAGGTCCTGGCCTGCTGCAGCTGGGCGATGTAGGCGCGGGTGGCATCGCGCTGCGCCGCGTCGTCGGCATAGACGGCCGAGCGGTACTGGGTGCCGCGGTCCGGGCCCTGCCGGTTGAGCTGGGTCGGGTCATGCGCCACCGAGAAGAACACCTGCATCAGCTGGCCATAGCTGACCTGGGCCGGATCGTAGGTGACCTGCACCGCCTCGGCATGGCCGGTACCACCGCCGCCGACGCGCGGGTAGGTGGCATTCGCCGCACTGCCGCCGATGTAGCCGGAGAGCGCGTTGTCCACGCCCTTGATGTGCTGGAACACGCCCTGCACGCCCCAGAAGCAGCCACCGGCGAACACCACCTGTGCCCGCTTCACACCGGGTTGGCGCAGGTCCGCCTTGCCGGCAGGTGGCGGCATCGCCACGGCGGTGGTGGCTGCGGCGGCGAGCGCCGGTCGATCCAGACCCAGCACCACGCTGGCGGTGAGTGCCGCG
Organism: Stenotrophomonas sp. TWI273; assembly: GCF_039674765.1. Lineage (NCBI taxonomy): Bacteria > Pseudomonadati > Pseudomonadota > Gammaproteobacteria > Lysobacterales > Lysobacteraceae > Stenotrophomonas > Stenotrophomonas sp. TWI273. The sequence goes on from NZ_JBDJOA010000006.1 coordinate 110,437, forward strand.
ATGGCGACAGCGATGCCGCCTGCAACGAGTTTGTCGACTGCGATCTTCATGCGATGGCTCCTCACCCAAACGTAAAGGCGTAGGCGCGCACGCCCGGATCGAGGAACTCGATCTCGAAGGTGCGCTCCTGCACGGCGCCGGACTGGCGGATCAGCTGATACAGACGGTTTTCATCCACGCGGCCGTCGCCGTCGGCGGAGATGTCTCCACCGGCTGCTGCGCCCGGCGCCTGACCGTCGATGCGCACGCGGAACCGGACCGGCTTGCCGTCCTCGCCCGGCGCCAGCACCAGGTGCAGGTCACGTGCATGGAAGCGGAACGCGACACGACCGCCGCGCGTCTCCAGCCGGGCGTCTTCGTTGCCCACGGTCCAGCGTCCAGCCAAGGCCCACTGGTTGTGTTGAAGCGTGGCAGGCACCGTGTAGTCGGCAGGCTGGTCCTGGCGCTGGCCACCGGGCGAGGCGAAGTTCTCGGCACGCGCATGGCCGAGGTAGGTCTCCGGCGATTTGAGGTTGTCCATGTCGGCCTGGCGCGCCACGCCGTCCAGCGTCATCGCTACCGGAGCATCGTCACCGGGCAGGGTGTTGCCCGCCTCGCGCAGCAGCTGGCGGATGATCTGCTCGGACTGCGCATAGTTGCCCTCGCCGAAGTGATGCGCGCGGATCCGGCCCTGCGCATCGATGAAGTAGTGCGCCGGCCAATACTTGTTGTTGAAGCCGCGCCAGATGGCGAAGTCGTTGTCGATCGCGACCGGGTAGGTGACCTTCAGGTCCTTCACCGCCCGCTGCACATTGGCCAGATTGCGCTCGAAGGCGAACTCCGGCGCATGCACACCGATCACCACCAGGCCGTGATCGCGATAGCGCTCGGCCCACTCACGCACGTAGGGCATCGCGCGCAGGCAGTTGATGCAGGAGTAGGTCCAGAAGTCGACCAGTACCACCTTGCCGCGCAACGCCTGCGCATCCAGCGGCGGGCTGTTGAGCCAGCCGGTCGCACCGGCCAGCGAGGGCAGGGTGCCTTCCACCGGCAGCGGCTGCCCGGGGGCACCGGCGGTGCTCATCATCGCCGCACCGGCGGCGGGTTGCTGTGCTGGCAGCACATCGAGCAGGCCCTGTTCCAGCTTGGCGGTGCTGACCGTGGACAGCCGGGTCAGCACGCCGGTATCCCACCCCATCGCGATGGCGACCACCGCCAGCAGCGCCGCGATGCCGAGCCCGCGGCGCACCCACTCCCCCACGCCAAGACGGCGCTTGAGCGCGGCGAACAGGCGCCCGCCGATCCAGATCGCCAGCGCCAGCGAGGTCGCCGCGCCCAGTGCATAGGCGAGCAACAGCCCGCTGGTGCCGACACTGGCGCCCTGCAACGCCGCGCCGGTGAGGATCAGGCCGAGGATCGGCCCCGCGCACGGTGCCCACAGCAGGCCGGTGGCGATGCCGATCAGCAGCGAGGTACCCACGCCCCCCCGGCCCGCGTCACTGGCCGCATCGGCCGAGGCGCTCAGCCGCGCCCCCAGCCGCTGGAACGGCGACAGCAGGCGGTCGGCCAGCGCCGGCCACAGCAGCGCCAGCGCGAACACCGCCATCACCACCAGTGCGATCCAGCGCCCGATCTGGTTGGCCTGCGCTACCCATTGGCTGCTCACCGCCGCCAGGCTGGCGACCACGGCGAACATCAACGCCATGCCGATCAGCAGCGGCAGGCCACTGCGCAGGAACGGGCGGTCCGAGCGCGCGAACACGAACGGCAGCACCGGCAGGATGCAGGGGCTGAGGATGGTGAGCACGCCACCGAGGTAGGCCAGCACGAGCAGAAGCATGGAGAGGTCCTTCTATGACGCAGGGGAGTGCGGCGCTCAGGCCGCGACGAAATTCATGGCCACGCCGTTCATGCAGTAGCGCAGCCCGGTGGGGCGCGGGCCGTCATCGAAGACGTGGCCGAGATGACCGCCGCAGCGCCGGCAATGCGCCTCGACACGGACCATGCCCAGAGTGGTGTCGCGGTCTTCGCCGACGGCATCGTGCAGCGGCGCCCAGAAGCTGGGCCAGCCGGTGCCGCTGTCGAACTTGGTGGAGGAGGAGAACAATGGCAGCGCGCAGCCGGCACAGCTGAAGGTGCCACGCCGATGCTCTTTGTTGAGGGGGCTGCTGAACGGCCGCTCGGTGCTCTGCCGCCGCAGCACGCTGTACTGGGCAGGCGTGAGCTGTTCGCGCCACTGCGCATCGCTGCGCATGACCTCGAACTGGCGCGCAGGCGCGGCGGGAGCTGCCGGGGCGGGCCCGCTGCAGGCGGTCAGTCCGAACAGGCCGGCCGCGGCAGCCATGCCACCCATTCCAAGCACATTGCGACGTGTGTAACGCATGGCCGATCTCCGGGCACGGGGACGATGCGGCCATGCTGCGCCCGGCCCGGTCAACGAATCCTCACGCAGGGTTAAATTTTCCGTGACACATTCAGGTCGCGATCCGTCGACAATGCCGCCATGCCCTCCTGCCGCCCCCTGAGCCGATGAGCAGTGCCAAGCGCGTCCTGATCGTCGAAGACGATGTCCACATCGCCAACCTGCTGCGCATGCACCTGCGCGATGAAGGCTATGAGGTCACCCATGCCGCCACCGGCGACGAGGGCCTGGCCCTGCTGGAGGCGCAGCCGTGGAGCGCGCTGGTGCTGGACCTGATGCTGCCCGGTGTGGACGGCCTGGAGATCTGCAAGCGCGCCCGTGCGATGACGCGCTACACGCCGATCATCATCACCAGTGCGCGCGCCAGTGAAGTGCACCGCATTCTCGGCCTGGAGCTGGGCGCAGACGATTACCTGGCCAAGCCCTTCTCGATGCTGGAACTGGTGGCACGCGTGAAAGCGCTGCTGCGCCGGGTGGAAGCGATGGCCCAGAACGCACGCATCGATGCCGGTGAGATCGAGGTGGCCGGGCTGCGCATCGACCCGGTCGCCCGCACGGCGCTGGTGGAGGGACGACCGCTGGAATTGACTCCGCGCGAGTTCGACCTGCTGTACTTCTTCGCCCGTCATCCCGGCCAGGTGTATTCGCGCATGGACCTGCTCAACCAGGTGTGGGGCTACCAGCACGACGGCTACGAGCACACCGTCAACACCCACATCAACCGCCTGCGCAACAAGATCGAGCGCGATGCGGCCAACCCGCAACGCATCCAGACGGTGTGGGGGCGCGGCTACAAACTGGTCGATGGCCACGAGGGGACAGACACGTGATCCGCCTCACCTTGTCCCAGCGCCTGTCCGCGGTGTTTTTCGCGCTGTTGCTGCTGTGCTGTGGCGCACTGGTCTGGATCCAGATGCGCAGCACTGCCGTGCATGAGCAGGAAACCGTGCAGCGCCTGTCGCGCGGGCTGGCCGAGCACATCGCGCGCAGTGGTGAGCTGATGGATGGCCGCGGCATGCGCAATGGGGAAGTGCGCGCGCTGTTCGGCAAGCTGATGGCGGTCAACCCGAGCGTGGAGGTGTATCTGCTTGATGACCAGGGCCGCATCCTTGGCCATGATGCGCCCGACGGTCACCTCAAGCGCAGCCGTGTCGATCTGGCGCCTGTGCAGGCGCTGCTGCGCGACGAGCCGTTGCCGATCCTCGGCGATGACCCACGCAGTGCGACCGGCCGCAAGGTTTTCAACGCGGCGCCGCTGTGGGTGCAGGGGCATCAGGCGGGTTACATCTACGTGGTGCTGGTCGGCGAGCAGCGCGAAGCGCTCGCCGCCAATATCGCGGCCAACAGTACGCTGCGTACCACGTTGTGGTCGCTGGCGATCGTCGCCGTGGTGGGCCTGCTGGCCGGCCTGGTCGCGTTCCGCTGGGTGACCCGCCCGCTGCGCCAGCTGACCCGGCGCATCCAGTCCTTCGATGTGGATAGTGCCACCCCGGATGCCGCACCGCCCCCGGCGCCGCTGCGCCCCGGCGAGCGCGACGAGCTGGCCATCCTGCAGCACAGCTTCGGCCACATGGCCCAGCGCCTGGGCGAGCAGTGGCAACAGCTGCGCCAGCAGGATCTGCAGCGGCGCGAACTGGTCGCCAACATCTCCCACGACCTGCGCACACCGTTGTCGTCGCTGCACGGGTATCTGGAAACGCTGGCACTCAAAGACGCCACGCTCAGTGCCGACGAACGCCAGCGTTACCTGTCCATTGCCCTGTCGCAGAGTCACAAGGTCGGGCGCCTGGCCCAGGCGCTGTTCGAGCTGGCCCGGCTGGAGCACGGCGGGGTGGTGCTCGACCGCCAGGCCTTCTCGCTGCCGGATCTGATCCAGGATGTGTTCCAGAAGTTCGAGCTGGCAGCCGAGTCACGCCGGCAGACGCTCGGGGCCGACATCCCGCCCGGCGTGCCGCCGGTGGTCGCGGATCTGGCGTTGATCGAGCGGGTGCTGACCAACCTGCTGGACAACGCCATCCGCCATACGCCGGAAGGTGGCCGTATCACCGTGACCCTGCGCGCGGCCGAGGGCGAGGTGCAGATCAGCGTGGCCGACACGGGCCCCGGCATCGCCCCCGAACGGCGCGACACCCTGTTCACCGCGATGCCGGCACTGGGCAGCCAACGACCGGACAGCGGCGGGCTGGGCCTGTTGATCGTGCATCGCATCCTGCAGCTGCATGGGCGCGATATCCGCCTGCTGGAGAGTCGCGACGGGGCGCTGTTCGTGTTCTCGCTGCCGGCCACGCGCTGAGCAATGCGCCGGGGGCTCAGGCGTGTGGCAGGAGCACCCGAAAGCGCGCGCCGCCGAGCACCGAGTCGCATACATCTGCACTTCCACCATGTTTGGTGGCGATGATGTGGACCAAGGCCAGTCCCAGTCCGAAGCCGTCGGGGTGTCGCTGCAGCTGCACATAAGGCTGAAAGATACGCTCACGGTCGGCTGGGGCCACGCCAGGTCCGTCGTCATCCACGGCGATGACCACCCCCGATCCGGCGGCATGCAGGCTCACGACCACCTGACTGACTGCGTGACGCCGTGCGTTGCCGATCAGGTTGCCCAACGCCAGCATCAATGCGTCGCGGTTGGCGATCAGCGTGCACCGATGAGAAGGCTGGAAGCTCAGTCTCGCGGCGCTGTCGCCGACAGCAGGAAAGCGCTGTTCGAGCGCCTCGAAAAGCCGCCAGACATCCAGCCGGTGTGTGGTGACATGTCGGCTGCGACCGAACTGCGCGTAAGTCACGCCGGCAGAGGCCAACTGCTCCAGCCGCGCGACATCGGTCTTCAGGCCGTTCAGCAGCGCTGCCCCTTCCGGGTCGTCATCGGCGATCTGCATCATGGCCAGCGCGAAGCGCATCCGCGCCAATGGCGTACGCGTTTCGTGGGCGACCGCCTGGGACAGAATCCGTTGCCCTTCCATCGCGCCATGCAGTTGCGTGGCCATGCTGGACAGCGCCTCACGCAGCGGCCGCACGAGATGGGTGCTGATGGCGGGGGCCGCGACTGCCAGCTCACCCTGCTGGATCGCCAGCGCCATGTGCCCGAGCGCATAGACATCGCGCCACAGGCGATACACCAGGAAGTACAGCGGGAACGCGATGGCGATGATGAAGATGCTGATCATCACTGCGGCATCCACGTGCTCGCTGTCGTACAAGGCAAGATCGGCCTGCTCGGGTTCGGAGAAATCGCCCAGTACCAACACGTCGGCCGAGCCAGGAAGTCGCTGATAGCTGAAGTGCCCGTCTGGAGACAGCACCAGCCCACCCTGGTCCAGATGCTGCAGCGACGGAACATCCAGTACGTGCGGCGCCTTGGCCAGCGACATGACCTTCAGCGGGTAGGCGAACTGCATTTGCAGGTGCCGGGTCAGCTGCGGCCAGTCTGTCTGCGGCGTGTCGGCATAGCGCGCGTGCAGAAGGTGGTGGGTGCCTTGCAGTTGTGTGCGGATCTGCTGTTCTTCTCCCTGCTCGGTGAGTGACGCCCACAGATACAGGCCCGAGGCGATCAGCACCAGGTAGGCCAGCACGAAGCCCAGGCAATAGCGCAGGAACAGGCGGAAGTGACCCCTGTGCTGTGCCGGCGTGCGGTGGGGCTGCAGCGTCTTCAGCCCCATCCGGCTCGATTGAACAGATAGCCCTTGCCGCGGATGGTCTTGATCCGGCCGGGTACCTCCGCCAGGTCACCGAGCTTGCGACGCAGTCGTGAGATACGGGCATCGATCGAGCGGTCCAGGCCATCGAAACCGATCCCGCGCAGATCGCGCATCAGATCATCGCGGCTGAGGATCGTGCCTGCGCTGTCAGCCAGGCACAGCAACAGATCGAACTCAGCCGTGGTCAATTCGATCCGCTCACCCTGCAGCGTCACCTCGCGGGTATCGCGTTCGATGCGAAGCCCCCCGAAGCACAGTGTCGGGCGTGTCTGTCGCTGGCTGCTGGCGCGACGCAGGTGCGCGCGTACGCGCGCCAGCAGGACCCGTGGCTCGATCGGCTTGCCGATGTAATCATCCGCGCCCAGCTCCAGCCCGAGCACCTGATCGATATCATCGGTGCGCGCGCTCAACATGCAGATCACCCCGCTGAAGCGCGGTCGGATCGCGGCACAGACAGCAAAGCCGTCGATACCGGGCAGGGTGACATCCAGCAGCACCACGGCCGGGTCCAGACCGGGAATGCGCTCCACCGCACTTTCGCCGCTGAGCTGGTGCACCACGTCGTAGCCATGGCGCGAGAGATAGCCGCTGACCAGAGCGCCGAGACGCTCGTCATCCTCCACCACCACGATGTCGACCATCGCTACCCTGCCTTGTCTTCCTGAGCTGGCGCGATCCTAAGGCAGCACGACGGGGCAGCGAGGTGTGCGCTGAACGTGCCCGTCAGACTGTTCATCCAGAGGCAACTTGTGGGGACTGGTGCGGCGAATCTGCGGTGCAACACGTCGGGCGATGTCGTCATCGGGCGGTCTGAAAGTGTGCCCGCGAAGGCACGAAACACGTGTGTGATTGTCGCGTTCAACCCGCTGTCACGAACCGTTACACAGGGTCTAGAACGGTTGCGCGGGTCACACGTGCGCTGCACTGACAGGGCCCCGCCAACAACCCACCGTGTGCACTCCCAACCACGGAGTCATCCATGTACATCAAACGTTCCCTGATTGCCCTCTCGTTGGCCCTGGTCACCACAACGGCCCACGCCTCTCCTGCGGATCGCGAAGGTCTCTACGTGTACGGTGGCCTCGGCAAGACGCACGCCAACGGGAAGGTCCCCGCTGCCGATGCCGCACCGGGGACCAAGCGCAAGCAGCGCAGCTCCGGCACGAGCTACAGCGTCGGTGCCGGGTACCGGTTCAACCCGTTCCTGGCGGCCGAAGGCTCCTTCGACAACACTGTCGGCAACCGCCGCAGCAAGGATCCGGGCACGGCGAATCTCTCCAGCCGTTCGCTCACCCTGGGGGGCTTGGCCCTGATACCGATCGGTGATCACGTGGAGCTGTTCGGCAAGGTGGCCGTCGGCAGCCGCCAGCAGAGTTTCCTGCCGCCCAAGGGCACGGAGATCAAGACGACTCGGCAGCGCAAATTTGCCACCACGCCCAGCGTCGGCGCCAACGTGTATCTGACCGACGCGCTCGCGTTGCGCGCCGAGTACACGATCCCGATGTCGGCCAACAAGAAGGTCCAACAGGCGGCCGGCGTGGAAAAGATGCGCCTCAATAATTGGTACGTGGGTATGTCCTACGCCTTCTGATCGGCAATGCCATCGCCACCCCGGAGCCGCTGCGGTCGGGGGTGGCGTTTCCGCGATCCTGACAGGAGAAACCTCTGCATGAGTGGTATCTGTGGCGTCGTCGTGCGCCCTGGAAAATGTTCCGCTGGCTTGCCGCAACGCTTGGACGCCATGAGTGCGACGTTGCGCCACGGCGGCCGCGCTCCGTCGACCTGGTACGACGAGCGCCACGGCGTGGCGCTGGCGCGATTGCACAGCGTGGGCGGGACCCAACGGTCACCGCAGCGGTCCGCATGTGGGCGCTATGTGCTGTGTCTGGACGGTACGCTGCATACCCGTACGACCCTGCAGCGCGAGTTTGCGACGTCGGCAGGGGCCGCCGAGGAGGATGCGACGCTGCTGCTGCTCTCGATTGCTGCCCGTGGACTGCAGCGCACGTTGAATGAGTGCGACGGGGACTTCGCGCTGGCCGTATGGGATCGCCAGGAGCACGTACTGTGGCTGGCACGCGATCGGGTCGGCGCGCGGCCGCTGTACTACGGCTGGTGCCGCGGCGATCTGCTGTTCGGCATGGGGCTGGCCTCGCTGCACGGCTATCCCGGCTTTCAGGCGCCGATCAATCGCGATGCGCTGACGCTGCTGCTGCGTTTTGGCTACATTCCCGCGCCGCACAGCATCCAGCAGGGCATCTTCAAAGTGGCCGCCGGGTGCGTGGTCCGGCTTACCTTGGCCGTGCGCGAGGCGGGGGCGCTGGCACACAAGGACCACGCGGGTGGTCGCCGCTATTGGGACGCCCGCGAGGAAATGCGCACGGCGATTGAAGCGCGTGCGCACCTGCCGTTGTCCACCCGTGACGATGCGGTGGAGCGGCTGGAACTGGTGCTGCACCAAGCGGTATCGCGGCGGTCGCCACAGGAGGGCACAGCGGCGGCATTCCTGTCCGGGGGGACCGATTCCTCGTTGGTCACCGCCGTCCTGCAGTCGCAGTCCATGCTGCCGGTCGACACCTTCACGGTCGGCTTCGACGATCCGCGCCACGACGAAGCCGACTGGGCAGATCAGGTCGCCGCCCGGCTCGGGACCCGGCACACCCGTCACATCCTCCGGCGTAGCGAGGCAGAAACCCTCGTGGCGGCGCTACCGGACATCTGGTGCGAGCCCTTTGCCGATGCATCGCAGGTGCCGACACTGCTGGCCAGCATGCTGGTCGCCGGCCGCCATCGTGTGGTGATGACAGGCGATGGCGGGGATGAGTTGTTCCATGGACATACCGCTTATCAACGTGCCATCCGCAATGCAGCGTGGAACGAACGTGTGCCTGCGCCGTTGCGGTGCCTGTTGCGGCGATGGCCTGCGGCCGACCCCGAACGGGCGCGATTGGGCGGCTGGCCCGCGCTGCGTTCGGAACTGAGCGCCGATAGCGTGGAGGCGCACTACCTGTTGCGGGTATCGCGTTGGCGCGATCCGGCGCGGGTGGTACTGCAGACAACCGAGCCGGCGACGGTGTTCGCCGATCGCGCGCGCTGGCTGGACGCAGGCGAACCGGCCGATCGGGTGCAGTATCTGGACTTCCTGATGGATCTCGGCAACGGCATCCTGACCAAGATCGATCGGGCCGGGGCAGCCCAGGGGCTGGAAACCCGATCGCCGCTACTGGATCCGGCGGTGGCGCGCTTTGCCTGGTCGTTGCCCGGTGGCCTCACGTTCGCCGATGGCGAACACAAGTGGATTCTCAAGCAGCTGCTGTCGCGGCATCTGCCCGAACGGCTGGTGTACCGGCCCAAGATGGGGTTCGGCCCGCCGGTCGCCGCCTGGCTGGCCGGCCCGCTCTTCCCATGGGCCAATGCGCTGCTGGACGAACAACGGCTGTGCCGCGAGGGCTACTTCGATGCAGCGCTGGTCGGGCGGATATGGACGGAGTTCTGTGAGGGCCGGCGCAAGTGGCACACCCACCTGTGGCCGATCCTGATGTTCCAGGCATGGCTGGAGCGCCATCGGTGCGCCATTGCCTAGGCCTGATCGCCGCCCAAAAAAAGACCCGACAGAGGGAGGGTTCTGTCGGGTCTGGGATTGCGTGGGGGGAGGGACCCACGCAAATTCGATGTTGTCCGGCTCAGCCGCGCGTCTTGCCCGCGCTGGGCGTGGCGGCCGCGAACGGCTGCCGGGCGAGTTCGCCGAAGGCTTCGGAGGCCTTCAGCCCCAGGCCGGCCACTTCCTGGCTGGCGCTGGTCCAACGGGCGAGGTTGTCACGTGCCAGTTGCGCGCCTTTGGGCAGCAGCGACTGCAGCGTGCCGGCATCCTGTGACTGCACGATTTCACCGAAGAACCCGCTGGTGGCGGTGATGTTCTTCTCCAGCGTCTTCAACCGCACCCCGAACATGCTTTCGGCATTTTCCAGCGCGAGCCGGTTGGCACGCGTGGCCGTGGCGGCCAGCTGGCGGGTGTAGTCGCTGAAGGAATCGGTGAACGCGGACGCCATGGTCAGGACGGCTCGAGAACGTTGATGCAATGCAGCATACGCCGAAAATATTGCATTGCAACATTCCATCGCCAGTGGTGGCCCGGTTTTAGTTGAACCGGTTTCCAATCAATGGGTTGCGAAGGCTTGCGGGCGATGATGATGGGGTGGGAGCCGACCAACGGTCGGCTCTACCGCGCGCTGCCGGGTCAGCCGCGGTAGCGGCAGCCGGAGGTGCAGGTTTCGTGCACGGTGACTTCGCTCAGCTCGGGCAGGGCCGGCTTGAGTTCGTCCCAGATCCACATCGCAAGGCGCTCGCTGGTCGGGTTCTCCAGGCCGGGGATGTCGTTGAGGTAGTGGTGGTCCAGACGGTCGTAGATCGGCTGGAAAGCGGCTTTGACGTCGCCGAAATCCATGATCCAGCCGGTCTGCTCGCCGGGCTCGCCTTCCACTTTGAGTTCCACCCGGAAGGAGTGGCCGTGCAGGCGCGCGCACTTGTGGCCCGGCGGCACGTTGGGGAGGTGGTGAGCGGCCTCGAGGGTAAAGACTTTGAAGATTTCCATGGCCGCATTGTAGCGGTGGGCTGGGGCTCCAGTAGGGGGCGGGCGTTAATTGTTGCTAACGAAAACATTTCCATCCGGATGAAGAGATGTTAGTTTCTCTTATATCCGTATGAAGAGATGTTATTGGCCGCGGTTCAGCCAGGCATGGACTACTGCGGAACTTGTCGTCCACCACCCCACTGAAGTTCATGCCCAAGCACACTCTTCTTGTAGCGGCGCTGTCCGTCGCTCTGGCAACGCCTTTGACCGCGTTTGCCGACGCCGCCCCCGATGCCGCCGCCGCCGGCGACAGCAAGACCCTTGCCGCCGTGCGGGTCACCGGGTCCAACATCAAGCGCACCGATACCGAGTCGGCCAACCCGGTGCAGGTGATCGAGCGCCAGCAGCTGGAGGAGACCGGCAAGGCCACCGTCGCCGACCTGCTGCGCTCGATCTCGGCCAACACCGGCAACGCCGCCAACGAAACCACCAACAACGGCTGGGCCTCCGGTTCGGCGGGCATCGGCCTGCGCGGCCTGTCGCAGAAGAACACGCTGGTGCTGCTCAACGGCCGGCGCCTGGCCAACTATGGCTTCCCGGCCGGCGGCCTGTCGGACACCTTCGTCAATCTCAACGCGCTGCCGCTGGTTGCGGTGGAGCGCATCGAAGTGCTCAAGGACGGCGCCTCGGCCGTGTACGGTTCGGATGCCGTGGCTGGCGTGGTCAACATCATCACCCGGCAGAATTTCGAAGGTGCCGAACTCGGTGGCAGCCTCGGCACCGCCGACCAGGGCGGGCTGGACGAGCAGAACCTGAAGTTCATCGGCGGCATCGGTGATCTGGACACGGACGGCTACAACATCCTGGTCAGCCTGGAAGGCTACAACCGCGAGCGCCTGGACCAGGACCAGCGCGACCTGACCAAGTCCGGCATCTACACCGACAAGCCCGGCGGCCGCTGGAACGGCTGGTCGGCCAAGGGTGCGCGCTATCTGGTCAATGGCACCTCGGTGCCGATGCTCGATGCCAGCGGCAACTGCCCGGACGGCACCACGCTGGTCGCCAGCGCACCGATCGACGGCCTGGCCGGCAACACCTGCGGCTTCAACCAGGCGCCGTACACCACGCTGATCCCCTCGACCAAGCGCTACCAGGCCTACGTCAACGGCACCTTCCGGGTGAACGACAACGTCGAAGCATTCGGCGAAGTGCTCTACAGCGACATCAAGGGTGTCTCCTGGTTCGGCAGCAGCCCGTTCTTCACCCTGGAAAGCGGCCGCTTCGCGCTCAACGCCGATACCGGCCTGGCCGAACCGGTGTCGTCCAATCTGCCCGCCAGCAGCCCGTACAACCCGTATGGTCGCGCGGTGCCGATCGAGTACACCTTCTTCAACCTCGGCGCGACCATCAAGACCAACCGCTCGCAGGCTTACCGCGGCCTGGTCGGGCTGCGCGGCAGCCTGCAGAACTGGGATTGGGAAGTCGGGGCGTTCGGTGCGCGCAGCAGCGAGCGCGAGACGGTTTCCGGCGGCTTCGCCAACCGGTATGCACTGGCCGATGCGCTGGCCTCCGGCAGCTACAACCTGCTCAATCCATCGGCGACCTCGCAGGACGTGCTCAACGCGATCAACATCAGCACGCTGCGCCCGGCCGAGTCGGTGCTGCAGAGCGTGGATGCCAAGATCTCCGGGGCGATCGGCCACACCTGGGCCGGTGAGATCGGGTTCGCCGCCGGTGCCGAATGGCGCCGCGAGAAGCTCGACTCCAACAACCCGTGGCAGATCGATGCGGGCCTGCAGATCCGCCCGGCGATTGCCGAGGTGCATGGTGAGCGCAAGGTCACCGCGGCCTATGCCGAAGTGAACGTGCCGCTGGCCGAGCGTCTGGAACTGCAGGCGGCTGCGCGCGCCGATCACTACAGCGATTTCGGCGATGCGTTCTCGCCCAAGCTGAGCCTGCGCTGGCAGCCGTGGGACATCCTGCTGGTGCGCGCCGCCGCCTCCAAGGGCTTCCGCGCGCCGTCGCTGTCGGAGAACTCCAACAGCACCAGCATCGCCTACGGCAGCGTGATCGATCCGCGCGACCCGGACGTGCCGGGCTCGCGCCAGAACCCGACCTTCTTCACCGTCGGCAACAACGATCTCAAGCCGGAGCGTACCAAGAGCTTCAATGCCGGCATCGTGCTCTCGCCGTGGTCCAACACCAGCCTGAGCGTGGATTACTACCGCATCGAGCTGGAAAACCTGGTGGGCACCAACAACACCCAGACCCTGGTCACCGACAACGTGCCGGGTGCGGTCAGCCGCGATGAGCGCGGCAAGCTGCTGGCGGTGTTCAACCGCTACCAGAACCTGAGCGAGCTGAAGACCTCCGGTTTCGATGTCGAGCTGCGTCAGCGCTTCCCGACCGCGCGTGCCGGCGACTTCGGCCTGAGCACCGCCTTCACCCACGTGCGCGACTACAGCCGCCCGACCGTGGTCGGTGGTCCGCTGGTGGATTACGCCGGCAGCAACCTCGGCGCCACCCTGCCCAAGAACAAGGCCACCACCACCTTCGATTGGAGCTACGGCGACTTCCGCACCGCGCTGACCTGGTACTACACCAGTGGTTACGACCAGAAGGCCAGCGCCGCGGCCACTTCCGTGCAGGATCGGGTGGATGCGTACAACCAGTTCGATCTGTACCTGGGCTACACCGGTATCGACAAGCTGACCCTGTACGCGAAGATCCAGAACCTGGCCGATGAGGAGCCGCCGTACGACGCCTCCTTCCCGGGCATCCGCGCGCCGTACGACTTCAGTCAGTACGACCTGCGCGGTCGCTACTTCACGGTCGGCTTCGACTACCGCTTCTGACCTCATCCAGCGCACCGGAGCGTGCGTATCCACAGGGCCGGAAGGAACCGGCCCGTCTTTCGGGGAATCGCTGTGTCTTTGCAACGTCGTCTGCTGTCTCCCATCGCCTGGTTGGCGCTGGTGCTGTCTGTGTTCGCTGCGCCTGCGTCCGCGCAGAGCGCGTACTTCTTCCCGGGCGGTGGTGATTTTGATCCGGCCGTGCCCACGCCCCAACAGTTTCTCGGCTATGAGATCGGCAGCCGTTACACGCGGCACGATCAGCTGGTGGCCTACTTCAACGAACTGGCCAGGCACTCGGACAAGATCAAGGTGGAAGAGATCGGCCGCAGCTACGAGGGCCGCCCGCTGCTGATCGCCACGGTGACCTCGGCGCCGAACCTGCAGAACCTGGATACGCTGCGCCGCCAGCACGTCACCCTGGCCGATCCGGCGCAGCCGCTCTCGGCCGCCGGCAACAGCCCGGTGGTGGTGTGGCTGGGTTACAGCGTGCACGGCAATGAAACCTCCAGCGGTGAAGCGGCGATGCTGACCGCCTACTACCTGGTCGCCAACCGCAGCGCGGAGACGGCGCAGTGGCTGCAGCAGGCGGTGGTGCTGTTCGATCCGGCGCAGAACCCGGATGGGCGCGACCGCGCGGCAAGCTGGCACAACGCCTATGCCTCCTCGCCTGCCTCGGCCGATCCGGCCGACAAGGAACATGTCGAACCGTTCCCGCAGGGCCGCACCAATCACTACTTCACCGATCTCAACCGCGACTGGCTGGCGCTGACCCAGCAGGACACGCGGCCGAAGATCGCCTATTTCCACCAGTGGTATCCCAACGTCCAGATCGACTTCCACGAGATGGGCAAGGACAGCACCTACTACTTCGAACCGTCACCGGCGAGCATGCACAGCCCGCTGATTCCGGCGGCGTCGTATGACTTCAACAAGACCCTGGCCAAGTACCACGCCCAATCGCTGGATGCACTGGGCTCGCTGTATTACACCGGGGAGAACTTCGACAACTTCTCGCCGGTGTATGGCTCGACCTACCCGGACTTCCACGGTGCGGTCGGCGTGACCGTGGAGCAGGCCAGCTCGCGCGGCCGCGTGCAGGAATCGGTCAACGGCCTGCTGACCTTCGGCTTCACCATCCGCAACCAGGTGGCGACCGGACTGGGCACGGTGCGCGGCGCAGTGACCGAACGCGACGGGCTGCTGAAGCTGCAGAAGGACTTCTTCCAGTCCGCGCTGAAGCAGGCCAACCAGCAGCCGGTGAAGTCCTTCGTGTTCGGCGACGCGGCTGATCCGGGCCTGACCCAGCGGCTGCTGGATCTGCTGCTGCAACACCAGATCACGGTGCAGGCGTTGAGCGCCCCGATCACCGTGGATGGGCTGCGCTTCGAGCCGGGCAGCGCGTACGTCGTCCAGGCCGCGCAGCCGCAGTTCCGCCTCGTGCATTCGATCTTCGCCGACACCCCGCCGATCAAGGGCGATGTGTTCTACGGCAGCACCTCCTATGCGATCGCGCCGGCCTACGGTATCGCCTTCGCCGCAAGCCGCAGCCGGATTGCCGGTGGCGAGCGCGTGGCCAGCGTACCGGCCGCCAACGGTGGCGTGGTTGGCGGCCAGGCGGGCTACGCCTACGTATTCGATTGGCGCGATTACAACGCCAGCCGCGCGCTGTATGCGCTGCAGGCCAAGGGCGTGGTGACCCGCGCAGCCTTCCAGCCGTTCACCGCGGCCACCGCGCAGGGCGAGCAGTCATTCGGCTATGGCAGCGTGGTGGTGCCGGTCGCGGGCCAGCCGCTGGCCGGTGCCGAGCTGCTTGCCGCGGTCGATGCGGTCGCACGCAGCAGTGGCGTGCACATCCAGGCGCTGTCCAGCGGGCAGAGCCGCGGTGGCATCGATCTGGGCAGTGACAGCGTCAAGGCACTGCGCAAGCCGGCGGTGGCGCTGGTGATGGGCGAGGGCGTCAGCGCCACCGAGATCGGCTCGGCGTGGTTCCTGCTGGATCAGCACCTGCAGTTGCCGGCCAGCAAGATCGACCCGGCCCAGTTGGGCAAGATCACCCTGGACCGCTACACCACCATTGTCCTGGCCGGCGGTACCTATGCCGGCGTGGACGCCACCGCCGTGGCGGCGCTCAAGCGCTGGATCAATGCCGGTGGCTCGCTGATCACCTACGGCACGGCCGCGCGCTGGGCGATCGAGCAGAAGCTCAGCGACGAAGTGCTGGGGCCGGAGGAGAAGGCGCCGGACGCAGCGCGGCGCGCGTTCGGTGACCAGCGCGACATCGCGGCGATCGAGCGGGTGAGCGGCAACATCCTCAGCGCGGACGTGGACAACACCCATCCGCTGGGCTTCGGCGTACCGCGTCGGCAGCTGGCGGTGAACAAGGAAAACGGCCTGAGCTTCCAGCCCAGCCGCAACCCGTTCTCTACCGTGGTGCGCATCGACGAGGCGCCGAAGGTCAACGGGTACCTTTCCGAGCGAAACCGCAGCCGCGTCGCCGGTGCCGCGTGGCTGGTGGTCTCGCCGCAGGGGCAGGGCAATGTGGTGCTGTTCGCCGATGATCCGGCGCACCGCAAGTACTGGCATGGCACCGAGCGCCTGCTGTTGAACGCGATCTTCTTCGGCAACCAGCTCAACCCGACCAAGCCGCGCGGCTGACACGCCCACGGGTAGTGCCGGCCGCCGGCCGGCTCCCGCCCCCCCCACGCACACAGCCGACTCCCCGTCGGCTGTGTTCATTCCGCCCCATCACAGCCCCCGTGAAAATTTCGTATTGCGAATCATTCGCAATAAGAATAGGATGGCGCCCGCTCACGCTGGACATGAGCGTCACCGGTACCGTCGCGCCGATCCACGCCAACCCCTCCCGGGTTGCGCATCCGCGTCCTCGAACCGTCACCGTCCTTTCTCCAGGGGAACCACCATGAAGATCGTCCCGCTCACCGCTGCCCTGATGGCCCTGGTGCTGGCCCCGGCCGTCCTCGCGCAGCCGGCCAGCAAGACCGCCACCGCCTCGCCGACCGCCGCCGCCTTCCTCGCACAGTTCGCCACCAACGGCACCGACAGCGTCAGCTGGGCCCAGTTCGAGGCCTTCCGCAAACAGCGTTATGCCCAGACCGACCGCAACCACGACGGTCATGTCGACGAACAGGAATACGTCGACGAGTACCTGCAGCGCTTCGACGTGCGTCTGGCCGACGCACGCGCCGGCCACCTGCGCCAGACCGACACCCGCTTCAAAGCGTTGGACCGCGACAACAACGGCGCGATCAGCCGTGCCGAGTACGATGCCGCCGGCGAACGTACCTGGGCCAGCTACGAAAACATCCCAGAACGCCACGCAGGAGACGGCCGGGGCGTCTTCGCGCGATCCGTTGAAGATGCCGACGTCGCATACCGCCAACGGCATGCTGGAACTGTACGACCGCAACAAGGACGGCGCGGTCGATCGCGCAGAGTTCGATGCAGTGCGTGCAGCGAGCTTCGCCGCCACCGATACCGACGGCGACGGCACGCTGTCGCTAGCCGAGTACACCGCCGAGTTTGACGGCCGCCTGGACCACCAGCGCCAGCGTGTCCGTGCCGATGCCGAGCGCCAGGCCCGCGTGCGCTTCGCCTCGCTGGACAAGGACGCCGATGGCCACATGACGTTCGCCGAGTACCAGCTCTCGGGCAAGCGCATGTTCGACCGTGCCGACAGCAACGGTGATGGCGTCGTCGATGCGCGCGATCCGGAGCCGGTCGCCGGCGCGCACTCGGCCAACGGCAACCGCTAGCGGCCCGGACGTGCCGTGCACGTCCCACGTATCAGCCAACGATGATTCCGGCGCGCGATTCCCCGCGCGTCCTTGTGCCTCCCAGCCCCGCTCGATCCACTGATCGCCGCAGCCAGGAACGGCCCGCCGCCAACCGCGGCGTTCACGCCATTCCCTACCTCTCCTGCGGAGCTTGATCATGAAGTCGTCCCTCACCCTGCTGGCCATGGCGGTTGCCGCCGGCCTGTCCGTCACCGTGCACGCTGAAACCGTCAACGATGCCAGCACGCTCGATACCGTGCGTGTGCAGGCTGAGCGCGCCAAGAAAACGCGCTCGGCCAACCAGAACGTCACCGTGCTCACTTCGGCCGATCTCGACAGCGAGATGGCCAATACGATGGAAGAGGCGATCCGCTACATCCCCGGTGTCAGCATCGTGGACATGGGCCGTTTCGGCGATAACGGCTTCAACATCCGTGGTCTGGAAAGCGACCGCGTGGCGATCACCGTCGATGGCCTGAGCCTGGGCGAATCGGTGGAAACCGCGCGTTCCTATGAGTTCTTCCGCGGTGGCCGCGGCGATGTGGACATCGATACGCTCAAGAGCCTGGCCGTGATCAAGGGCGCCGATTCGATCAGCGCCGGCAGCGGCGCACTGGGCGGCGCGGTGGTGTTCACCACCAAGGACCCGGCCGACTATCTCAAGGCGAGCGGCAACGATACCCACCTTGGATTCAAGGCGGGGTACTCCGGCGCCAACGACGAAACCATGGGCACGCTGACCGTCGCCAACCGCACCGGCTTCGTCGAATCGATGCTGGTCTACACCCGTCGCGAAGGCCATGAATCCGAGTCGTGGTACGACACCACGAACGATCGCATCGGGGTCGGTCGCCGTACCCCCGATCCGGTCGACAGCACCCGCGACAACCTGCTCGGCAAGCTCGACCTGCAGCTCGACGAGGCCAATACGCTGGGCTTCCTGTACGAGCGTGGCCGCGCCACCAACGACGTGGACAACCTGTCGCGTGTCTATGCACCGGGTTACCTGTCGCGCAAAGGCCATGACACCAACGACCGTGACCGCTACGGGGTGAACTACCAGTGGCGGGCCGACAACGCGCTGTTCGATACCCTGGATGCGCAGGTGGACCGGCAGGTCACCGACAGCCGTGGCATCACCACCATCGTGGCCGGCAGCGGCTGCCCGGGCGGCGCCACGCCGTGCCTGCGCAGCGAGAACCGCTCCACCAAGCAGACCCTGGACCGTGCCGCGGCCGATTTCAGCAAGGTGTTTGCCACCGCAGGCGCACGCCACGACGTGGTCTACGGCCTGGCCTGGCAGCAGCGCGACATTGATTTCACTGCCGTCGACACGCGCTGGAATGCCGCTGGTGCCGTGGCCTCGGTGGAGATCGATCCGCGCCAGGTGCCCAAGACCGACGTCACCGCCTGGAACCTGTACCTGCGCGACAGCGTGCAGCTGCTCGACGAACGCCTGACCCTCAGCGCGGGAGCGCGCTACGACCGTTACGATTACGCGCCGCAGGTGGATGCCACCTTCGTGGACCGCACCGGCACCGTGCGTGATGTGAGCTTCGCCTCGCCGAGCTGGCAGCTGGGCGCGGAATACCGCTTCCTGCCCGATCACGCGCTGTGGGCCCAGGTGGGTCGTGGCTTCCGTGCGCCCACTGTGGCGGACATGTACTCGCCGACCAGCGCCACCCAGGTGATCAACGCGCAGAACGGCCAGCCGCTGCTGCTCAACGACACCGTGTCCAATCCGGACCTGGAGGCGGAAAAGAGCCTGAACCTCGAGTTCGGCTACCGCTGGAGCACGGACCGCGCGCAGCTGGGCCTGTCGGTGTTCCGCGACCGCTACGAGAACTTCATCGAGTACACCAACCTGGTCCAGTCGGTACCAGGTGGTTTCCGCACGACGGCGACCGGTCCGGTGCTGTACTCGCGCAACTACACGATGCCGACCAACGCGGGCGAAGTGACGGTCAAGGGCGCGGAGCTCGAGGGCCGCTGGCAGATCAGTGATGCGTGGTCCTCGCGACTGGCCGCGTCCTACGCCAAAGGCGAGAAGCGCAATGGCGATCCGCTGGAGAGCATCGTGCCGGCCAGCGCCGTGCTCGGCGTGCGCTATGCCCCCTCGCCGGTGTGGAACCTCACCGCCAGCGTGACCCATGCCGTGGCCAAGAAGACCAAGGACGCCTACACCACCGACGCCACCGGCAAGGTCACCACGCCGGCCTTCGTCGACAAGGCCGATGGCTACACCGTGCTGGATCTGTATGGCACCTGGAACGTCACCCCGCAGTGGAAGCTCAGCGCTGGCCTCTACAACCTGACCAACGAGACGTACTACCTCTGGCAGCGCGTGCGCAACGTCAACAAGGGCAGCAACACGCTCTACGGCTACGTCAACGATGAGGGCATCGGCCGCTACAGCGAGCCGGGCCGCAATGCACGGATCACGGTGGCCTACAGCTTCTGAGTCGGGGCGCCGAGCCACAGCCGTACAGGCGCCAACGGCCGGGCCGGTAGTGCCGGCCGCTGGCCGGCGCCAGACAAACAAAAAAAGGGCGACGCAGATGCGTCGCCCTTTCTACGTTTCAGCGATGCCCGAAGGAATCAGCTGGCGCGACCGCCACCGCCACCCTGGCTGCGGCCACCGCCGGCATTGCCACCGCCACGGCGCTGGCCCTGCGGCTGGCCACCGCGCGGTGCACCGCGGCCGGCGCCATCACGCTGACCGCCACCGGCTTTCTTCGGGCCGGCATGGGCGTGGCGCGGGGCCTCGGCGTGCGGGCGACGTGCATGCTTGCGCGGCGAGCGATCGCCACCCGGCAGTTCGGCCTTGCCCGGCGCGCTGTTGCCCCAGCGGATCGGGGTCTGCGGCTCGAAGCCCGGCACGTCGCGGATGTCCATGTCCTTGTCGAGCAGGCGCACGATCTGGCGCAGCAGCTTGGCTTCGTCCTGCGCCACCAGCGAGATCGCCTGGCCGGTCGAGCCGTTACGACCGGTACGGCCGATGCGGTGCACGTAATCCTCGGCCACCATCGGCAGGTCATAGTTGATGACCTTCGGCAGCTCGTTGATGTCGATGCCGCGCGCGGCGATATCGGTGGCCACCAGCACGGTCACGCGGCCGGCCTTGAAATCACCCAGCGCACGCAGGCGCTGGCCCTGGCTCTTGTTGCCGTGGATCGCCGCGGTCTTGATGCCGGACTTGTCCAGGAACATGGCCAGCTTGTCGCAGCCGTGCTTGGTTCGGCCGAACACCAGGGTCTGCTCACGGCTGTCCTGGGCCAGCAGGTGCAGCAGCAGCTCGCGCTTGCGCGGGCCATCGACCGGGTGCACGCGGTGGCTGATGTTCTCGGCAACGGTGTTCTTCGGCGTGACCTGGATCTGCTCCGGGTTGCGCATGAACTCCAGCGCCAGCTGCTTGATGCTCTCTTCGAAGGTCGCCGAGAACAGCAGGGTCTGGCGGTTCTGGCGCGGCAGCTTGGCGAGGATCTTCTTGATCGACGGCAGGAAGCCCATGTCGAGCATGCGGTCGGCTTCGTCCAGCACCAGGATTTCGATGCCGGAAAGGTCGACGCTGCGGCGCTCGATGTGATCGATCAGGCGGCCCGGGCAGGCGACCAGCAGGTCCACGCCACGGCGCAGCACGTCGAACTGGTTGCCCATGCCGACGCCGCCGTAGATGCAGGCGCTCGGGATGCGCAGGTACTTGCTGTAGCCGCGCAGGCTGTCATGCACCTGGGTGGCCAGCTCGCGGGTCGGGGTCAGCACCAGCGCACGCGGGCGGCGCGGGCCATCGACGGCCTGCGGGTTGGTGCCCAGGTGCTGCAGCAGCGGCAGGCCGAACGCGGCGGTCTTGCCGGTACCGGTCTGTGCGCCGGCCAGCAGGTCGCGGCCTTCCAGGGCGAGCGGGATGGCCTGCTCCTGGATCGGGGTGGGGGTTTCGTAGCCCTGCTCGGCCAACGCGCGCAGCAGGAACGGGGCAAGGCCCAAGGATTCAAAAGACATCGG
Source organism: Stenotrophomonas sp. TWI273 (assembly GCF_039674765.1). NCBI lineage: Bacteria > Pseudomonadati > Pseudomonadota > Gammaproteobacteria > Lysobacterales > Lysobacteraceae > Stenotrophomonas > Stenotrophomonas sp. TWI273. The sequence goes on from NZ_JBDJOA010000006.1 coordinate 131,754, forward strand.
GTGGAAGCTCCAAAGACAAAGTAACGCCAGGCCGAATGGCCGGACGCGAGGCAGATCAATGTGATCGGCTGACTCGGAGCGTTCCCGTAAACCGCGCTGCGAGAATTGGGTGCAGTCGACGCGGTGCGCAGACTGGAATGCATGACGAATGGCGTCGGAGTGGGGGCGGGCGACGGATCGTTTGATCCATATCGCCGGCGATCCCGAAGGGAAACGGACGGCCGCTGCAGACCCGGATAGTCTAACGGATGTTTGAGACCCATACCAAACCCCCCTGTTCAGCTTGGGAGGAGGGGGGCGGAACGGTAGAGCCACGCCATGCGTGGCTGCTCCTGCGCGTAGGCAATGCATTACGGTAAGGCGATGCGGCGGTGCAGCTGGTAGGCCCGTCAACCATTTGATTACACTTGAAACCTATTTTCGCGATCCCGGATACCCACCCATGAAGCTTGGTTCTTTGAAGGAAGGCGGCCGCGACGGCACCCTGATCGTGGTCTCGCGCGATCTGCGCCAGGGCGTGCGCGCCACCGGCATCGCCGCGACCCTGCAGCAGGCCCTGGAAGACTGGAGCCACCTGGCGCCGCGACTGAACGCCCTGTACGAATCGCTGAACGACGGCGACGCCGACGGCGTGTTCGATATCGACCTGCAGGCGCTGGCCGCCCCGCTGCCGCGTTCCTACGAGTTCGTCGACGGCAGCGCCTACCTGCCGCACGTGGCCCGCGTGCGCCGCGCCCGTGGCGCCGAGGTGCCGGAAAGCTTCTACACCGATCCACTGATGTACCAGGCCACCAGTGCCGGCTTTTATGGCCCGCGCGATGCGGTCAAGGTGGTCAGCGAGGAATACGGGATCGACCTGGAAGCCGAGCTGGTGGTGATCACCGACGACGTGCCGATGGCGGTGACGCCCGAGCAGGCTGCCGGCCATATCCAGCTGATCGGCCTGGTCAACGATGTCTCGCTGCGCAACCTGATCCCGGGCGAATTGGCCAAGGGCTTCGGCTTCCTGCAGTCCAAGCCGCGCTCGGCGCTGTCGCCGGTGTTCGTCACCCCCGATGAACTCGGCGAGGCGTGGCAGGACAGCAAGGTCCACCTGCCGCTGGTCACCCACATCAATGGCACCTGGTTTGGCGCGCCGGAAGCGGGCGTGGACATGCAGTTCAACTTCGCCCAGCTGGTCGCGCACGCGGCCAAGACCCGCCCGCTGGGCGCCGGTGCGATCGTCGGCTCGGGCACCATCGCCAACGAAGACACCAGCAAGGGCGCCTCCTGCTTCGCCGAACAGCGCACCGTGGAAACCCTGCGCGACGGCAAGCCGAGCACGCCCTTCATGTCCTTCGGCGACGTGGTGCGGATCGAGATGTTCGATGCGGCCGGCGACAGCATCTTCGGTGCGATCGAGCAGCGCATCGAGCAGGCGGCCAAGCCCTGAGCGCGGAGGCGGAGACCGTCATGGAACCGATCGAACTCTTCAGTTACTGGCGGTCCAGCGCGGCCTACCGCGTGCGTATCGGGCTGAACCTCAAGGGCCTTCCGCACCGGATCACCCCGGTGCACCTGGTCCGCGAGGGCGGTGAGCAGCACAGCGTGGCCTATGCCGCGCTCAACCCGCAGGAACTGGTGCCGACCCTGCGCCATGGCGGCCGGGTCCTGCAGCAGTCGATGGCGATCCTGGAGTACCTCGACGAGGTGTTCCCGGCCACGCCGTTGCTGCCCAGCGACGCCGAGGGCAGGGCGCGCGTGCGTGCGCTGGCCCAACTGGTGGCCTGCGACCTCCACCCGCTCAACAACCTGCGGGTGATGCAGTATCTGGAGCGCACGCTGCAGGCAAGCGCCGAGGCGCGCACGGCGTGGACGCTGCACTGGATGGCGGAGGGCTTGGCGGCGATGGAAACGCTGCTGGCCGATCATCTGGCGACGGGTACGTTCTGCCATGGCGACCAGCCCGGGCTGGCCGATGCCTGCCTGGTGCCGCAGCTGTACAACGCGCACCGGTTCGGCCTGGCGCTGGCGCCGTACCCGACCCTGCAGCGGATCGAGGCGGCGTGCCTGGCGCTGCCGGCCTTCGACGCGGCGCGGCCCGAGCATCAGATCGACGCAGGGTGACGGGTAGGCATCGACTGTTGGTCGATGCGCCTGGCCCATTGCCCCCGCCAACGGTGGGGGCTTTCCCGTCAGAACCCGTGGGTGATCGACGCCGGTGCGCTGTTGGCCGAGAAATCCGCGTACGGATCGTGCTCGCCGCTGCCGCCTTCGGACAGCCGGAACTTCAACGCCAGGCCATCGCGCGAATCGGCCGCGCGCAGCGCTTCCTCCTGCTCGATGATGCCGTTCTTGGCCATCCGGAACAGGCACTGGTCGAAGCTCTCCATGCCTTCTTCCAGCGAGGCTTCCATCGCCGCCTTGATCTCGTGCACCTGGCCGCGGCGCAGCAGGTCGCGGATCATCGGCGTATTGATCAGCACTTCGGTGGCCGGCAGGCGGCGCCCGTCCTTGCCCTTGACCAGGCGCTGGGAGACCACCGCGCGCAGGTTCAGCGAGAGGTTCATCAGCACGTTGCGATGTGCACTCTCAGGGAAGAAGTTGAGGATGCGCTCGATGGTCTGGTCGGCGTTGTTGGAGTGCAGGGTAGCCAGGCACAGGTGCCCGGTTTCGGCGAAGGCGATGGCCGCTTCCATCGTTTCCGCATCCAGGATTTCGCCGATCAGGATGACATCGGGCGCTTCGCGCATCGCGTTCTTCAACGCGTCGTGGAAGGTGTGCGTGTCGAGCCCGACCTCGCGCTGGTTCACGATCGACATCTTGTGCTTGTGCAGGTACTCGATCGGGTCCTCGATGGTGAGGATGTGCCCGGTCGTGGTGCTGTTGCGGTGGTCGATCATCGAGGCCAGCGAGGTGGACTTGCCCGAGCCGGTCGAGCCGACCACCAGCACCAGCCCGCGTGGCGTCATGATGACGTCCTTGAGCACCTGCGGCAGGTTGAGCTCTTCGATGCTGGGGATCTTGCTGCGGATCGCACGGATCACCATGCCGACCTCGCCGCGCTGCTTGAACACGTTGACGCGGAAGCGCCCGGCATCGGGCAGGGCAATGGCCATGTTGAGCTCGAGCTCGCGCTCGAACTGCGGGGCCTGGCCTTCATCCATCAACGAGTAGGCGATCTTCTTGACCATCCCGGGCGGCAGCCCGGTATTGCCCAGCGGATAGAGTTTCCCCTCGATCTTGATGTATACCGGTGCTCCGGTCGTCAAGAACATGTCCGACGCGTTCTTTTCGGTCATCAGCTTCAGGAAATAGCCGATATCCATGCGAAATGTTTCCCCAACAATCAGCGGCTTGCCATTGCAAGCGCACCGCAGGCTTCCGACAATGGCCGTGCACACAACTTCTGGCGACGGCACCCCCAATGAAACCTAGCTTCGCACAAATACGACGGGCCCTGTATGTGACGGTGTGCGCATTCGCGCTCTCTGGTGCCGCACAAGCGCAGGATGGCGCCCTGGAGCTGATGCAGGCCCAGCAGGCGGTCGACAAGGCCACCCAGGCCGATGCCGACCAGTACGCCCCGGACCTGATCGCCGTGGCCCGCCAGGGTCTGGAGCAGGCCCAGCGTGCCGCTGGCGACCGCCGCGAGCGCAAGAACGCGCCGATACTGGCCGTTCGCGCCACGGTCGATGCCGACCTGGCCCGCGCCCGCAGCGAAGAAGCCACCGCCACCGCGCAGCTGCAGCTGCGCCGCAATGAAGTCAGCCAGCTGCAGCGCCAGTTGGCCACCGGGGAAGACCGCTGATGATGTCCACCAAGATGCGCATGCCCTGCCTGCTGCTGGCCGCCAGCCTCAGCCTGCCGCTGATGGTCCAGGCCGCCGATGACCCGGCCGTGGCCCAGCTGACCCAGCGTCTGATGGCGATCCAGTCCAACCCGGATGCGGCCCAGCTGGCCGCCTTCGAGCGCTTGCAGGCCCAGCAGGCCGTGGCCGATCTGGCCAAGGCCAAGCGCCGCGACCAGGACCAGGCCCGTTACCTGGCCGAGCGCCGGGTCGAGATCGCCGAGACCAGTGTCCGTGCCGCGCTGGCCCAGCGTGAGGTGGATCAGCTTGAACGTACCCGCAGCGAGCTGCTGATCGAAGCCAGCCGCCGCGATGCCCAGCGTGCCCGCCAGGAAGCCGAGCGCCTGCGCGTGCAGGCCCAGATCCAGGCCGAGGAAAGCGAGCGCCTGCGCCAGGCGGCCGAGCAGGAAGCGCTGGCCCGCCAGGATGCCGAAACCGCGCTGACCAGCGTGGCTGGCAAGCAGACCGCGCGACTGAGCGCCGCCCAGCAGAACGCGGCCAAGCTGGCCCGTGAGGAAGCCGAGCTGGTGGCGGGCAGCAAGCTGCCGGGCTCCAAGTTCGACAGCCGCGGCGAAGTGTTCACCTTCAACGGCGATGCTTTCGCGGCGGGCAAGGGCAGCCTGTCCGGCGGTGCCAAGGGCCAGGCCAAGGCCTTGGCCGAGTACCTGAACATCGGCAAGAAGGGCCGGGTCCGGATCGAGGCATACGACGCCGCGGCCGGTGTCGGCCAGCAGCGCGCCGAGGCCCTGCGCGATGCGCTCGTGGCGGCTGGTGTCAGTGCCAGCCGGCTGCAGGTCAGCGGCAAGAAGGCCGCCGCGACCAAGGCCCGCTCGGCCGAGGTCATCATCGCGCCCTGATGCCGGACCGGTGCTGCGTCATGCGCGGGGGTCATGACGCAACTGGTTGTTTTTGTTTAATTTTCGTTGTTCTGCGCGTTCAGCCTGAACCCCGCTTAGGCGGGGTCGACGATATCGTTTGAAAGGGTTGAACCGGCCCCGAAGCAAGCGTAGGGTCAGTTGTCCGGGTCGCCTTCCGCGTCCCGGACGATAGGAGGGCCGGCAATGCACCAGCGCCACGAATCACAGCAGTCCGAGGTCCAGTCTCTACTGGCCGCCGCTGCGGGTTCGCAGGTCAGGGTTGTCCGGCACTCCGCCCCAAGCAGCGCCCCGTGCCGTCAGGCCGGGGCGTTCTTGTTTCTGCAGAAGCGATAGGAGGTTCATCATGTTTGAAGGTCAGCCCCAGAGCGATATCGACGCACGGCGCAAGCAGGATCCTGAATTCAAGGCGCTCTACGAACGGCACCAGAAGTTGAACAAGAAGTGCATGGATGCCGAGCTGGGTGTGCTTCCGATAGACAGCCTCACCCTGGGACAGATGAAGCGTGAAAAGCTGCTGGCCAAGCAGAAACTGGAACGGATGTACGCCTCCCCCGTGCACTGACCCCCCTTGCTGCCCTACGTCGCGGGCGGTTCCGGTCTCCTCGTCGACCGGTGCCGTCCGCGCCGCTTGATGAACGCGGCAACCTGACTTTCGCCGCCAACCGTCGGATAATCACCGGTCCGGCCGCATTGCGGCGCGAATCGATGTGATCCGATGGCAATCCACTCCTCCGTACTCGAACTCATTGGCCAGACCCCGATCGTCAAGGCCCAGCGCCTGGATACCGGTGTCTGCGAGCTTTACCTGAAGCTCGAGAGTGCCAATCCCGGAGGATCGATCAAGGACCGCATCGGCCTGTCGATGATCGAAGCCGCCGAGCAGCGTGGCGACCTCAAGCCGGGCGCGACCCTGGTCGAGGGCACCGCCGGCAACACCGGCCTGGGCCTGGCGCTGGTCGCCCAGCAGAAGGGCTACAAGCTGATCCTGGTCGTGCCGGACAAGATGAGCCGCGAGAAGATCTTCAACCTCAAGGCGATGGGCGCCGAAGTGCGCCTGACCCGTTCGGATGTGGCCAAGGGGCACCCCGAGTACTACCAGGACATGGCCAAGCGCGTGGCCGAGGAAACCCCCGGCGCGTACTTCATCAACCAGTTCGGCAATCCGGACAACCCGGCCGCGCATGAGTTCGGCACCGGCCCGGAAATCCTGGCGCAGATGGACGGCGACCTGGACGCGATCGTGTTCGGCTGTGGCAGCTCCGGCACCATGACCGGCCTGTCGCGCGCCTTCTCCACCCTCTCGCCGAAGACCGAACTGGTCCTGGCCGACCCGGTCGGCTCGATCCTCGCCGAGTACATCAATGACGGCGTGCTCAACGACAAGTCGGGCAGCTGGCTGGTGGAAGGCATCGGCGAGGACTTCCTGCCCTCGATCGCCGATTTCAGCCGCGTCACCAAGGCCTACGCGATCAGCGATGCCGAGAGCTTCCATACCGCGCGCGAGCTGCTGGGCAAGGAAGGCATCCTCGGCGGCTCGTCCACCGGTACCCTGCTGGCCGCGGCGCTGAAGTACTGCAAAGAGCAGACCACCCCGAAGAAGGTGCTGGTGCTGGTCTGCGACACCGGCAACAAGTACCTGTCCAAGATGTACAACGACTACTGGATGCTGGACAACGGCTTCCTGGAGCGCCCGCAGAGCGGCGACCTGCGCGACCTGATCCTGCGCCCGTACGGCCAGCGCGATACTGTCGTGATCGGCCCGAACGACCTGCTCACCACCGCCTACCAGCGCATGAAGCTGTACGACGTGTCGCAGCTGCCGGTGATGGACGGCGACCAGCTGGTCGGCATCGTGGATGAAAGCGACGTCCTGCTGCATGTGTACGGCGACGAAGCCCGCTTCCGCGACCCGGTCGCCACCGCGATGGTCAGCAAGCTGGACCGCCTGGACGTGAAATCCCCGATCGAGGCCCTGCTGCCGGTGTTCGACCGTGGCCAGGTCGCCATCGTCATGGATGGCGCCAACTTCCTCGGCCTGATCACCCGCATCGACCTGCTGAACTACCTGCGCCGGCGCGTACAGTAAGCGTCTGTGTCGCAATGAACCCATGTTTATCCGCGTCAACGGCCGATTAAGCCACCGCTGATAGACTTCCGCTCCTTTTGCGGGGCCCCCCATGGGGGCTCCTCTTGCTGGGAAACAACATGTCCGATCACGCTTCTTCCGGGCACGGCGACCGTTCGCTCGCCCTGGCTACCCTGGCCATCCACGGCGGCCAATCGCCGGATCCGAGCACCGGCGCGGTGATGCCGCCGATCTATGCGACCTCCACCTACGCCCAGTCCAGCCCCGGCGAGCACCAGGGCTTCGAGTACTCGCGTACCCACAATCCCACCCGCTTCGCCTACGAGCGTTGCGTGGCCTCCCTGGAAGGCGGTAGCCGCGGTTACGCGTTCGCCTCGGGCATGGCCGCCAGCTCCACGGTGATGGAGCTGCTGGATGCCGGCAGCCACGTGGTGGCGATGGACGACATCTATGGCGGCACCTTCCGCCTGTTCGAGCGCGTGCGTAAGCGCACCGCCGGCCTGCAGTTCAGCTTCGTCGACCTGACCGACCTGGCCGCGTTCGAGGCCTCGATCACCCCGCAGACGAAGATGGTCTGGATCGAGACCCCGACCAACCCGATGCTGAAGATCGTGGACATCGCCGCAGTCGCTGCGATCGCCAAGCGCCACAACCTGCTGGTGGTGGTCGACAACACCTTCGCCTCGCCGATGCTGCAGCGCCCGCTGGAGCAGGGCGCGGACCTGGTCCTGCACTCGGCCACCAAGTACCTCAACGGGCACTCGGACATGGTCGGCGGCATGGTGGTGGTCGGTGACAACGCCGAACTGGCCGAGCAGATGGCCTTCCTGCAGAACTCCATCGGCGCCGTGCAGGGGCCGTTCGACAGCTTCCTGGCCCTGCGCGGCCTGAAGACCCTGCCGCTGCGCATGAAGGCACACTGCGCCAACGCGCTGGCCCTGGCCCAGTGGCTGGAAAAGCACCCGGCCGTCGAGAAGGTCATCTACCCTGGCCTGACCTCGCACCCGCAGCATGAACTGGCGACCCGCCAGATGAATGGCTACGGCGGCATTGTTTCGATCGTGCTCAAGGGCGGTTTCGAGGCGGCCAAGCGTTTCTGCGAGAAGACCGAACTGTTCACCCTGGCCGAGTCGCTGGGGGGCGTGGAAAGCCTGGTCAACCATCCTGCGGTGATGACGCATGCCTCGATCCCGGTCGAGCGCCGCGAGAAGCTGGGCATCAGCGATGCGCTGGTGCGGCTGAGCGTGGGGGTTGAGGAGTTGGGGGATCTGCAGGTGGATCTGGAGCGGGCGCTGGGTACCGAGGCCGCTTGAGATGGGCATCCTGTCGGTATTCGGAAAGAACCGCTCGCTTGCCTACGAACTGACCCAGCGTGAAGTGCTGGGCCGGTATCGTGGCGCGAGCTTCGGCCTGTTGTGGTCGTTGATCAGTCCGTTCCTGATGTTGCTGGTCTACACGCTGGCGTTCGGCTTCGTGATGAAGGGGCGCTGGCCAGGCTCGAGTGGTTCGACGACTGATTTCGCGCTGATCCTGTTTGCCGGCTTGACCGTCCATGGGTTTTTTGCCGAGTGCTTCATCCGCGCGCCGCAGTTGATCGTCGGCAATACCGGTTATGTGAAACGCGTGGTGTTCCCGCTGGATATCCTGGTGTGGAGCATGACGTTCTCCGCGCTGTTCCACCTCGCCATGAACATGGTGGTATTGCTGATTCTGTATCTGTGCCTGAAAGGCAATATCCACGCCACTGCGCTGCTGTTGCCGCTGGTGCTGGCGCCCTTGGTGATCCTGACCGTTGGCGTCGGCTGGGCGGTATCAGCGCTGGGCGTGTACCTGCGCGACATCGGGCAGATTGCCGGCGTCGTCGCAACCGCCATGTTGTTCCTTTCCTCGGCGATCATTCCGGTGGAATCGGTGCCGGAGAGTTATCGCATCGTGTTTGAACTGAATCCACTGACCTTCATCATCAACCAGGTGCGTGAAGTGGTGATCTGGGGCCGCCTGCCGGATTGGACAGGACTGGCGATCTACACGGTGATCGCGTGCGTGGTCGCATTCATCGGACATCGCATTTTCACCAAGCTGCGCGTGGGGTTTGCCGATGTCCTCTGAAGTCACTGCGGCAGAAACCGTCATCGAGGTCCAGGGCGTCGGCAAGGCGTACCACATGTACGAGCGGCCCTCGCATCGCCTGTGGCAGGCGCTGGCCGGCAAGCGCAAGTCGTTCTACAAGGACTTCTGGGCGCTGCGCGGCGTCAGCTTCTCGATCCGCCGCGGCCAGACCGTGGGTATCGTTGGCCGCAACGGGTCGGGCAAGTCGACCCTGCTGCAGATGATCGCCGGCACCTTGAACCCCACCGAAGGCCATATTTCGGTGAAGGGACGGGTCGCCGCCCTGCTGGAACTGGGCAGCGGCTTCAACCCGGAATTCACCGGGCGTGAGAACGTGCTGCTCAACGCGACCATCCTTGGGCTGCGACGCGATCAGATCGAGCAGCGGATGCAGAGCATCCTGGCGTTCGCCGACATCGGCGAGTTCATCGATCAGCCGGTGCGCAGTTACTCCAGTGGCATGTCCGTGCGCCTGGCGTTCGCGGTGATCGCCCACGTGGATGCGGACATCCTGATCATCGATGAGGCGCTTGCGGTCGGTGATGCGTTCTTCTCGCAGAAGTGCATGCGCTTCCTGCGCGAGTTCCAGAAACACGGCACCCTGCTGTTCGTGAGCCACGATGCCGCGGCCGTCACCAACCTCTGCGAGAACGCGGTATGGCTGGAGAACGGCAAGATGCGCCTGGCCGGGACCTCGCAGGAGGTGGTCGAGGCCTACATGACCGAACAGCACGTCGTCGGCCGGCGCGAGGCAGGGTCCGAAGACATCGTCGTGGCGGCGAAGAAGAAGCCCCGCCGGTTGTCGACCGATCATGCCGATTTCCGCCAGGACGCCTTCAATGAAGCGGGCGTGCAGAATCGCATCGCGTTGTTCGAGTTCGATCCGGACAATGTCGGGCAGGAGTTCGGCGCGGACGGTGCGCGCATTGTCGATGTGCGCATGACCGATGCCGAAGGCACGCCGCTGTCGATCCTGGAAGGAGGCGAGCTGGTGCGCCTGGAGGTGCGGGTCGCCCTGCGCGAAACCCTGGACAACCTGATCGTCGGCTTCTACGTGAAGGACCGACTGGGCCAGCGCCTGTTCGGTGACAACAGTTACTTCGCCTGCAAGGACGCGCCCGTGTCCGGCGAGGCAGGCGAGACCGTGGTAGGGGCATTCGTCTTCCGGATGCCGATCATGCCGTCCGGTTCCTACATGGTCGATGTTGCCGTGGCCTCCGGCGACCAGCACGACCATACACAGCAGCATTGGATCCACGACGCGCTGGAGTTTCGCGCGCTGGATGAAACCATGCGGTTCGGCCTGATCGGGTTGCCGATGCTGTCCATTGAAGTTTCCAAGGAGTCGCGATGATCGAGTTTACCGGCGAGCGCTTTGTGCCCACTGAGCACGGCGTGATCAGGCAGGAGCACCTGCATCGCTATGCGTGGTGCCTGCCGCTGGTGGAAGGCAAGGACGTGCTCGATGTCGCCAGTGGCGAAGGCTATGGCAGCGCCATGCTGGCCTCCAAAGCGCGCTCGGTGCGCGGCGTGGATATTTCCCACGATGCAGTGAATCATGCCGCCGAACGGTATGCCGCGCTTGGCAACCTGCAGTATCTGCAGGGTTCGGCAGCGGCCATTCCGCTTGCCGATGACAGCGTGGATGTCGTGGTGTCCTTCGAGACCATCGAGCACCTGCTGGAGCAGGATGAAATGATGGCCGAGATCCGGCGCGTGCTGCGCCCGGACGGCATTCTGGTCATGTCCTCGCCGAACAAGGAGGTCTACTCCGACCAGGCCGGTTACCACAACGATTATCACGTCAAGGAACTCTATCTCAATGAGTTCCAGGCCCTGCTGGAGAAGTACTTCCCGGCGGTGGAACTGTCCGGTCACCGCATGGCGGTCTGCTCGACCATCACGCCCCTGGATGGCGCGCCGGAACAGCAGGTGTTCCAGGCGTTGGCCGATACCGGCGAACGCGTGGAGCAGCGCGTGGCGCACATGCCGGCGGCGGTCTACTTCGTGGCCATCGCCGCGGCAGACCGTGGGCTGATCCCGGTGCTGCCTGCCTCGGTGCTGTATGCCGAAGGCGAAGATCTTTACAACCATCATCATGAAGTGGCCCGGTGGGCGAAGGCGCAGGATGCGGAGATCGCGTCGTTGCGCGGTCACGTGCAGCGCGAGCAGGCCGAGGTCGGGTCGTTGCACGGGCACCTGTTACAGCAGCAGAACGCGTTGGAGAAGCTCGCAGGAGAATTCGAGCAGCAGCGACAGACTGTCGAGAGCCTCGCAGGCGAGCTCGAACATCAGCGTCAATTGATGAACTCACGGGGGATTGAGCTTCAGCAAAAGCAGCATCATGCCGAAGTCCTCGAGCGTAACCTGGCGCACGCGCAGAATGTGCTGAGCGTCGAGCGCGATCATGCCCGCCGGCTCGAAGGCGCCATCGCGGCGTTGTGGGAAGCGAAAATCCAGCTGGAAGTCGATCTGTCCAATCTCTTGGGCAGCGCACGGGATGACCTCCACAAGCATCACCTTGATATCGGGCTGTTGATGGCCTCGGCGGGGGGAGTGTCCAGTGAATCACCCGCCGCGGACCTGGCGGCCGATCATCGGCGCGAACAGGAACTGGCCGACGTCGTGCAGCGCTATCGTGGTGAGTTGTCGTCGCTGCAGGCATTCACCAGCACGTTGTTGCAGTCGAAATCGTGGAAAGTCACACGGCCGCTGCGGTTCCTGTCCCGTGTCGTGCGGGGTGACAGCGATGCCGTGTTGAATTCGCTGCGTGCCACTGGCCTGGCACGGCATCGCCTGCTCGCGCCCTTGGTGCCGACGATCAAGCGGTTCTTGATGCGTCGCCGGGACGCTGTCGTGGTTCCGGTGGAGGGGCTCAAGCTGGATCAGATTCTCCAGAATCCCGACCAGGCGCTGCAGGACCTCCGCTTCGAGTCAGTCGAGGCGCCGGTGGTCAGCATCGTCATCCCCACCTACGGCAACTACGAACAGAGCCTGGCCTGCATCGCATCGATCGCCCGTGCCGGTGCGGATGTTTCCTTCGAGGTGCTGGTCCTGGAGGATGCTTCCGGCGATCAGGACATCAAGAAGCTCGCCCGGATTCCGGGCCTGCGGTTCCACGATAACCCGACGAACCTCGGCTTCCTGCTGTCATGCAATCAGTCCTTGACCTTGGCCAAGGGCGAGTTCATTTACCTTCTCAACAACGACACCGAAGTGACGCCTGGCTGGCTGGACGCACTGGTGCAGGTCTTCCGGACCCATCCGGACGCCGGCATGGTCGGCTCCAAACTCGTCTATCCGGACGGGCGGCTGCAGGAGGCCGGTGGCATTGTCTGGGCCGACGGCAGTGCCTGGAATTTCGGCCGTCTGGATGTTCCCGGCAGATCGGCGTATTCCTACCTGAAGGAAGTCGACTACGTCTCGGGTGCGTCGATCATGCTGCCGGCGACCTTGTTCCGGACGCTGGGTGGCTTCGATGAGCGCTATGTACCGGCCTACTATGAAGATACCGATCTTGCCTTCCGGATCCGCGAACAGGGATTGAAGGTCTATCTCCAGCCGGCATCGGTTGTCGTCCATTACGAAGGTCTGTCCAGCGGCACCGATGAAACGACCGGCGTGAAGGCGTTCCAGGCGATCAACCGCGAGAAGTTCCTGGCACGCTGGGAAAACACGCTGCGCGACGAACAGTTCCCGAACGCCCAGGATGTGTTCCTGGCGCGCGACCGCTCCCGCAACCGCCGACACGTGCTGGTCGTGGACCATTACGTACCGCAGCCGGACCGCGATGCGGGATCACGGGCGACCTGGCAGGTGATCGAGACCCTCGTCCGCCAAGGGTGCCAGGTGTCGTTCTGGCCCGCCAATGCGTACCAGGACCCGATCTATACCCCGCCGCTGCAACAGCTCGGCGTTGAGGTGCTGTGCGGCTCGGAGTACGTCGGTCGCTTCGACGCATGGCTGACCGAACACGGCAACTACCTTGATGCGGTGGTGCTGAACCGGCCGCATATCTCCGCCGACCTGGTGGGCAGCGTACGCCGGCACAGCCGTGCGAAGGTTGTCTACTACGGGCACGATATCCATCACCTGCGCATGCAGCAGCAGCTGGCGCTGCATCCGGATCGTGAACTCGAAGAAGAGACTCGCCGCTTCCGTGATTTTGAACACGGTCTGTGGAAGCAGGCAGACGTGGTGCTGTATCCATCCACTGATGAAACGGCCCACGTCCGCCGTTGGCTGGCCGAGCATGAGCCGGGTGTCGACATCCGTGCGGAGACCATTCCGCTGTACGCGTATGACCCTGTGCCCGAGGCTGATATGGCCGGGCCGGAGGGCCGCGAGGGCATCCTCTTTGTTGCCGGTTTCGCTCACGCGCCCAACGTCGATGCGGCGTTGTGGTTCGTTCGCGAGGTCCTTCCGCTGGTCCACCGTGAGGTCCCCGGCGTCCGGTTGAGCCTGGTCGGCTCCAATCCGCGGCCGGAGGTCCTGGCGATGGCATCGGCGCATATCGAAGTCACCGGTTACGTCAGCGATCAGGTCCTGACCCAGCGATACCAGCACGCACGCGTCGCGGTGGCCCCGCTGCGTTTCGGCGGTGGTGTGAAGGGGAAAGTGCTGGAAAGCCTGCAGCATGGTCTCCCCTGTGTCACCACCTCGATCGGCATGCAGGGCCTCGGCGCTGCGTCTTCTTTCATGCCGGTAGGTGATGCGGCTGAGGAAATGGCCGCCCATATTGTCAAACTGCTGCGCGATGACGAGGCTTGGCAGCAGGTCTCTGATGCAGAACGGATGTTCATCCGGAGCTTCTACTCGCACGACGCTCTTTGGCGTGTACTGTCCGCAGCCGTCGAGCCGCGCTTGTAGCCATTCTGGGCGCATTGGCTGGCCGGGGTATGCGACGTCGCGCTGTGATGGCTGACGATTAGTCAGGAATTGATGTGACAGGAGTAAAAAATGGCATGAACAAGGCGACGCGCAACCTCATGGGTGCGGCGACGGTGGCGGTGATCGTACTGGTGGTTGCTGTCGCAAGGTTCTCGGGCATCGCGATCCTGCATGGTCCGGACGCCGACGACGTGCTTGTACCGATGTACTTCGACATCAGCCGATCGATAGGTGAGCACGGGCTGTTTGCCGGCATGTACGACTCCGGTCTGGTTGCAGGCTTGTCGTACTGGGGCAGCCCGAGTTTTCATCCCTTGTATCCGTTGTATTTCAACTGGCTGGGCAGTGATTCAACGATTCTGGATACGCTGGATCGCCTGAAGCTGGTTTTCTTTCTCCACATGGGAATCTACGGCGTCGGCAGCTATCTGCTCGGGCGTTGCCTGGGCCTGCGGCAGCTGCTGGCAATCTCCGTCGGCCTCGTCGCTCCTTTCCTGCCTGCGTTCCAGAGCGTTGGAGTGTGGCCGCCCATTTCGGCTTCACTGGCATGGTTGCCGTGGATACTGTTCTTCCAGGCGCGGATCTACCAGCGAGGTTGGGCGCCCGTGGCGGCCATCGGCCTTGCGGCCTCGGTGACGCTTCTTATCTATGCACAGCCAGCGCAGAATCTGGTGCTGGCATTCGTTGGCTCGGCAATTGTCGGAGCGGTTTACAGCGTTGTCGTGCTGAGGCAGCGGGGGTGGCAGAAAGCTCACGTCCACCTTCGTCCCATCTATGCGTCACTTGCGTTGGCCGCGGCGGTGATCGTCGTCGCTTGTTACCCCTACCTGTCCGGGGTGATGGACTTCCATAGCGATTCGATCCGGTGGCTGGGTGATGGTCGGGACATCAGCGGAAAGGACAAGCTGCCCCTGTCCGCGTTGACGGCCCATGGGCTGGGGTGGAAGGCTGTTTTTGCACCCTTCGCATTCGCTCATCAGTACAGCATGGTGGTGGGCAACCTTTATCTGGGCGCTCCCATTGCACTGGCCTGTCTGTCCTATCCATGGTTGTTCAGGACGAGGCCGCTGATGACTGCCTTGCTTGCATCAATCGCAATCAGTGCCATCTTCTGCTTTGCTGCGTTCGGCTGGCTGCTGTATCTGTTGCCGATTGCCAACAAGGTGCGCGAAGTAAACTGGTGGTCGCTGTACGTCGTCATGCTGGCTCTTCCGGTGGGTGCGCTGTGTCTGCAGCGGCTTGTCTCGTTGATCCGCCGCAAGCAGCAGCGTCAGTGGATCTGGTGGCCCGAGATCGCGGCAGCGACCATTGTCGTCATGGCCTTGCTGGGTGTGTTGGTCAGTGGCGAGTTCTATTGGCAGATAATCCCCGTGTTGCTGGGCGCTGCGCTGCTGTGGTGGTCGGCCAGCAGAGGTGTCGCGGTCAACAAGGCGCTGCTGAGCTTGGTTGTCATTGTCTCGGCTGCAGTACCGATTGTCGTTGCCAAGACGCCGAGCCTGGGGCAATCGATGATCGTGCGGGGCGAACGGATAGAACAACGGCATTCGATGGCGACGGTGTTCGCAGCCCTGGAGAGTCCGGAGAACTACCGCGTCGCCGTCAGCGAGACGCTGCCTGATTTCAAAATCCTTGGCCACCAGCTGGCCAATCTCGGAGCCCGGGGGATCCGCGGGGACCTGAATCCACAGCGGCGTTCAAAGTTCGAACTGCTTTACTTCCCCAAGCCCGCGGTGGCCCATTTGTATGGCGTCCGTTACACGGTGGTTGCGGCAGGGACCGAGGGCGCGCTCGCCATTGATGATCGCTACGCGCTCCGCGACGATCCCGCAGCGCTGCCTCGTCTCTTCCTTGCGGAGGGTGGCCTGGCGGTCGTCCCTTCGCCTTCTGCATCGCTTCAGGCAGCGGACGGCGCTCAGGTCGATCACATCTATGCCACCCCCAGGGCGGTGGAGAGACTGGGGGTAGGGCAGACGACGCTCGGCGAAGGGAAATTCTCGGCCCGTCCGGTCGCTGCCTGGCATAACTCGGCAGTGATGTTGCAGGCGATGGTGGAGACCAGTGGTCCCGCCTTGCTGGTGTTGAACGAAGACAGCGACGGCAGGTGGTATGCCATCGTCGATGGCGACGTTCGACCAGGGGTGGCCGTGAATGGCTTCCAGACTGCATTCGCATTGCCGGCGGCGGGGAAGCATAGCGTCATCATCCGCCGACCTGCCGGCTTTGCCGATTACTTTGCCGGGCTGCCCGTGGGTGGACAGCAGTGAACGGTGAGCGCTCGCCGCTTGCTGGATCGGGCGCTCCCGGTCCACTGCAACGCTTCTTCAAGGATCAGCGCGTCCTCTTCCTGATCGTCGGTGGAGCAAATACAGCGTTCAGCACGGCGTTGTTCGCGGGCTTGGTGCTGCTGTTTGGCCCCGGCGTTCCCTCCGTGACCAGCCTGGTGATCGCATGGGTTGTGTCACTGGTGCTGGTGTTTTTCGTCTATCGCCGTTTGGTGTTCCGGGTATCGGGTCATGCTTGGCGTGACTTCGCCCGCTTCGCCAGTGTCAACCTCGGCAGTCTGATGATCAACATGGCAGCCCTGGCACTCCTCGCGGATGTGCTGGGTCTGCCCCCCATTCCGACACAGATCCTCATCACGGTGGTCGTGGTGATCTTCAATTATGTCGGTCACAAGTATTTCTCGTTCCGGCGACGCCCGGAGCCTGGTTCCAAGGAGGAACGTTGATGACTCCTCGAGTGTCGGTCGTTGTACCTGCCTACAAGAATGCGGACTACCTGCAGCAGACCCTGGATTCAATCCTGGCGCAGGACTATCAGGATTACGAACTGGTCATTGCCGATCATTCATCCGCTGATGGAACCGAGACACTGTTGGCGCAGTATGCCGAGCACCCGCGCGTACGTGTTCTGTCACCGACCCCGCCAGGCGGCGGTGCCAAGGCCAACTGGGACCGGGTAACGCAGGCCGCACGTGGTGAGCTGTTGAAGCTGGTGTGTGGTGACGACCTCATCGCACCGGATGCGCTCAGCAAGCAGGTCGCCGCGCTTGATGCCCACCCTTCTGCGGTGTTCGTCGCCTGTAAGCGAGATCTCATCGACGCGCAGGGAAAGGTGGTGATCGGTGCCCGGGGGCTCGGCACGCTCAATGGCCTGGTCTCGGGCCGTGACGCCGTGCGCGCTTCAGTAATGGCCGGAACAAATCTGTTCGGCGAGCCCGGGTGCGTGATGTTCCGGCGCGAGCTGCTGCCTGCCAGCGGATGGGACAACAGTCACCCCTACCTCATCGATCAGGCAAGCTACACCAGCGTGATGCTGCAGGGAGACATGGTGGCGTTACGCGAAAGCCTGGCCAGTTTCAGGATCAACGCCGGGCAGTGGAGCGTGCGTCTGATGCATGAACAGGCGAATCAGGCTATCGCATTCCACAACGCGTTGGCTGCGGCAGATCCCACTTTGTTGCCAGGCCTGACGCTTCGCGTGGGGAATCTCAAGGCTCGCTTGATGGCCCATGCGCGCCGCTTGACCTATGTCTGGCTGGGTCGCCGAATGCAGGCCGGCTGAGGCCGGCTGCCCGAGGGAAGCCCCTGAGGCATGAGCGGATGACCTGCTTGGTCTCCAGGGGCGCAGTGACGACGTTCCGCCGGCAACGTCAGCGCGGTCAGCTCTCCGGCGCGTCATCCACATTGGCGGTTTCGCCAATGATGTACTGAGGGCGATTATTGATGTTCAGCAGGATTCTGCCGGTGTACTCGCCAATCGCACCCAACGCCAACAACTGCAGACCACCCATGAAGAGGATGGTGATGATCAGCGAGGGCCACCCGACAGCAACCTGAGGGGAGTGCAGTTTCTGCCACAGGACGACGATCGCAAGCAGAAAGGCGATGCACGAGGCCACGATACCTGCGAGGGATACAAACCTCAGCGGAACGATCGAGAAGCTGGTGGCCATCTGCAACCACAGCGAGATGGACTTGCTCAGGCTGTAACCGGACTGCCCATCCCCGCGTGCATGATGCTGCGCGATGACGGTTGCGATGCGTTTGTGGCTGGTGCTTTGGATCAGCAGTCCATCAAGGTAGACGAAAGGACCGTTGTACCTCCGCGCCTCTTCACCGAGTTCGCGGACGAATCCCCGAAACGGAGAGAGGTACAGGCCCTTTGGCTTCTTGAGCAGGCGCGCGGCAACCATGTCGTTGAAGCGGCTGCCGAGCCGCTTCCATAGCGCGTGCTGCTTTTCCGGGAACTGCGCGTAGCACAGGTCTGCGCCTTCACGTAGTTTGGCGACGATCCGAGGAATGTCGGCAGGATCGTGCTGGAGGTCGTCGTCCATCGTCACGATGTATCGGCCGCGCGCTATGCCCAGTCCCGCCATGATCGCATTGTGCTGCCCTGCGTTTCGTCGTAGATCCAAGCCACGCAGCCAAGGGCGTGCCTGGGCCTGCTGCACGATGACGGACCAGGCGTCATCGGGGCCGGCGTCATGCACCAGAATGACTTCAAAGCCGCCGTCCCCAAACGCCGGGAACAGTGTCTCCTCCAGTCTGGCCACCAGGTTCGGCAGGATGCCGGCGCTGCCATAGACAGGTATGACGACGGAGATTTCAGGATTCATGGGGCTGGCCGTAGTACTTGTGGATCACGCGGAGAGGGTAGTCTGGACCAAAATCCAGCCCGATGTCGCGCGCCGTGCGCTCGGCCAGCGCGGTATCAATCAGCATCTCCTCGCCCCGGTCCACCGCGATGATCTGCGCGCGGCGTCCAAGCACGGATTCGAACAGGCCGACGATCTCCGTCATCGGCAGCGACCATGGGGAAGCGATCGAGGCCACCTTGGGCACCGGCCCAGCGCCGGAGAGCAGTTGCGCGGCGATGCGGACGACGTCGTCGATATCGATCAGATTGCGGCAGGCGCGTGTCCAGACGGTCAGCGGATCGCCAGCCAGGATGCGGTCTCGCAGGAAGTTGGTGAGCGTGTTCGGATTGCGGGTATGCCCGACCACCTGTGGAAGCCGCAGCACGATACCGGCCGGATGCGCGGCGACCAGTGCTTCCATGGCACGTTTGTGCCGGAAATAGGGCGAGTCCTGCAGCGGGTTGACCACATTGCAGCTGCCGAAATAGACCAGCCGGGTGATGTCGCCGGCCAGGTACTGCGCCAGCATTGCACGCTCGCGTGCGAAGGCGGCCGGGTCTGTTTCGCTGGAGTTGGACACCCCGGAGGCGAAAATGACGGTTCTGGCGTCGTCTGCGAACAGGGGCGCGAATGCACGCGCCACCAGTCCCGAACCGACGATCATCGCAGGTCCCCGTTCGGTAGGCAGTGGCGGAAAGGTACGGGCATATCGAATCACGTCCATGCTGGGCGGCCGGTGGCAGCGCTGCGGCCACCCGGGGGGCTTACCTTACGCGGCCTGGACGGCCCGCGGAAAGAGGCAGGGCGTGAGGGCCGAGGCCATCACGCCCTGCGGGTCGGGCTCAGCCCAGCGCCGCTTCCAGCTCCGGCAGCAGGGTGAACAGATCCCCCACCAGGCCGATATCGGCGATCTCGAAGATCGGCGAATCCGGATCCTTGTTGATCGCCACGATGGTGCCCGCGTCCTTGATGCCGGTCAGGTGCTGGATGGCACCGCTGATGCCGACGGCCACGTACAGCTCCGGCGAGATGATCTTGCCGGTCTGGCCGACCTGCAGGTCGCTCGGCACATAGCCGGCGTCCACGGCGGCGCGGGAGGCACCGACCGCGGCACCGAGCTTGTCGGCCAGCTGGAAGATCACCTTGAAGTTCTCTTCCGAGCCCACGCCACGGCCGCCGGAGACCACGCGCTTGGCGCTCTGCAGGTCCGGGCGGTCGGTGGCACCGGCGGCGAGGCCGATGAAGCGGGTGTGGCTCGGCAGGGTCGCATCGACGCTGGCCGCTTCCACGCTGGCGCTGCCGCCCTTGGCTGCTTCCGGCCAGGAGGCGGCACGCACGGTGGCCACGACGATCTGGTCGGCCGGGACCTCCACGGTGATGATCGCGTTGCCGGCGTAGATCGGGCGCTTGAAGCTGTGGCTGCCTTCGACGGTCATCAGGTCCGAGACCTGGTTGACGCCCAGCAGGGCGGCCACGCACGGCATCAGGTCCTTGCCGAAGGTGGTCGAGGGGCCGAACACGTGGGTGTAGCCGGTGGCCAGCTTCGCGATCTGCGGGGCCAGCACCTGGGCGAGCGCCTGCGCGTTGGCGGCGTTGGCCACGGTCAGTACCTTGGCCACGCCCGCCAGCTGCGCGGCCTCGGCGGCTACGGCGGCCGGATCCGCGGCCAGCACCAGCACGTCGATGCTGGCGCCGCTGATCGCGGCGGCCGCACTTACGGTCTTGGCGGTGGCGGCGTTGAGCTTGCCGTCGTGGTGTTCAGCGACAACGAGGATCTTGGTCATTACAGCAACCCCTTCTGCTTGAGTGCGGCGACCAGTTCGGCCGCGTCCTTGACCATCACGCCCTTGCTGCGCTTGACCGGCGCGGCGTACTGGGTGGTCTTGAAGGTATCGGCGGCGTCCACGCCGAGGTCGGCCAGCTGCAGGGTTTCCAACGGCTTCGCCTTGGCCTTCATGATGTCGGGCAGCTTGATGAAGCGCGGCTCGTTCAGGCGCAGGTCGGTGGTGACCACGGCCGGCAGGTCGACTTCCAGCGTTTCCAGGCCGGCGTCGACTTCACGGGTGACCGTGGCCTTGCCGTCGGCAATGTCCAGCTTGCTGGCGAAGGTCGCCTGCGGGCGCCCCCACAGCGTGGCCAGCATCTGGCCGGTCTGGTTGGCGTCGTCGTCGATGGCCTGCTTGCCCAGGATCACCAGGTCCGGCTGTTCCTTCTCGACCAGCTTGAGCAGGGTGCGGGCGGCGGTCAGCGGCTGGATCGCCTGGTCGGTCACGACATGGATGGCGCGGTTGGCGCCCATGGCCAGGCCGTTGCGCAGGTGCGCCTGGGCATCGGCCGGTGCGATCGTGGCGACCACGACCTCGGTGGCGATGCCCTTGTCGCGCAGGCGCAGCGCTTCTTCCAGGGCGATTTCATCGAACGGGTTGGGGGACAGCTTGACGCCGTCGGTGACCACGCCGGAACCGTCCGGCTTGACCTGAATGCGGACGTTGTAGTCCACCACGCGCTTGTACGCGACGAGGATTTTCATCTGGTGCTGGATCCTTCAATAACGGGAGAACGTCCGGTTCTTTGACTAGCAACCGGTTCGGGGGTGGGACAGCGATTCTAACTGGCGCAAGGGCACCATGCGAATGCGTATGGTTATGCTGCAGCGCGTCATGAAATCGACGGAAAACGCCGACTGTTCACGCTGCACGGGCAGTCGTGAAGACGGCCGCCATGTATCCTGTGGCGCTGAGTCGGGGCGCCACCAGGCCCCTGCACGCACATCGAACAGGAGAACGGGTAGTGCCCACATGGCTTGTCACCGGCGGAGCCGGATTCATTGGCGGTAACTTTGTCCTCGAAGCGGTCGCCAAAGGCGTGCGCGTCATCAATCTCGATGCGCTGACCTACGCGGGCAACCTCAAGACGCTGGCCTCGCTGGACGGCAACCCGGACCACGTGTTTGTCGAGGGCGACATCGGCGACCAGGCGCTGGTCTCGCGCCTGCTGGCCGAGCACCAGCCCGACGCAGTGCTGAACTTCGCCGCCGAAAGCCACGTGGACCGTTCCATCGACGGCCCGGGCGCGTTCATCCAGACCAACGTGGTGGGCACCCTGGCGCTGCTGGAAGCCGTACGCGATTACTGGAAGGCGCTGCCGGACGACAAGGGCCAGGCGTTCCGCTTCCTGCACGTCTCCACCGATGAGGTCTACGGCACCCTCGGCGAGACCGGCAAGTTCAGCGAGACCACCCCGTATGCGCCCAACTCGCCGTACTCGGCGTCCAAGGCGGCCTCGGACCATCTGGTGCGCGCGTTCCACCACACCTACGGGCTGCCGGTGCTGACCACCAACTGCTCCAACAACTACGGCCCGTACCACTTCCCCGAGAAGCTGATCCCGCTGGTGATCGCCAAGGCCCTGGCCGGCGAACCGCTGCCGGTCTACGGCGATGGCAAGCAGGTGCGCGACTGGCTGTTCGTCAGCGACCACTGCGAAGCGATCCGCACCGTGCTGGCCAAGGGCCAGATCGGTGAGACCTACAACGTCGGCGGCAACTCCGAGAAGCAGAACATCGAAGTGGTGCAGGCGATCTGCGCACTGCTCGATGCACGCCGCCCGCGTGAGGATGGCCAGCCGCGCGCCAGCCAGATCACCTACGTGACCGACCGCCCCGGCCATGACCGCCGCTACGCGATCGATGCCTCCAAGCTCAAGGACCAGCTGGGCTGGGAGCCGAAGTACACCTTCGAGCAGGGCATCGGCTTCACCGTGGACTGGTACCTGGACAACCAGGACTGGGTCAACGGCGTGCTCGACGGCAGCTACCGCCTGCAGCGCATCGGCACCACCGCCTGAGCGCGGTGATCACCAGACAGAGGACAACCGCATGACTCAACGCAAGGGCATCATCCTCGCAGGTGGTTCGGGCACGCGCCTGTATCCGATCACCAAGGGCGTCAGCAAGCAGCTGCTGCCCGTGTACGACAAGCCGATGATCTACTACCCGCTCAGCGTGCTGATGCTGGCCGGGATCCGCGACGTGCTGATCATCAACACGCCGCACGAGCAGGCGCTGTTCCAGAGCCTGCTCGGCGATGGCTCGCAGTGGGGCATGAACATCGAGTACGCCGTGCAGCCGAGTCCGGACGGGCTGGCGCAGGCCTACCTGATCGGCAAGGACTTCATCGGCGGCAAGCCGAGCTGCCTGGTGCTGGGCGACAACATCTTCCACGGTCATGGCCTGCGTGAAGTGCTGCGCAATGCCGACCAGCGCGATACCGGTGCCACGGTGTTCGGTTACTGGGTCAATGATCCGGAGCGCTACGGCGTGGCCGAATTCGACAAAGCCGGCAAGGTCATCGATCTGGTCGAGAAGCCCGAAAAGCCGCGTTCGAACTATGCCGTCACCGGCCTGTACTTCTACGACGGCAACGCCAGCGATTACGCCGCGGAGCTGAAGCCGTCGCCGCGCGGCGAGCTGGAGATCACCGATCTCAACCAGCGTTACCTGCGCGAGGGCAACCTGCATCTGGAAGCGCTGGGTCGTGGCTATGCGTGGCTGGATACCGGCACCCACCAGTCGCTGCTGGAAGCCTCCAACTTCATCGAGACCATCCAGACCCGCCAGGGCCTGCAGGTCTGCTGCCCGGAAGAAATCGCCTTCGGCCAGGGCTGGATCAACGCCGAGCAGCTGGAGAGGCTGGCAGCGCCGCTGATCAAGAACGGCTACGGCCAGTACCTGCACACGCTGGCTGTGCGAGGAGTGGTGCCGTGAAGATTGTCGACACCAAGCTGCCGGGTTGCGTGGTGATCGAGCCGGCCGTGTTCGGCGACGAGCGCGGCTTCTTCTTCGAGACCTGGAACGCGGCCCGCTTCGGTGAGCATGGACTGCCGACGAAATTCGTACAGAGCAACGTCTCCAGCTCGTCCAAGGGCGTGCTGCGCGGCCTGCACTATCAGTGGCCGCGGCCGCAGGGCAAGCTGGTCAGCGTGCTTGAAGGCGAAGTCTACGACGTGGCGGTGGATATCCGTCGTGGCTCGCCGACCTTCGGCCAGTGGGCTGCCGTGGTGCTGAGCGCGGAGAACAAGAAGCAGTTCTGGATTCCGGAAGGCTTCGCGCATGGTTTCGCCGTGCTGTCCGAACGGGCGATTTTCAGCTACCTCTGCACCGAGGTGTACCTGAAGGACTTCGACGCCGGCGTCCGCTGGAACGATGCCGACATCGCCGTCGACTGGCCGATCAGCGCACCCACGCTGTCGGCCAAGGACGAGTCTGCGCCGTTCCTGAAGGACATCGCCGAGGACCGCCTGCCGGTCTACCAGCCGTGACGATCCTGCTGCTGGGGGCCAATGGCCAGCTTGGCCAGGAACTGCGACGCGCGCTGGCCCCGCTGGGTACGATCGTGGCGACCACCCGCAGTGGCGCGCTGCCCGATGGCAGCGCGTGCGAAGTGGCCGACTTCGACCAGCCCGCCTCGCTAACCGCACTGCTGGACCGCGTCCGGCCGGCGCTGGTGGTCAATGCCGCCGCCTACACCGCGGTGGACCGGGCCGAGGACGACCGGGAGGCGGCTTTCCGTGCGAACGCCGAAGCCCCCGGTGTACTGGCGCACTGGTGCGCGCAGGCCGGCGTCCCGTTGGTGCATTACTCCACCGATTACGTGTTCGACGGGCAGGGCACGCGCCCGTACCGGGAAGACGATGCGACCGCCCCGCTGGGCGTGTATGGCGCCAGCAAGCTGGCCGGTGAGCAAGCCATCCGTGCGGCCGGTGGACGCCACCTGATCTTCCGCACCGCGTGGGTATACGCTTCCCACAGCGCCAACTTCCTGCGCACGATGCTGCGGGTGGGGGCGGAGCGCGACGTACTGCGCGTGGTGGCGGATCAGATTGGTACGCCGACGCCGGCAGCGTTGATTGCCGATGTGACCGCGCAGGCGCTGCAGCACGACGGCGCACTCTCGGGCACGTGGCATCTGACCGCCAAAGGCGAGACCAGCTGGCACGGCTTTGCCGAAGCGATCTTTGCGGACGCGGTCGCAACAGGCGTGCTGCCGCGGGCACCGATCGTCGAGGCGATCTCCACGGCCGAGTACCCGACGCCGGCCAAGCGCCCCGCCTATTCGCACCTGGATGTCGCGAAGCTGGAGCAGGACTTCGGTGTCAGCTTGCCAAGCTGGCAGGAAGGACTGAAGCGGGTCATCGCGGACTGCTGACCCAGGCGTAGAGCCACGCCACGCGTGGCTGACGCGGTGTCAGGATTCCAGGCAGGGCAGCCACGCATGGCGTGGCTCTACCCGCAATAAAAAAAACCCGGCCTTGGCCGGGTTTTTTGTTTATCTGTTTGCCGTCGATCAGGTACGCCCGTACGTATCCTCAAACCGCACGATATCGTCCTCGCCCAGATAGCTGCCGGACTGCACTTCGATCAGCTCCAGCGGCAACTTGCCCGGGTTCTTCAGGCGATGGGTCACGCCCAGCGGGATGTAGGTGCTCTGGTTCTCGGTGAGCAGCAGCACTTCCTCACCCCGCGTGACCTCAGCCGTACCGCTGACCACGATCCAATGCTCGGCACGGTGGTGATGCATCTGCAGGCTCAGCGTTGCGCCCGGCTTGACCGTGATGCGCTTGACCTGGAAGCGGGCGCCATTGTCGATCGAGTCGTAGGCGCCCCACGGGCGGTACACCTTGCGGTGCCAGGTCGCTTCGGGACGGCCATCGGCCTTGATCCGGGCGACCACCTGCTTGATCTCCTGCATGCGGTCGCTCTTGCCGACCATGACCGCATCATCGGTCTCGACCACGATCACGTCATCCAGGCCGACCAGCGCGATCAGGCGCTCGCCGTAAGCGAAGGTGTTGCGGCAGTCGATCGCGATCACGTCGCCGTGGTGCGCGTTGCCCTCGCCATCCTGTTCGGACACGTCACGCAGCGCGGTCCACGAACCGACGTCGTTCCAGCCGGCATCCAGCGGCACGACCACGGCGTCGGCGGTCTTTTCCATCACCGCGTAGTCGATGGAATCCGACGGCACGGCGGCGAAGGCGTCTTTGTCCAGGCGGGTGAAATCGCTGTCGCGGCGCGCCTGCTGCCAGGCGGTGCGGCTGCCGGCCAGCATGGCGGGATTGAACGTCTCGAGCTCGGCCAGGAAGCGCGAGGCCTTGAACAGGAACATGCCGCTGTTCCAGAAATACTCGCCCGACTGCACGTACGCGCTGGCGGTTTCCGCATCCGGCTTCTCGACAAACCGATCCACGGCGCGTACATCACCGCCGGAGGCGGCCTTGATATAGCCGTAGCCCGTTTCCGGGCCGGTCGGCACGATGCCGAACGTCACCAGCTTGCCGGACTCCGCGGCCGGTACCGCACGCAGTACGGCAGCACGGAACGCCTGTTCGTCGGCGATTACATGGTCCGACGGCAGCACCAGCAGCAGCGCATCATCACCCTCGCGGGTCGCTTCCAGCGCGGCCACCGCGATCGCCGGGGCGGTGTTGCGGCCAATCGGCTCCAGCAGGATTGCCTGCGGCTGCACGCCCAGCTGCTGCAGCTGCTCGGCGGCGACGAAGCGGTGCTCCTCGTTGGCGACGATCAGCGGCGCGCGGCCGGCGATCGCTGCCACACGCTGCCAGGTGGCCTGCAGCATGGTCTGTTCGCCGGCCAATGCCAGGAACTGCTTGGGGTAGGACTCGCGCGACAGTGGCCACAGGCGGGTGCCGGAGCCGCCGGAAAGGATGACGGGAAGAAGGTTCTGCATGGTGGGGGTACTCGCCTCAGGCGTCCTTGAGCAATTGGGAAATTTCATCGGTGCGTGCGCGCAGCAGCGCTGCGTCGCCGCGGGTTTCAACATTCAGGCGCAGCAGCGGCTCGGTGTTGGAACTGCGCAGGTTGAAGCGCCACTCGCCGAAATCGGCGCTGATGCCATCGGTGTGGTCCAGTGCCGGCGCCTGCGCGGCGTAATGCTCCATCACGCGGGCGACGGAGCGCTTGGCATCGGCGACCTTGAAATTGATCTCGCCACTGCACGGGAACTTCTGCATGCGCGCTTCGACCAGATCGGCCAGCGAGCGGCCGGACTCGGACACCAGCGCGGCGATCAGCAGCCACGGGATCATGCCGGAATCGGCGTAGGCGAACTCGCGGAAATAATGGTGCGCACTCATCTCGCCGCCGTAGACGGCATTTTCCGAGCGCATCTTTTCCTTGATGAACGCGTGGCCGCTCTTGCACAGCACCGGCTGGCCACCGGCTTCCTCGACCATTTCCACCGTGTTCCAGGTCAGGCGCGGGTCGTGCACGATCTTGCCGCCGGGCTGGCGCGCGAGGATCGCCTGGGCAAGCAGACCGACCAGGTAATAGCCTTCGATGAAGCGGCCGTTATGGTCGAAGAAGAAGCAGCGGTCGAAGTCGCCATCCCAGGCGATGCCGAAGTCCGCGCCATGCTCGCGCACGGCCTGTGCGGTGAGCTCGCGGTTTTCCGGCAGCAGCGGATTGGGGATGCCATTCGGGAAGCTGCCATCGGGCTCGTGGCAGATGCGGATGAACTCCAGCGGCAGGTGCGGGGCGAGCAGATCCACGATCGTGCCGGCGCCGCCGTTGCCGGCATTGACGACCAGCTTCAAGGGCTTGAGGGCCTTGGGCTCGATGTAGCTCAGCAGGTGCGCGATGTAGGCGCTCTTGTCCGGATGCGACTGCAGGCCGGCGCTCGGCTCGGCGGCGGGGGCCTGGTCGGCCTCGACCGCATCGGAGATCGCGAACAGGCCGGTATCGGAGCTGATCGGGCGGGCCTGCTCCTTGACCAGCTTCATGCCGTTGTAATCCATCGGATTATGGCTGGCGGTGACCATGACCCCGCCGGCCGCCTTCAGGTGGTCCACCTGGAAATAGACTTCTTCGGTTCCGCACAGCCCGATGTCGAGCACCTCGCGGCCGGCGCCGCGCAGGCCGGCTGCCAGCGCATCCTGCAGGGCCCCGCTGGTGAGGCGGACATCGTGGCCAACCACCACCGTGCCGGGCGACAGCTGCGCCGCCAGGGCCACGCCGATGCGACGGGCCAGATCTTCGTTCAGTTCATCCGGAACCCGGCCGCGGATGTCGTACGCCTTGAATGCGGGGAGCGTCATCTATTCAGTCCTTCTGACAGTCAGCGCACTAGTTTAGCCGCTGCCGTGTATGGGAATCGTTTTCACCGGGGCGGGCCGGGTCAATGCCGGAGCCCGGGGGCAGGGAAAGCCCCGGGCAATGGCTACAATGGCCGCTTACATCAACGAGGTGAGGGCGTAGATGAGCAAGTCCCCAGACAACGCCGGGCGACGTGGAAAGCAGTACGCCAGTGCGGCTGAAGCGCTGCAAGGCGCCATCGCCGATGGCCAGACCCTGGCGGTCGGCGGGTTCGGCCTGTGCGGTATTCCCGAGGCCCTGATCGCCGCGCTGCGCGATTCCGGTGCCAAGGATCTGACCGTGATCTCCAACAATGCGGGCGTGGATGGCTTTGGCCTCGGCCAGCTGCTGGCGACCCGCCAGATCCGGAAAATGATCTCGTCCTACGTGGGCGAGAACAAGGAATTCGAGCGCCAGTACCTGGCCGGTGAGCTGGAGCTGGAGTTCAACCCGCAGGGCACCCTGGCCGAGCGCCTGCGTGCCGGCGGTGCCGGCATCCCGGCCTTCTTCACCGCAACCGGCTACGGCACGGTGGTGGCCGAGGGCAAGGAAACCCGCGAATTCGATGGCAAGCACTACGTGATGGAGACCGCGCTGCGCGCCGACGTCGCGCTGGTCAAGGCGTGGAAGGCCGACGAGGCCGGCAACCTGGTGTTCCGCAAGACCGCGCGCAACTTCAACCCGGCCTGCGCGATGGCCGGCAAGCTGTGCATCGTGGAAGTGGAAGAGGTGGTGCCGGTGGGCAGCATCGACCCGGACCAGGTGCACCTGCCGGGCATCTACGTGCACCGCATCGTGCACAACCCGCACCCCGAGAAGCGTATCGAACAGCGTACCGTGCGCCAGGAGGCGAACTGAGATGGCCTGGACCCGCGATGAAATGGCACAGCGCGCCGCGCGCGAACTGACCGACGGCGCCTACGTGAACCTGGGTATTGGCCTGCCGACCCTGGTCGCCAACCACATTCCCGACGGTGTGGATGTCTGGTTGCAGTCCGAAAATGGCCTGCTCGGCATCGGCCCGTTCCCGACCGAGGCCGAGGTCGACGCCGACCTGATCAATGCCGGCAAGCAGACGGTGACCGCACGCGCGGGCGCCAGCTACTTCGGCAGCCACGACAGCTTCGCGATGATCCGCGGCGGCCACATCAACCTGGCCATCCTCGGCGCGATGCAGGTCACCGACAAGGGCGACCTCGCGAACTGGATGGTGCCGGGCAAGATGGTCAAGGGCATGGGCGGGGCAATGGATCTGGTCGCCGGCGTGCAGCGCGTGGTGGTGCTGATGGAGCACACCGCCAAAAGCGGCGAGCACAAGATTCTGCCCGAGTGCAATCTGCCGCTGACTGGTGTCGGCGTGGTGGACCGCATCATCACCGACCTTGCCGTGTTCGATGTCACTGACACGGGCCTGGTGCTGGTCGAGGCGGCTCCGGGCGTGGGTATGGATGAGTTGAAGGAAAAGACCGGCGTGGCCTTCGTCCAAGCCTGATTGCCATTGCCGCCGTGGTGTCCGTTCAACGGGCACCACGCTGGCTCCTGAGGAAGGCCATGGACCTGCATCTGCGCGACGCTGAAGTGAGTTGGCACCGTCACTGGCTCTCCCGCGACACCGCCGACACCCTCCAGCGCACGCTCCGCGACGACGTTCCATGGGAGGTGCACACGATCCGGATGTTCGGCCGACAGGTCGATTCCCCGCGCCTGAGCTGCTGGATGGGCGACCCGGCCGCGCGCTACCGCTATTCCGGTACCGAATTCGTGCCGCAGCCCTGGCATCCGGCGCTGCTGCCGCTGCGCGATCAGCTGGCGACCTGCTGTGGCCATGCGTTCAACAGCGTGCTGCTCAACCGCTACCGCGATGGCGATGATGGGATGGGCTGGCACAGCGACAACGAGCCCGAACTGGGGCCCGCACCGGTGATCGCGTCATTGAGTCTGGGCGCGGCGCGGCGGTTCCTGCTGCGGCGCCGGGACGACCATGCGAAGAAGGCCGAGGTCCTGCTGGACCATGGCGATCTGCTGGTGATGGGCGGGCAGACCCAGCGCCATTACCAGCATTCGCTGCCGAAGAGCGCCCGGCCGCTGGCCGAGCGCCTGAATCTCACGTTCCGCTGGATCAACGCACCCGGGCAGGGGTGACCGCGCTGCGGGCGTGATCCTGCTCGCCGGTCACCAGCGTCCAGCCCACCACGTTCGTGGTCAGTGTCTGCAGCCCCTGTTCCAGCGCGGCGGTGACCTGGGCGACGTCGGTGCTGCCGACCGGGTTTTCCTGGCGGAAGGTGCGGTCGGCGACCACGCGCTGGTCGATCACGTGGATCAGCTTGGCGTTGACTTCGATCAGCGCGGTCGGCGTAGCCTGGCCGCGGTAGTCGGCTTCGAAGCGGCGCACGTCCATGGCCAGTTTGTAGTCGGCCCGGATGCCGGTGGTGACCCGGGCCACCCCGTTGATGCGACCGGAATCCTCGAAACCGCGCACCAGCGCGTCATCGAGCATGTCGGTGGCCGGCTGGGCCCAGCTCACGCCCTTGTAGACCTCCAGTTCGGAGGGGGTCGGGCGCACGTTGATGCGCGGGCTGTCGACCACGCGCGCGGCGCTGGGCTTGACCAGCACCAGCTGCCAATCGACGGTCGGCCAGCTCGGGTCGGCCTGGATGCGGACCACGGGCGAATAGATGGTCACCGCGCTGCGCTCGTTGCTGCCCAGCAGCGAGCAGCCGCCAAGCGCGGCGATCAGGGCGATCGGCAGCAGGGGCCGGAACAAGGTCGGGCGGCTCATTTGGGTTCGAACTCCTTGGGTGCGTCGCGGCCGAGCAGATAACGTGCCGGGTTGTTGTCCAGGCGGTCGCTGACCCGGCGCAGGTCGCGGATCAGGCCGCGCAGCTCGGTCAGGGTCGGGCCGAGCTGGGCCAGGCCATCGTTGGCGAAGCTGTTGATCGCCGCACGGTTCTCGCCAAGGATCGAATCGGCGTTTCCGGCGGCCGAATCCAGCTTGCTCAGGGTGGTTTCCAGCTTGTCCAGGATCGGCGGCAACTGCTGCACCAGGTTCTTGTCCAGGCGCTGGATGGTGCCGTTGGTGCTCTTGAGGGTGACATCCAGGCTGCGCGCGGCGTCGCGCGCGCTGAGCAGCAGCGCCTGGGTGCCCTGGTCGCGGTCAGCCAGGCCGCCACTGATGGTTTCCAGGTTGGCCAGGGTCGCGTTGATGCTGGCCACGTTGCGGTCGCTCAGCACCTGGTCCATGCGCTCGACGATGCGGTTGGCCACGTCGGTGATGTTCTGCAGCGCCGACGGCGTGGTCGGGATGATCGGGGCCGGGTCCTTGTTGACCGCGGTCAGCGCGGCGGACTGCGGCGTGCCGCCACTGAGCTGGATGATCGACGGACCGGTCAGGCTGGTGATCGCCAGTTTGGCGCGGGTGTCGGTCTTGACCGGCGTATTGGAGTTCAGCCGGATCCGCGCGACCACCTGGCGCGGATCGTCCGGGACCAGGTTCAACTCGGTGATCGAGCCGACCGCGATGCCGTTGTACTGCACCGGGCTACCCACCGACAGGCCGGTGACGGCCTCGCGGAACACCACGCGGTATTCCGTCCAGGTGCGGTCGGAGGAGTACTTGGCGGCCCACAGGCCGAAGGCCAGCAGCGCCAGTCCCACCACCAGGGTGAAGGCGCCGATCAGGACGTAATTGGCTTTGGTTTCCATGGCTTACTCGCTCTCGTGCTTTGCATCGCGCGCAGCACGCGCGCGCGGTCCGTGGAAGTACTCCTGGATCCACGGGTGGTCCAGTTGTTCGATCTCGTGCAGCGGGGCATTGGCGATGACCTTCTTGTCGGCCAACACCGCCACCCGGTCACAGATCGCATACAGCGTGTCCAGATCGTGTGTGATCAGGAAGACAGTGAGGCCCAGCGCTTCCTGCAGGGTCTTGATGAGGCGGTCGAACGCGGCCGCGCCGATCGGGTCCAGCCCGGCCGTGGGCTCGTCCAGGAACAGCAGCGGCGGGTCCAAGGCCAGCGCGCGGGCCAGGCCGGCGCGCTTGCGCATGCCGCCGGACAGCTGCGAGGGCAGCTTGTTGATCGCATCGGCGGGCAGGCCGGCCAGCTTCACCTTGAGCAGGGCCAGTTCGTAATGCCAGCGCTCGGGCAGCTCGCCGTGATGTTCCTTCAACGGCACCTGCACGTTCTCGCCCACGGTCAGCGAGGAGAACAGCGCACCATCCTGGAACAGCACGCCGGTATTGCGTTCGATATGCAGGCGGTTGGCCGGGTCGCTGGAGCGGGCATCGACGCCGAGCACCTCGATCTGACCATCGTCCGGCGTGCGCAGGCCGAGGATGCTGCGCATCAACACCGATTTGCCGGTGCCCGAGCCGCCGACCACGCCGAGGATCTCGCCGCGACGCACATCCAGGTCCAGCCCGTCGTGTACCACCTGCGCACCGAAACGGTTGGTCAGCCCGCGCACGCGGATCAGCAATTCGCCGTCATCGCTGGCGGCAGCGTCGCGGTCAGGGGCCGGGGCGGTGTCGGTGATCATCGGTTACCAGCCCATCTTCATGAACCACAGCGCGGCGAACGCGTCGAGGATGATCACCAGCGAAATGGCCTGCACCACGCTGGAGGTGGTGCGCTCGCCGACCGACTGCGCGGTGCCTTCCACCTTCAGGCCTTCCAGGCAGCCGATCAGGCCGATCACCAGCGCGAACACCGGCGCCTTGGACAGGCCCACCAGCATGTTGCGCACTTCCATGGTGTCGTGCATCCGCGCGATGTACATCTGCGGCGGGATATCCAGATCGAACGCACCCACGGTGATGCCACCGGCCAGGCCGGCGACCATCGCGATGAAGGTCAGCAGCGGCAGGGTGATCAGCAGGGCGATCAGCCGCGGCAGCACCAGCAGATCGACCGGGTCCAGGCCCAGCGTCTTCATCGCGTCGATTTCTTCGCGCGCCTTCATCGCACCGATCTGCGCGGTGAACGCACTGGCGGTGCGGCCGGCCAGCACGATCGCGGTCAACAACACGGCGAACTCGCGCAGGAAGGCGATGCTGACCAGTTCGACCACGTAGATCTCGGCGCCGAAGTCGCGCAGGATCGTGGAGCCGAGGAAGGCGATCACCGCACCCACCAGATACGACAGCAGTGCCACCAGCGGCACCGCATCCAGGCCGACCTGTTCCATCTGGGCGACGGTGGCGGTGAGCCGGAAACGGCGCGGTTCCTTGATCAGGCGCGCGCCCTTGACCAGGTTCTCGCCGAGGAAGCTGGCCAGCGCCACGATGTTGTGGCCCATGCCGTGCACGCTGACACCCAGCCGTTCCAGTGCGGCCAGCACGCCGAAGTCGCGCTTGGCCTTGGGCCGGTCGTCGGCGACTTCCTCGATGGTGGAGACCAGCGCACGATGCTCCTCGCGGAACGTCACCGCGTCCTCGCCGAGATCGGCGCGGTGGGCCACGCGCAGCAACTGCAGCACGCCGGCCGAGTCGAGCAGGGTGATCCCGCTGGCGTCCAGACCGGTCACCTTCTCCGGAAGGCCGCGCAGCACCTCGGCCGCGTCCAGCGCGGTGCGTAAAGTCCAATGACCAGACAACCGGATCAGACCGGGGTCTTGGGCATCCTGCTCGAGATGGGGGGCTTGGTCTGAGGTCATGTAGGCGTCCTGCGCGCAGCATAACCTGTCCGGGTGCATGGCTCGCGTATGCGCCGGACCGGGCTGAACGCGTTGCTCGGCAACACCGGGGGCGTCATGCCGCGATGCGATGCCACCGGGATTCTTCAGGCCGGGGCGTGTTCGGGTAATACTACGGCGCATGTCTGCCGACGCCCCCACCATCGTTGCACCACCGGCCACCTACGCACAGCGCGTGGCCTTCGTTTCGGAAATGGCCGGGCGCCTGCACAGCTATGGCACTACCGCGCAGCGGCTGGAAGCCGCCGTGGTCGCGCTGGCGCAGCGGCTGGACCTGGATTGCGAGCCGTGGTCGAACCCGACCGGCCTGATCCTGAGTTTCAGCGACCCGACCAAGGCGATCGGTTCGTCGGACATCACCCGCGTGATCCGGCTGGCGCCGGGCGAGAACGACCTGCATAAACTCAGCATCGCCGACCAGATCACCGATGCGGTGGCCAACGGCACCATGAGCATCGCGCAGGGGCACACCGCGCTGCGCCAGCTGGACAAGGATCCCGGCCGCTGGGGCAAGATCCGCACCATTCTTTCCTACAGCCTGGGCGCAGCGGGCGTGGCCGGCCTGTGGAAACTGCCGTGGCTGGATATCGCCACCGCCGGCGTGATCGGTCTGCTGATCGGCGTCATGGGCATGTATACCGACCGCCGCCCGGCCACGCGCGAGGCCAACGAAGCGTTGGCGGCCCTGCTGGCCGGCTCGGTGGCGACGCTGGTGGCCTCCTTCATCGGGGCGCTCAACCTCAACACGGTGATCATCGCCTCGCTGGTGGTGCTGCTGCCCGGGATGTCGCTGACCAATGCGGTCAATGAGCTGGCCAGCCAGCACTGGGTCTCCGGCACGGCGCGGTTTGCCGGTGCGGTGACCACGATCCTGAAACTGACGGTGGGCGCGGTGATCGCGGTGACCCTGTCCGGCATCGTCGGGCTGGAACCGCTGGTGCGCGCCTCGCGACCGCAGGCCGATTGGGTCGAGTGGGGCGCGCTGCTGCTGGCCGCGTTCGCGTTCGCGATGTTGTTCAAGGCCAACCGCCGCGATTTCCCCTGGGTGATGGCGGCGGCCGTCGCCGGCTATGCGATCTCCAAGTTCGCGGGCCAGGCCTGGGGCATCCCGGCCGGTATTTTCATGTCGGCGATGCTGCTGACCGCCGCCGGCAATCTGTTTGGCCGGCTGGCGCAGCGCCCGGGCGCGATCATCCGCTTGCCCGGCATCATCATGCTCGTGCCCGGCAGTACCAGCCTGCGCGGCGTGCTGACGCTGGTCCAGCAGCAGGACATGAGCGCCGGCCAGACCGTGCTGATGACCGTGCTCAACGTGGTGATGGCGCTGGTGGCCGGCCTGCTGTTCGGCAATCTGCTGATCCCGGCGCGCAAGAATCTTTGACCCTCCCGGTCACCGCGCGCGCCATCAACGGGTACGAAAACGCCGGCGCGAGGCCGGCGTTTTCATGTGCAGCAGTGACTGACCGGCTTACTTCTTGATCAGGAACTCTTCAACCTTCTTGCCCTTGGCAGTATGCGCAGCCAGCCAGCGCGGCTGCTTGCCACGGCCGGTCCAGGTTTCCTTCGGGTTGGCCGGGTTGCGATACTTCGGAGCGACCTTGCCGAGCTTGCGCACGGCCTTGGCCGGGGCCTTGGTGGCCTTGCTCGCGGCACGGCCACGTGCGGCCGGGGCGGCGCCGCCGAACAGTTCTTCCACCGAATAGCCCTGGGCCTTGGCCAGCTTGGTCAGCTGTGCGCGGACCTTGGTGATCGCCGGACGCTTGGCCACGATGGTCTGCTGCTTCTTGGCGTTCTTGATCAGCGCGCCCAGCTCTTTGGCGGACAGGCCGCTCAGGTCGATACTCATCTACTACTCCGCAATATATTAAGGACAGGGTGAGCCGGTCCTTGGCGTCGGAAACAGCATACATTCTCTTTTGCGAAATACACAAACAAACCGGAGTTATTGAAACCGGGTCCGCCATTGAAAAGGCCGGGTTATTCACCCGGCCTTTGTCATTACTTCGTCAATTTTGCCAGCAGCGCGTCCTTGTCGAGGACCTCCGCTTCGGCGGCATTGCGCGCGCGGTACTCGAACGTGCCGGCGGCGACGCCGCGTTCGGACACCACGATCCGGTGCGGGACGCCGATCAGTTCCATGTCGGCGAACATCGCGCCCGGGCGCAGGCCGCGGTCATCCAGCGCCACATCCAGGCCGGCGGCCTGCAACTGCGCAAGCAGCTCGGCGGCGGTGGACGACACGGTCTCGTCCTGCTTCGGATTGATCATGCAGACCACGACCTGCCACGGCGCCATCGCGTCCGGCCAGATAATGCCGGCATCGTCGTGATTCTGTTCGATCGCCGCCGCCACGATGCGCGAAATGCCGATGCCGTAGCAGCCCATCGCCAACACCGCAGCCTTGCCGTTTTCGTCAAGCACGGTCGCATTCAACGCCTGCGCATACTGGCGGCCGAGCTGGAACACATGGCCGACTTCGATGCCGCGCGCGATCTTGAGTTCACCGCCATCGGCGGCACGATCACCGGCCTTGGCGTTGCGGATGTCCGCCACTTCCGGTTCGGGCAGGTCGCGGCCCCAGTTGACGCCGGCGATATGGGCACCGGCTTCGTTGGCACCGATGACGAAATCGGCCAGCGCGGCGACGTCGCGGTCGGCCACGATGCGGATCGGCTGGGCCGGATTGAGCGGGCCGAGGAAGCCCGGCTCGCTGCCCAGATGCGTGGCGATCTCCGCCTCGCTGGCCATGCGGTAGCCCTGCAGACCCTCGACCTTGCCCAGCTTGATTTCATTGACGTCGTGATCGCCGCGCACCAGCGCCAGCACGAAGCCGGCCTCGCTCATGATCGCGACCGACTTGACGGTGCGCTCCAGGCCCAGGCCGAGCAGGGCGGCGACGGCTTCGCAGGTCTTCTGCGTGGGCGTATCGATCCTGCGCAGCGCTTCGCTGGCGGCCGGGCGCCCGCCCGGGGCCGCGGCGATGGCCGCTTCCATGTTGGCCGCGTAATCCGAGCCGGTGGAAAACACCAGCGCGTCTTCGCCCGACTCGGCGATCACGTGGAATTCCTGCGAGGCGTCGCCACCGATCGCGCCGGAGTCGGCCTGCACCATGCGGAAATCCAGGCCCAGGCGGGTGAAGATGCGGCTGTAGGCCGACTTCATGTTTTCGTATTCGCGCACCAGGCACGCATCGTGCAGGTGGAAGGAATAGGCATCCTTCATCAGGAATTCGCGCGAGCGCATCACGCCGAAGCGCGGGCGGATCTCATCGCGGAACTTGGTCTGGATCTGGAAGAAATTGACCGGCAGCTGCTTGTAGCTGGACAGCTCCTGGCGCGCGAAGTCAGCGGCAGCCTCTTCCGCGGTCGGGCTGTAGCAGAACACCTGCTCCTTGCGATCCTTGAGCTTCAGCAGCTGCGGGCCGAACTTTTCCCAGCGGCCGGTGGCTTCCCACAGTTCCTTGGGCTGGATGGTCGGAATCTGGAATTCCACCGCGCCGGCCCGCTCCATTTCCTCACGCACGATGCGCTCGACCTTGCGCAGCACGCGCAGGCCCAGCGGCGACCAGGTGTACAGCCCCGAGGCCAGCTTGCGGATCATGCCCGCGCGCAGCATCAAGCGGTGGCTGGTCAGCTCCGCGTCGCTGGGGGTTTCCTTGGTGGTGTGCAGGTGGAACTGGGAGAGGCGCATCGTCGGCTTCGCTGAACGGCAGAAGCCGATATTCTGCCAGTCCGGCCGCCGCGATGGGTGTTGCGGTTGGTTTTGGCCGCCTCGACGGGGCCGGTGGCTCAGGCCTTGGGGGTGCAGTAGGCCTGGATGGCGGCCTCGGCCAGGGTCTTCTGGGCGCTGCGCTGCTCGTCGGTCAGGGCGGTATCGGCCGTGCCGTCGCCATCGGCGTCCTGCATGACCTTGCCCGGCCCGTTGAGCAGGGTGAGATTGCCGCGGGCGTCGGTGCAGGCCTTGTTCTCGGCCGGGGCGGCGGCGGTCTCGCGCGGGAGCGGGTCCCGGTTCTCGACCTGGCGGGCCTCGTACTTCTGCCCGGCCGGTGGCTTCTCCGAATACTGGGTGACGCCGTTGGCATCTTTCCACTTGTAGACAGTGCCGGCGCTGGCCGTGGCGCTGGCGAGCAGCAGCAGGCCGCTCAGACGGGACAGGGCACGCATGGCAACTCCGGGAACGGGGCAGAACCGCGATTGCAGCACCCCGGGCCGGTGCTGGCAAGCTAAACTGGCCGCATGGATCAGATGAAACCCCCGCCGCGCTCGCGCAGCATTTACCTGCTGCCCAACCTGTTCACCACCGCAGGCCTGTTCGCCGGCTTCTACGCGATCATCGCCGCGGCCAACGGCGACTTCGTGAATGCCGCGGTCGCGGTGTTTGTCGCGGCGGTCATGGACGGCCTGGACGGCCGCGTGGCCCGCCTGACCGGCACCAGCAGCGAATTCGGCGTGCAGTACGACTCGCTGGCCGATCTGGTCAGCTTCGGCATGGCCCCGGCCCTGGTGATGTACCACTGGTCGCTGTCCTGGCTGAAGTTCGACGACCCGGTGATGGGTCGCGTCGGCTGGGCGGTCGCCTTCCTGTATGCCGCCTGCGCCGCGCTGCGCCTGGCCCGTTTCAATACCCAGGTCAGCGTGGTCGATAAACGCTGGTTCATCGGCCTGGCCAGCCCGGCCGCCGCGGGCCTGATGATGTCCTTCGTCTGGGCCTTCGCCGATGGCAACCTCGGCTGGGACGGCAACCAGCTGCGCTATGTCGCGCTGGGCGTGACCCTGGTGGCGGCGCTGCTGATGGTGAGCCGGATCCGCTTCTGGAGCTTCAAGGGCAGTGGCGAGAAAGGACCGCGCGCCGATCGCGTGCCGTTCCTGGCGCTGGCCCTGGTGCCGATCGCCATCGCGATCATGGTCATCGATCTGCCGCGCGTGCTGTTCGCGGTAGGCGTGGTTTATGCCTTGTCCGGCCCGTGCTACTGGGCGTGGCAGCGCACCCGCAAGACGGTCGAGCCGAACGCGTGAGCGGGCAGGCGCTGCCGCCATTGTGGTCGCCGGCGCAGCAGTCCTGGCTGCAGGCGATGGGCTATACGGTGTTCGTCGACGGCAGTGTCGAGCCGGAGGCCGCTGCCGTACCTGATGTGCAGCTCAGCGCGGCGCCGCTCGCAGAGTCGTCCGTGCCCGTGCGCCAGTCGCGGCCGGCACCGGCGGTGGATGCGCCCGCACCGGTGCGCCGAAGCGCGCCGCGCACGGTCGAAGAAGGCGCGCCGCCGCCCGTTCCGGCGGCCACGCCGGCACGCGCAGGCGGAGGCCGCCGCGCCGCGGTGCGGATGCCCGATCGCCTGCAGATCGCCCTGCTACGCGCCTCCGGCTGCAACCCGGCCGAGCCGGACACCCAGGCCTTGATGGCCAGCTGGAACCTGGATGAACTGCGCAGCAGCGCCGCCGCCAAGCGCGCGTTGTGGCCGCAGCTGCGCGCCCTGCGCAAACGGGGCCGGTCGTGAGTGCGGTGAGCTCGCCGCGGCCGTTGTCGCTGCGCGCGCTGCGCGAAAGCGACCTCAATGCGGTGATGGCCATCGAGGTACGTGGTTACCCGTACCCGTGGACCCGCGGCATCTTCCAGGACTGCCTGCGTGCCGGTTATCCCGGCCTGGCGATGGAAGAGGACGGCCTGCTGATGGGCTACGGCCTGCTCAGCATCGCCGCCGATGAAGCCCATATCCTCAACATCTGTGTGGACCCGCTGTGCCAGTCCCGTGGCCACGGCCGCTACCTGCTGCGCGCGCTGGTGAAGCTGGCACGCGACCATGGCGCGCACCGCGTGTTCCTGGAAGTGCGCCCGTCCAATACCTCGGCCGTGGCGCTGTACCACAGCGAAGGGTTCAATGAGATCGGCCGCCGGCCGCGCTATTACCCCGCCCGCGACGGGCGCGAGGATGCGCTGGTGATGGCGATCGAGCTGGTCGACGACGACATCCAGGTGATGCCGCCGCTCTGACGTCGTGATGTAGAGCCACCCCATGGGTGGCTGCTGTTCGATCCGGCCCGTACCGGGTGTGGCTGTCGGAGACAGGCGCAGCCACCCATGGGGTGGCTCTACGTGATCCGCAGCACCACTGCCCCGAGCACGATCAGGCCGGCGGCGATCCAGCGCTGGCAGGTGACCCGTTCGTGCAGGATCCAGGCCGAGATCAGGATGCCGAACAGGATCGAGGTTTCGCGCAGCGCGGCGATCATCGCAACCGGCGCCACGGTCATGGCCCACAGCGCCAGGCCGTAGGAGATCAGTGTCCCGAACCCGCCCACGATGCCGTAGGCCCAGTTGCGGCGCGCATAGTCACGCAGCGCGCCGGCGCGGGTGCACAGCGCCCACAGGGGCAGGGGCAGGCCGGAGAGCAGGAACAGCCACAGGGTGTAACTCACCGCCGCGCCCGAGTGGCGCGCGCCCCAGGCATCGACCAAGGTGTAGGTGGCGATGACGCCGGCATTGAGCAACGGCAGCCACAGATGCTGGCGCGAGGTGCCGCGGGTCATGCACAGGATGCCCAGGCAGATCAGCGCGATTCCGCTCCACGCGATCCACGCCAGGCGCTCACCCAGAAACAGCGTGCTGATCAGCGCCACCAGGATCGGCGCGCAGCCGCGCATCAGCGGGTAGGACGCGCTCATGTCGGTCAATTGGTAGGTACGTGCGACGAGGACGTAATACCCGACCTGGAGCAGGGTCGAGGTCGCCAGCCATGGCCAGCTCTGCGCGGCGGGTGTGGGCATGAACGGCAGCGCGATCGCGGCGATCACCGCCGCCGAGCCGGTGACCAGGATCGTGGTCAGCAGCGTGTCGGTGCCGCGTTTGACGATCGCGTTCCAGCTGGCATGCAGCAGGGCGGCGAACAGCACGATGCAGAAGAGGGACAGCGACATCGTGTCGGCGGTCATTCAATCCGTGGACGAACCCGCATCATGCCGCAGATGGGCAGCCATCGCGCTCGAAAGCGCGCGGGCCGGGCCCTACCTACGTTATCGGCTCAGGGTAGAGCCACCCCATGGGTGGCTGCACGCCATCCCGCCCCGGAAGGCAGCCACGCATGGCGTGGCTCTACCCTGGCCCCGCAGAAGCAGCCACGCATGGCGTGGCTCTACCCTGGCCCCGCAGAAGCAGCCACGCATGGCGTGGCTCTACCCGTGCGCTTACAGCTTCGCGCGCTGCGAGCGCAGGCCATCCAGCTGGGCGGTCCATTCGACCAGGCGCACGCGCTCCTGCTCGACCACGGCCGCGGGCACCTTGTCGGTGAACTTGGCCAGCTTGGTCTCGCTCTTTTCCTTCTCCGATTCCACCCGGGCGATTTCCTTGTCCAGGCGCGCGCGTTCGGCGCCCAGATCGACCAGGCCCTCCAGCGGCACCAGCAGGGTGAGATCGCCCACGATCGCAGCGGCGGCCGGCGGCGTGTCGCTGCCGTTGGCCAGCCATTCGATGCGCTCCAGCTTGAGCAGGAACGACAGCGACGAGGTGAAACGGGTCATGCGCGCGCGGTCGTCGTCGTTGCCACCCTGCAGCAGCAGCGGCACCAGCTTGGACGGCGGCACGTTCAACTCGCTGCGCACGCGGCGCAGCGCGTTGACCATCGACTTCAGCCATTCCACGTCGGCTTCGGCACGGGCGAAATCACCCGCGAACTCCTCGGCGGTCGGGTACGGACGCAGCGAGATGGTGTCGTCGGTGATGCCCAGGCGCGGGGCGACCTGGCGCCACAGCTGCTCGGTGACGAACGGGGTCAGCGGGTGCAGCAGGCGCAGCAGCGCTTCGAGCACGTACAGCAGGGTGTGGCGGGCGCTGTTGGCATCGTCGGCGTCGGCACCGTTGAGGGCCGGCTTGGTCAGTTCCAGGAACCAATCGCAGAACTCGTTCCAGGCGAATTCGTACAGGCACTGCGCCAGCAGATCGAAGCGGTAGTTGGCGTAATGCGTCTGCGCTTCGGCCGAGACCGCGGCCAGGCGTGCCAGAATCCAGCGCTCGGCATCGGTACGCGGCTGCGGCACGCCGGTGAAGCTGCTGCCCTCGGTGTTCATCAGGGTGAAGCGGCTGGCGTTCCACAGCTTGTTGCAGAAGTTCTTGTAGCCCTCGGCGCGGTTCATGTCGAACTTGATATCGCGGCCGTGGGTGGCCAGCGCGGCGATGGTGAAGCGCAGCGCATCGGCACCGTGGGCGATGATGCCCTCGGGGAATTCGCGGCGGGTCGCCTTCTCGATCTTCGGCGCGTCCTTGGGCTTCATCAGGCCGGTGGTGCGCTTGGCGACCAGGTCCTCGATGGAGATGCCATCGATGATGTCCAGCGGGTCGAGCACGTTGCCCTTGGACTTGGACATCTTCTGGCCCTGCGCATCGCGGATCAGGCCGGTGATGTAGACGTCCTTGAACGGAATCTTCCCGGTGAAGCTGTCGGTGGCCATGATCATGCGGGCCACCCAGAAGAAGATGATGTCGAACCCGGTGATCAGCACCGACGACGGCAGGTAGCGCTCGAAACCGCGCGCGTCCATCGCCTGCTCGTTCGGCCAGCCCAGCGTGGAGAACGGCCACAGCTGCGAGGAGAACCAGGTCTCCAGCACGTCGCTGTCCTGGTGCAGGGCGACATCGGCGGCAAGATTGTTCTTCGCGCGTGCTTCGGCTTCGTCGCGGCCGACATAGCAGTTGCCCGCGTCGTCGAACCACGCCGGGATACGGTGCCCCCACCACAGCTGGCGGCTGATGCACCAGTCCTGGATGTTCTCCATCCAGTGGCGGTAGGTGTTGATCCAGTTGGCCGGCACGAACTGGATGCTGCCGTTCTCGACCAGCTCCAGGCCACGCTTGGCCAGCACGTCCATCTTCACGAACCACTGGTCGGTCAGGTACGGCTCGATCACCTGCTGGGTACGATCACCGCGCGGCACCTGCAGCTTGTGCGCCTTGGTCTCGACCAGGATGCCGAGGTCTTCCAGCTCGGCCAGGATCACCTTGCGCGCTTCGTAACGGTCCAGCCCGCGGTACTTCTCCGGGGCGTTGTCGTTGATCGCCGCCACCGGGGTGAACAGGTTGATCATCGGCAGGTTGTGGCGCAGGCCGACCTGGTAATCGTTGAAATCGTGCGCGGGGGTGACCTTGACCACACCGGTACCGAACTCGCGGTCGACGTAATCATCGGCGATCACCGGGATCTCGCGGTCGGTCAGCGGCAGCTTCACCATTTTGCCGATCAGGTGCGCATAGCGCTCGTCTTCCGGGTGCACCATCACGGCGGTATCGCCGAGCATGGTTTCCGGGCGGGTGGTGGCCACGGTCAGGGTGCCGCTGCCATCGGCCAGCGGGTAGCTGATCGACCACAGGAAGCCGTCTTCCTCAACGCTCTCCACTTCCAGATCGGAGATGGCGGTCTTCAGCACCGGATCCCAGTTGACCAGGCGCTGGCCACGGTAGATCAGGCCCTGCTCGTGCCAGCGCACAAACGCCTCGACCACCGCTTCGGACGGCTGCGGGTCCATGGTGAAGGTGCTGCGCGACCAGTCGCTGGAGGTGCCCAGGCGGCGCATCTGGCGCTCGATGGTGTCACCGGACTGCGCCTTCCACTCCCACACCTTCTCGATGAAGCCGTCGCGGCCCAGCGAATCGCGGGTCTCGCCGGTGTTGGCCAGGGCCAGGTTGCGCGACACCACCATCTCGGTGGCGATGCCGGCGTGGTCGGTACCCACCTGCCACAACGTGTCGTAGCCGCGCATGCGGTGGTAGCGCACCAGCGCATCCATCAGGGTCTGCTGGAAGGCATGGCCCATGTGCAGCGTGCCGGTCACGTTCGGCGGCGGCAGCAGGATGGTGTACGGCTCGCCCTTGCCGGACGGCTTGAAATGGCCGGCCTTCTCCCACGCGTCGTACAGCGCGGTTTCAAAGGTTTTCGGGTCGTAGCTGGAGGCGAGTTGGGTCATGCGGGAACCAGGATCGAATACGGAAAGTGGGGGTGCCGGAAGCTCAGCGCCCGAAGGCGCGGCGGATCTTCTGGTCGGTATGGAACTGTGAGACCGCGTAGGCGGCCCAGATCGCGGCGGGCAGCCAGCCAGACAAGGACAGCCGACTGACAGTCGGCTCTACCTTCGAGACGTTGAGGATGCCTGTGATCGGGCGGCCGATGGTGAAGAAGGCGAACCAGGGAAAGATCAGGGCGATCAACAGGCGCATCAAGGGTCTCCGGGGGCGGCGGCGACCGGACGGGCGCCGCGCGGGTTACATGTCGTACTTGTTCAGGTCAAAGCCCAGCGCCTTGTACTGGCGCCAGCGCTCGCGCAGCGGTTCGCGCGCCTCCGGGTCAGCCGGGACCACTTCCAGCACGCGGTCGCAGGCTGCCAGATAGGGATCGTCGCGCAGGTTGATCACCAGCGGCCGGGCCGGGGCCTCGGTGCCGGGCACGGCGATCAGCACCAGCGCCTCTTCCTCGTCCATGTCTTCGCCGGCGATCTGGTGCGGGATGTAGGCATCGTTGTCGAACGCCCACAGCAGCTCGTCCAGCTCTTCGGCCTGGGCCTGGTCGCGTGCCAGCACCAGGGTGAACAGCCCGGCGTCATTGGCCTTGCGGGCCAGTTCGCAGACCAGGCGCAATGGCTCGGTCAGGAAGCGGGGCTTGGCGATCAGGTAGAAATCAGCACGGGACATGGCAGGGCCTGGAGCGGAGGGAGAACCCGGCGCCAGGCCGGGCGGGACCGCGGCCACCCGCAGGCGGCCGCGATCGGGCAGGGCATCAGGCGCGGGCGACCTGGTCCAGCAGCCACTGGCTCAGCAGGCCGACCGGGCGGCCGGTGGCCATGCCGCGCTTGCCTTCGTCGCTGGCCACGCCGGCGATGTCCAGATGGGCCCAGCGCTGGCCTTCGGCGAAGCGCGACAGGAAACAGCCCGCGGTGATCGCACCGGCCCAGCGGCCGCCGATGTTGTAGATATCGGCGAAGCTGGAATCCAGCATCGGCTGGTACTCGTCCCACAGCGGCAGGCGCCAGGCGCGGTCGAACACATGCTCACCGGCGGCCAGCAGCTCGTTGGCCAGGTCGTCGTGCTTGGTCATCAGGCCGGCGGTCTGGTGGCCCAGCGCGACCAGGCAGGCACCGGTCAGGGTGGCCACGTCGATCAGCGCGGCCGGCTCGAAGCGCTGCGCGTAGGTCAGGGCGTCGCACAGGATCAGGCGGCCTTCGGCGTCGGTGTTGCCCACTTCGATGGTCTTGCCCGACATCGAGGTGATCACGTCCGAGGGGCGGTAGGCATTGCCGTCGATGGCGTTTTCCACCGCCGGCACCACCACCACCAGGTTCAGCGGCAGCTTGGCCGTGACGGC
The DNA here is from genome assembly GCF_039674765.1 of Stenotrophomonas sp. TWI273. Classification (NCBI taxonomy): domain Bacteria; kingdom Pseudomonadati; phylum Pseudomonadota; class Gammaproteobacteria; order Lysobacterales; family Lysobacteraceae; genus Stenotrophomonas; species Stenotrophomonas sp. TWI273. The sequence goes on from NZ_JBDJOA010000006.1 coordinate 176,365, forward strand.
CGCGACGAAGGTGCCGATGACGTTGGCGCCACCGCACATGTCGTACTTCATCTCTTCGATGCCGCCCTGGGTCTTCAGGTTGACGCCACCGGTATCGAAGGTGATGCCCTTGCCGACCAGCACGTAGGGCTTGGCGTCGCCGCCGTTGTTCCACTTCAGCACCACCAGGTGCGGGCGGTTGGCCGAGCCACGGGCCACGGCCAGCAGCGAGCCCATGCCCAGCGCTTCCATCTGCTGTTCGTCCAGCACCTCCGCTTCGGCGCCTTCATGCGCCTGCGCGAACGCGACCGAGGACTCGGCCAGGTAGGCCGGGGTGCAGACGTTCGGCGGCAGGTTGCCCAGCTCGCGGGCGTACTGCACGCCGGCGGCGATGGCCTGGCCCTGGGCCAGCGCCTGGGTGTCGGTGCCGGCGATGGCCAGCGTGGTCAGGCCCGGCTCGTCGGCCTTCTTCTTGCCCAGCGTGGCGCTGTAGCGGTAGGCGGCGTGGTCGGCGGTGATGATGGCCTGGCGGATGTTCCAGGCGGCATCGCGGCCCTTGACCTCGATCTCGGTCAGGGTGAACAGCGCGTGGTGGTTGACCCCGCTCTTCAGGGCGCGGCTGGCATCGCCGACCGCCTTGAGGTACTGCGGCACGCCGAATTTGGCCGGTTCGCCCAGCCCGACCACCAGCACGCGTGCGGCGGTGACGCCGGGCAGATCGTGCAGCAGGGTCGTGTTACCGGTCTTGCCGCCCACGTCGCCGCGGGCGATCAGGGCCGACAGGCGGCCACCGGACGCGGTGTCCAGGGCCTGTGCCGCCGGGCTCAGGGTCTGGTCGGCATAGGCGCCGACGATGACGCAATCGCACTCGGCCGAGGCCGGTGCTGCGTGGTTCAGGGTGAATTCCAGGGCCATTGATCAGATTCCGTTGGCAAATCCGTACAATCGCGAGCTGTTTACGTCCCGTCAGTAGACTGGGCAGCACCGCGAACGAATCCGAGAGTTTAAACCACCGCCCCATGTCGAAGCTCGATCGCTATCTCCTGCGTGATTTCGTCCAGAGTTTCCTGGCCACCCTGATCGTGTTGCTGGTGGTGAGCGTCGGTGGTGTCCTGGTGGACATCCTCGGCAACATCGCCGACGGCCGCCTGCCTGCCCGCCTGCTGTTCTCACAGCTGGGCCTGCAGTTCATCGTCTATATGCCGCTGATCCTGCCGCTGGCGCTGATGCTGGGCCTGCTGCTGGCCACGGCCCGGCTCTACCGGGACTCGGAAATGGCGGTCATCACCGCCATCGGCGTCGGCCCCAAGCGCCTGCTGCGCCCCCTGCTGATGCTGGTGGTGCCGGTGGTCGGCCTGATCGGGCTGTGCTCGCTGTGGCTGGGCCCCTGGGCCGACCGCACCGGCGAGACGATGATCGACGAGGCCAACCGCAGCGTGGTCATGGCGGGCCTGGAGGCGGGCAAGTTCACCTCCCTGCCCAATGGCGGCGTGGTTTACCTGTCTTCGGTCTCCCCGGACGGCACCCAGCTGGGCAAGGTCTTCCTGCAGCGCCAGAAGGAGGACCGCATCGAAGTGATCTCCGCCGATCACGGCCGGATGTACTTCGAGGGCGCCAAGCAACGCTATCTGGAGCTGGATGACGGCCACCAGGTGGAAGGCCCGGCCAACGGTGCGCTGGACTACAAGCTGATGACCTTCGCCCGCAACGACGTGGCCATGCCTGACGGCGCCGAGACCCGCAAGGACGACGACCCCGAACTGCTGCGCACCACCCAGCTGTTCGGCGATGAGCGCCCCGAGGCCCAGGCGCAGCTGCACTCGCGCATCGCCCCGCCGCTGATCGCGCTGGCCTTCGCCCTGATGACCCTGCCGCTGGCCCGCAGCTCGCCGCGCCAGCAGCGCTACGGCCGGATGATGCTGGCCTTCCTGGCCTATATGGTGGGCATGAACCTGATGTTCATCGGCACCCGCTGGATCGCCGATGGCAAGATTCCCGCCGTGGCGGGCCTGTGGTGGCTGACGCTGCCGTTGCTGGCCCTCGCCCTGTGGATGTATTTCCGCGACGGCAAACTGTCGCGTCCCCGGAGGACCGCATGAACGTGTTGCGCCCCATGCGGTTTGATCTGTACCTGGGCCGTGCCGTGTTCGGCACCGTCCTGCTGACCTGGGCGGTGCTGGTCGGCCTGGACGTGGTGATGGCCTTCTCCGGCGAGTTCAAGGACGTCGGCAAGGGCAGCTACACCCTCGGTCACGCGGCCGCCTGGGTGCTCTACACCGTGCCCCGCCGCGCCTATACCTTCTTCCCGACCGCCGCCGTGATCGGCGCGCTGATGGGCCTGGGCCAGCTGGCGGCCACCTCCGAACTCACTGCACTGCGCGCGTTGGGCCTGTCGCGCAAGCGGCTGAGCGTCTCGGTGGCGATCGCGCTGTCGCTGATGACCGCGGTGATGGTGTTCAGCGGCGAAACGCTGGGCCCGTGGGGCCAGAGCAAGGCCGACGACATCAAGATCAGTGCCAAGTGGGGCAGCAGCCTGAGCGCGGCCCGCTATTCGGGCGTGTGGGCGCGCGAAGGCGACACCTTCCTCAACGCCCAGAGCGGCGACGAGCAGTTGCAGGCCGGCGGGGGCACGCGGCTGATCCTGCACGACGTGCGCCTGTACAAGATCGCCGACGACGGCCGCCTGGCCTCGCTGACCTACGCCACCACCGCCGAACATGGCGCCGATGGCTGGGTATTGAACAAGGTCCGCCGCGACACGTTCGGTGAGCGGTCGGCAACGCGGGAGACGGCCGAATCCGAGCCGTGGAATTCACGCCTGGATGCGGCGGCGCTGGCCAGTGGTATCTCCAAGCCACGCAATCTGACGGCGATGGATCTGCGTACCAGCATCGAGTACCGCAAGCGCAATGGGTTGGATGCGCGCGATTACGAGGATGTGTACTGGAGCCGTTGGTTCTATCCGATCAATGTGTTGGCGTTGTGCCTGGCGGCGGTGCCGTTCGCGTTCGGTTCGCTGCGCAGTGGCGGTATGGGCAAGCGGTTGTTCCTGGGCATTCTGTTCGCGCTGGGCTTCTGGTTGTTGCAGTTGTTCTTCGGGCGCATGGCCGGTGCGTTGAAGTTCGATTACCGGATTGCGTATGCGTTGCCGCCGATCGTGATGATGGTGGTGTCCGGGTTGTTGTTCCGACGTAAGTCGGGCTGATTCATCTGCTCACACGCCAAACGCCAAACGCCAAACGCCAAACGCCAAACGCCAGAACCGAGGCCGAAGCCGAAGCCGAAGCGGCCACCATGGGCTGTCGAGCTAGGCGCGACGGGCTCGCCATTCCGGGACCCGCCGCAAGTACGTCCATGTAGGCTCGTGTGCTGCCATCCATGGCTCCACACGGTCCCGGCCTGGCAATCCCGTCGCGCCTCCGACAGTGTTCTGGTGGGGGTAGGGAGAGCAGGAGCAGCCGGGCATGGCCCGGCTCTACCGTTCTGACGGGTTGGCGAAGTGACGCTGTTCGTATTGAATCTTGGCGACTGAGCGACTGAGCGACTGAGCAATTGATCGACGAAGGCTTGATCGATTCAGCGAAGGTACGACTTCGCTATGAAGATTGCGCTCCTTACGCGTCTTGATCGCGAGAGCCGGTACTGAGTGCGAAACGTCGGTCACGCAACAAATCCGCCTTGATCAACCGCACTTCGCAATCTGTCAATGCGGAGAGGCGCAGCCCATTTCAGGGCCGTAGTGCGCCATGGATGGCGCACTACGAGCCTACATGGGTGAGGGCGGATCGCTTGCGAGGCACTGCCTCGCATCCGACCGAACGCACAGCCGCCAGCGGCTGGGCCGGGCCGCGGAGCGGGACTTGCAGCGGGCCCAGAAATGGGTTGCGCCTCTCCGCAAACGCACAGAAAACAGAGGCGCTGCTTTCAGCGCTGTTCTGGAAGGCTTTAGAGCGTCAGTGCGTCAGTGCGTCAGCGCGTCAGTACTTCGGCATCCGCACAACCCGCGTCCCGCTGGCCCGGTCATGCCAGGTCAACCGCTGCCGATCCACCAGCGCCCACCAGAAGCCCAGGCCGGCCGTCAGCACCGACAGGGACCCCACCGCATACCGCAGCCACAACTGCCTGCGCGTCGGCACCGTGCCGTCCAGCGACACCACCCGCAACCGCCACGGCCGCATCCCCAGCGTCTGCCCGCCGCGGCGCCAACTCATCGTCGCGTACAGGCCTGTCACGACCCAGCAGCATGCCCACAACGCCCACTGCCACGCGCTGAACGGGGCGATGTTCTCCCGCGCTGCGTGACCGCTGATCGTGTAGACCGCCACGAACACCGCTCCCAGCACCATCCACAGCGCCAGGGCGGGGAAGAAGTCGTACAACAGTGACAACAGCCGCCACAGCAGCAACGATGCAGGGCGATCAGCAGCGGGGGACGACAGCGCGGTATCGGTCATGACCCGGAGCATACCCGGCCCGCTGCCCGCGTTCGATGGCCCACGCACGGCCTGCTCCGTATGCTGTGCGCATGTCCGATGCCACCACCCCCGCACTGCGCCGCCAGCTCATCCATCACCTGCCCGAGCTGCGCGACGATGACAACGTCCGCATCCAGCGCTTCCTCGACACGGCCTGGGCCGAACACGGCCTCGCGCGTGCCAGTCTGGACAGCTACCGGCGCGATCTGGAAGGTCTCGCGCGCTGGCGTGATGGCGCGGCCGGGGGGCTGGCCGGTCTCGATCGCGCCGGGCTGTTCGACTACCTGGCCTGGCGCTCCCGCCATGGCTGGTCGCCGCGCAGCAATGCCCGCCTGCTTTCCGCGCTGCGGGCCTTCTTCGCCGATGCGGTCCGCCGCGGCGAGCGCAGCGATGACCCCAGTGCGTTGCTCGATCCGCCGAAGCTGCCGCGGCTGCTGCCCAAGGCGCTGGCCGAAAGCCAGATCGATGCGCTGTTGGCCAGTCCCGACATCGAGACGCCACTTGGGCTGCGCGACCGCGCCATGCTGGAGTTGATGTATGCCGCGGGCCTGCGCGTCAGCGAACTGGTCAACCTGCCGGCCAATGCCGTGAACCTGCGCCAAGGTGTGCTGCGCGTGACCGGCAAGGGCAGCAAGGAACGGCTGGTTCCGCTGGGGGAAGAATCCCAGCACTGGCTCGAACGTTATCTGGCCGAATCGCGCCCGCAGCTCACCGGCAAGCGCAACGTGCCGACGCCACAGGACGGCGCTGTGCCGATGTTTTTGGAGCCCTCCCTGCATCCCTTGAGCCGCCAGCAGTTCTGGGGGCTGGTGAAGAAGTACGCGGTGCTGGCCGGGATCGACCCCGCCCGGATCAGTCCCCATGGCCTGCGCCACAGCTTCGCCACCCACCTGCTCAACCGGGGCGCGGATCTGCGCGCCCTGCAGATGCTGCTCGGCCACAGTTCGCTGTCCACCACCCAGATTTACACGCTGGTGGCCCGCGAGCACCTGCAGAAGCTGCACGCCAAGCACCACCCGCGCGGCTGAGGCGGGGCCAAACGCAGCCGCGCCTCACCGTTCCACTGCGGTCCAGCTGCGTGAGCAGGCAGCTGTGCGAGAATCCAGCCTGACCTCTTACACCGGAATGCTCGATGCTCCGTGTTGCCATTGCGGCGCTCTTCGGCGCGCTCAGCCTGTCTGCCTGCGCGCAGCAACCGTCCGCTCCGGCGGCCAAGACCACTGCCGCCACCCCGGCCGCTGCCGGTGATGCCGACCAGCGCGTGCGCACCGCGCTGCAGCAGCTGGACCCCACCTTCAAGCCTGATTTCATCGGGGCCGCGCCGTTTGCCGGTTTCCGCGAGGTGCTGGTCGGTGGCCAGGTGCTGTACGTCTCTGATGACGGCCGCTACCTGATGCAGTCCCAGCCGTACGACATCCAGAACAAGGCGCCGGTCAGCAGCCAGGGCCTGCTCAGCTACCGCCGCAAGCTGCTCGATGGCGTGCCGCACAACGAGCGCATCGTGTTTGCCGCGCCGAATGCCAAGTACACCGTCAGCGTCTTCACCGACATCGAGTGCGGCTACTGCCGCAAGCTGCACCAGGACATCGCCGAGCTCAACCGCAACGGCATCACCGTGGAATACCTGGCCTTCCCGCGCATGGGCCTGGGCAGCCAGGACTACACCGACATGATCTCGGTCTGGTGCGCTGCCGACCGCAAGCAGGCCCTGACCGCCGCCAAGACCGGCAAGGCCGTCACCCCGAAGAACTGCACCAATCCGGTGGCCATGCAGTACAAGCTCGGCCAGCAGATGGGCGTCAACGGCACCCCGGCGATCTTCGCCGCCGATGGCACCCAGCTCGGTGGCTACCTGCCGCCGGCGCAGCTCAAGGCCGCGCTGGAGCGCGTCTCGGCAGGCGGCAGCCGCTGAAGACAGAACGCCCCGGCCAGGCCGGGGCGTTTTCGTTGTTGCGATCAACGCGACGCGTCCCTGCGGGATCAGCGAGACAGCGCCCCGTGTCAGGCGGGCTTACTTCAAGCCGTCACTGATCGCCTTGGTCAGGGTGCCCTGCGCATCATCGCCGCTGAACTCCCAGAAGAATGCACCGCCCAGGCCCTGTGCTTTCACATAGCCCATCTTCTCGGTGACCATCGCGGGCGTATCCAGACTCCAGAACGTGGTGCCGTTGGAGATCCACGTGGCCTTGGCGACGTTGTCGGTGTACACCGGCCAGTTGAGGGTCTTCAGCACCTTCCAATCTTCGATACCGGCTTCGTACGTGCCCGGTGCCGCGCCGCTGGCGCTCTTGTAGAGCCCATTGTTGCCGCTGGCCACGCCGGTCCAGCCACGCCCGTAGTAGCCGATGCCCAGGTTCAACTTGCTGGCCGGTACCCCGCGGCTGAGGAAGGCTTCCATCGCATCGTTGCTGTTGTAGAGCTTCTGGTCGCCGGTGGAGGGATCAGCCGGTGAATCGAACAGGGCCGAGTGATGGTTGGTCTGCGGATCCCATGCGCCGTGGAAGTCGTAGGTCATCACGTTGATGAAATCCAGGTACGGGTGGTAGCTGGCCGGATCGGTCACCCGGATCTTGTCCACGCCTGCGCCCACGGCCACCGTCAGCAGCAGGCCGGGCCGCACCGCATCAAGCTGGCGGCGGAATTCGGCCAGCAGCGCGGTGAAGTTGGCGTTGTCGGCCGGCGTCCCGCAGCTCAGCCCGCACGCCACCGGGTACTCCCAGTCGATGTCGATGCCGTCGAACACGCCGAGCGCCGCACCCGCACCGCCCGCACCATCGGCCACCGGCAGGTTGCCTTTGATGTAGGCGTCGATGCACGAGGCCACGAACGCCTGCCGGTTGGCCGGCTGCGCCGCGCTGGAGAAGCCGCGCGACCAGGTCCAGCCGCCCAGCGAGATCAGCACTTTCACGTTCGGGTGTTTGGCTTTGAGCTGCTTGAGCTGGTTCCAGTTGCCACGCAGTGGCTGGTCCCAGGTGTCGCCCGTGCCGCTCACGCTGTCGCCGGCCGCGAAGGATTTGCCGTAATCGGCGTAGGCATCGCCGCCCACGCCGGTGTTCGGGTCGGAGGCCTGGGTCACGCCGACTTCGCAGCGGTTGTTGCGCACGTTGCCGAAGGCGTAATTGATGTGGGTCAGCTTCGCCGCCGAGCCGCTGGTGTCGATGTTCTTGACCTGGTAATTGCGGCCGTAGATGCCCCACTGGGTGAAGTAGCCGATCACCCGCTTGGCGCCCCCCCCGCCGCCACCGGCGGCCGTGGTTACGCTGATCGAGCCGCTCTGCGCCGAGGCGTTGCCGGCGTTGTCGCGTGCCCGCACCGTGTAGGTATAGGCCGTGCTCGCGGCCAGGCCGCCATCGGTGTACTGGGTGGCACTGGGCGAGCCGACCAGGCTGCCGTTGCGGTACACGTCGTAGCCGGCCACGCCGCTGCCGCCGCTGTTGTCGGTCGCCGCGTTCCAGGCCAGGTTCACCGTCGTGGCGGTTCTGGACGGGGACGCCAATCCGCCCGGAACGCTGGGTGGCGTGGTGTCGTTGCTGGCCGCGGTGACGGTCACATTGACCGTGGCCGAAGAGGTCACGGCGTTGTTGTTGTCGGTCGCCACGGCTTTGAAGGTGTGGCTGCCGGCCGAGGCATTGCTCCAGACCACGCTGTAGGGGGCGCTGGTGTCGATGCCCAGCGAGGTGCCGCCGCGGAAGAACTCGACCTTGCTGATGCTGCCATCGGTATCGCTGGCATTGGCGCTCACCGTGATGCTGCTGCCGGCGGTGAAGCTGGCCCCGGCGGCGGGCGAGGTCAGCGCGACGCTGGGCGGCTGGTTGCTGCCGCTGCCATCGCAGGCACCGAGGTTGGTGTAGTAGGGCGCACCGGCCGGGTGGTCGGGTGGGGCGTTCCAGATGTCCTGGTTGGCGCGGTACAGCACGCCGCCTTTCTGCAGGGTCTGGCCGGCCAGATAGATGGCCGCGCCATTCCATTCGGGCGCCCCGGTACAGTTCGCGGCCTGCACCAGCGTGGGCGTGCCGGCGGCAGCGGCCAAGGCCAGCGCCAGCAACCAGCGCCGTCGGCGCGGACGCAGGGCGGGGGAGGAAAACGATGTCACTGCACGGCGCGCAATCGGGTCTGGCATGGTCGGTCTCCGATCAGGTGGGCGCATGCCGCCGGGATGGCGGCATGCGTGCAGCAGGTCCGGGCGCCGGTGAGAGAGGCCGGCAACGACATGGGGGACGGACAGCACCGGGCGCTGGGGCCAGGTGGTGATAACGTTGTCATGTAATCCCGGCGCAATCCGTGAACCAGCGCATGGTTCGGGTGTGAACGCACCTTGCCGCCTCCCAGGCAGGCCGATCCCCAGGGCCGGGCCGCGGCGGCCGACTTGGGTACAATAGTGGGCCCCGTTCCCAACCACGGTTCCCCGGACATGATGGTCCTCGAGGGCGCATCCGCCCTTTCGCCGTTCCGCCGCGAACGTCTTGAATCCCGCCTGCAGTCCCTGGCCGCCGATCTGCGCATCACCGGTGCCTGGCATGTCTACTTCATCCAGACCGAGGGCGATGCGGCCCCGGACCCGGTGATCCTGAGCCGGATCCTGGAGGCCCAGCCGACCCTGGCCGGGCGTGAGGACGGGGCGGTATCGCGCTTCGTGGTGCCGCGATTGGGCACGCTGTCGCCGTGGTCGAGCAAGGCCACCGAGCTGGTCCGCGGTGCCGGGCAACCGATCCGCCGGGTCGAACGTGGCCTGCGCATCGATCTGGCCGGCTGGCCGGCCGACGCGGCCGCGCAGGAAGCGGTGATCCGCGCGCTGCACGACCCGATGACCCAGTCCGTGCTGGCCGAGACCGCGCAGGCGCAGGCGCTGTTCAGCGCCCCGGCGCGCGGTGAGCTGGAACGGATCGCCCTGGAGGATCTGGAGGCAGCCAACAGCCGCCTCGGCCTGGCCATGGCCCAGGACGAGATCGACTACCTGCGCCAGCGCTTCGGCGAACTGGGCCGCAAGCCGTCGGACGTGGAACTGATGATGTTCGCGCAGGCCAACTCCGAGCACTGCCGCCACAAGATCTTCAATGCCAGCTGGACCATCGACGGTGCCGACCAGTCGCACTCGCTGTTCCGCATGATCAAGAACACCCACCAGCAGACCCCGCAGCACACGTTGAGCGCCTACAGCGACAACGCCGCGGTGGTCGCCGGTTTCCCGACCGCGCGCTATCGCCCGGACCCGGCCACCGGTCAGTACCGCAGCGAAGCCGTGGTCGATTCGGCGTTCTGCATCAAGGTGGAAACGCATAACCACCCGACCGCGATCGCCCCGTTCCCGGGTGCGGCCACCGGTGCCGGCGGTGAAATCCGCGATGAGGGTGCGACCGGGCGCGGCGGCAAGCCGAAGGCCGGCCTGACCGGTTTCTCGGTCTCGCACCTGCGCATCCCGACCCTGCCGCAGCCGTGGGAGGCCCCGCGCGCGCTGAACCCGCGCATGGCGCCGGCGCTGGACATCATGCTGGACGGCCCGCTCGGCGGCGCCGCGTTCAACAACGAGTTCGGCCGCCCGAACCTGCTTGGCTACTTCCGCAGCTTCGAACTGCCCGAAGGCGAGGGCCTGACCCGCGCCTACGACAAGCCGATCATGCTGGCCGGTGGCCTCGGCGCGATCGACCAGAACCAGGTCGAGAAGCTTCGCCTGCAGCCCGGCGACGCCGTCATCGTGCTGGGTGGCCCGGCGATGCTGATCGGTCTGGGCGGCGGCGCCGCCAGCTCGGTGGCCTCCGGTGAAAGCGCCGAAGACCTCGATTTCGCCAGCGTGCAGCGCGACAACCCGGAAATGGAGCGTCGTTGCCAGGAAGTGATCGACCGCTGCGTCGCGCTCGGCCTGGACAACCCGATCCGCTGGTTCCATGACGTGGGCGCCGGTGGCCTGTCCAACGCGATTCCCGAGTTGCTGCATGACTCCGGCGTGGGCGGTGTGATCGATCTGGGCAAGGTGCCCGCCGATGACCCGTCGCTGTCGCCGATGCAGTTGTGGTGCAACGAATCGCAGGAACGCTACGTGCTCGGTGTGCCGCAGGCGCGCCTGGCCGAGTTCGCCGCGCTGTGCGCGCGCGAACGTTGCCCGTTCGCCGCCGTTGGCGTCGCAACCGCTGAAGAGCGGCTCGTCGTGGCGTACGGCGCCACCGTGGGCAATACCCCGGTGGATGCCCCGATCGATCTGCCGATGGACGTGCTGTTCGGCAAGGCGCCGAAGATGCACCGCGACACCGTGCACCCGTCGGCGCCGCGCTGGCCGGCGCTGAAGACCGCGGGGCTGGACCTGCACGAAGCGGGTCTGCGCGTGCTGGCCCATCCCTCGGTGGCCTCGAAGAACTTCCTGGTCACCATCGGTGACCGCAGCGTCGGTGGCCTGACCGCACGCGAACAGATGATCGGCCCGTGGCAGCTGCCGCTGGCCAACGTCGCCATCACCTTGGCCGGTTTCGACACCGTGGCCGGCGAAGCAATGTCGATCGGCGAGCGCACCCCGCTGGCGCTGCTGGATGCGGCCGCGTCGGCGCGCATGGCGGTCGGTGAAGCGATCACCAACCTGTGTGCGGCGCCGGTGGATGCACTGGAAACGGTGAAGCTGTCGGCCAACTGGATGGCCGCGGCTGGCCATCACGGTGAAGACGCGCTGCTGTATGACGCGGTGCGTGCGGTCGGCATGGAGCTGTGCCCGCAGCTGGACCTGAGCATTCCGGTCGGCAAGGACTCGCTCTCCATGCAGGCGCAGTGGCAGGACAACGGCCAGGCGCACAAGTCGGTGTCGCCGGTGTCGCTGGTGATCTCGGCGTTCGCGCCGGTTGCCGATGCGACCGGCCAGCTGACCCCGCTGCTGGACCGTGACGCCGACAGCGAGCTGTGGCTGATCGGCCTGGGCGCCGGCAAGCAGCGTCTGGGCGGCTCGATCCTGGCCCAGGTGCACGCCGACCATTCCGCGCTGCCGGCCTTCGCCGGCGCCGTGCCGGATCTGGACGATGCACAGCGCCTGCGCGCGTTCTTCGAACTGATCCGCGATGCGCGCCAGGCCGGCCTGCTGTTGGCGTACCACGACCGCAGCGATGGCGGTGCGTTCGCCGCGCTGTGCGAGATGGCCTTCGCCTCGCGCCTGGGCCTGGACATCACCCTGGATGCCTGGGGCGATGATCCGTTCCGCAGCCTGTTCAATGAAGAGCTGGGTGCGGTGGTGCAGATCGCCAAGGAAGACCGCGCCGCGTTTGCTGATCTGGTCGAACGCCATGCACTGACCGAATGCGCGCAGCGCATCGCGCGTCCGACCACCGCCCCGGTGGTGCGTGTCTCGCTGCAGGGCGAAAGCCTGGTCGAGTGGCGCTGGGAAGCGCTGTTCGATGCCTGGTGGTCGGTCACCCACGCCATGCAGAAGCTGCGCGACAACCCGGACAACGCCGACCAGGAGCGTGCGATCGCGCGCAACTTCAACGCGCCGGGCCTGAAGCCCAAGCTGACCTTCGATATCAACGAAGATGTGGCGTCGCCTTTCATCAACACCGGCGCACGTCCGCGCGTGGCGGTGCTGCGCGAGCAGGGCGTCAACGGCCAGATTGAAATGGCGAACGTCTTCGAACGTGCCGGCTTCAGTTCGTTCGACGTGCATATGAGCGATCTGATCGAAGGCCGTGTTGCACTGTCCGATTTCACCGGTCTGGTGGCCTGTGGTGGCTTCAGCTACGGCGACGTGCTCGGTGCCGGCCGCGGCTGGGCCACCTCGGTGCTGGAGCGCGGCGCGCTGCGCGATGCCTTCGCGGCTTTCTTCGCCCGCGAGGACAGCTTCGCGCTGGGCGTGTGCAACGGCTGCCAGATGATGAGCCAGCTGAAGGACATCATCCCCGGTGCCGAGCACTGGCCGCAGTTCCGTCGCAACCGCAGCGAGCAGTTCGAAGCGCGCACCGCGTTGCTGGAAGTGGTGGAATCGCCGTCGATCCTGCTGCGTGGCATGGCCGGTTCACGCCTGCCGGTCGCGGTGGCGCATGGCGAAGGCCAAGCGGTGTTCGCCAACGCAATCGACCAGGCCGCGGCGCGCGTGTCGCTGCGTTACATCGATGGCGATGGCAACGTGGCCACCCAGTACCCGCTGAATCCGAACGGCTCGCCCGACGGCATCACCGGCCTGACCACCACCGATGGCCGCACCACGATCATGATGCCGCACCCGGAACGCACCCCGCGTGCGATCAACCACAGCTGGCATCCGGAGGACTGGAACGGTGATTCACCGTGGCTGCGGATGTTCCGCAACGCAAGAGTATGGTGCGGCTGATACTGCGCAACGCATCAAAATCGATGCAGTGAAAATCGCGTGAAGAAACCGCCGGCCTGTCCGGCGGTTTTCTTTTATGCGGTGCACAAACTCATCGGGAGCAATGAGTTACACGGCGTTACAACGTGAAAATCCGTTATATCGTTTGCTCACATGCAGCTAACAAAAATGCGCAATAACGCGGCGTTTTTGTGACGCGCGACACGGTCATATCAAAATCAACGTCAAAGTCTTGACGTCATTGAAACTGTACGTTAACACTGCATCCTCATTTCGACAGCGTTCAGTTCCACAGTAACCGCATGGATGGCGAGCACGCTGTAGGTATCTGCCAGCCATTGCGCACAACGCAGTAAATCAAGCGAAAAAACGCCCCCAGGGGACGTTGGACCACGCGGTCCGGCGTTGGCGTCGCTTTGCCTAAAACCAGCCTAATCAGGAGCCGCATCGATGAATCGGATTTATCGCAAGGTCTGGAACAAAGCACTGGGGCAGATGGTCGTCGCCTCGGAATTGGCCAGCAGCCAGTCCTCGGGTGTCGTCATCGATCAACGCCGAACCGCTGGCGGACGCAACACCGCACTGCTCTCGGCCGCCATCGCGCTGACGCTTGGATTGGGCGTGGCAGGCGCCACGCAGACAGCGCACGCGCAGTCGGTGGAAGTGGGCGGGAATGCGAACTGCGTGGTCTTGAACAGCAAGGTCATCGACAGCTGCGTGGTCGATGGCAACGCCACGGCCTCGGGCACCAACGCGGTCGCCATCGGCAGCAACAGCACCGCCTCCGGCGCCAACAGCGTGGCGCTCGGCGCCGGCTCGAAAACCAACCGCGCCAACACCGTGTCGGTCGGTGATGCCGGCAAGGAGCGCCAGGTCACCAACGTCGCCGCCGGCACCGCCGCTACGGATGCGGTGAACAAGGCGCAGCTGGACAAGGTTGCGGTCGCCGCCGAAGGCGCGACCCGCTATTTCAAGGCCGATGGTGACGGCACCGACGCCGATGCGGCGAAGATCGATGGCGAGGGTGCACTGGCCGCAGGTGCCAGCGCCAACGCCGATGGCGACGGCGCAACGGCCCTGGGCAACAGCAGTCAGGCCATCGGCAATGCCACCACTGCCGTTGGCAGCCAGGCACTCGCGGTTGGCCTCGGCGCAAGTTCGTTCGGCCAGGGCAGCATGGCCTTCGGTGATGCCAGCATCGCGCTCGGCCAGAGCGCCGCAGCGTTTGGTCTGGGCGATGTCGCCCTGGGCGCATCAGCGGTAGCGGCCAGCGAAAACGGTGCGGCAACGGCGATCGGTGGTCTGGCCGAAGCCAGCGCCGATGGTGCGACCGCGATCGGTGGTGGTGCACTGGCCATCGGGCCGGGCAGCACCTCGCTGGGCCGCGGTGCGGCCAGCGCGGGCGAAGCCTCGGTGGCGGTGGGTGCGTTCAGCGTCGCGGTCGCGGATTTCAGCGCGACGCTCGGCGCGAATTCGGCCGCGGTTGCAGTGGGTAGCGTGGCACTCGGTGCCGGCTCGTATGCCGATCGCGTCGACACGGTGTCGGTCGGCAATGCGGACAACGGCCTGCGTCGCCAGATCACCAATCTGGCCGATGGCACCGAAGACAGCGATGCGGTGAACAAGGCGCAGCTCGATGAGGTCGGCGCGGTCGCCGCGAACACGAGCAGGTATTTCCAGGCCACCGGCAGCAGCGACAGCGATGCCGGTGCGTTTGCAGCAGGCGACAACGCGACCGCGATCGGCGAGGCGTCCAACGCGCTGGCCAACGGCGCGACCGCGCTCGGCAGCGGCGCCACCGTCACCGCGCAGAACGCGACGGCCGTCGGCTACAACGCCAGCGCTACCGGTCAGAACAGCGCAGCCTTCGGCACCAACGCGCAGGCCAACGGACCGGGCAGCGTGGCCGTGGGCGGGGCAGCGGTGGATGCCGATGGCAACCCGCTGATCACCAATGGGGGCGTGCCGGTCGATACCGGTGCAACCAGCGCCGGCGTGGGCGGCACGGCAGTGGGCGCGAGTGCGGAAGCCGCAGGCTTCGCGTCGTCGTCGTACGGCGTGGGTGCTTACGCATCCGGTGCACAGGCCTCGGCGTTCGGCGCGGTCTCCAATGCCACCGGCGACTACGCGACGGCGGTCGGTACGCAGAGCGTAGCGACCGGCAACAGCAGTACCGCCATTGGCGGTCCGGCGGATCTGCTGCCGGGGTTGGGCTTCTTCGTGCAGACCCAGGCCAGTGGCGAAGCCGCTACGGCGGTGGGTGCCGGCGCGATCGCCAGTGGTGATTACGCCGTGGCCAACGGCACGTTGAGCGAAGCCTCGGGCACTGAAGCCACGGCAGTGGGCTACTTTGCCTACGCGCCGGGCGAGGGCGCCACCGCACTCGGCGCGGAGACCTGGGCCAGCGGTGAGCTGAGCACCGCCGTCGGTTTCTACAGCACTGCGCGAGGCGCGAACAGCGTCGCGCTGGGTGCCAACTCCACCGCCACCCGAACCAACACGGTCTCGGTGGGTGACGTCGGCAATGAGCGCCAGATCACCAGCGTCGCGGCCGGTACCGAAGCCACAGACGCGGTCAACAAGGCGCAGCTCGATGCGGTTGCGACGTCGGCCTCGGCGACCTCGGCGCAGTTCAAGGCGAACGGTGCGGCCAGCGGTGCGGTCGGTGCATTCGCCGATGGCGAGGATGCGCTGGCGGCCGGTGAGGCCAGCAATGCGCTGGGCGCCGGGGCAACGGCGGTCGGTGGTGGTGCGACCGCGGTCGGCGATGACACCGTCGCGCTGGGCCGCAATAGCAGCGCCACCGGCAACGGCAGCGTGGCCATTGGTGGCCTCGGCCAGGCGTATGACGAGTACAACCAGCCGCTGGTGGATGACCAGGGCAATGCGATCCTGATCGGTGCCACCGCGGCGCCGGACAGCGTGGCGGTCGGTGCCGGTGCACAGGCCACCGGCACCACCAGCAACGCGTTCGGCAGTGGCGCACAGGCCACCGGCAGCAACAGCCTGGCCAGTGGCTACAAGGCACGCGCCACCGGCGATTACAGTGTGGCGCAGGGCGACAACGCCTTTGCCAGCGGTGAAGAAACCACGGCAACCGGCGCATATGCGTGGGCCACTGCGGATGGCGCCACCGCCTTCGGTTCCAGTGCGTGGGCCACCGAAGCCAACGCCACGGCGGTGGGTCAGTCGGCGTGGGCCAGCGGTACCGGGTCCACCTCGATCGGCTACAACAGCTGGGCGCGCGGCAGTAGTTCCACCGCGCTTGGCCGCGGTGCCTTCGGCTACGGCGACAACAGCGTCGCCGTCGGCTTCCAGGCGCTCGGCAACAGCATCAACAGCATCGCCATCGGCACCAACGTGGTGGCCGGCGGTGAAAGCGCGATCGGTATCGGTGCGGGCAGCAATGCCAGCGCGTCCAATACCGTGGCGCTCGGCGCCGGTTCCGTCGCCGACCGTGCCTACACCGTCTCGGTTGGCAACGATGGCCGGCAGCGCCAGATCACCCAGGTTGCCGCCGGTACCGAGGGCAGCGATGCCGTCAATCTGGATCAGCTGACCGCCGCGACGGACCAGTTCCAGGCCAGCGGTGACGGTGTTGCCGTCGCAGGTGGCGAGGAGAGCGTGGCCGCCGGTGCGAACGCGGCGACCGATGGCGACTACGCGACGGCCATCGGCTCGAGCAGCTTCGCGGCCGGCACCGGTGCATCGGCGATCGGCAGCGGCGCCTTCGCCTTGGCGGACAATGCCAGTGCAGTAGGCTTCAATGCCGTCGCCAGCGGTGCCAATGCAACCGCAACCGGTGCCAACGCGCAGTCGACCGCCGAGTACGCGACGGCGACGGGTGCAGAGAGTCTGGCCTCCGGCGAGCAGAGCACCGCGACGGGTGCGGCCAGCGTCGCCTCCGGCGCCGGCAGTCTGGCCGGTGGTGCGCTGTCCGATGCAGCCGGTGAGGAATCGGTGGCGTTGGGTTACTTCAGCAGCGCCAGCGGTGATGGTGCGACCGCCGTCGGTGCGGAAAGCGTGGTCAGCGGGACGCTCTCGGCCGGTTACGGGTTCGCCTCCGAAGCGACCGCCAGCTACACCACCGCGATCGGCGGCTATGCCGTGGCCTCGGCCTTCAACGCGACCGCGCTGGGCAGCTTCGCCCAGGCGACCGGCTCCAACAGCGTGGCCCTCGGCGGCGATGCCGAAGCCTCCGGTGCCTACAGCACCGCGACCGGCCAGGGCAGCCTGGCCAGCGGTACCAACAGCGTGGCCGTCGGTGGTGCGCTGTTCGGGCTGCTGCCTACGGAAGCCTCGGGCAATTACTCCACGGCTGTCGGCGGCGGTGCATGGTCACCGGGCGTGAACAGCACCGCGCTCGGCAATGCGGCTACGTCCAGCGGTGCGAACAGCGTGGCGCTCGGTGCGGACTCGATCGCCGATCGCGATGACAGCGTCTCGGTCGGCAGTGCCGACGCGCAGCGCCAGATCACCAACGTCGCGGCCGGTACCGATGGCACCGATGCGGTGAACGTGAATCAGTTGAATGCAGTCGCCGATGCGGCTGCGACGACCAGCAAGTACTTCCAGGCCAGCGGCAGCGATGACAGCGACGCCGGTGCCTACGTGGAAGGCGAGAATGCCTTGGCTGCCGGTGAGGCTTCCAATGCCATCGGCAACGGCGCCAGCGCGCTGGGCAGTGGTGCCACCGCCATCGCCGACAAGGCCACCGCAATTGGCTTCAACGCGTTGGCAAGCGCCGCAGGTGCCGCAGCACTGGGCAGTGACGCGCAGGCCACCGGCGAAGACAGTGTCGCCATCGGCAACGGTGCCGGCGCCAGCGAGATCGGCGCCACTGCCACCGGTGCAGGCGCGCAGGCCGCAGGGGCCTACGCCACGGCCACCGGCAGCCAGTCCACGGCGAGCGGCCAGCAGGCGACCGCCAATGGCTTCCGCGCCAGTGCGTCCGAAGCCGGCGCCTCGGCCTTCGGCAGCTACAGCGAAGCGACCGGCCAGCTCTCTTCTGCACTGGGCTATGGCGCGGTGGCCTCCAACGCTTACGCCGTCGCGGTCGGTGCGGCCTCGACCGCGTCCGGCTCGGGTGCGGTGGCGGTCGGTGAATACTCCGAAGCCACCGGCGATGAGAGCGTGGCGATCGGTGGCACGACCTTCTTCGGTCTGCTGCCGTCGCGTGCCTCGGGAACCGGTGCCTCGGCGTTCGGTGCAGGTGCCTGGGCGACCGATGACTACGCCACCGCGATCGGCTGGAACGCGTGGGCCGATGCAGGCAATGCCACCGCGCTGGGCGCCAGTGCCAGCGCAGAGGGCGTGAACAGCGTCGCGCTGGGTGCCGGGTCCGTCGCTGACCGCGACAATGCCGTCTCCGTCGGCACGGCCACCGCACAACGCCAGATCACCAACGTCGCCGCCGGTACCGAAGGCACTGACGCAGTGAATGTCGATCAGCTCAATGCGGTGGCCGATGTGGCCGAAACCACCAGCCGCTTCTTCCAGGCGTCGGGCAGCGGCAATGGCGACGACGTCGGCAGCTATGTCGACGGGGCGTATGCCACCGCCGCGGGTGAGGCCGCCAACGCGTTCGGCACCGGGGCCTCGGCCTATGGCAGCGGTTCGCTGGCCTCCGGCCGCAATGCCTCGGCATCGGGCTTCAACGCCTCGGCCACGGCCGACTCGGCGACCGCCATCGGTGGTGCGCTGTATTACGAAGATGAGAACGGCAACGTGCTGCTCGACAAGGCCACCAGCGCCAGCGCCGTCGGTGCCACCGCACTCGGTGCGGGGGCGCAGGCCGAAGGAAGCTTCAGCACCGCCACCGGTGCCGGTGCCACGGCGGCCGGGCTGCAGTCCGCGGCCTTCGGCTACAGCGCCGAAGCAGGCAGTGACTACAGCACGGCGGTCGGTACCTTCAGCGCGGCCAGTGGGGTACGCACCACGGCGCTGGGCTATGGGGCCGAGGCCAGTGGTGATTACGCCTCCGCACTGGGCTGGGGCAGTGCCGCGTCGGGCAGCTACGCCAATGCGATCGGCTACGCATCGCAGGCCAGTGGCGACAACAGCGTCGCGGCCGGTTCCAACGCCTGGGCCACCGCCGCACGCACCACCGCGGTGGGGCAGTTGGCATGGGCAACCTCGCAGGGCGCGACGGCCATCGGCCAGGACAGCTACGCCTACAGCGGCCTGAACGCCACGGCGGTCGGTACCAGTTCGTCGGCCAGTGGCGCAGGCAGCGTCGCGCTCGGCGCCGGTGCCCGCACCAGCGAGGCCAATGTGGTCTCGGTCGGCGGCGGCAATGGCACCACCGGCCCGGCCACGCGCCGCATCACCAATGTCGGTGACGCGGTCAATGCCAGTGACGCGGTGACCAAGTCGCAGCTCGATTCGGTCGCAGCCACCGCCGATGCGGTCGGCAAGCACTTCCAGGCCAGCGGCAGCGGGGTGGCCACGGCCAGCGGCAGTGATGCACTCGCCGCCGGTTCCGGTGCCACCGCCAGTGCGACACGCAGCAGTGCGCTGGGTACCGCGGCCGTCGCCTCGGCGACCGGGGCCACCGCGGTCGGTGCCGATGCCTCGGCACGCGGTGCCAACAGCACCGTGCTGGGCCGGCAGGCCTCGACCAATGCGACCAATGGCGTGGCGATCGGCAACGGTGCATTCGCCAGCAACGGGGCCAACAGCATCGCGATCGGTTCAGCGGCAGGTGTCTCCGGTGCCAACGCGGTGGCGCTGGGGTCCGGTTCGCGCGCGGTCGAAGCCAATGTGGTGTCGGTCGGTGGCGGCAACGGCACGGATGGCCCGGCCACGCGCCGCATCGTCAACGTCGGAGCTGGCCGCATTGCCGCGGGCAGCACCGATGCCGTGACCGGCGGCCAGCTCAACACCACCAACCAGCGCGTCGGCGCGGTGGAAACCCAGGTGGGTGATATCGACACCCGCATCGGCTCGGTCGAGAACGTCACCGCCAATGCGCTGACCTACGATGACAGCAGCCGCGACACGCTGACCCTGTCGGGTCTGCAGGGCACCACGCTGGACAACGTCGGCAGCGGTTCGATCGCGTCCGGCAGCCGCCAGGCGATCAACGGTGGGCAGTTGTTCCAATCGCTCACCGATGTCGCCACCTTCCTCGGTGGCGGCGCCAGCGTGGGCATGCAGGGCGTGTTCGTTGCGCCGAACTATGTGATCCAGGGCGCGACGTACAGCAACGTGGGCGATGCGCTGGGCGCGCTCGACCGCAAGGTCAGCGACCTCGATCAGCGCGTGGCGGGGGGCAGCAGTGGCGGTGCACGGGCACGCACCGCTGCGCTGGCAACGGCCAGCGTTGCACCGGAAGCCAGCGTGATGAGCGCCACCAGCGACGACGCCCTCGCCTCGGTGCAGGGCACGCCCACCGCCGCCAGCGTGGGCGGCAGCCAGCCGCTCAGTGCACCGGCCGCCGCACCGGCCGCCGTCAACGCGGTGGTGATGGGGGAGGGAGCAGTGGCCAGCGGGGCCTCGGCCACGGCCATCGGCCAGGGCGCGACCGCCTCGGCCGCCAACTCGGTGGCACTGGGCCAGGGCTCGGTCGCCGATCGGGCCGATACGGTCTCGGTCGGCAGCGTTGGCAACGAACGCCAGGTCGCCAACGTGGCGGCTGGCACGCAGGCCACCGATGCGGTCAACAAGGGCCAGCTGGACGGCGGCATCGCGACCGCCAACAGCTATACCGACCAGCGCTTCACCTCGATGGCCGACAGCTTCGACATCTACAAGGGCGAGATCGACCAGCGCCTGCGTCATCAGGACCGTCGTATTGATCGCCAGGGGGCGATGAGCGCGGCCATGCTCAACATGGCCACCAGCGCCGCCGGCGTGCGTACCCAGAACCGCGTCGGTGTTGGCGTCGGTTTCCAGGGCGGCGAATCGGCGCTGTCGCTGGGCTACCAGCGCGCGCTCAGTGATCGCGCCACGGTGACCCTGGGCGGTGCCTTCAGCAGTGATGACAGCTCGGTCGGCGTGGGCGCCGGCTTTGGCTGGTAAGCCGTTGGTTTCAATGCGGGGCCGTGCGCGGCCCCGTTGCAACGCAATGCAAGGCCTGAGGGGGCGGGTCACGGGAACCCTGGCCAGGGCCGGCCAGGGAGCTCGCATGGAGTGTTGGCCTGAACAGTCGTTTGATCCATGACCTTGAAGAGGACGTCAACGTGACCAGTAAGCAGAACCTTCGCATCAATGTGCTGGCAGCCGCCGTGCTGTCGTTGTCCGCAGGCGCCAGCGCCTATGCAGCGGGCCTGCCGGCCAAGGAGCCGGTGCGCCAGCCGGCTGCCGCCCAGGGCGCAGAGCGCATCATCGTCAAGTACCGCGCCGGCACCGCTGCGGCCACGGATCGTTCGGCCAAGCTGACGGCCGTGCAGTCGGCGGTCGCCCGCGCCAGTGTCGGTGGCTCCGCCGCCGGCCGTGCCAGTGCCGTGAACCCGCAGATCGTGCGCAAGCTCGGTGTCGGTGCC
The DNA here is from genome assembly GCF_039674765.1 of Stenotrophomonas sp. TWI273. NCBI lineage: Bacteria > Pseudomonadati > Pseudomonadota > Gammaproteobacteria > Lysobacterales > Lysobacteraceae > Stenotrophomonas > Stenotrophomonas sp. TWI273. The sequence goes on from NZ_JBDJOA010000006.1 coordinate 197,601, forward strand.
GATCTGATCCGCCTGCAGGGCCGCTTGAGCCCGGCCGAACTGCAGAAGGTGCTGGCCGAGATCAAGGCCGATCCCTCCGTGCAGTACGCCGAAGTGGACGTGAAGCTGCAGCGCACCGATGTGCGCCCGCGCGACGCGACCCCGCAGCTGGTGCCGAACGATCCGTACTACGCGCAGTACCAGTGGCATCTGAACAGCGCTACCGGCGGCATCAATGCGCCGGCAGCGTGGGACATCGCCCAGGGCGAAGGCGTGGTGGTGGCGGTGCTCGATACCGGCATCCTGCCGCAGCACCCGGATTTCTCCGGCAATCTGCTGGCCGGTTACGACTTCATCAGCGATGCGGAAACCTCGCGCCGACCGACCGACGAGCGCGTGCCGGGTGCGCTGGATTACGGTGATTGGGTAGAAAACGACAACGAGTGCTATGCCGGCTCGCTGGCCGATGACAGCTCCTGGCACGGTACCCACGTCGCGGGCACCATCGCCGAGTCCACCAACAACGGTGTGGGCATGGCGGGCGTTGCGTACAAGGCGCGCGTCCTGCCGGTCCGCGTCCTCGGCAAGTGCGGTGGCTACCTGTCCGACATCGCCGATGCGATCACCTGGGCCTCCGGTGGCACGGTGGCCGGGATCCCGGCCAACGCCAATCCGGCCGAGGTCATCAACATGAGCCTGGGCGGCGGCGGCGCGTGTGATGCGCTGTACCAGGATGCGATCAATGGCGCCGTGTCGCGCGGCACCACCGTGGTGGTCGCCGCCGGCAACTCGGCCTCCAACGCCTCCAATTTCCGTCCGGCCAGCTGCGCCAACGTGGTGGCGGTCGGCGCCACCCGCATCACCGGTGGGATCGCCTACTACTCCAACTTCGGCACCGTGGTGGACCTGTCCGGCCCGGGCGGCGGTGGCAGCGTGGACGGCAATCCGGGCGGCTACGTGTGGCAGTCCGGCTACAACGGCCTGACCACGCCGACCTCCGGTGCCTACAGCTACGTGGGCATGGCCGGCACCTCGATGGCCTCCCCGCATGTCGCGGCGGTGGCAGCGCTGGTGCAGGGCGCGGTCGCGGCGGCCGGCAAGGATCCACTCACTCCGGCTGCGCTGGAAGCCCTGCTCAAGCAGACCGCACGGGCCTTCCCGGTCACCATCCCGACCGCCACCCCGATCGGCACCGGCATCGTCGATGCCAAGGCCGCCCTGGACAAGGCGCTGGAAGAAGAGTGCACCGAGAACTGCGGCCCGGTGGCCACGCCGCTGACCAACAAGGTCGCCGTCGGTGGCCTGAGCGGCGCCGGTGGCAGCGAAGTGCTGTACAGCTTCGAGGCGCAGGCCGGCAAGGTGCTGAGCCTGCTCACCTACGGTGGCAGCGGCAATGTGTCGGTGTACGTGAGCCAGGGCAAGGAGCCGACCGCGACCGCGTTCGATGCCAAGTCCACGCGTCCGGGCAACAGTGAAACCGTGCGCTTCACCGCGCCGGTGGCCGGCACGTATTACATCAAGGTGGTCGGTGAGTCCGCGTTCAGCGGTGTGAGCATCCTCGCCAACCAGTAAGACCGGTAAAACCCCAACGGGAGTCCGTCATGTGACGGGCTCCCGTTTTTACATCTGGACCGTGTGCAATCCCGCGTACGATCGCGGTGAACTGCTAAAGTCGCAGCGGTTGCCAGGAGAAAGTGATTGAACGCGGTTGCCCAGGATCCCACTGCAGAAGCCACCGCCGAATCCCGCATCGTCGGGGTATTGCTGGAGAAAGGTCGGCTCAAGGACAGCGACCTGGCCCGCGCGCGTCCGCTGCACCGTGAGTCCGGCGGCAGCCTGCTCGGTCTGCTGGTGCGGCTGGGGCTGGTCTCCGAGCGGGACCATGCACAGACCTGTGCCGAGGTGCTCGGCCTGCCGTTGCTCGATGCCAAGGCCGTGCCGGAAGCGCCACCCGAAGCGCTGCTTGATGGCTTGCCGTTGACGCTGCGTTTCCTCAAACAATTCCATGTCTGTCCGCTGGTCCTCCAGGACGGCGTGCTCGACCTGTGGCTGTCCGATCCGCAGGACCCGTATGCGGCCGATGCGGTGCAGTTGGCGATGGGCCTGCCGGTGCGCCTGCACGTGGGCCTGCGCTCGGAGATCGACGATCTGATCGAGCGCTGGTTTGGCCAGGGCCGCAGCGCGATGGGCGCGATCATCGAGACCGCCGACGGGGAGGGCGCTGCGGTCGACGACATCGAACACCTGCGCGATCTGGCTTCCGAAGCGCCGGTGATCCGGCTGGTCAACCTGGTCATCCAGCGAGCGGTGGAACTGCGCGCCTCGGATATCCATATCGAACCGTTCGAGAATCGCCTGAAAGTGCGTTACCGCGTGGATGGCGTGCTGATCGAAGGGGAAAGCCCGCCGGTCAATCTCACGGCCGCGGTGATCAGCCGTATCAAGATCATGGCGCGGCTCAACATCGCCGAACGTCGCCTGCCGCAGGACGGCCGCATCATGTTGCGCGTGCAGGGCAAGGAGCTCGATCTGCGTGTCAGCAGCGTGCCCACCGCGCATGGCGAAAGCGTGGTGATGCGCCTGCTCGACCGCGATACGGTGGTGTTCGATTTCCATCGGCTGGGTTTCACCGAGGCATTCCTGCCGCAGTTCCGCAAGGTGCTCGAGCAGCCGCATGGCATCCTGCTGGTGACCGGCCCCACCGGCTCGGGCAAGACCACCACGCTGTACACCGCGCTGAGCCAGCTCAATACCGCCGACGTCAAGATCATCACTGTCGAAGATCCGGTCGAATACCAGATCGAAGGCATCAACCAGATCCAGGCCAAACCGCAGATCGGGTTGGATTTCGCCAATGCGCTGCGCAGCATCGTGCGCCAGGATCCGGACATCATCATGATTGGCGAAATGCGCGATCTGGAAACCGCCCGCATCGCGATCCAGTCCGCGCTCACCGGCCACCTGGTGCTCTCCACCCTGCACACCAACAATGCCGCCGGCGGCATCACCCGCCTGCTGGACATGGGCGTGGAAGATTATCTGCTGACCTCCACGATCAACGGCATCCTCGCCCAGCGCCTGGTGCGCCGGCTGGAGCCGCAGCATGCGCAGCGCTACCGTGCCTCACCGGAAGAGATCGACAAATTCGGCCTGCGCCGCCTGCAGCCGGAGGGGGAGATTTTCCTCTACCGTGCACAGCCCTCGGCGATCGCGCCCACCGGGTATCTCGGCCGCACCACCATCGTCGAGTTCCTGGTGATGAACGATGCGCTGCGCAGCGCGGTGATGCGTCGCGCCGGCATGGGTGAGATCGAACAGATCGCGCGCGCGGCCGGCATGCGCACCATGTATGAGGATGGCCTGTCCAAGGCCCTGCAGGGCCACACCACGCTGGAAGAAGTACTGCGCGTGACGGAGGAATCCTGATGCGTGCATGCGGTCGGCACCCGGTGGGCGGCTGAGCATGGCCCAGTACCGCTACAAGGCGCTCAACGCGCATGGCGAACTGTTCGAGGGCCAGATGGACGCGGCCAGCGAAGCCGAGGTGGCCGCGCGCCTGCAGGACCAGGGTCACATGCCGATGGAGGCGCGCCTGGCCAGCGAAGGTGTCGCGGGGGCGTCATCCTGGGCGGCGATGCTGCGTCGCAAACCGTTCGACGGCGGTGGGCTGGTGCAGTTCACCCAGCAACTGGCGACGCTGCTCGGTGCCGGGCAGCCACTGGACCGTGCGCTCAGCATCCTGCTGGAACTGCCTGAAGACGAGCGCACGCGCCGGGTGGTCACCGACATCCGCGACATCGTGCGCGGCGGTGCGCCGCTCTCCACCGCGCTGGAGCGCCAGCACGGGCTGTTCTCGCGGCTGTACATCAACATGGTGCGCGCCGGTGAAGCCGGTGGCAGCCTGCACGACACCCTGCAGCGGCTGTCGGATTACCTGGAGCGCAGCGCTGAGCTGAAAGGCCGCGTCATCAACGCGCTGATCTACCCGGCGATCCTGCTGGCGGTGGTCGGCGGTGCGCTGCTGTTCCTGCTGGGCTACGTGGTGCCGCAGTTCGCGCTGATGTACGAAAGCCTGGATGTCGCGCTGCCGTGGTTCACCCAGTGGGTGCTCACCGCCGGCCTGGTCGTGCGCGAAGGCTGGATCATCATGATCGTGGTACCGGCCGTGATCGCGCTGGTGGTGGAGCGGCGGCTGCGGCAACCGGCCACGCGCCTGGCCATGGATGGCTGGCTGCTGCAACGCAACGGCATCGGCCCGCTGCTGGCCAAGCTGGAAACCGCGCGCCTGGCCCGCACCCTGGGCACGTTGCTGCGCAACGGCGTGCCGCTGCTGTCCGGCCTGGGCATCGCGCGCAACGTGCTGAGCAACCGCGCGCTGGCCGCCGATGTCGATGCAGCCAGTGACGAGGTCAAGAACGGCAACGGCCTGTCGGCATCGTTGGCGCGCGGCAAACGCTTTCCGCGGCTGGCGCTGCAGATGATCCAGGTCGGCGAGGAATCCGGCGCGCTGGATACGATGCTGCTCAAGACCGCCGATACGTTCGAACAGGAAAGCGCGCGCGCGATCGACCGGTTGCTGTCGGCGCTGGTGCCGGTGATCACCCTGGTGCTGGCTTCGGTGGTCGGCCTGGTGATCGTGGCCGTGCTGGTGCCGTTGTACGACCTGACCAATGCCATCGGCTGACCGGCCGCTGGTGAATACCCCAACGATTCGATGCAAGGAGCCTGCCATATGCAACGCCGTCGCCTGACCCGCTTTTCTTCCGCGCGCCACCAGTCCGGCATGAGCCTGCTGGAGATCATCATCGTGATCGTGCTGATCGGTGCGGTGCTGACCCTGGTCGGCAGCCGCGTGCTCGGCGGCGCCGATCGTGGCAAGGCCAACATCGCCAAGGCACAGGTGCAGACCATGGGCGGCAAGATCGACAACTATCAGCTCGATACCGGCAAGCTGCCGGCCAAACTGGATGATCTGGTCACCCAGCCCAGCGGCAGCGCGGGTTGGCTCGGGCCGTACGCCAAGCCGGCCGACCTCAATGACCCGTGGGGTCATGCGTTGGAGTACCGCGTGCCGGGCGAAAGCCAGCCGTACGACCTGATCAGCCTGGGCAAGGACGGCAAGGTCGGTGGCAGCAGTTACGACGCGGACATCCGGTACGAGTAATCGGCAGTGGGAGCGCTGTGGCCCATGCCGAGCAGACCGCCGCATCGCGTGCCCACGGGCACCCGTGTGCGCGGTCTGTCGTTGCTGGAGATGCTGCTGGTCGTGGCGCTGATCGCCATCATCGGTGTGGTGACCGCCACCGCGATGAACGGTGGCATCGACGGCATGCGCCTGCGCAACGCCGGCAAGGAAATCGCCACCCAGCTGCGCTACACGCGCACGCAGGCCATCGCCACCGGCCAGACCCAGCGCTTCGTGATCGACCCGCGTGCCAGGACGTGGCAGGCCGCCAATGGGCGCCACGGGCAGATTCCCGCCGCGCTGGACGTCCAGTTCCGCGGGGCGAGCCAGCTCAGCATCGCGCCGGGGCAGGGCAGCATCGCCTTCTTCGCCGACGGCGCGGCCAGTGGCGGCAGCATCGACCTGAGCACGCGCGGCGCGGTGTGGGAGATCCACGTCGGCTGGATCACCGGCGAAGTCCGTGCCGGTCCGCGCCGGGAGGGCGGATGAAGCGTCAGCGCGGCTATTCATTGCTGGAGGTGATCATCGCCTTCGCGCTGCTGGCGTTGGCGTTGACCCTGCTGCTGGGCAGCCTGTCCGGTGCGGCGCGTCAGGTCGGTCAGGCCGACGTGCGCAGCCGGGCCACGCTGTATGCGCAGTCGCTGCTGGCCAGTACCGGCGTGGAGGCTCCGCTGCAGGAGGGCAGCACACAGGGCGAGTGGGAGCAGGGCAAGTACCGTTGGCGATTGCAGGTGGAACCGTACGCGGAGCCACGCACGACCACCGCGCCGGTGGCCACCGATGTTGGCGGCCCGACCCTGGCGCAGATCACCCTGCAGGTGCGCTGGGGCGAAGGCAACGGCGAGCAGTTGCAATGGCGCAGCCTGCGCGTGTTGCCGCCGGTACCGGGAACCCCGCGATGACGCGGCGCGCGCGCCGTGCCCGCGGCTTCACCCTGATCGAAATCCTGCTGGCGACCGCGCTGCTGGTCGGCGGCCTGGCGCTGGCCTTCGCCACCGTGCGCTCGGCCATGGCGATCAGCCAGCGCGGCGAGCGCATGGCCGCCCAGAACGAGCGCATGCGCGCGGTCGAAGGCTTTCTGCGGCGTCGCCTGTCGACCGCGCTGGTCATCGCGACCTCGCCGCCGGATCCCACCCGCGACCCGGTGTACTTCGTTGGCGAGCCGCAGCGGATGCTGTTTGTCTCCGATCTGCCTGGCTACCTCGGCCGGGGCGGGCCGTATGCGCATGAGCTGCAGGTCCGTCGTGCGGGTGGGCAGGAACAGCTGGAGGTCGGGCTGACCCTGCTGCAGAACGGCGAGGCGATCGAAGAAGATCCACCGCGGCCGCCGGAAATGCTGGCCGATCAGCTGCGCGACGTGCGCTTCCGCTATCGCGGTACCGATCTGCGCACCGGCCAGCTGACCGAATGGCTGGACCGCTGGGAGGACACCCGCCGCCTGCCGCTGCTGGTCTCGATCGAGATCGTCCCGCTGCAGGGACCGGCGTGGCCACCGATGATCGCGGCGCTCCCGCCACCGCGCGGAGATCGCCGATGAGGCCGGCGCGCGGTGCCGCGCTGGTGCTGGTGCTGTGGTTGATCGCGCTGCTCACGGCGGTGATCGGCGCATTCGCGCTGAGCGCACGCGTGGAGCACATGCAGCAGCGCGTGATTGGCGATGATGCCATCGGCCAGGAATACGCGCGCGCGGGGCTCGAATATGCCCTGCATCGTCTGCAGCCCCGCGCAAGCCAGCCGGCATGGGTGGCCGATGGCCGCCGCTACCGGTGGAGCTTCGATGACCGCCGGATCGATCTGGCGATCCTGGATGAGAACGGCAAAGTGAATCTGAATCTGGCCGATGCCAGCTTCCTCACCGCCTTCCTTCGTGCAATGGGAGAGGAACCTGGCCGCGCCCAGCAGCTGGCCGGTGCCATCGTCGATTGGCGCGACGCCGACAGCCTCAAACAGCCTGGCGGTGGCGCGGAGACGCCGGATTACGTCGCGGCCGGCCTGCCGTATGGCGCACGCAACGCGCGCTTCGAGACCGTGGGCGAGCTGCAGCGCGTGCTGGGCATGGAGGCGGACCTGTATGCGCGGATCGAGCCGATGCTGACCCTGTACAGCCGCCAGGCGCGGCCCGATCCACGCTTCGCGGCTGGCCCGGTGTTGACCGCGCTGGGGCTGGACGCCGAACGCCTGCTGGCCGAGCGCGAGCGTGCGGCGGCGGCAGATGACGCGGGATTACCGACCGCACCGCTTGCAGGTGGCAGCGGCACCTATAGTATCGAGAGTCGCGCCACGGACGAACGCGGCCGGATATCGGTACTGCGCGCCGTGGTGAGGATGGGGTCGGCAGGCACGCCGGGAACGGCATACACAGTACTTCGCTGGGAACAGGGAATGGCAGCAAGATGACGGCATGGCGTGACAGTCTGGTGCGGGCCCGCGGGCGCTTGTCGCCTGGCGTGGGCAGCAGCCTGCGCTGGTGGCGGCAATCGTTGCTGGCCTGGCTGCCGGTGCGGTGGCAATGGGCGATGGGCTGGTCGCGCTCGCGGCTGCTGTTGCAGCGCGATGGTGAGGTGTTGCGCCTGCAGCGCCAGACGGGCGAGCAGATCGAGGCGATCGCCGAACTGCCCTGGCCGGTATCGCCGGACACCCTGGATACCGTGCTGGACGCGCGCCTGCGCAGCTTGCCGCGGCATTGGTTGCTGCCCGCCGGCAGCGTGTTGCGGCGCCCGCTGCGGCTGCCTGCGGCGGCCGCGGAGCGGCTGCGCGATGTGGTCGGTTTTGAAATTGATCGGCAAACCCCCTTCGATGCCAGCCAGGTCAGCTACGACGTGCGCGAGCTGGGCGCGCTGCCGGATGGCCAGTTGCAGCTCGAGCTGGTGGTGATCCCGCGCGTGCAGCTGGAGCAGTGGGCGCAGCAGGCCGGGCCGTGGGCGCAGGCCGTGGCCGGCGTCGATGCGGTGGATGCCACTGGCCAGCCGCTGGACGTCAATCTGCTGCCGGTCGCGCAGCGGCAGCCGTATCGCGACCCGATGGCGCGCTGGAACTGGCTGCTGGCCGTGGGCGCGGTCGTGCTGCTTGCGCTGGCCGGCCATCAGTTGATCGACAATCGCCAGGCCGCGGCAGACCAGTTGCGTGAGCAGGTCGATGCCGCCGCGCGTGATGCGCGGCGGGTTGCCGCCGAACGGCAGCAACTGCAGAGTCTGGTGGAAGGCGCCGCGTTCCTGGAGGGCAAGCGTGCCGAGCATGCGAGCACCGTGGAGATATGGAATGAACTTACCCGCCTGCTGCCCGATGGCACCTATCTGGAAAAAATGTCGATCGAGGGCACCACGCTGCAGTTGATCGGGCTCAGCCGCGAAGCCTCGCAACTGGTGCCGCTGCTGCAGGACTCGCCGCTGTGGCGCAAGGTCAACCTGACCGGCGTGCTGCAGGCCGATGGGGCGACCAGCGGCCGCGACCGTTTCACGCTGACTGCCGAGCTGCAGCCGTTGCCCGGCGCGATGCCGCCTGCCAAGGAGGTTGCCGATGGCAGCACAACCGACGCGCCGTGATCGCTGGCTGGCGCTGGGCCTGCTGCTGGCGGTGATCGCGGTGGCCTACCTGCTGCTGGTGCATCCGTGGTTGACCCGCCCGCTGCTGGCGATCCATGCCGACATCGCAACGGTGCAGGAGCGTCAGCAGCGTGTGCAGGCGCAGCTGGCGCAGCGCGGCCAGATCGCTACCCAACTGAGCGAGGTGCAGACGGCGCTCGAGGGCCGCCCCGGCTTCCTGCGCGAAGCCACGGCCGAATCGGCGGCTGCCGCGCTCTCCAGCCGCCTGCAGGATGCGGTGGCCTCCGCCAGCCCGGGCAATCGCAGCTGCACGATCAGCAATCGCACGCCACTGCCGGATGCCAGTCGCGAACCGGCCTTCCCGCGCGTGGCCCTGCAGGTGCGCCTGCGGTGCGGCGTGCCGGAGATGGCCGCGGTGCTGCACACGCTGGAGACCGGCACGCCGCGCCTGTTCGTGGACAACCTCAATCTGCTGGCGCAGCGCTTCCAGCAATCGCCAAGTGAAACCGGCACCGGCCTGGACGTGTCGTTCGAACTGGTCGGCTATCTGCGCCCGGGCGCCGCGCTGGAGCCTGGTGCGCCGGTGCCGCCCCCCCTTCCGCTGCCGGCGGAACAGGACGCTGGGCAGAACGCTGACCCAGGTGCGGCCCTGCCCAGCGATGCGGCCGAACCCGCGCCGGCACCGGACGCTGCCGAGGAGGTCGAGCATGAAGCTTGAAGCAGCCGGCCTGCGCACCTGGTGGCTGGGGGGCATCGCGCTGTGGGCACTGGCGATCTGGATCGCCACGCTGTTCGGGCTGGGCAGCCGTATCGCGCCGGCCACGGATGGCGATATCGGCCCCGGGCCGTTGCCGCAGCTGGCACCGGCCGCACCGGAGCGCATGGCCTCGGCCAGCACGTACGCACAGATCGGTGCGCGGCCGCTGTTCGCCGAAGACCGGCAGCCGCGCCCGTATCTGCTCGGCGGCACCGAGCAGGGCACCGCCAGCAGCGTTTCGCTGACCGGCGTACTGCTCACGCCTGACTTCGCCATGGCCATCCTGACCACCGATCAGCGCCAGTCGCTGCGGTTGCGCTTGAACGGTGAGGCGGTGAACAGTTGGCAGCTGCTGGCGCTGGAACCACGCCGGGCCACGGTCAGCGGGCCGGGTGGCACCCAGACGCTGGAACTGCCGGTGTTCAACGGGCAGGGCGGCGAGCCCCCCACCGTGCTGGGCGCCACGCCGCTCACGAGCGTTCCTCCGGCCGGTACCGGCGCCCGACCGATCAACGGCGCGGCGGCGCCGATGCCCGCCCCCCCACCGGCCGCAGCCCCTGCGGCGCAGGCAGGAACGCCCTCGAATGCGGCGGCCCCCGCGCAGAACGCGCAGGGCCCCAGCGAAGACCAGATGAAGGCGATCCGCGAGCGCATCCAGGCGCGCCGCCAGCAATTGCAGCAACAACAGCAACAGCAGTCGCAGCAACCGCCCGCGGGCGGCTCCGGCCACAACCCTTAGAGTGACAGCATGACCCTGCGCCTTTTCCCCGTGTCTTTCCTTGTCGCCCTGCTGGTGGGCTGCACCACCGTGCCCGCGCCGGAGGTGCGCCGCGATGCGGTCCTCGACAGCCACCAGGTGGTCGCCGGTGATGGATCCCACACAGGCGTCGATGCCGAGCCACTGGGAACCAGCAGTGCACCGCAGGCGGTGATCCGCCGCGGCACCGGCACGATGATCAACCGCAGCGCCGCCGCGGCGCCGCAGCCGTCGCTGGGCAATGCCTCCACCGGCAATGCGACCTTCAACTTCGAAGGCGAATCGGTGCACGCCGTGGTCAAGGCGATCCTCGGCGACTTCCTCGGCCAGAACTATGTGATCGCGCCGGGCGTGCAGGGCACCGTGACCCTGGCCACGCCCAAGCCGGTCTCCTCGGCGCAGGCCTTGAACCTGCTGGAAATGGTGCTGGGCTGGAACAACGCACGCATGGTCTACAGCGCAGGCCGCTACAACATCGTGGCCGCCGACCAGGCGCTGGCGGGCACCGTATCCCCCAGCACCGCCTCGCCGGCCAATGCGCGTGGCTTCGAAGTGCGCGTGGTGCCGCTGCAGTACATCTCCGCCACCGAGATGAAGAAAGTGCTGGAGCCCTACGCGCGCCCGAACGCGATCGTCAACGTCGACAACGGCCGCAACGTGATCACCCTCGGCGGTACCCGCAGCGAACTGGAGAACTACCTGCGCACGGTCGAGATTTTTGACGTGGACTGGCTCTCGGGCATGTCCGTGGGCGTGTTCCCGATCCAGTCCGGCAAGGCCGAGCAGGTCGCCGCCGATCTGGAGAAGGTGTTCGGCGAGGAAAGTAAAACTCCCAGCGCCGGCATGTTCCGCTTCCTGCCGCTGGAGAATGCCAACGCGGTGCTGGTGATCACCCCGCAGGCGCGCTATCTCGACCAGATCCAGCAGTGGCTGGACCGCATCGATACCGCCGGTGGCAGCGCGCGGCTGTTCTCCTATGAGCTGCGCTACGTCAAGGCCAAGGACCTGGCCGAGCGTCTGGCCGAGGCCTTCGCCAATGAGAACGGCCGCGGCGGCCGCGGCAGCAGTTCGCTGGCGCCGGGCGCGTCGCCGATGGACATCGGCAGCCGCGATGGCAACAGCAACAGCAATTTCTCCAACACCGGCAGCAGCAACGGCAGCAGCCGCGGTGGGCTGGGCGAGGGCACGATGAGCCTGCCGCAGCGCCAGTCCGGCAACGCCAGCTTCAGCCTGGAGGTGCAGGGCGATACGGTCGGTGTCTCGGCAGTGGAGGAAACCAACACGTTGCTGGTGCGCTCCACCCCGCAGGCGTGGCGCTCGATCCGCGAGGTGATCGAAAAGCTCGACGTGATGCCGATGCAGGTCCACATCGAAGCGCAGGTGGCCGAGGTCGCGCTGACCGGCGATCTCAGCTACGGCGTGAACTGGTTCTTCGAGCAGGCCGTGGCCACCGGCAAGACCGAGAGCGGCATCGACCTGCCCAGCGCGCTTGGCCGTTCGATCTGGGGCAGCATTTCCGGCTCGGTCGGCAGTGACGGGGTCGGCTGGACCTTCCTCGGCAAGAACGCCGCCGCGGTGGTCAGCGCGCTGGACAAGGTCAGCAACCTGCGTCTGCTGCAGACCCCGTCGCTGTTCGTGCGCAACAACGCCGAAGCCACCCTCAATGTGGGCACCCAGATTCCGATCAACTCGGTGTCGGTCAATACCGGCGTGGGCGGCGACAACACCTACAGCCAGGTCCAGTACCTGGATACCGGCGTGATCCTCAAAGTGCGCCCGCGCATCACCCGCGATGGCGTGGTGTTCCTGGACATCGTGCAGGAGGTCAGTTCGGCCGGCGCGATCCCGAGCGGCTGCGACCCGACCCGCACCACCTGCAACCCGCCGATCAATACCCGCAAGATTTCCACCGAAGCGGCGGTGCAGAGCGGTGACACCATCATGCTCGCCGGCCTGATCACCGATTCCGGCGAAGACGGCTCCAGTGGCGTACCGGGCCTGAGCAAGCTGCCGGTGATCGGTGCGCTGTTTGGCCGGAAGACGTTGAAGTCCGAACGCTCCGAAGTGATCGTGCTGCTGACCCCGACCATCGTGCGCAACGCACAGGAGTCGCGGAACCTGACCGACGAGTACAGCAGCCGCTTCCGTGCGATGGAGCCGTTCCCCGAGCGCAAGGGCAAGCGCTGAGAGATGCCAGGCCCCTGCTGTCACCGCAGGGGCCGATCTTGTTACGCTGGCCGCGCCCAAGGGAGCCTGCGATGACACAGCGACACGGCGAAGACGGCAGCACGCAGAGGTCGGCATGAGCACGGTCATCCTGTTGCCGATCGGGGTCGACGATGCCGCGCTGGACCGCTGCCTGGCCGCGCTCGATGCCGGCACCGCGCCCGGTACCGCGATCTGGTTGGCCGACGATGGCCAGGCCGGCCCGCGCGCCCAGGCCGTGATCGAACACTGGTTGGCACAGACGCCGCTGCAGGCCGAGTACACCCGCCGTGCCCGGGCGATCGGCGAAGTCGCCCATCTGGATGAAATGCTCGCCGCGTGTACCGGCGCCGACGTGGTGGTGCTCGCCCCGGATGCGATCCCGGCACCGGGCTGGCTGCAGCAGCTGGAGGCCTGCCTGGCCCGCGATGCCTCGATCGGCTCGGCCACGCCGTGGTGCAATGCCGGTGAGACGGCCGCCTGGCCGCGCCTGGGCGAGATCAATCCGCTGCCGGACGATCTGGACCTGGCGCCGTTGGCCCAGGCCTGCGCGGCGATGCCGCCGCTGCATCCCGAGTTGCCTTCGGCGGTGACCCACGCTGTGTTGTTGCGCGGCAATGCCCGGCGCAAGGCCGGCGGGCTGGACATGCACAGCTACGCGTCGTGGAACGCGGCGCTGATCGACCTCAGCCTGCGCATGGCCGGGCTCGGCTGGCGCAACGCGCTGTGCGAGACCGCCTTCGTCGCCCGCGTGGCCGAAGGCGTGACCGGCGAGGGTGACATGGAGGCGTTGGCGACGCGCTGGCCGGCCTGGCCGCCGCGGCTGGCCGGCTTTCTGATGGCTGATCCGTTGCAGCAGGCACGCCACGACCTGCAGCAACACCACCGGCAGGCGATAATGCCCAAGGCGCAGGGCGATCTGTTCGCGCCGCCTGTCATTGCCGCCCCGGAGCCGCCCGTTTGAGCCCTGCCATCGCCGCCATCATCGTCAGCTACCAGAGCGCCAGCACGCTGGACGCCTGCCTGCTGCGCCTGCGCGAGGCGCGCGACATCGCTGAAATCCGCGTGGTCGACAACGATTCCACCGACGGCACCCTGGAGATCGTGCAGCGCCATGCCAGCGCCGATCCGCGGGTGCGCTTCATCGCCAATCCGGACAACCCCGGATTTGCGGCGGCCAACAACCAGGGCGTGGCCGACAGCCAGGCACCCTGGCTGGCCTTCATCAACCCGGACCTGATGGTCGGTCCCGATACCCTGGCCCTGCTGCGCGAACGCGCGCTGCCGCTGGGTGACTGCCTGCTGGGCGTGGAACAGGTCGACGAAGACGGCCGCCCGGACGATGCGGTGCGACGCCGAGACCCGGATTTCGCCGCGATGCTGCGCAACCCCGGGCAGGGCGGAAAGCTGGCGATCCCGGTTGACCGCAGCCAGCCGCTGCAGGTCGTGCCGGCCCTGTCCGGCGCCCTGCTGTTGATGCCGCGCGCGCTGTTCGACCGGATCGGCGGCTGGGATGCGGGCTATCGCCTGCACGCCGAGGATCTGGACCTGTGCCGGCGCGCACGCGAGGCCGGCGCGGTGATCGCGATCGCCAACGACCTGCAGGTCACCCATGTACGCGGTGTCTCCAGCCGCTCACGGCCGTTCTTCGTGGAATGGCACAAGCACCGGGGGCTGTGGCGCTACTTCCGGAAATTCGAGGCGCCGCAACGCGCCTGGCCGGTGCGCTGTGCCGTGTGGGGCGCGATCTGGGCGCATGCGCTGGCGCGGGTGCCGCGTCTGCTCCGCCGCCGGTAGAGGCCCGCGCACTCGCTTCGGCACCGGGGCGATACCTGCCGTGAACGCATTCCACGCTGCGGGCACCGGCCGTTGGTCGTACCCGGTGGCGGGCGCATAATCCCCAGCATGATCATCCAGTCCCTGCTCGACACCGACCTGTACAAATTCACCATGATGCAGGCGGTGCTGCATCAGTACCCCGGCGCGCAGGTGCAGTACCGGTTCAAGTGCCGGACCCCGGGCATCGACCTGGCGCAGTTCATCGACCAGATCAACGCCGAGATCGACCACCTGTGCAGCCTGCGATTCAGTGCCGAAGAGCTGGACTACGTGCGCGGCCTGCGCTTCGTCAAACCGGATTTCGCCGATTTCCTCGGGCTGTTCCACCTGGACCGCAAGTACATCGCGCTGCGCCCCTCGACCACCGTACCCGGTGAGATCGATCTGGACATCACCGGGCCGTGGCTGCACACCATCCTGTTCGAAGTTCCGCTGCTGGCGATCATCAACGAGGTCTGGTTCCGCAACACCACCGACTCGGATTTCAGCGAGGGCGAGCGCCGCCTGCAGGCCAAGACCGCGCTGCTGCGCGATACCCCCGGCTTCGAGCTGTGCCGGATCGCCGACTACGGCAGCCGCCGCCGTTACTCGCGCGAGTGGCACGGGCGGATGCTGCCCATGCTGCGCGACGCGCTCGGTGCGCAGTTCGTGGGCACCAGCAACGTGCATTTTGCCCGGCTGTACGGCATGACCCCGCACGGCACGATGGCCCATGAGTACCTGCAGGCGTTCCAGGCGCTCGGCCCGCGCCTGCGCGATTCGCAGGTGGCGGCGCTGGAATCCTGGGCGCGCGAGTACCGCGGCGACCTGGGCATCGCGCTGTCGGACGTCGTCGGGCTGGACGCCTTCCTGCGCGACTTCGACATGTACTTCTGCAAGCTGTTCGACGGCGTCCGCCATGATTCCGGCGACCCCTTCACCTGGGGCGACCGCATGCTGGCCCACTTTGAGAGCCGCCGGGTGGACCCACGCAGCAAGGTGCTGGTTTTCAGCGACGGGTTGAACATCGAAAAGGTGATGCAGCTGTTCGATTACTTCCGCGGCCGCTGCCAGGTGGCCTTCGGGGTCGGCACACACCTGACCAATGACCTGGGCCCGACCCCGCTCAACATCGTCATCAAGATGGTCCGCTGCAACGGCCAGCCGGTCGCCAAGCTGAGCGATTCACCCGGCAAGAGCATGTGTGATGACCCGGGTTATCTGGCGTATCTGCGCCAGGTGTTCGAGTTGCCGGCCGAGGGTTGAGCGTTGCGGCCGGGCGGTGGATACGCCGCGGCGTCACACTTTTTCGCCCGCCCTGCCGGGGAGGGGCGACGCCACGGGGTGCCGTCACGGCCGCCCGGTACCTCGGGCATTCCACGTTTCCGTTCAGCCCACTGGCCGCGGGTGACGCGGCGCGTCAGGAAGCGACGCAGCGCGCTCGCTATGCAGGAAAGCCAGATGTGCCACAATATTGTGAGGCGTAGTTCACACTTTTGACCGACATCGATGCCGGTAATTGCCCGTATACCGCCTCTGCATCGTGGTTCGTCTAGGCTTTCCAGATGAATTCATCAGCATTGCTTGATTACTACCGTGCCCATTCGTGCTCTCCTCAGTGGCGCGGCTTCCTGCTTGCGCTCTGCGAAGAGTTCGACAGTGCGTTGCCCGATGCCGAGCTGTCCCGGCTGATGGCGCGTATCGGTGAGCGCTTCGGCCGTGACCATGCGCTGCCGGCGGTGGCGACGCTGGAGGAACTGCAGCATGCGGCCAACGCCGTGTGGTCGTCGACGGAGTGGGGGCTGGTCGTATTCGAGGAAGCGCCCGAACAGGTGCGCATCCATCACGCCGCCTCGCCGTTGTCGGCGGTGCTCGGCGCCCGCGCCGGGTGGGACACCGGGTTTCTCGAAGGTGTGTACCGGCAGTGGTTCCGCGCCGCCGGGATGATGTCGGTGCTGGATGTGCGCTATCTGCAGAGCGATCATCCTGATGTAGCCACGTACACGCTGTCGCGTGTGTTCTGAATCCTTCCCCCTTTCGATGGTGCCATGAGCAAGCTTCAGCAACCTGCCGATTCAGAGAGCCACGACGACGTGGCCGGTCTCTTCAACCGTCTGGGGGACCGCGATGACACGCGTGCTTACCGGGATTTCTCTCATAGCCAGTCCCGCGTCAGCGCGGTGGCCAAGCCGCGCGACGAGGCGCCGCCGCCGATTCCGGCCGTGGTCCTGCCGCCGGTGGCCAGTGCCGCAGCGGTGATCGCGCCGGCCCAGGCTGCACCGGTGGAGACACCGACCAGTGCCGCACCGGCACAGAAAACACCGTTGGAACAGGTGTTCCAGCGCTTGGCGGGCGCGCGCAGCGCGACGCCGGGGCACAGCCCGTTGAGCCGGTTGCGCCAGGGTTGAAACGTAGCCGGTGATCGTCCGTCACGCCCTTTCGGGGCGGGGCGACGGGCCGGCTGATGCAAGGGGATGCCGCTGCCTGCGGCCGTGTTGGGGAACATCATGAGCAAGTCTTCCACCCCGAGAGGGGATGCCGTTCTGGCCCGTCTGGCGCTGCTTGCGCTGGCGGTCGGCGGCGCCATGCTGCTGGCCTTCGTGGTCACCGTTCCGATGGAGATCGGCCAGCAGTTCCTGTTCTCGGCGGTGGTGTTCCTGATCGCCCTGTGCCTGCGCAACCGCGAGAACCGGTTGATCCCGCTGATACTGATGGGCCTGTCGCTGGTGATGTCCACGCGCTACATGTACTGGCGTCTGACCGACACCATGGGCATGAGCAGCTTCGTCGATCTGACCCTGGGCCTGGGCCTGGTCGCCGCCGAGGTCTACTCGTTCATCGTGCTGGTGCTGGGCTACTTCCAGGTGGCGTGGCCGCTGCACCGCAAGCCGATGCCGCTGCCCGAAGATCAGTCGCTGTGGCCCAGCGTGGATGTGTTCATCCCCACCTACAACGAACCGCTCTCGGTGGTGCGCACCACGGTGCTGGCGGCGACGGTACTGGACTGGCCGGCCGACAAGCTCAACATCTACCTGCTCGATGACGGCCGCCGTGAGGAATTCCGTGAATTCTGCGACGAGGTCGGGGTGCAGTACATCACCCGGACCAACAACAGCCACGCCAAGGCCGGCAACATCAATGCGGCGCTGAAGAAGACCACGGGCGAATACGTGGCCATCTTCGACTGCGACCACATGCCGACCCGCTCGTTCCTGCAGATGTCGATGGGCTGGTTCCTGCACGACGAAAAGATGGCGGTGGTGCAGACCCCGCACTATTTCTTCTCTGCCGATCCGTTCGAACGCAACCTGGGCAACTTCGGCCGCGTGCCCAACGAAGGCGAGCTGTTCTACGGCCTGCTGCAGGATGGCAACGACCAGTGGAACGCGACCTTCTTCTGCGGCTCCTGCGCGGTGATCAAGCGCGGCCCGCTGGAGGAAGTCGGCGGGGTGGCGATCGAGACCGTCACCGAGGATGCGCACACCGCCATCCGCCTGCACCGCGCCGGTTACCGCAGCGCCTACATCCCGGTGCCGCAGGCCGCTGGCCTGGCCACCGAAAGCCTCTCGGCGCACGTCGGCCAGCGCATCCGCTGGGCCCGTGGCATGGCGCAGATCCTGCGGGTGGACAACCCGATGTTCGGCAAGGGCCTGAGCTTCGTGCAGCGGCTCTGCTACACCAACGCGATGCTGCACTTCTTCTATGGCCTGCCACGGATCATCTTCCTGACCGCGCCGCTGGCCTTCCTGTTCTTCGGCGCCCATGTCATCCACGCCTCGGCGCTGATGATCCTGGCCTACGCGCTGCCGCACATCGTGATGGCCAACCTGACCAACCTGCGTGTGCAGGGCAAGCATCGCCATCTGCTGTGGAACGAGGTGTACGAGACCACGCTGGCCTGGTACATCCTGCGCCCGACCCTGATGGCGGTGATCAACCCCAAGCTGGGCAAGTTCAACGTCACCGCCAAGGGCGGCCTGGTCCAGCGCAGCTACTTCGATGCGCAGATCGCCCGCCCGTACCTGTTGCTGCTGCTGTTGAACCTGGCCGGCGTGATCGCCGGCATCGTGCGGATGGTGATGGCCGAGACCAGCGGCGAGGTCAATACGATCTGGTTGAACCTGGGCTGGACCGTCTACAACATGATCATGCTTGGCGCGGTCATCGCCACCTCCAGCGAACAGCGCCAGATCCGCCGCGCGCACCGCGTGCCGCTGAACATGCGCGCCGTGCTGCATCTGCCTGATGGCCAGGCGCTGCCGTGCCGCACGCTGAACTTCTCCACCGGTGGCATGGCGATCCGCCTGGACCAGGTGCAGCCGGTACAGCCGGGCACCCGCGTCGAGGTCGAGCTGGCCCATCGCCAGCGCAGCCAGCGGTTGCCGGCCGAAGTGCGGCATGACCGCGACGACCAGGGCATCAGCATCCAGTTCGGTGAGCTCACCCTGGAACAGGAGCGCTGGCTGGTCACCTCCACCTTCGCCCGCGCCGATATCTGGGTAAAGCTGTGGGGTCGCCATGACCGCGATACCTTCCTGCGTTCCACCACCGACGTCCTCAAGGCCAGCATGCGCGGCTTCCACCGCCTGGGCAGTTTCGTTCTTGCGGGAGGCCGCAAGGATGGCCCCACCCCGCCGCGCACCGGAGATTCCGCATGACCCGTCGTGACCGTTCCCTGTTCCGCCCGGTGCGCGTGCCGCGTCCGTCCGCCGCAGCGGTGGCGTTCACCCTGACCCTGCTGTGTGGCGCGGTCTACGCGCAGGATCCTGCGGTACCCGCAACGGCCACGCCCGTCGCCGCACCCGCCGATGCCGCCCCGGCAGTGCCCGTGCCGCCTGCCGCGCCAGCGGCTGGTTCGCGGCAGAGCCGCGCCACGCTCAAGCAGCTCGGCATCGATTACGAGATCACCCTGCGCGGCATCCAGGGCACCGCTGGCGTGCCGTTCTCGATCCGCAACGATCAGGTCGTCGATCGCGCCTCGCTGCACCTCAAGTACAGCTATTCCCCGGCGCTGCTGCCCGACCTGTCGCACCTGAAGGTGACCGTCAATGACGTCACCGTGGCGACCCTGCCGACGCCGGTCGACCAGGCCGGGCGGATGATCGAGCGCGATATCGATATCGATCCGCGCATGATCATCGACTACAACCGGATCAACCTGCAGTTGATCGGCCACTACACGCGCGAGTGCGAGGATCCCGACCACACCAGCCTGTGGGCCAATATCGACCGCGCCAGCTACCTGGAGCTGGGCTGGGCGCCGCTGCAGCTGACCAATGACCTGTCGCTGCTGCCGGTGCCGTTCTTCGATGCGCGCGATACCAACCGGCTGGAGCTGCCGTTCGTGTTCACCGGGCAGCCGGGGCAGGGCCTGCTGCAGTCGGCCGGTATCGTCTCCTCCTGGTTTGGCGCGCTGGCCGGCTACCGCGGCGCGTTGTTCCCCGCTTCGATCGATACCGTCCCGCTGGAGGGCAACGCGGTGGTCGTGGCGACCCCGCGCAACCCGCCCGCCGGCCTGGTCCTGCCCGACATCAGTGGGCCGACCCTGGCTGTGATCGCCAACCCCAACGATGCCAACGGCAAGCTGCTGCTGGTGCTCGGCCGCGACGATGGCGAACTGCGCATCGCCGCCACCGCATTGACCCTGGGCGCGCCGCTGTCCGGCCCGACCGCGAGCATTGGCGACTTCAAGGAGATCGCGCCGCGCAAGCCGTACGATGCACCGAACTGGATCCCGAGTGACCGCCCGGTACGCGTTTCCGAGCTGGTCCAGCAGACCAGCGAGTTGAACGTCGTCGGCTACCATCCGGACCTGATCCGGATCGGCCTGCAGTTGCCGCCGGATCTGTTCGTGTGGCGTCGCGACGGCATTCCGTTGGACCTGCGCTACCGCTACACGCTGCCCGAAGGCGCGGACAAGTCCGCGCTGAACATCAGCATCAACGATGCCTTCGTCACCACGCTGCCGTTGAACGGTCGCCCGGCACCGCGCTCGGTGTCGGACATGCTGTGGAACAAGCTCAAGGCGCCGGGCGCGATGCCGATCCAGCAGAAGGTGATGCTGCCGACCGGACCGTTCTCGTCCAACAGCCAGCTGCGCTTCCACTTCTTCTTCGATCGCCCGCAGGCGGCCGAGTGCAAGAACACCTTCCCGGATGTTTCCGCGGCGATCGATGGGGATACCAGCATCGATCTGAGCGGCTTCGACCACTACATGGCGATGCCCAACCTGGCCGCCTTCGGCAATGCCGGCTATCCGTTCACGCGGCTGGCCGACCTCTCCGAGACCGTGCTGGTGCTGCCGGACAACCCCAATGCCGATGACGTCGGCAACGTGTTGACCCTGCTTGGCCGCATGGGTGCGTCGACCGGTTACCCGGCGCTGCGCAACCGCATCATCGCCGCGCGCCAGGTCGGCGAGCATGCCGACCAGGATCTGGTGGTGCTCGGTTCGCGCCGCAGCCAGCCGCTGTTCGGCGAATGGGCCGCGCACCTGCCGATCGGCGAGGCGGGGCAGTCGCGCCGCGTGCAGCTCTCGGACTGGGTGTTCGAACGCATGCCCTCGTTCCTGTCGCCGGATGCACGCCGCACCGATCTGCCGACCACCGCCGAAGTCTCGGTGCGTCCGGATGCGGGCGACGTCGTGCTGATGGGCTTCGAATCGCCGTTGCGCAAGGGCCGCAGCGTGGTGGCGGTGATGGCCGACGACCCCGCCCAGGTCAACCGCCTGTTCGAAGCGTGGTTCGATCCGGACCGCCTGCGTGATTTCCAGGGCAGCGTGGTGCTGCTGCAGAAAGACAAGGTGCGCAGCCTGGCCGGTAACCAGAGTTACTACGTCGGCCACCTGCCGCCGCTGACCTGGCTGCGTTGGTACTTCTCGCAGAGCCCGCTGCTGCTGGCCGCCTTCGTGGGCCTGGGCTGCCTGTTGCTGGCGCTGATCGCGCGCTGGCTGCTCAAGCGCAACGCCAAGGCACGTATCGGGATGTCCGGCTGAGCATGCGCGACACGTCCGACCCCGCGCCGGCGCCACCGCGCCGTCGCTTCCTGCAGGCGCTGGCGGCCGCCGGTGTTGCCGCCGCGCTGCCGCTCGATGCCCTGGCGCAGGCCTGTGGCACGCCGTGGCGTGAGTGGCGGGCGTTCGTCGATCGGCATATCGAGGCCGATGGCCGCGTGGTCGACCATCTCAATACCGATCTGCGCAGCACGTCCGAATCGCAGTCCTACGGACTGTTCTTCGCACTGGTGGACAACGATCCGATCCTGTTCGATCGGATCCTGGCCTGGACCCGCCGCCACCTCTGCCGAGGCCGCGCGGATCTCAATCTGCCGGCATGGCTGTGGGGCCGGGCCGCTGATGGCCAGTTCCGCGTGCTCGACAACAACACCGCCTCCGATGGTGAGGTGTGGATCGCCTACGCGTTGCTTGAAGCCGGCCGCTTGTGGAAGCGCCCCGGCCTGGTCGAGGCCGGCCGGCAGACGCTGGCGCTGATGCGCACGGCCGAAGTCGTCGAGCTGCCCGGCTTCGGACCGATGCTGCTGCCGGGCAACCGCGGCTTCGTGCAGGCCGACCGCTGGACGCTCAACCCCAGTTACCTGCCGCTGTTCGTCCTGCGCCGCTTCGCCGCCGTCGATGCACGCGGTCCGTGGGCGCGGCTGGCCGAGCGCAGCGTGGCGATGGTGCGCGCCAGTGCACCGGTCGGCTTCGCGCCGGACTGGATCGCCTGGAACGGCAAGGCCTTCGTGGTCGACCCGGCCAAGGGCGCGACCGGCAGCTACGATGCCATCCGCTGCTATCTCTGGGCGGGCATGACCGACCCGGCCGATCCGCTGCGACGCACCCTGCTCGATGGCCTGTCCGGCCCGGCATCGCTGCTGCGCGCGCAGGCCGGCTTCGCCGAGAAAATCGAGACGCGTCGTGGCGTTGGCACCGGCGCACCGTCGCCGGGCTTTGCCGCAGCGCTGCTGCCGTATCTCAGTGCCCTCGGCCAGCCCGCGCTGGCCAAGGTGCAGCTGGCGCGGATTCCCGCGGCCGGCACCCTCAACTATTACGATCGTGCCCTGGTGCTGTTCGGCAAGGGCTGGATGGATCGCCGCTACCGTTTTTCTGCCGATGGGCGACTGCTGCCCGCGTGGAGTTCGCCATGTTCCGCAAGACCCTGACACCCCTTTGCCTGGTCGGCCTGTGCGTGTTGACCGTGCCGGCCTTTGCGCAGAACGCGTCATCGACGCAGCAACTGGTCAGCCAGGGCAACTACTGGCAGGACCAGGGCCGCGAGGACCTGGCGTCCGATGCGTGGCGCAAGCTGCTGGCGACCGATCCCAACCAGGCCGATGCGCTGCTCGGCCTGGGCCTGATCGACCTCAACCAGGGCCGCCGTGCCGAAGCGCAGAAGCGTCTGCAGCAGCTGCAGGCACGTCATCCCTCCTCGGCGCAGACCACGCGCCTGCGCATGGCGCTCGGCGGCGGTGGAGGTGGCAACCAGCTGCAGACCGCCCGTCGCGCGGCGGCAGCCGGTCGCTATGTCGAAGCGGTGCGCGCCTATGACGAAGCGTTCGGTGCCGGCGGCCCGCCCAATGATCTGGCGCTGGAGTACTACCAGGTGCTCGCCGGTACGCCCGAAGGCTGGACGCGTGCCCGCGACGGCCTGCGCCGTATCGCCACCGGCAACAACAACCCGGCCAAGCTCGCGCTGGCCCAGGTGCTGACCTATCGCGAGCCGACCCGGCGCGAAGGTATCGCCCAGCTGCGCGCACTGAGCCAGGCCAACGATACCGCCGGCCCTGCGCGCGCGGCCTGGCGCCAGGCGTTGCTGTGGCTCAACGCCACCAACGCCGATGCGCCGCTGTACCAGGCCTTCCTGGAGGTGGTGCCGAACGATCGCGAGGTGGCCGCCAAGCAGGCGCAGCTGCGTGAGCAGGCCATCGCCAACCGTCCCGCGCCGCAGGACCCGAACCAGCGCCTGCTCGGCGAGGGCTTCCGCGCGTTGGACAGCAACAACCTGCCCCAGGCCGAAGCCCGCTTCGCGCAGGTGCTGCGCGCGCGGCCGCGTGATGCCGAGGCGCTCGGCGGGCTGGGCTCGGTGCGCCTGCGCCAGGAGCGCTTTGGTGAAGCCAATGAACTGCTGCGCCCGGCCGCCGCGATCAACGGCAAGTGGCGCAGTGCCGCCGATGCCGCGCGCTACTGGCTGACCCTGCAGGAGGTGCGTCGCCAGCCCAGCGGCGATGCCATCACCCGCGTGCAGCAGGTCATCGCGCTGCAGCCCAAGGAGCCCGCCGGCTACGTCGCGCTGGCCGACCTGCAGAGCGGCAGTGATCCGGTCGCGGCCGAACGCAGCTACCGCAAGGCACTGGAACTGGAGGCCGGCAACGCCGGTGCGCTGCAGGGCCTGGTCGGTCTGCTGGGTCGCCTGGGCCGCGCCGATGAAGCGGCCGCGTTGTTCGACCGGCTGACCCCGGCCCAGCAGGAAAGCGCCGGTGGCCAGTCCGTCCTGCGTGCCAACCTGGCCCGCGCCCGCGCACAGCAGGCGCTGGCCGAGGGCAGCATCGAGATGGCGCAGATCGAATTGGAAGATGCGCTGCTGGTACAGCCGCGCGATCCGTGGCTGCGGCTGGAACTGGCGCGCCTGTACAAGCGTGCCGGCCGCCCCGACCAGGCCAACGGCGTGATCGAGGGGCTGCGCGCGCTGGATGACAGCTCGGCGACCTCGTTGTATGCCCAGGCGCTGTTCGCCCAGGAAAACAGTGACTGGCCGCGCGCGTATGCGTTGCTCGAACGCATTCCCACCGCCTCGCGTGATTCGGAAATGACCGCTCTGCACGACACCGCGTGGGTGCAGGTGCAGGCCGCCCAGGCGCGCTCACTCATGCAGCGCCAGCGCAGCGGCGAAGCGCAGTTGCTGCTGGCCCGCGCCGAAGCTGCACTCGGCGACCGGGTCAAGAATCCGTCCATCGTGGCCGCGTTGGCCGGTGCCTACGCCGACATCGGCAGCCAGCAGCGTGCCCTCGTGCTCGCGCAGCGCCTGATTGAAGGCGGTTCGCCCAGCGTCGACAACCGTCTGGAATATGCCTCGGTGCTGCTGCGCGCCGGTCGCGACGGCGAAGTCGCCGCGATCCTGCGCCAGCTCGCCGACGTGCCGCTCTCGGCGAGCCAGCAGACCCGTTTGAACGATCTGCGCAGCGGCTACGTGTTGCGCCAGGTCGATGCGCTGCGCGAACTCGGCAATCTTGAAGGCGCGTACGCGGTGTTGGCCCCGGCGCTGGCCGAGCGCCCGCAGGATCCGCGCAACATCGCTGCGCTGGCACGCCTGTATGCCGCTGCGGGCGACAACGGCCAGGCCCTGGCGCTGTATCAGCAGCAGTTGCAGCTGGCCCCGGGCGATCTGGATGCGATGGTCGCCGCCGCCGGCAGTGCTGCGGCGATGCGCGACATGGATCTGGCCGAACAGTATCTGGAGCGCGCGCTGAAGCAGGCGCCGGAATCGCCGGATGTGTTGGCGGCCGCAGGCCGTGTGTACCGCGCGGCCGGCAAGAACCGCCGCGCTGAAAGCTACTTCCGCGCGTCGCTGGCGGCTGCCGCAAAGGGCAGTGGCCAGCTCGACAACGGCTACCCGCAGGCGAGCACGGCGATGCTGGCAAGCGGTGGCAGCTTCAATCCGTTCGCCGGCCTCAACCGTGGCGGTGGCACCCGTACCGCAGCGCTGCGCGATGGGGGGCTGCCATTGCCGGCGGCGACCGCCCGTCTGGCCGCCGAACCGCTGCCGATGGACGCCGGTCCGTCGATGGGCCTGAGCCTGGGCCCGGCGAGCGTCACCCCGGTGATCGATGCCGATGGTCTGCCGGAACCGGTCATGGCCACGGCCGCGGCCAGTGGCGGTGTCGGCCTGCCGTTGCCGGTGCCCGGCTCGCGCCAGGTGCCCAGCCAGGCAAGTGTGCCGCGCGCCTCGCGCAACACCGCGCTTGGCCCGCTGCCGGCGGCCACCACCGGCAACGGCGTGCTCGATGAACTGCGCGCACTCAAGGCCGAAAACAGCAGCAGCCTGGCGGTCGGTGCGGCGTACCGCACCCGCGCCGGCGAAGCCGGCATGGGCCAGCTCGATGACCTGCAGGTGCCGCTGGAAGGGCAGTTTGCGGTCGGCGATGGCAAGCTCAAGGTGGCCATCACCCCGACCGTGCTCGATGCCGGCCGCCCCGATCCGGAATACACCAGTGCCAGCCGCTTCGGCGGTGGCCCGCAGGCCGCCCTCGCGGGCGCCCTGGCCGCTGACCGCACGCCGGTGGATGATCTGGTCGGTTCGTCGCTGTACCAGACCCTGTTGACCCGTGGCGAGAGCATCGTCACCCGCAATCTCATCTACGAACGCGCACTGGACAATGGCCGCTACCAGGAGCTGTTCAACCAGACCGACAGCGCGCTGACCCAGGCCGAGCGCGTCGCCGCGACCCGCGAACTGCTGTTCGCCGATCCGCTGCCCAGCTACATCCTCAGCCGCGATCTGGCCAACACACCGATCAGCGATATCGCCACGCAGGTACTGGGCAACGCCAGTCTCGTGCGCGGGTTGAGCGCGGCCGAGCAGGCCCAGCTCAAGACGCTGGCACAGGGCGGCGGTGGCTCGCAGACCCCGCAGGCATTCCAGGACACCTTGTATGCGATGGTGGCCAACGCGGCAGGCTCGCGCCGGATGAGTTCGCAGGACGCCAGCGGTGCCGGCGTCTCGGTGGGGTACGAGCGCGGTGGTTTCCGCGCCGACGTCGGCAGCACGCCGCTGGGCTTCGATGACACCCAGATCGTCGGCGGCATTGGCTACCGCGGTCAGATCGGCGATGCGCTGACCTGGTCCGGCGAAGCCTCGCGCCGCGCGGTGACCGACAGCCTGCTGTCCTTCGCCGGTGTGGAAGACGGGCGCAACGGGCTGCGCTGGGGCGGGGTGACCGCCAGCGGCGCCAAGCTCGCCGCGACCGTCGACAACGGACAGTTGGGCGGCTACGCCAGCGCGTCCTGGCACCGCCTGGAAGGCGAGAACGTGGCCGACAACGACCGCCAGGAAGTCGGCGTGGGCGTATATGTGCACGCGCTGGAAACCGACAACCAATCGCTGACCGCTGGCCTGAACCTCACGGCGATGCAGTACGACCGCAACCTGAGCGGCTTCACCTACGGCCACGGCGGCTACTTCAGCCCGCAGCGCTATGTGGATGTCGGCTTCCCGGTGCACTGGAACGGCCGTACCGCCAGCGGCCGCGTGGCGTGGCAGCTGGATACCAGCGTCGGCGTACAGCACTTCAAGGAAGACGCTGCGCCCTACTTCCCGACCGACCCGGCGATGCAGCAGGCTGCCTACGAGGCCGCCTCGATGGCCGCGCTGCTGGGCCTGACCACGGAGTATGTCGATCCGGTCTACACCGGCCAGACCAAGACCGGTGTGTCCTACAACCTCAGCGCCGCGGCCGAATGGCAGCTGTCTTCG
Source organism: Stenotrophomonas sp. TWI273 (assembly GCF_039674765.1). NCBI lineage: Bacteria > Pseudomonadati > Pseudomonadota > Gammaproteobacteria > Lysobacterales > Lysobacteraceae > Stenotrophomonas > Stenotrophomonas sp. TWI273. The sequence goes on from NZ_JBDJOA010000006.1 coordinate 224,311, forward strand.
CAGTTGTTCCTGGGCGGGCGCATGGAGTTCAACAACGCGCGTGACTACCGGCAGTTCGGCACCAGCCTGTACCTGCGCTTCCTGCTCGACCGCCTCGGCGCCGGGCTGGGCAAGCAGCCGCAGCCGCTGCGCTCGCCGTACGCCTCGGGTGAATGATCGCCGTCATGCGCTGACGACCGGCCCGCTGCCAGGCTTTACCTGGCCGCGGGCGTCCCGCAGGCTTGGCTGGTTCCTGCTGCGAAGAGGCTGATGTCCCGTGACTGATTCCCCATCGTTCCACCCGATGCGCCGCCGCCTGCTGCAGGCGCTGGCCGTGACCCCGCTGCTGGCCTGCTCGGCCAACGGCCCGGCGCGTGGCCCCGGCCCGTGGACGGCATGGCAGGTGATGCGTGCTTCCAGCGTGACCCCGGACGGCCGCATGGTCGACCACAACAACGCCGACCAGCGCTCGACCTCCGAGGGCCAGTCCTACGCGCTGTTCTTCGCGCTGGTGGACAACGATCAGCCGCTGTTCGACCGCCTGCTGCGCTGGACCGAGGACAACCTCGCCGGTGGCAGCATGACGCAACGCCTGCCGGCCTGGTTGTGGGGGCGCGATGCCGCCGCCAATGCGTGGAAGGTGCTCGACGACAATCCCGCCAGCGACTCGGACGTGTGGCTGGCCTACACCCTGCACGAAGCCGCGCGGCTGTGGAAACGCCCGGCGCTGCGGCAGACCGCCGAGGCGATGCTGGCCGCGATCCAGGTGCAGGAACTGGTGGATGTGCCGGGCCTGGGCACGATGCTGCTGCCGGGGCCGAATGGGTTTGCGACCGAAGATACCTGGCGCTTCAATCCCAGCTACGTACCGTTGCCGCTGCTGCGCCGGTTCGCCGCACTGGACCCGACCGGGCCGTGGACGACCGTGATCGGCAACAGCGTTCGATTGCTGCGCGATACCGCGCCGCACGGCTTTGCGCCGGACTGGACCGCGTGGCGCGACGGCGGTTTCATCGCCGATCCGGACAAGGGCCCGCTGGGCAGTTACGACGCGATCCGCTGTTATCTGTGGGCGGGCATGACCGCGGTCAACGATCCCAGCTTCCGTCCGGTGCTGGAGGCCCTGCATGGCCCGCTGACGGTACTGCGCGATGGCCAACCCATACCCGAGAAGGTCAACACGCTCACCGGCGTGCGCGAGGGCACCGGCAACTACGGCTTCCATGCCGCCTTGGTGCCCTACCTGCAGGCGCAGGGCGAAGCAGACCGCGCAAAGGCGATGGTTGCCGGCCTGCCAACGCCGGAGCAGCAGCGCGCCGCGCCGCCGCGCTATTACGAGCAGGTGCTCAGCCTGTTTGCCCTGGGTTGGTACGAAGGCCGTTATCGCTTCGCCGCCGATGGCCAATTGCGGCCGTCCTGGGCGTGATCCGCCGCCTACCGACCGCAGCTCGGTAGGCGCACCCTCATTCCAGCGCGTAACGCAGCACGAACAACCCGGCCACCAGCCATACCGCCGGGTGCACCTCGCGCCAGCGCCCGGTGCCGGCCTTGAGCACCGCATACGCGATGAAGCCGAAGGCCAGGCCATTGGCGATGGAGTAGGTGAACGGCATCGCCAACGCGCACAGCGCGGCCGGCACCGATTCGGTCAGGTCGCCCCAGTCCACATCGACCAGCTCACGCAGCATCAGCCCGGCCACGAACAGCAGGGCAGGGGCGGTGGCGTAGCCGGGCACCATCGCCGCCAGCGGCGAAAACAGCAGCGCGGCCAGGAACAGGGCGGCTACCACCAACGCGGTCAACCCGGTGCGGCCACCGGCCTGCACGCCCGAAGCGCTCTCAGCGAAGGCGGTGGTGCTGCTGGTCCCGAGCAGCGAGCCGGCCACGATCGCGGTGCTGTCGGCCAGCAACGCGCGGCCGAAGCGCTTCTGTGCGCCCGGTAGTTTCAGCAGCCCCGCGCGACCGACCACGCCGTACAGCGTGCCGGTGGCATCGAACACTTCCACCAGCACGAACACCAGCACCACCTGCAGCAACACCGCGATCGGCGCGCCGCCGTTGTGGTGCAGCAGCCCGGGCAGGTCCAGCTGCAGGAAGGTCGGGGCCAGGCTGGGCGGCAGCGACACCAGCCCATGGAACTGCACGTCACCGAGCAGCCACGCCGCGCCGGTGACGGCCAGAATGCCGATCAGGATCGCGCCACGCACCTTGCGTGCTTCCAGGATCGCAATCAGCAGGAAGCCGGCCAGTGCCAGCAGCGGTGGGGCGGTATTGAGCGGGCCCAGCGCCACCAGCGTGTCGGTGTTGGCGATGATCACCCCGGATTTCTGCAGCGCGATGATCGCCAGGAACAGGCCGATGCCCGCCACGATGGCTGCGCGCAGCGAGGGCGGAATGCCCGCCACCAGCCAGGCCCGCACGCCGGTGAGCGACAGCGCCAGGAACACCAGCCCGGAAATGAACACCGCCGCCAGCGCCTGCTGCCACGGCAGGCCCGACGCGCCGACCACGGTGAAGGCGAAGAACGCGTTCAGGCCCATGCCCGGGGCCATGCCCACCGGGAAGTTGGCGGCGAACGCCATCACCAGCGAACCCAGTGCCGCAGCCAGGCAGGTGGCCACGAACACCGCGCCCGGGTCCATCCCGGTGGTGGCCAGGATGTCCGGATTGACGAAGACGATGTAGGACATCGTCAGGAAGGTGGTCAGCCCGGCCAGCACCTCGGTACGCACGGAGGTGCCGTGCTGCTGGAGCTGGAAGACGCGTTCGAACAGGGACATCGCAGATCTCTCGTGCCGGGGGCGCACTGCCTCGCCCAGGCGGACCTGCGGGTGCGTCGTGTGGCGGGTTAGAAGTGGTAATTCATCTTCAGCGTAACGCTGCTGTAGTCGGTATGGAAGCTGCGGCGGGCCGCATCGGGGTAGTTCGGATCGTGCAGCTGCACCGGGCTGGAGCCCAGGTTGGTGTAGCGGTACTCCACGCCGGCGGACAGGCGCTCGTTGAACCGCACCAGCACGCCTGCACCGACATTGACGCCGGTGGAAACATGGCGGGCGCCGGTCTCGAATTCCGCCACGCGGCAGCCGTTGGTTTTCTCGACCAGCGATGTGTCGCAGCCCAGCGTGTATTCCTGGCGGGCCACGGTCACGCCGGTGGTCAGGTAGGGCAGCACCGGGCCGACCGCATAGCCGAGCATCAGGTTGACCGACCCCGACCGGGTCACCGCGTCCTTGCCGTAGTACGGGCTGTGCGGGTGGTGTTCGCGGTCCTTCCAGTCGCGGTCGATGCTGCCGATAGCGAGGCTGCCTTCGATGCCCGTCACCACGTTGCTGTCGAAATGCCAGGTGCGGCCGGCCTGCACGCCGCCGGTGAACCCGCGCGGGCTTTTTTCAGAGGCGTTGGCGTTGCTGCGGTCCTGGCTCTTGCCTTCTGCATGGCTCGCCTGGACGCCCATGTAGCGGCCTTCCCAGTTCGCCGGCGCCGCCGCGGCGGTGCCCGACAGCAGCAGGGCTGCCGTACTCATGACCAGTGCTTTCATTGGTGGTTTCCTACGTTGACCGCGATTGCAGGGTGCAATTGCGTGGGGTGCGTAGGAGACCTGAAGTCGTTATCTATGGATATGCAATTAATTGCATTCTGGTGCCTATGGCCAGCGGTGGGTACCGACCGGAATGTAAAACGGCCGCGCAGTGCGCGGCCGTCGGTGAAGCGTCACGACCAACGGTCGTGATCTGCCAGGTTACTTCAGCGCCTTGAAGCGCAGGCGCTTCGGTGCGGCGTCGTCGCCCATGCGGCGGCGCTTGTCTTCTTCGTACTCGCGGTAGTTGCCCTGGAAGAACTCCACGTGCGAGTCGCCTTCGAACGCCAGGATGTGGGTCGCGATGCGATCCAGGAACCAGCGGTCATGCGAAATCACGAAGGTGTTGCCCGGGAACTCCAGCAGCGCATCTTCCAGCGCACGCAGGGTTTCGATGTCCAGATCGTTGGACGGTTCATCGAGCAGCAGCACGTTGCCACCCTGCAGCAGGGTCTTGGCCATGTGCAGGCGGCCACGCTCACCACCGGACAGCGAGCCGACCAGCTTCTGCTGGTCCTGGCCCTTGAAGTTGAAGCGGCCGATGTAGGCGCGCGACTGGATCTCCACGCCATTGATGTTGAGGATGTCCAGGCCGCCCGCGATTTCCTGGAAGACGTTGTGGTTGCCTTCCAGCGCGTCGCGGCTCTGATCCACGTAGGACAGCTTGACGGTCGGGCCGACCACGATCTCGCCGGTGTCCGGTTTTTCCTGGCCGGTGATCATCTTGAACAGGGTCGACTTACCGGCACCGTTGGGGCCGATGATGCCGACGATCGCGCCACCCGGCACCAGGAAGTTGAGGTTGTCGAACAGCAGGCGATCACCGAACTTCTTGGAGACGTTCTTGAACTCCATCACCGCATTGCCCAGGCGCTCGCCCGGCGGAATGAAGATTTCGTTGGTCTCGTTGCGCTTCTGGTAATCCACCGACTGCAGCTCTTCCAGGCGGGCCAGACGGGCCTTGCCCTTGGTGCGGCCACCCTTGGCGTTCTGGCGCGACCACTCCAGTTCCTTCTGGATCGCCTTCTGGCGGGACTTTTCCTGGTTGTCTTCCTGACGCAGGCGGTCGTCCTTCTGGGTCAGCCAGTCGGTGTAGTTGCCCTTCCACGGAATGCCGCGGCCGCGATCCAGTTCCAGGATCCACTCGGCGGCGTTGTCCAGGAAGTAGCGATCATGGGTGACGGCCACGACGGTGCCGGTGTAGCGGGCCAGGAACTGCTCCAGCCATTCCACGGACTCGGCGTCCAGATGGTTGGTCGGTTCATCGAGCAGCAGCATGTCCGGCTTCTGCAGCAGCAGGCGGCACAGGGCCACGCGGCGCTTTTCACCACCGGACAGGGTGCCCACGATGGCTTCCCACGGCGGCAGGCGCAGCGCATCGGCGGCCACGTCCAGCTGGTTCTCCAGGGTGTGTGCATCGCCGGCGGCCAGGATCGCCTCCAGGCGCTCCTGTTCCTTGGCCAGCTTGTCGAAGTCCGCGCCTTCCTCGGCATAGGCCAGGTAGACGGCGTCCAGCTGGGCCTGGGCCTGCAGCACTTCGCCCACGCCTTCCTCGACCGATTCACGCACGGTCTTGGTCGGGTCCAGCTCCGGTTCCTGGGCCAGGTAGCCGACCTTGATGCCGGCCTGCGGGCGGGCTTCGCCCTCGAAATCGGTGTCCACGCCGGCCATGATCTTGAGCACCGTCGACTTGCCGGAGCCGTTCAGGCCCAGCAGGCCGATCTTGGCACCCGGGAAGAACGACAGCGAGATGTCCTTGATGATCTGCCGCTTGGGCGGGACCACCTTGCTGACGCGGTTCATGGTGTAGATGTATTGCGAGGACATGAGGTCTCCGAAGGCGCAACCCTGCGCCCGTTCCGGACGGAACAGGAACAGATGGAAGAAAAGGATGCCCCGATTATAGCCGGAAGCGATCAGTGCCGCCGGGAGCCACGAGCCCCGGGGCTTGCCGCCGCCTGAATGCGGGGTCAAAGCGCTTGAATTGGAAACCGTTTCCAGCCGGAGACCGTTCAGACGGCGTGCGCATGATGGAGCCATCAACCCACCAAGCGAGGCCAATCATGCGCATGAATCGATTTGTGGTCGGGGCCGTCGCCTCGCTGCTGGCCTTGGGCACCGTGGCCCCGGCCTTCGCCGATGACCATCGTGGCCGCGGTCACGACCGCCGGGAGTGGCGTGATGACCGCCGCGACAACCGCCACGATCGCCATGACCGGCACGATCGTCATGACCGTCGCGAGGTCCGCCACGACCGCCGTTACGACCCTCGCTACGACAACCGGGGTTACTACCGTCCGGGCCCGCCGCCGCCGCGCGTGGTCTATCGCCCGGCCCCGGGCTACGGCTCCTACGGCTGGGCGCGCGGCCACCGTTACCGCGAGTACTACGGCGGCCCGGTGTACGTGGTGAACGATTACAGCCGCTACTCGGTGCGCCGCCCGCCGCGTGACCACCACTGGATCCGCGATGATCGCGGCAACCTGCTGCTGGTCGCCATCGCCACCGGGATCATTGCCGACTACGTGATCAACCGGTAAGCCCGCCGGCAGGTGCGCTTGACGGCCTGGACGGCGCCCTTCGGGGCGCCGTTCCGCGTTCCGGGGCCGCGCGCCGGGATTGGTCACCCCGCGCCGCGGGGACTACAATCCAGAGCTCGCGCTGTACCCCCTCTGCCTGCCTGGAGTAACCGATGTTCCCGCGTGACGTCCGCATCGAAACCTACGATCCCGAACTGGCCAAGGCCATCGCCGCCGAAACCCAGCGCCAGGAAGACCACGTCGAGCTGATCGCCAGCGAGAACTACACCAGCCCGGCGGTGATGGAAGCCCAGGGCAGCCAGCTGACCAACAAGTACGCCGAGGGCTACCCGGGCAAGCGCTACTACGGTGGCTGCGAGTACGTGGACATCGCCGAACAGCTGGCCATCGACCGCCTCAAGCAGCTGTTCGATGCCGACTACGCCAACGTGCAGCCGCACAGCGGCTCGCAGGCCAACCAGGCCGTGTACTTCGCGCTGCTGCAGCCGGGCGACACCATCCTGGGCATGAGCCTGGCCCATGGTGGCCACCTGACCCACGGTGCCAAGGTCAATGCCTCGGGCAAGCTGTTCAACGCCGTCCAGTACGGTGTCGACGAAGCCGGCCTGATCGACTATGACGAGGTCGAGCGTCTGGCCCTGGAGCACAAGCCGAAGATGGTCGTCGCCGGTTTCTCGGCGTACTCGCAGGTGGTGGACTGGGCGCGCTTCCGCGCCATCGCCGACAAGGTCGGTGCCTACCTGTTCGTGGACATGGCGCACGTGGCGGGTCTGGTTGCCGCTGGCGTCTACCCGAGCCCGCTGCCGCACGCCCACGTGGTCACCTCCACCACCCACAAGACCCTGCGCGGCCCACGCGGCGGCATCATCATCGCCAAGGGCGCCAGCGAAGAACTGCAGAAGAAGCTGCAGTCCATCGTGTTCCCGGGCATCCAGGGCGGTCCGCTGATGCATGTCATCGCCGGCAAGGCCGTAGCCTTCAAGGAAGCGCTGGAGCCGGGCTTCAAGGCCTACCAGCAGCAGGTGGTCAAGAACGCCCAGGCGATGGCCAACACGCTGATCGCGCGCGGCTACAAGATCGTTTCCGGCGGTACCCAGAACCACCTGATGCTGGTCGACATGATCGGCAAGGATGTCTCGGGCAAGGATGCGGAAGCCGCGCTCGGCCTGGCCCACATCACCGTCAACAAGAACTCGGTACCGAACGACCCGCGTTCGCCGTTCGTGACCTCGGGCCTGCGCCTGGGTACTCCGGCGGTCACCACGCGCGGTTACGTGGAGCAGGACTGCGTGGATCTGGCCAACTGGATCGCCGACGTGCTCGACGCCCCGGCCGATGAGGCCGTGATCGCCCGCGTCCGCGACGCGGTCAGCGCGCAGTGCCGCAAGTACCCGGTTTACGGCTGATATGGGCGAGGGCCGGCAACGGCGTACCTACGCCGTGCTGGCCCTTGTCTGCGGCATCGTGGGGATGGCCGGCGGCGGCACGTTCGCCGCCATCGGGGTCTGGGTCGCGTTCCTCGAACCGACCTATCTTGATCGCGCCTCGCGCCTGTTGATCGGGGGCTGGGGAAGTGCGGGCCTGATCGGGGTATTCGGCTGGCTATGGTTGAGCAGCCGCTATCTTCGAGCGGGACGCACCGGCCTGCGTGACAGCGGGGCCTGGCCATGGGCTGCATTGGGCCTTGGGGGGATGGCCGCCGTGGCAGTCGTCGGCATGGCGTTCTGGCAGGCCGCCGCCAGTCCAACGGCGCTGGTCCTGCTGCTGGCGGGGCCGCCGCTGCTGCTGCCGGCGGTCATGCTGGTGCGGCTGCGGCGAACCCAGGGCACCTGACCGGATGCAGGCCCATCGCACACAGCGGCGCATAATGCTTTCGACGGCGCCTTGCCCGCGGCCTTCGCGCGCCTGATGGCAGGCCTGCCGCTGTTCTCCTGTACGGCGCACCTGCTGTGGTTGCGTCGGCGCGCCACCTAGACAGGGCTGGACTCTCCCCCCGTCCATTTGCTGTAGCCGGTCCCTCTCAGGTACCGTTGCGACGCTGCCGTGACCGCGGCATGACGTTTTCCCGATGTAAGGCGTTCCATGTACTGTCCGTTCTGCCAGCATGCCGACACCCGTGTGATCGATTCGCGCGTCTCTGAAGACGGCGCGACGATCCGGCGTCGCCGTGAGTGCGAGGCCTGCAACGAGCGCTTCAGTACCCTGGAAACCATCGAACTGAAACTGCCGGCGATCGTGAAAAGCGATGGCAGCCGCGAGGCCTTCGATGCCCGCAAGGTCCGCAGTGGTTTCGACCGCGCGCTGCAGAAGCGCCCGGTTCCCGAAGACAAGATCGAGCTGGCGGTGCGCGCGGTGATGCAGCAGGCGCGTATCTGTGGCGAACGCGAAATCCCCTCGATCAAGGTCGGCGAGTTCGTGATGAACGAGCTGCGCAAGCTCGATCATGTCGGCTACGTGCGGTTTGCCTCGGTGTACCGCAGCTTCGAAGACGTGGCCGATTTCCGCGAGGAAATCGAGAAGCTCGAACGCGAGCTGCCCTCCAGCACCGAACAGCTGCAGCTGCTCGGCGATGTGATCGCGCTGACCAAGAAAAAGAAAGGCTGAGCCTGCGCCGCATCGCGGCCACCACGGCTGAGCTACCATCGCGGCTGCCTGCCGCCGGACGCTCACCGCCATGACTGAATTTACCGCTCTCGACCACCAGCACATGGCGCATGCGCTGCGCCTGGCCGAGCGCGCCGCGTATACCGCGCGGCCCAACCCGATGGTCGGCTGCGTGATCGCACGCGATGAGGGGGTGGTCGGCGAGGGCTGGCACCAGCGCACCGGCGGCCCGCACGCGGAAGTCTTCGCACTGCGCCAGGCCGGTGAACAGGCCCGCGGTGCCACCGCCTACGTGACCCTGGAGCCATGCGCGCACCACGGTCGCACGCCGCCGTGTGCACTGGCCTTGATCGAGGCAGGGGTGACACGCGTGGTGGCGGCGATGCGCGATCCTTTCCCGAAGGTCGATGGGGGGGGCTTCGTGCTGCTGCGCGACGCCGGCATCGAGGTCGCCGAAGGGTTGATGGCTGCGCAGGCGCGCGAGCTGAACCACGGGTTCCTGTCACGCATCGAGCGCGGCCGCCCGTGGGTGCGGGTGAAGCTCGCGGCCAGTCTGGACGGGCGTACGGCGATGGCCGATGGCCGCTCCAAATGGATCACCGGTGCGGCCGCCCGCGACGATGTGCAGTACTGGCGTGCGCGTGCCGGTGCGATTCTCACCGGCGCGGCCACCGTGTTGGCCGATGACCCGATGTTGACCGTGCGGCTGGCCGATAACGAGGTATTGCCGCCCTTGCGGGTGGTACTCGATGCACGCCTGCGCTCGCTGGAGTGCGCGCGGGTGCGCGAGGGCGGGGCGCCGACCTTGTACGTGCATGACGCCGCGGTCAGCCCGCCGGACGCCGCCGATGCGGAGTTCGCCAGCGTGCCCAGCCATGACGGTCGTCTGGATCTGGGCGCGGTGTTGGCGCTGCTCGCCGAGCGCGGCATCAATGACGTGCATACCGAGGCCGGCGCCACCTTGGCCGGCGCGTTGCTGGCCGGCGGCTGGGTCGACGAACTGTTGCTGTACCAGGCGCCCACGTTGCTCGGTGAGCATGGGCTGCCGCTGCTGTCCGGCCTGGGTATCCACGCGATGGAACAGCAGCGCCGGCTGCGCGTGGTGGACAGGCGCCAGGTGGGTGAGGACCTCCGCCTGTTGCTGCGCCCATAAAAAACGGGCCCCTTGCGGGACCCGTTCGATCATGGCGCGGCGCGGACGCCGCAGCCCGATCAGTAACCGACGTGTGTGCCCTCCTATCCACGGGGCGCAGCACTCAGCGGAATAGCTTAACACTTATTTAACTTAAAGCCCCCAGTCAGGGTGCCCTGTTACACTAGCCGCGCCGGTTCGCCGGTACACAAACGTCTTCAGGGCGGGGTGCGATTCCCCACCGGCGGTAGGTGCGCAAGCACGAGCCCGCGAGCGCTTCCCGGTCCTCGGGAAGGTCAGCAGATCCGGTCCGATGCCGGAGCCGACGGTATAGTCCGGATGAAAGAAGACGGTGCGGCCGGGCCTTGGTGCTCGGCGTGCACCTATATGCCTTGCGGCGTTTTTCGCTCACTTTCCGCGGAGAACGTTCCTTGTTTACTGGAATCATCGAAGGCGTCGGCCGTCTGGCCGCACGCGACACCCTTGGCGGCGATGTCCGCTTTACCTTTGACGTGGGCACCCTGCCGTTCGAGAACGTGCAGATGGGCGAGAGCATCGCCATCAACGGGGTCTGCCTCACCGTCATCGCTTATGACGCCACCCGCTTCCAGGCCGACGCCTCGACCGAGACGTTGGGCCTGACCACGCTGGGGCAGCTGGCCGACGGCGCCGTCATCAATCTCGAACGCGCGATGCGCCCGACCGATCGCCTGGGGGGGCATCTGGTCAGCGGCCATGTCGATGGCCTGGGCCAGGTGTTGTCGGTGCATGACGATGCGCGTGCCCAGCGCTGGCGCTTCGCCGCGCCGGCCGCGTTGCTGCGCTACATCGCCAAGAAAGGCTCGATCTGCGTGGACGGAGTCAGCCTGACCGTCAACGAGGTGGACGAGCAGGGCTTCGAGGTCGCCCTCATCCCGCACACCGTGGCCAACACCGCCTTCGCCGCAACGGCCGTGGGCAGTGCGGTCAATCTTGAAATCGATCTGGTCGCCCGTTACGTCGAACGTTTGTTGGGTGCAGGAGCACGCGCATGAATTTCGCCCCCATTCCCGAGATTCTCGAGGACATCCGCCTTGGCCGCATGGTCGTCATCGTCGATGACGAAGACCGCGAGAACGAAGGCGACCTGATCATGGCCGCCGAGCTGGTCAAGCCGTCGGACATCAACTTCATGGTCACCCATGGCCGTGGCCTGGTGTGCCTGCCGCTGACCCGTGAGCGCGCTGCCGATCTCGGCCTGGCGCCGATGGTCCAGGCCAACACCGCGCAGTTCCAGACCAACTTCACGGTCAGCATCGAGGCCGCCGAGGGTGTCACCACCGGTATCTCGGCCTACGACCGTGCGCACACCATCCGCACCGCGGTAAAACCGGACGCCAAGCCGGCAGACCTGCACCAGCCGGGCCACATCTTCCCGCTGATCGCCCAGCCGGGCGGCGTGCTGACCCGCGCCGGGCATACCGAGGCCGGCGTCGATCTGGCCATGCTGGCAGGCCTGGAGCCGGCTGGCGTGCTGGTGGAGATCCTCAACCCCGACGGCAGCATGGCGCGCCGCCCGGAGCTGGAGGTGTTCGCCCGCGAGCACGGTCTGAAGATGGGCTCGATCGCCGACCTGATCGCCTACCGCCTGGCCACGGAGAAGACGGTCGAGCGTGTGGACGAGCGCGAGATCGAGACCGAGTTCGGCCCGTTCACGCTGGTCACCTACCGCGACCGGATCGCGCACGACCTGCACTTCGCGCTGGTCCGCGGCACCCCGGATGCCGAGCCGACCCTGGTCCGGGTGCAGGTGGAAAACCCGCTGGCCGATCTGCTGCACTGGCGCCGCGATGATTTCGGGGTGGCCTCCACCGATGCCCTGCGTGCCATTGCCGCCGCCGAGCGTGGCGTGATGGTGGTGCTGTCGGCGCCGCGCGACACCAACAGCCTGCTGGCCCGCCTGCGCCAGCAGCCGGTGCCGGTGGTGCCGGGCAAGGACAAGGACGTGAGCCAGTGGCGCCGCAACGGGGCCGGGGCGCAGATCCTGTCCGACCTGGGCCTGGGCAAGCTGCGCGTGCTGGGCACCCCCCGCCGCCAGATCGGCCTGGCCGGGTATGGCCTGGAAGTGGTCGAGACGGTGGAGAGCACTTCATCGCCTGCGCGCTGACGCCCCACGATCTGCTTCGCAGATCACGGGCGCCTCTTAACCATCATCCAGACCCCCGCCGCTTCGCGGCAGCCCCCCTGACTCTCAGGGGGCTTTGGCCCCCGACCCGACCCATAACGCATGGCGACCCGGCTACACGCGGCCATGCGCTAGAATATTCACCTATTAAATGGACCCCACGCCGAACATGAGCCATTACGAAGGCGACCTCCGTACTCCGGAAACGGCCCGTTTCGCCATCCTCGCCAGCCGCTGGAATGCCCGCATCACCGACGTGCTGGTGGCCGGTGCGCGGCAGAGCCTGGCCGGCAACGGGATCGACGAGTCCGCCATCGACGTGATCCGCGTGCCCGGCGCATGGGAACTGCCGCTGGTCGCTGCGCGTCTGGCGGCGGCCCATCAGCATGCCGCGATCATCACCCTGGGCTGCGTGATCCGCGGCGATACCCGCCATTACGAACACGTGGCCGACCGCTGCGCCGAAGGCCTGATGCGCGTGCAGCTGGATTTCGGCGTGCCGGTGCTCAATGGCGTGCTGGCGGTGGAACGGGCCGAGGATGCCGAAGCCCGCGCGGGGGGCAGCCACGGCAACAAGGGGGAGGAAGCCGCACTGACGGCGTTGGAAATGGTCAATCTTCTGGAGCAGCTGCCATGAACAAGTCAAACCCGGGCAAGCCCTCCGGTAAGCCCGTCCGCCGTGATGGCGTCGACCCCGTGCTGCGTTCGCGCGCCCGGCGTCGTGCGCTGCAGGCGATCTACGCGTGGCAGATCTCCGGTGGCAATGCGCAGAGCGTGATCGCCCAGTTCGCCCACGAACAGGCCCGCGAAATCGCGGATCTGGCTTACTTCGAAGCGCTGGTGCACGGCGTGCTCGACAACCGCAAGGATCTGGACGCGGCGATCGATCCGTACCTGGATCGCGGCATCGAAGAAGTGGATGCGATTGAACGCGCCGCGCTGCGTGTGGCTGCGTATGAAATGCGTTACCGCCTGGACGTGCCGTACCGCGTCGTGATCAACGAAGCGATCGAATCGGCCAAGCGTTTCGGTTCCGAACACGGCCACACCTACGTCAACGGTGTGCTGGATCGTGCCGCCGTGGAATGGCGCAAGGTCGAATCGGGTCACTGACCCGCCGGTGGCAATGAGCCGCCGGTGGTAATGACCCGCCTGGTAGTGCCGGGGGCCGGGCCGCCCCCCCCCCCCCGACGCGGAGTGCCGGCCCCCCCCGTGGTCGCCCCCCCGCCGGACCCCTCACCCCGCGGTCCTGTGGAGCCCCCCCCCCCCCCCCCCCCCCCACTACCGACAACCGCGCGTCGCGCGGCACGAAAAACCGCCCCACCGCGCACTGCGCGGCACGCACAACCGCGGGAGCGCCCCATGTCCCTTGCCGAATTCGCCCTGATCGACCGCATCCGTGCCCGCACCGCCGAGCGCGACGACGTGGTGCTCGGCATCGGCGATGACGCGGCGCTGCTGCAGCCGCGCCCGAACGAACAGCTGGTGGTCACCGCCGACACGCTCAACAGCGGCGTGCATTTCCCGGCCGAGACCATGCCCTTCGACATCGGCTGGAAGACCCTGGCGGTCAATCTGTCCGACCTGGCCGCGATGGGCGCACGCCCGGCCTGGTGCACGCTGGCATTGTCGCTGCCCGACGCGCACCCGGACTGGATCGAATCCTTCGCCGACGGCTTCTTCGCGCTGGCCGACGAACACGCCATCGCGTTGATCGGCGGCGACACCACGCGTGGCCCGCTGTCGCTGTCGGTCACGGCGATGGGGCAGGTGGCACGCGGCCAGGCGCTGCGCCGCGACCGCGCCCAGGTGGGCGATGACATCTGGGTGAGCGGTACGGTCGGCGATGCCGCTGGTGCCCTGCAACTGTGGCAGCGCGGCGAGTTGAACATCGCCACCGCCACCGTGCTGGGCGACTACGAAACACTGCGCCTGCGCCTGCTGCGGCCGACCCCACGGGTGACGCTGGGCCTGCGCCTGCGGGCCTTCGCGCATGCTGCCGTGGATATCTCTGACGGCCTGCTGGCCGACCTGGGCCACATCGCCACGCGCAGTGGCGTGCGTGCCGAAGTGGATGCCGATGCCGTGCCGCTGTCACCGGCCCTGCGTGCGGTGCTTGGCCGCGACGCCGCGCGTGCGTGTGCCCTGCGCGGCGGCGACGATTACGAACTGTGTTTCACCGCCGCCGCCGACCAGCGCGAGGCGCTGCATGCCGTAGCCGAATCGCTGCGCCTGCCGCTCACCCGCATCGGCCGCATCGTCGAAGGTCAGGGCGTGCACTGCGAAGGTGAGACTGGCCCAGGGGGTTACCAGCACTTCGCGGAGTGAGTTGAGCAGCCGGGCAGAGCCCAGCTCTACGTAGCCCACACGCCATCGGTAGTGCCGGCCGCTGGCCGGCTCCCGACCAACCCCGGCCGCCAACCCGCCCCAAGCCACCGACCACGCAAAACGGCGCCGGCCATCATCCGGCGCCGTTCCAGTATTACCACCTGTAAGCAACGCTCACGTTCGCGGTGGCTTCGCGATACCCGTGGTCGCCGCGCATCACGCCCAGCCCGCCCCAGCCACTCAGTCCCGAGCGGAAGTCCACCCGGCCACCGGCGCTGATCTCATACCGGTTGCGCGGTACGCTCGCCTGCAGCACGTCTTCATCGAACGCCATGCCGTTGCTGCTGCCATCGCGGTACCAGTTCACCGCCAGGTACGGGCTCACCGCCGCACCCACCGTGGCGCGCGACTCGCCCTGCAGGCGCAGGCCCACGCGGCCCGACAGCCCGTCATCGCCCACGCTGCGCACGATCGTGCCGTTGCGCTCTTCGTGGCGGTCGGTGGTGGCGTCGGTGTACACCAGCTGCAGTTCCGGCTGCAGACTCAACGCGGTGCTGCCGATCTGGCCGATGGTGAAGCGATAGCCCGCTTCCAGCGACGACTGCCATATGTCCGAGTCGTAACGCTCGGCGGCCAGGCCCTCGCCCTGCACGCGGTTGCGGAATTGCCCACGCTGCACACCGGCATCCACATACATCGCCTCGTTGCTCCAGTTGCCGTACACACCGGCCGCGCCGCCTTCCACCTTGCCGCGTGCGCTGTAACCGGTCACCTGCGAACGCGACTGCGCATCGGCCTGTCCGGCGGTGAACATCACGCCCACGCGGCCCCGGCCGTTATCGAACACGCCCACGTCGGCACCCAGCTGCAGGCGCGAGCGCTGCACGCGCAGGTCCAACTGGTCCTGCACCGCGGACAGGTGGCTGTTGGTGGCATCCACCCGCGCCCAGCCACGCACGCCCTCGGCCGTTGCTTCGCCGCCCTGGCGGTCGCGCCACTGGTGGCGCAGCAGCTGGTCCATGGCGAACTGGTTGGCCAGGTAGGCACCGGCTTCCGGGCGCAGCACCGGGGTGGGCGGGTCAATCGGATCAATCGGATCAATCGGATCAATCGGGTTGCACTCGGGCAGGGTCGGGTCGGCCAGGCACGGGTCCGGCGCGGTGGCCAGTTCCGAGCGCAGGTACCAGTTGCCGTTGGCGTCCTTCACCAGCGAATACTCGTACTGCCCACCCACCGCACGCCCGACCAGGTCGAACTGCGCATTGGACGCACCGCCGATGTCGATCAGCTCGATACCACGATCGGTCTTCGCGCCGGTGCCGCCGGCGTTGCTCACCCGCACGTTGGCCTGCCCATTGGCATCGCCGGTGATGACCAGCCGGTCACTGGCCGAACGGTCGTCGCCGAGCTGGGTGTTGAAGGCCAGCGTGCCGCCATCGCCGGTGAACGTATCGACGGTGAGGGTGTTGAACGTGGTGCCGTCGCCCATCCCGATGGTGCCGGTGCTGCCCAGCGCCAGCCGGCCGAGGTTGCTGTCGCCGGTCAGCAGCCAGGTGCTGTCGCCGTCGATGCTGGCCGAGGTGAGGTTGAGGAAGCGGCCGTCGATCTGCGCCTTGTTGCGCAGGACGACATCCAGCGATCCCGTGACGGTCGCCGCATCGAAGGTGATATTGCCCGCCAGGCGGGAATCGTCGACGGTGAAGCTGACATCGGTCTGCTCGGGGCTCCGTATGATGTCGTCGCCGACCCGCAGCAGGTTTCCGTCGCCGCCGATCAGTCGTGAATGGTTGGCGACGGTGATGTCGTAGCGGTTTGCCTCCAACGGCATGACCTGGATCGCGGCACCCCGACCGGATTCCAGCGTCGCGTTGTCGATGCCCAGGCGCAGGCTGCCCGCCGGATTCGCTTCACCCCACAGCATGGCGCCGACGTTGGCAGCGGTGATATGCGAGCCATTGATGATGTCCATCTGACCCATCTGCAACCGCACACCCAAGCCGCTGTTGTAGGGCCTGCTGGTGTCCGGTGCGTCCTCGACGCGGAGGGTGGTGCCACTGATCCACGCATAGGGATTGCGCGCCCCGGCGCCGCCGGGACCGGCAGCCAGATCCACGCCTATGGCCTTGCGTTCGGTGGGCCGCAGGCCCGCAGTCGTGACAATGACCTCGCTGTCGCGCAGGTATGCCTCGGTGCTGAAGGCCCGAAGCGAAATTCCGCCCAGGATACGGCTGTTGTCAGCGCCCAAACGAGCGTTGCCGTAGAGCGTGATGGCATCCTGTGCGGTACCGCTGCGGGTTACCTCGGCACCACGTTCGAGCGTAACGGTGGAGGTGCCGTCGGCGACAATCTGCAGCGTCTTTCCAGCGGCCACCGCCAGCTGCGAGTCATTGATCAGGCTCCATGCTTCCAGCGGATCGGTCGGACCGACGATGGCACTCTGGTCGTCAAGATCACCGGCCAGGGCCACGCCCATGGGCAGGGCGGTCAAGGCCAGCAGCAACCCGTGTGCAAGCGGGCGCAGGGTCGGGCGGACATTCGAGCGGAGGTTCGAGCGTGCAGGAGAATTCATGGTCACGTCCTTTCAAGGGGAAACATCGGCCACGTCGCTGTGTTGAGACGGTTACGGATTCACCTGTACGACGATTAATGCAGTGAATGTGAAACCGGGGTGAGCGGGGGCATCGCAGCGCGTGTGGATCGGGTTGGCTGAAAGTCTGGTCGAACGGCGTTCGGCATCCCATGCAACTAGTTGCAAATGCAGGAGGTGACGATTGTTCGGACGGTTTTGATTCAGGCGGTCGATCGTGTGATTGATCGCCCAAGCTGACATTGCTTCTGATCACTGTCGCTTAGAGCACTACGTCTTAGATCTGTACGACGCTTACAACAATTTGCATGGTGCGCTATCACTCCGATAGTCAGGATCACTCGGCATTTGCCAGGAGCATCCCTATGCGCTTTATCCATCCACGTCATAAAACACTCGCGCTTGCCATGAGCGCTGTACTTTTCGCCGCGCAACCGGCCATGGCCCAACAGGTCATCGCCGACGGCGATGATCAGACGCCCGCTACCGGCGACTATCACACCACCGATCCTGCCGATCCGGGCACTACCGCAGGCCATGCCTTCATGGCACGCAACGGCGGCAGCATCGTGCCGTCGGGCGAGGTCAACCTGCGCACCGAAGGCCAACGTGCATCAGGGGCACGCGTAGAGGGCGCTGGGAGTCGTATCGCGTTGCGCGCTGGTAGCGCGGTCACCACCGGCTACGGTGCCGCCGGCCTGGCCGCGCATGACGGTGGCGGACTGGACCTGCGAGGCACCCGTATCGAGACCAGTGGTACTGCGGCCAGCGGTATCGAACTGGGCAACGGCAGCCTGATCGCCGACAACGTCCACATCACCACCCGTGGCGGTCTGTCCCACGGCGTGGAGCTGCGTGAGGGCAGCGCGGAGCTGCGCAACAGCGTGATCGAGATCCACGGCACCAGTGCCAATGGCCTGTTCGTTGCCGGAGGCAGCCTGCTGGCCGAGCGCGTGCGTATTGAACACGCCGGCGGCGGTGCGGCGGTATGGATAGAGCCGGGGAGTACAAACGATGTGACCCTGCGTTCGGTACAGATCAACGGAAACGGTGCTGGCTCCACCGGCATCCTTGCTGGACGTGGAAGCGTCGTGGAGCTGGAAGACGTGGACATCAACCTCACCCACGAACGCTCCGGTCAGGGCATCCTGGTGGGCGGCGATGTGGTGGTGCGCGGTGGTCGCATCCACGCCGGTGGCAGCAACGCAACCGCGCTCAGCTATGGCGCGAGCGGCGGCAGTGCCGCACTGGACGGCACGCAGGTTCATGGCCACACAGGCGTGTTCATGATGGAGGGGGCCGCGCTGGACATGCGCAACAGCGTACTCACCAGCGTGAGCACCGGCATCAACATCAACCAGCGCAATGCCACAGCGCGCGTGGAAGGGTCTTCCATCACCACACAGAATGGTGTGGGCATCCTGATGTTCAACGACGCGCAGTTGGAGGTGGTCGGTTCGCGCATCAGCGCCGACGGCGAGCTGCATCAAGCGGTGTCGGTGCTGGGCGGAGCGGCTACCCTGCGCGACAGCGCGCTGCGTACCGGCGGTCGAAACGGGCACGGGCTTTATGTGGAGGGCTCCGGCACGCCGGCCCCGGTAGCCCATGCGCAGGCCGTCGATATCCTCACCGAGGGCAACGGTGCCATCGGCGCCATCGCCCGGCTCGGTGGCAGCGTGCACCTGGCCGACAGCGTGGTCCGCACCACCGGTATCAGTTCGCATGGTGTGCTGTCGGGCGGCCGTGGCGAGATGACGCTGCGCGATACGCACGTACGCACTGAAGGCACGGGCGCCTGGGCGGCGGTGATCAATGACAACGGCCGCATGCAGATCGACGGTGGCTCGCTGGTGAGCGCGCAGCACGGCGGCGTGTGGCTGCGTAGCAGCCGCGATGCGGGGCTGACATTGGACAACGGCGCACTGCTGTCCGGAGGCAATGGCACCGCACTGTCGCTGGACGCCGCGGTGAGCGGTCGCTTCGACGTACGGCTGGAGAACGCCGCGCAGATGCAGGGTGACATTGTCATCACCCGCGAAGACCTGGAGAACGGGCTGGTGCCGCAATCGCAGGTGCATGTCAGCCTCGCCGGTGGCTCGCACTGGTGGGGCAGCAGCGACCTCGTGGAGCACATGGAGCTGGACGGCGGCAGCCAGTGGACCCTGCGCGGTGACGCACGCGTGGATGCGCTGACGATGCGCGACAGCACGCTGGCCCTGTCCGATGGGCGTGCTGCGGTGGGCACCCTGCTCACCGTGGACGGCGACCTGCACAGCGATGGCGGCACCTTCCTGTTTCACGGTGCGCTGGCGGGCGATGACACCGTGATCGACCGCCTGCACGTGCGCGGCGATACCAGTGGCGACGCCAGCCTGCGCGTGCAGAACGTCGGTGGCGTGGGTGCACCCACCGAAGATGGCATTCAGCTCATCCAGGTCGACGGTGCATCGCTGGGGCGTTACGCCTTGGCGGGGCGTGCGGTGGGCGGTTCGTACGAGTACTTCCTTTTCCAGGGCGGCATCGCCGATCCCAGCGATGGCCAGTGGTACCTGCGCTCGCAATGGTTCGACCGCTGTCAGGACGATCCCACCTCTCCGGGCTGTGTCACCGATCCGGATCCAACGCCGGGCCCGGACCCGGAAGAAGGGGGCGATGGTGGTATTCCGATCACGCCGCCGGGCCGGGTGCTGCGCCCGGAAGCCGGCGCCTACCTGGCCAACCAGACCGCCGCCAACGGTATGTTCCAGCATCGCCTGCATGACCGCATCGGCGCGCCGGGCCTTGCCGAGGGCCGCGGTGCGTGGGTGCGCGTCGGCCGCCGGCAGGCCGACTTCCAGGCGGTAGGGGGCCAGTTGGCCGTGGACGGCACCACGTCGCTGCTGCAGGTGGGCAGCGACCTCTGGCAGCGCAATGGCAGCACCTTGGGCGTGATGCTGGGCAGCGGCCGGGCCGACAGCACCGTGGTCTCGCCCCTCACCGGGTACACCGCCACGGGACGTGTGCGGGGCAATGCGGTGGGTGTGTATGCCACATGGCAGCAGCAACCGGGCAGCAGCCAGGGCGCTTATGTGGATGCCAGTGTGCAGGCGGGCCGTTTTGACAACCGCGTGGAGGGCGTAGACCTGCCGCGCGAGCAGTACGACACCCGGGTGATCACTACGTCGGTCGAAGGCGGCTACACCTTCACCATCTGGCAGGGACCGCACGCCAACCTGTACGTGCAGCCGCAGCTGCAGGTATCGCACGTGGATTACCGGGCAGACGGTCACGTGGAAGCCAACGGCACCCGGATCGACACCGCCGACGCGGATGGCATCAGCGGCCGCCTGGGCGTGCGCGTCTTCGGCCACGATACCCGTGCGGGCAACGTGGTGCAGCCGTACATGGCGGTGAACTGGCTGCGTGGACCGCGCACCAGCACGCTCGCATTCAATGGCGAAACCCTGGGCGCAGACATGCCGCGCGACCGCTATGAAGTGCAGGCCGGTGCCGAGCTGAAGCTGGGTCAGCGCTGGTCGGCCTGGGGCGGCATGAGCGTACAGCGCGGCGACCACGCCTACCGCAACGTGGGCGGACAGCTGGGCATGCGCGTGCGCTGGTAAAAAAAAGGAGCCGGGTAATGCCCGGCTCCTTCAGGTTGCACGTACTGCATCCAGTATCCCGTGCCGCAGAAACGTAGAGCCTGCTTTGCCCGGCTGCTGCTTGAGGATGTTGCCGCCTGCGCGTCCAGCGGTCCGCTGGGCGCGGTGGTGTACGGCGATCAACCATATCGATGCAATCGATAGTTATTTGCATTTGCAACTAATTGCATGGCCGCCCTGGGGGTGAGTGCACAGACTGTGCGCTCTCCAACGCGAGCTGCGTCATGCCCCGCTTCCTCATTGCCCTGCTGTTGTCCACGCTCTGCTTGCCGGCCGCCGCCGCGACACCGCAGATCAGCGTCGGGCCGCTGTTCGACTACCTGGAACCTACCCACAGCAACCTGCTCAAGCGCATCCGCAACACCGGTGACGCCACGGCCTACGTGCGCGTGGAAGTGACCCAGATGCACTTCGATGCGGAAGGACAGGCCAGTGAAACGCCGGTGGACGGCGCGGCGTTGGTACGCAACGCCCCTGGCGCGCACGGTGTCATCGCCAGCCCCAGCCGCCTGATCATTGCCGGCAACGGCCAACAGGCCACGCGCCTGGTCTATCGCGGCGCACGTGACCAGGAACGTTATTACCGGTTGCGCTTCATCCCGGTGGCACCCAGCGCCGAGGAATTCTCGCTCAGCGAAGAACAGGCGCAGGAAGCGGCGGAATTGAACGCGTCCATCCGCATGTTCACCGGCTACGGCACGATCCTGTTCATCGCGCCGGAGCACGCGCACTACGACACCCGCCTGCAGGATGGCCGCGTGTACAACCACGGCAACGCCACCGTGGTGCTGGACAACCTTCGCCAGTGCGAGCGCGCCCGCCCGGACACCTGCACGCCCGGCATCATCGTCCACGTCCGGCCCGGGCGCTCCTACGCGCTGCAACTGGCCGACGGCCGATTCCTCCGCTACGACCTGAAGGAGGGTGACAGCCAGCGCGGTATCGATTCGCGCCGCTGACCGTTCCGTTCCTCCCGCTGTTCATGCCCCATCGGGTCCGCCAGGCACCCGCCGGGGGTGCTGTGCCCATGTCCTGGCGTCTTGTATCCATCCACTCTTCCTGGAGCAACACCATGTCCTTGAAAACCTACGCGTTGGCGGCCGCCGCCGCCGCGCTGCTGGCCCCGGCGCTGAGCCACGCCGCCATCGAAACCAAGTCGATCACCGTGAACGTCACGGCCGACGTGCCCAACACCGCCGGTCTGCAGGTATCCACGCCCGATGGCTGGGAAGGCCTGCCGCAGAACCTGCCGTGGGATACCGCGCGCCAGGTACTGGGTGAACTGACCGGCCGTGTCATCAACGTCAAGTCGTCGGCCGCCATCACCGCCTACCTGTCGGCCCCGGCGCAGATGGCGTCGGCTGCCGATGTCGTGGACCTGGTGGTGAAGCTGGACAACGTGGCCGTGCCGGTTGCGGGCGGCGTGAAGCTCACCGTCGCCAACCCGGCGCAGGCGGCCGCTGGCAAATCGCTGGCCTTTGCCATCGCCCCGACGGTGCCGACCGGTGGCTACAAACAGGGCAGCTATGGCGGCCAGTTCCACATGATCTTCGAAAGTGATATCGCCGATCCGTGAGCCCCGCAGGCGCTCCCTGCCGCATCCACGGATGCGGCAGGGAGGCCGGAGAACGCACCATGTTTCCCAGGCGCCCTCGCGCATGCCCGCCCTTGGCCCGGTTGACCGTCGCCATCGGTGCCATTGTCGTTGCCGCGTCCTCGCAGGCCGGGGGCCTGGCACCGGATGAGCTGCCCAGCCTTCTGGAACAGCGCGAGCGCATGCCGGCCGAGTTCCGCGCGCATCTGTTCGGCACCCCGCTCACGGTCCGCGTGGAGCTGGACGGGCAGTATCTCGGCGATGCCGAGGTGGTGCTGCACGACGACAACCGCGTGCAGGTGGTGGACTTCGTCGACAGCCATGACAGCCGCCTGCCACCCAGTGAACGTGCACGCTGGGCGACGCAGCTGGCCGAACCGTTGCCACTGGGCGTCTGCCACGAGGCCTGCCGCGGGCTGTCGGCGCTGCATTACAGTCTCTCCAATTCGCTGCTCAGCCTGCTTACGCCGGGCGGCGCGCGGGGCAAGGACCGCCACGTTGCCCAGCCCGAGGGGGGCAGCCGCGGCCTGATCCTGCGCAACAGCCTGGCCGTGCACGGGGGCCAGGACCAGCCCACGGCCACCCGCTACAGCGCCGAGCTGCGTGGCAGCCTGGGGCGCTGGAGCACGCTGGGCAGCTACCAGTACCACGCGCAGCCTGGCAGCGCCGACCACTACCTCAGCGCGTTGTACGCACAACGCGAGCTGGGCGACCACTTCGTGCGCGCCGGCTACTTCCTGCCCACCTTCGAAGGCGTGATCCGCCAGCCGCGCGCACCCGGTACGCAGAACGACACCGCGTTGGGCGTCATGGTCGGCTCGTCGGACATCCTGCTGGCCGATACCCGCAGCGCCAGCATGTACCCGGTCCATGTCACCGCCAGTCGCGACGGGGTGGTGGAGGTCCTGCGCGATGGCGTGCTGTTGTCCACCCAGGCCGTCAGGCCGGGGATCCAGGAAATCGATACACGGCGCTTGCCGGGCGGTATCTACGAGGTGGACCTGCGCGTGGTGGTGGACGGACGCGAAGCCTCGCGCGAGGCGGCCACCATCCACAAGCCCAGCCGCTGGCGCGACCCGACGCGGCGCTGGCGCTACAGCGCGTTCGCCGGCCAGCAGCGCGGCCTGCTCGGCAGCAGCAGCGATGCGGACAGCGGCAAGGTGGCCGCCGGCGCGGTGGTCAATTACCTGGTGCATCCGCGTGCGGTGGCCGGTGCCACCGTGCAGCAGATCGGGCAACGCCGTGCGGCCGGGCTGTCGATGGACTGGCAGGCCAGCAGTGCGCTGAGTGCTTACACCAACCTGTACACCGCCACAGACAGGGGGCGCGGCCTGGACCTGCAGGGCCTGTATCGCTACCGGGCCGGGTCGGTCGTGGCCAGTCACGCGCGCAGTTGGGCCGAACAACGCCACCGCGTGGCGCCAGGCGCCGGGCTCGCGCCGCGATGGGAACGCCAGGGCGGCTGGCAGGACACCACGGCGGTGTCGATCACCCACCGTTTCAGCCACCGCGATACGGCCAGCGTGCGTATCGCGCGCTCGAGCGGATTCACCCGTGGCACCGGCATCGACGTGTCCTACGGCCGCCGCGAAACACTGTTCGGGCGACATGACGTGAACTGGCGCGTATCCGCCCACGACCGTCCGGGCAATCGCCATACCGGCTACCACCGCCAACGCGGCATCGACCTGACGGTGAGCCTTGCGCTCGGCAGTGATCGCCGCAACTACAGTGGCAGCCTGGGCAGCCGAACCGGGGACAACGGGCAGCGCGATGGGTACCTCGCCGCCACCGTCAGCCAGCACCTGGATGGCCCGGTGCTGCGCAGCGTGACCGGCACCGTGGGTGCGGACCGCGGCGGCGTAGGCGCCGGTGCCGGTGCCTACCTGCAGCATGCAGTGCTGGAAGGTGATGCGCAGCTGTACCGCGCGGCGGGCAGCGGCCAACTGAGCGGCAGTGCCAACCTGGACAGCACCGTGGCGTTCGGCGGCGGCCACGTGGCGGTCATTGGCCAGGGCCGCAGCGGTGCGGTGGACACCGGCATCATCGTGGACGTGCGCAGCGACGTCCCCGATGTCGTTCTGCGCGCCGACGACAGCCGCAGCGGCAGCGTGGTGCTGCGGCCGGGCCGCAACTTCGTGCCGGTCAGCGCCTACCGCGCGGGCCAGGTGCAGATCGATTTCGACGGCCGCACGGCCCCGGCGGCCACCCTGCAGCCGGCCGCGCTCGACTACCACCTCAACAAGGGCGGGGTGATGCACGCCACGGTGGATGTGCTGCGCACCTTCACCGTATTGGGCCAGGTCGTGGATGCCGATGGCCGCGGGGTGCGTGGCGTGCAGGTGATCAACCACGCCGGGCGCAGCGTGAGCCAGGACGATGGATTCTTCACCCTTGAACTGAGTGCACGCGCGCCGGTGGTGGAACTGCGCTACCCCAACCTCACCCGCTGTGAACTGGTGATGGAGCAGGCCAGCTACCCGCGCGAAGGCGACCTGTTGATGGTGGGCGGGGTGCGCTGCCCGCCGCCGGTTGCCGTGCAGTGAATCGCCCCTTTCCCCCAGACCTGCAGGTCGCTGCCATGAAATGTCTCCCGTTGCTGATGCTTGTCCTGTTCGCGCTGCACGCCACCCCGGTGGCCGCCCAGGTACGCGGGGTGACCGTCACTGGCCAGTTCAGGCCGAACGCGTTGAACCCCGGCAATACGGCATTCGAAAACACCACGCCACGCGGCGCCTTCTGCAATTGGCGGCCAACGCAATGTGCCCAGAAGGGGGCCTACATCTTTGATCTGGGGGGAGGGGAGTACTGGCGCAAGTCGGGCCCGCAGACCGGCACGGCGCAGCGCGACACGACGTATGTGCGCTTTCCGGCGCCGCGCACGATCACGTTGCAGGATGTCAACACCGGGCGTACGTTCGACGCGGAGATCAGCTTTGTCGCCATTTCCCTGCGATTGAACTTCGGGCGTGGGGCGGATCCGTGGTACCACGGCATCAGCGGTGGCTGCACCGCGATCCGGGGTGCCGGTGGGTTGGGGTGGTCCAATGGCGGCTGGGGCGTCCGTGATCCGCGCAATCCGCAGGCGTGCTACAGCAATCGTATAAGGGACGGGCGGACCTACGCCTACCGCAACGTCGGCATCGGCATTCAGGTGGCACTTCCCAATGCGATGACCCTGCAGGATGGCCGCTATACGGCGCAGGAAACCTGGACCACCGGCGGCGCCGATGCCGACATCGACCTGGGCGACAACATCACCGGCACCACGGCGATCCGGATGAACTTCGTCTTCGATGTGATACATGATTTCCAGGTGCGCTTTTCCAGCGAAACACCGCGCGTGCCACTGGTGCCGGACGGCGGCTGGTCGCAGTGGATCAACCATGGGAAGGTGCCCGCACGGCTGCGCCAGGCGCTGCCGTTCCACCTCACCTCGTCGATGGATTTCAGCATGAAGCTGCGCTGCGAACATGCAGCCGGCAGTGGCTGTGGCATCCGCAATGCAGCCGATGACGTGGTGGTGCCCGTGGACGTGGACGTGACCATTCCGGGCATGCGCAATCTGAAGGACGGACGCCCCGCACAGGACACGCCGCTATCGGCCGACGACGCGCTCGCGCCGCGCTTCAGCCCCGAGGGGTACCTGATGCAGCGCCGCTCGACGCTGCGGTTCACGGCCAACCGCGCCGCCGTGGAGACGATCGTGCAGCTGCCCGGCTCGCGCTGGGACGGGCAGATGACCGTGGTGTTCGACGCGAATCCTTGAGTCGACCCCACTACCCGCTGCATCCCGTTCGGTCGCTGCCCTCCCGCCAATGGGCAGGGAGGTTTAGATAGGGCCTGCGAATACGCAGCCGCAGGCCAACCCATACCGCAGCGAAACGACGGCGCGCGCTGTCGCGTTTGCCCTTTGAAGCGCATCCCCCCTTACCGTGATGCTGTGGGTCACCTCACCTCGGCTGCCCACATGCGCACGCTTGGATGCTCCCACAATCCCGCCATTGACGGCATGCGCGCGCTCGCCGTGCTGGCCGTCATCGTCTTCCATGTCGATGCCCCGCTGCTGCCGGGCGGCTTCACCGGTGTGGATCTGTTCTTCGTCATTTCAGGCTTCGTGATCAGCCAGTCCCTGGCGGCACGGGGTGACACGCCACCGGGTACGTTGCTGCTCGATTTCTATCGTCGCCGCGTGCTGCGCCTGTTGCCCGCGCTGCTGCTGATGCTGGTGGTCACGTTCGTGCTGTCGGCGTTGCTGATTCCGCGGGCATGGCGCAATGAACAGTTCGACCAGACCGGCATGGCCGCGCTGCTTGGCCTGAGCAATATCGTGCTGGCGGGGCAACAGGACAGCTACTTCTCGCCCGGTGCAGACCTCAATCCGTTCCTGCATACCTGGACATTGGGCGTGGAGGAACAGTTCTACCTGGTCTTTCCCGTGCTGTTCATCGTCTGGATGCGCGGTCGCCAGCGCTTCCCTTCGTTGCGCTGGCTGCTTCCGGTCGTGTCGCTGGTGTCTCTGGTGTTGGCGGCATGGCAAAGCCGCGTTGCGCCCACCACTGCCTTCTATCTGCTGCCCGCGCGCCTCTGGGAACTGGCCGCTGGCGCGCTGCTGTATCAATGGATGACGGCCCGTGGCGGTGCGCCGCGCGGACGTCGGCTGGCATGGCCAGGGGGGGCGCTGTTGGGCGCAGGCGTGGTGCTGGCACCGTCGCTGCCGCTGCCCTTCCCGGGGGTGGCCCTCACGGTGATCGGCGCGCTGCTGCTGCTTGCCGCGGTGTCTGCAGAGGGTGCCGCCACGACCGGGTACGCGCGGTTGCTGTCATGGGGGCCGCTGACCTACCTGGGCCGCATCTCGTACTCGCTCTACCTCTGGCATTGGCCCCTGCTGGTCCTGCTGCGTTGGACCTACGGCCTTCAGGGGGCAGCGCTGTGGCTGTACCCGATCCTGCTTCTGCTGGTGGCCTCGGCGTCCTACCGCTGGGTGGAAGTGCCGCTGCGCCGCGCCCCCGCGCTGGCTGCAAAGGCCCCCGCCAGGGTGCTCGCGATGGCGGTGCCGGTGGTGGCCGGCGCCGCGTTGCTGGCCTGGAGCATGGTGAACTTCCACGAGCAGATATCGCTCAGCAGCACCCGCGACGGCGACGCGTGGCAGGCACGCAAGTACCCTGCATGGCGGCCGCTTGACCCGGTGGACGCGCCCGGGCTGGCCGGCCGCCGCCTGTTCGTCGCCGGTGACTCGCATGCCGCCGCGTATCGCACCCTGACGTCGATGGTGGCGCGGCAGACCGGCATGGAGGTGCGCCAGGACGATCAGGGTGGGTGCGGCATCGTCAATCTGCTGCGCGCGGCCCCGGCCGACTGCCGGTCCTTCGCCGAGCGGGCGCTGTCCCGCATCGAGGCGCAGGCGCGACCGGGCGACATCGTGCTGCTGGCATCGCTGCGCATGCCCGAGCTGCGCGGCCGCGACTGGGGCAATGGCGATGCGGTGGTGTTCCAGCAGATGCTGGCAGAGCGCACGCCGTCCGATGCCGCCGCTGCGCGCGCCGAGGCGGAGCGGGTGCTGGACAGGCTGCAGCGGCTGGGCGTGCACGTGGTGGTGGATGCGCCGTTGCCGCTGTTCAAGGCGGGGGCGTATCGCTGCACGGACAGATTCAACCGGATGAATCCAGCCTGCGCCGGCGGGCTGGACATGGCGCGCGCCGACCTGGAGCTGCTGCGTGCACCGCAGCTGGAACTGCTGGCCGCGCTGAGCGACCGCTATCCGTCGTTGCACGTCTGGGATCCGCTACCGCTGTTGTGTGGCGCGCAGACGTGTTCGGCCATGGACGGTGACCAGCCGCTGTTCTTCGACAACGATCACCTGAGCGGTCACGGCAACCGCGTACTGCTGCCGGATTTCCGCACCACGCTGATCGACATCACCCAGCGCGCACCACGCACCGTAGAGCCGGGCTCTGCCCGGCTGCCGTAGAGCGGGGCGCCATCCGGCTGCCATCCGCGCCCGCGGCATGAACCCGCATCACCCCGGCGGCAGCACCTTGCCCGGGTTGAGGATGCCGTCCGGATCCAGCGCGTGCTTGATCGCCCGCATCGCCGCCAGCGTGGCGGGGGAGAAGGCCTGGGCCATGAAATCGCGCTTGGCCAATCCGATGCCATGCTCGCCGGACAACGTGCCGCCGAGTGCCAAGGTCAGTTCAAAGATCTTCGGCAGCGCGGCATGCGCGCGCGCGTTCTCGTCGGCGTCGTCGGGGTGGTACAGGATGTTGACGTGCAGGTTGCCGTTGCCGGCATGGCCGAAGGTGACGATGGTCAGCGTGTACTCGCGCGCCAGCGCCTGCACGCCGGCCACCAGGTCCGGAATACGCGACACCGGCACCACCACGTCTTCGTTGATCTTGCCCGGGGCGATGCTGCGCAGCGCAGGCGACAGCGCCTTGCGCGCGGCCCAGAGTTTCTCGCGTGCGGCCCCTTCCATCGCCACGTCCAGCGCCAGCAGGCCGTCGCCCTCGGCGGCGGTGGCCAGTGCCTGCAGCAGGTAGGGCAGCGTGTCGTGGTCGCCGTCGGCTTCCACCAGCAGCATCGCGCCGGCCTCGGGCACGTCGGCGCCATTGCGACGCAGCAGCGCCAGGCTGCGCGCGTCCATGAATTCCAGCCGCGTGGGCACCACCGGTTGCGCCATCAGGCGCGACACGGCTGCGGCGGCGGCATCGGCATCGCGGTACAGCACGCGCAACCCGGCCTGGGCGACCGGCAGCGGGGTGAGCTTGAGCGTGGCTTCCACGATCAGCGCCAGCGTGCCTTCGCTGCCGACCAGCAGGTGGGTGAGGTCGTAGCCGGTGGCGTCTTTGGTGTAAGCGCCGCCGCAGTGGATGAGGTCGCCTGCGCCGGTGACCGCCACCAGGCCGAGCACGTTGTCGCGGCTGGTGCCGTACTTCACCGCGCGCGGGCCACCGGCATTGCACGCCAGGTTGCCGCCGATGCTGCAGATGTCGGCGCTGGACGGGTCCGGTGCCCAGAACAGGCCGTGCGGCATCAGCGCCTGCTGCAGGTCGCCGTTGAGCACGCCCGGTTCGACCACCGCGCAGCGGTTGCCGGGCTGGATGTCGAGGATGCGCGCCATGCGCGCGAACGACAGCACGATGCTGCCGTTGACCGGCACCGCCGCGCCGGTGGTGCCGGTGCCCGCGCCGCGCGCCACCAGGGCCACGTGGTGCGTGCGGCAGGCGCGGACCAGCGCCACCACCTGCTCGCGGTCACGCGGAAACGCCACGCCGAGCGGCAGCTGGCTGCGCCAGGAGTTGTCCTGCGCATGGGCGGCCAGTGCCGCGTCATCGGTGCGCCACCCGTCGTCGCCCAGCAGGGCATGCACGGTGGACAGGAAGGCGGCGGGCAGGGCGGGGGGGGGCGACATCAGGCGTTCCGGGAATTCACAGGGGCGCGTTGGATCAGCCTCCAGCCGATCACGGCGGCGGCCAGCGGCAACCACACCCAACGCAGTTCAGACACAACGGTGGCCAGCCCGCGCGCGCTGAAGAACTGCCCGGCGAACGGCGATACGCGGATCGGGCGCCACGGCGCGAACAACCGCTCGCCACTCCATGGCCACCACAGGGCAACCCCGAGACCGCCGGAGGTGAACGCGTCCAGCAGCGGGTGCGACAGGGCACTGATGCCAACGAATGCGGCGGCCTGCACTGCACTGGCGCGCAGGCGCGTATGCAGCAGGGCAGCGAGCACGGCCAGCACCGCGGCAAACACGATCGAATGACTGGCCCCGCGGTGGCCGAAGCTGTCGGCATAGGGAATGTGCAGCGCGAAGGCCAGCACATCCGCGTCGGGCAGCATCGCCGCGACCACGCCCGCGGCCAGCAACGGCGCGGCGATGCGACCGCGATCCGCGGCGCACCACAGCGCCAGCGGAATGGCGGCGTGGGTGAAGATGGAGGGCATCAGCAGTCGTCCAGCCGGAACGCGTCGCGCAGCCAGTTCAGCTGCGGGGGCTCGCCACTGGCTTCAACCACGTCGAAGCGGCAGGGCTGCTCGGCCAGCCAGGGATGGGACTGCAGAAACAGCTGCGCGGCGATCACCAGCTTGCGTCGCTTGCGCAGGTCCACCGAAGCCGCGCCGCCGCCGAAGCGGGCAGTGGCGCGGTAGCGCACTTCCACGAACACGACGACATCGCCGTCGCGCATGATCAGGTCGATCTCGCCCCGGCGATACCGCGCGTTGGTGGTGACCGGACGCAGCCCGGCCTCACGAAGATGGTGCTGTGCGGCGGCTTCCACCGCCGCACCGCGTACCGCGCGCCCGGTGGGCACGTGGCTCAGTTGCTGCTGGCGATCGGCATCGGCCGGCCACCGCTGAAGGTCGACCATGCCGGCACCCGCAGTACGTTGCCGTTGCTGTCCAGGAACAGGGTGCCGGTGGCGCCGGCCAGGCCGCCTTCCGTCGCGACCTTGTCCAGGTAGGCGCTGATCTTCCAGGCATCGAAACCGAACGCGAACAGGCGACCGGAGGCACCACGCGCCGAGGGCAGGATCTGCCCGGCCGTGGAGGCCGCCGGCAGGCCGGGCACGCCACGCACGTTCCAGGCTTCGTTCGGATAGACGATGCCGTCCAGCGCCATGTCTTCTTCCGGCTTGCCGGCACCGACGGTCAGCTGCGAGGTGCCGACGCGGCTGGCGCCACCGGCACCGGCCAGCGCCAGCTGCGGGGTCAGTGCACGCGCCTGCGGCGCCTTCACTGCCAGCAACACACCGTCGATGGCGCCGGCCGCACGCACCTGCGCGCCAATGTCGCCGACCGTGTCGCTGACGCCGATGGTGGCCACCACCTGACCACCGCGCTGCGCGAAGCGCTCACGGAAGGCGGCGGCGGCACGGCGGCCGTTGTCATCATTGCTGTGGATCACCAGCACCTTGCTGCGCTCACGTCCGCGCAGGTACTCGGCGGCGATGATGCCGTCGTCTTCCGGGGCCAGCGAGAAACCGGCGCTGCCCGCCGGCGGGGTGTCCTTGCCGCGGTTCAGGGCCAGCACCGGCACCGGCAGTTCGCGGCGGCCGAACACGGCATCCACTTCATCGCGGCCGAGCGGGCCGACGATGAAATCGGCACCGGCGGTCACCGCCTTGTCGTAGGCGGCCACGGCACCGGCGGCGGTACCGGCGGTGTCGATGAACTGGATGTCCGGACGGCGGCGGGTTTCACCGTAGTAACCGCTGAGCAGGCCATCGCGGACCGGCTGCGCGGCGGTGGCCAGGCGGCCACTGAGCGGCAGCAGCACGGCCATCTTCACGGGCGGACGATAGCCATCGCTCATCGCCGGCGGGCGCTTGCTGGTATCGAACTGCGAGGCGCCTTCGCGATCGAACGGACGCGGCAGCGGCAGGCCCCGGGCGATCAGCGCACGGCCGGCGAAGTTGTACAGCGGCTCGTTGGCCGGCAGTGCCGCCGCGCGGGCGCGCAGGGTGGCATCGTCCAGCGTGCCGAGCAGGCCGGCGATGGCCTGCTGGTTGTCGCTGCGCGCCTTGCCGGAGAGCGCGGCGTGCGCACGGGCGCGCTCAAGCGCGGCGCCGAGGTTGTCGCCGGTGGCCTGCAGTGCGTTGGCGCGCGCCAACTGCCAGCGGGTACGCAGCGAGGGGGTGACCGCGTCGGCCGATTCTTTCAGTGCGGCCAGCGCCTGGGCCGGCTGCTTGTCGGCCAGCGCGAGTTCGGCCGTGGTCAGCTGGTAGCGCTGGAGGCTGGCGCCACTGAGCTGGCGCGCAGTGACCTGGGCCAGCAGCGTGCGGGCGCGGGTGGCATCGCCGGCTTCGTGCCAGGCAAAGGCGGCATCGGCCAGGGCGGCGCTGCGGGCACTGCCGCGCAGGGTGTTGGCCAGGGCTTCCAGCTGGACCGCCGCATCGCGCGGCTTGCCCTGCTCGATCAGCGCCAGGGCCTGGCTCTGGGCCGGCGAATCCGGCGCACTGGTGAAGCTGGTCGTGGCGCAGCCGGCAAGCAGCATCAGCGACAACGAAAGGGCGGAGATCCGTACGACGGGCTTGTTCATGATCAGGTCCATTCGATGGGGGCAGCGGCCGTGGCCGGGGAACGGTACGATTCTACCCTTGACCACGGAAGAGCCGCTGATGAGTGCTGTCCCCACGCTGTATGTCGTTGCCACCCCGATCGGCAACCTCGCCGATCTGACACCGCGCGCGCAGGACGTGCTGCGTTCGGTGGCCGCGATCTGCGCCGAGGACACCCGCCGCAGCGGCCAGCTGCTGGCCCACTTCGGCATCCAGCAGCCGTTGGTGGCGCTGCATGACCACAATGAAGAAGCGTTGTCGCAGCGGATCGTGGCGCGCCTGTTGGCCGGGGAGTCGCTGGCACTGGTCAGTGATGCCGGTACCCCGCTGGTCAGCGACCCGGGCTACCGGCTGGTGCGCGCCGCGCGCGAAGCCGGGATCAAGGTCAGCCCGATTCCCGGTGCCTGTGCGGCGATCGCGGCGCTCAGCGTGGCCGGCCTGCCCAGCGATCGCTTCACCTTCGAGGGTTTCCTGCCGGCCAAGGCCTCCGGCCGCCGCGAGCGGCTCCATGCGCTGGCCGGTGAAACCCGCACGCTGGTGTTCTACGAATCCTCGCACCGGATCACCGAATCGCTGGCGGACATGGTCGCCGCGTTCGGGCCCGAGCGGCCCGCGGTGCTGGCGCGTGAGCTGACCAAGCTGTTTGAGACCGTGCTGGATGGTGATCTGGCCTCGCTGCTGCAGCAGGTGGAAGCCGACGACAACCAGCGCAAGGGCGAATTCGTGGTGATGGTGCAGGGCGCGGCCGACGATGAGGAGGCTCAGTTGGCCGCCGGCCGCCGCATGTACGCCAAGCTCAGCGAACACCTCCCGCCGTCCACCGCAGCCAAGCTCGCCGCCGAACTCACCGGTGCCCCCAGAAAAGCCCTGTACGGCGGTTGATCGGCCGGTCGCGCCACCCCACGGGTGGCTGCACGCGGTGCCAAAGAAGGTAGAGCCACCCCATGGGTGGCTGCACGCGGTGCCAAAGAAGGTAGAGCCACCCCATGGGTGGCTGCACGCGGTGCCAGAGAAGGTAGAGCCACCCCATGGGTGGCTGCACGCGGTGCCAGAACGTGAGGCAGCCACCCATGGGGTGGCTCTACCGCGCGTGCAGATTGAATGCCGCCCCACGCCAACCGTCTGGAGGCACAGCCCCCTTTAGTAAAGGGGGCGCGGCGACAGCCGCGGGGAATTGGGCGCTGGTGGCCCGGGGCCCAAGGTGTGCGCTGCAAACCTTGGGGCTTTTTTCGTCATGACGAAAAAAGCGGCGGAGCCGGCCGATAAGCCGGGTTTTGTCGTGGACAGTCATTCCTCTAGGCGCTACGTCACCGCAGCGCTCAAGCAACCTACCCGGACCCGACGCGGGCCACGCCATTAGGTCCCTATTTGGTCTTGCTCCAGGTGGGGTTTGCCGTGCCGGTCTGTTGCCAGACTCGCGGTGCGCTCTTACCGCACCATTTCACCCTTACCGGCTTCCCGAAGGAAACGTAGGCGGTATCTTTCTGTTGCACTTTCCGTCGGCTTGCGCCGCCCAGGCGTTACCTGGCACCTTGCCCTATGGAGCCCGGACTTTCCTCGGCATCCGCAAGGGATGACGCGACTGTCTGGCCGACTCCGCCGCGCGCATTGTCCCACATCCCGGCATGCGGAGGGCGGGCGATCACCCCGGTGTTCGATACTGCCCGGCCGAGATGAACTGCGCGAAGCGTTCGCACCACACCACCACGGTGGTGAATTCCTCGACATCCACGCCCGGTGGCACATCGACCAGGAATCGGTTGAAGGTCTTCACCTCGCCGATCCGCACGGCATCGGTCTTGATCCGTTCAAAGCCGGCCTTGGTATCGACGAACTCGCGGGTCAGATACACCTTGTAGTCGGGCCCCGGGGCGATCTTGCCGGTGAACGCGACCTGGGTGGCGCTCACGCTCAGTGCGCCGTCGGCCCAGTGCAGCGCGTCGCTGCCTTTCTGGTCGCGGTGGAAGGTGGCGTGG
Source organism: Stenotrophomonas sp. TWI273 (assembly GCF_039674765.1). Taxonomy (NCBI): domain Bacteria; kingdom Pseudomonadati; phylum Pseudomonadota; class Gammaproteobacteria; order Lysobacterales; family Lysobacteraceae; genus Stenotrophomonas; species Stenotrophomonas sp. TWI273. The sequence goes on from NZ_JBDJOA010000006.1 coordinate 258,497, forward strand.
TAGCGGGCCTGTCCCATCGCGTCCTGTACCTGTTGCACCGGCGGATCGTCGGGGGCGGTCAGGATCGGCAGGAAGTACACGCCCAGGCCGAAGCCCACGCCAAGGACCAGCAGATGGCTGGCCAATAGAAAGAGGATGCGTCGCATGCAGGTCTCGGGTCCGAAGAGGGCGCGGCGAAGGTGCCGTCCGCCTCATCCTCGTCGCGGGGTGTCCGGGGTCAAGCCACGGCCGATGCCGGCGCCGGCCGTGGCCGGCGCCCGCCCGGGTCCAGCCCGGCGTCATGGCCTGAAATCCGTTGCGGCGCAACGCGTTAAACTTCGGTGAACACCTTCAATCGCGGCTGAAGTGCCCCGTCGCACACCGGCGAAAACGGGCTCGTCGCGTCATATCCCCGCAGCCGGCGCCGTAACCGCCAGCCGCGTCTCGCCGATGCAGCTGCCGTCCGGCCCGAACCGGCGCTCGTGGATGAAGCCCTGGCCGTCGGCATCCAGGGCGATCAGCGTGCTGGCGCGGGTGCCGTACTCCGGGCTGCGGATGAACGCTGCGCTCAGCCAGCGCTCGCGTTCCAGGCCGATGCCGGTGTCGGGCAGGGCGCTGTCGTCGGCCCGGGTTTCATCGGCCAGCGCCGCCCACAGCGGGCCCAGGTCGTCGCTGCCGCTGGTGATCCAGCCCTGCAGGGCGGCGTTCAAGCGCTCCGTCTTGGGCCACGGGGCATCCAGCGGCCCGTTGGACATGCCATGTACGCCGGGCGCCAACGCCTGCCGGCCCGCCGGGTGGTTGCCCAGGAACTGGCAGCTGTCGCGATCGGCCAGCAGCAGGTTGAACGGGGCGAAGTCGGCGGCGCGGGCGGTCAGCCCATCGGCGAAGCGGGCGGCCGGGGCGGTGTCACGCAGGTAGTCGGCTACCAGGGCCCCGCGTGAGGGGCCGGTCTGCCGGGCCAGCGGGTCGCGCACGTTGGTCACCACCGCCATCCGTCCGTCCGCACCGATCCCGGCCCAGGTCCCGCCCGAGCGCAGGTCGCGGCCTGCGGCCACCCCGTCATCCGGCGCGGGCCACCGGGCCAGGGCGGCGGTCGGCCGCGCGTGGAACTCATCGCGGTTACCGACCATCACCAACTGCCAGCGGGGGTGGGTTTTCCAGGCAAGGGCGAGCAGACACATGCCTCACATTGTGCCGGTTCTGCGCAGGGCGAAGGCGATGGCGGCCGGGTCAGGACTGAATACGGGGCGATGTTTCACGCGGCCTCCACAGGCCTGAACTTCGGCGAAATCTCAAAAAATGAGACGAAACAGCAACTTGTGGATAAGCCTTGAACAAGTCTCTAAAGATCGCTGCAAGCCCTTGATGTTCAAAGTGATTTCGCCTTCGCAAAGTTGTTGACAACCCAATCGGCACTGCTAAGGTGGGCATCAGAGGGGAAACCGGGTTTTTTGTGGTTTTTCGTGGTTCAATGTTTCACCAGGCGAAGGAAAGGTGAAAACGTCGTGTTTCAAGGCGAGACGGCCATCACTGTTGACGACAAAGGGCGCATGGCGGTTCCGACCGCGCATCGCGACCTTGTCGCGCGTGTGAGCAACAACCGTCTGGTCCTGACCTACAACCCGTTCGAGTCCGGCTGTCTGTGGCTGTACGCCGAACAGGAATGGGAGCGCGTCCGTGATGACGTCATGTCCAAGCCCAACACGCAGCGCGTCGTGCGCCTCCTGCAACAGAAGCTGGTCGGTTCGGCCGCGCATCTGGAGCTGGACGGCAACGGCCGCATCAGTATTCCCGCCAGCCACCGTGGTGCCGTTGGCATTGAAAAGAAGGCGGTGCTGCTCGGTATGGGCGACAAATTCGAATTGTGGAGCGAGCAGGCTCATCGCGCGTTGATCCAGCAGACGTTGTCTGACGAGGATCTCGGCGATGGGTTGCTCGACCTGAAGTTGTGAGCCGGGGTGCCCGGATGCGCGGAGCAGCGCAGGCCGGTCACCTTCCGGTGTCGCAGTCGCCGGCAGGCCACCTGCCGGTCCTGTACACGCAGGTCCTGGATGGCCTGAAGGTGATCGAAAACGGCGTGTATCTCGATGGCACGTTCGGTCGTGGCGGTCACGCCAGGGGCGTGCTCGAGCAACTCGGTCCGGGAGGCCGACTGCTGGTCATGGACAAGGATCCGGAGGCGATTGCGGTAGCCGAGCGTGATTTCGCGCCGGACCCGCGCGTCTCGATCTTCCGTGGCAGCTTTGCTGATCTGCTGCACTGGGATGCCACCGCACAGGGCCTGGATGGCGTGCTGTTCGACCTGGGCGTGTCCTCGCCCCAGCTGGATGTCGCCGAGCGCGGTTTCAGCTTCGGCAAGGACGGCCCGCTGGACATGCGCATGGACCCGGACAGCGGTGAAAGTGCGGCGCAGTGGCTCAACCGCGTTGAAGAGCGCGAGCTGATGGACGTGCTGTGGACCTACGGCGAAGAACGCCAGGGCCGCCGCATCGCCAAGGCCATCGTCGCCCGCCGCGACAAGCAACCCTTCACCCGCACCGCCGAGCTGGCGGAGGTGATCGCCTCGGTGATGCCGCGTGGCAAGGACAAGATCCACCCGGCCACGCGCAGCTTCCAGGCGATCCGCATCCATATCAACCGCGAACTGGCCGACCTCGAGGCGGGCCTGGACGCGGCGATGGCGCGGCTCAAGCCCGGTGGCCGGCTGGCGGTGATCAGCTTCCATTCGCTGGAAGACCGCATCGTCAAACAGTTCATGAACCGCTACGCCAAGGCACCGCCGAGCAACCGCCGGTTGCCCGAGCTGGCTGCCTTCGTGCCGACGCTGGACCTGCACGGTGGCGCCATCAAGGCCGAAGACGACGAGCTGGCGGTCAATCCGCGCTCGCGCAGTGCCGTGCTGCGCGTCGCCGAAAAGCGTGAGGTGGCTGGATGAGCCGCCTGCTGTTGATCGTGCTGCTGGCCTGCACCGTCGCCTCGGCGATCGGTGTGGTGTTCATGCGCCATCGCCACCGCCAGACCTTCGTGGAGCTGTCCCGGGTCGAGCGTGCGCGCGATGAGATCAACATCGAGTTCGGTCGCCTGCAGCTTGAGCAGGCCACCCTGGCCGAGGCGACCCGGGTCGACCGCGTCGCCCGCGAGCGCCTGGGCATGAAGTTCCCCGAAGCGGCCGACGTCGTGGTGATCCGGCCATGAACAAGTCCGGCCGCAACCGTGCGCGCAACAGCTTCAACCTCCGCCAGCGCCTGAAGTGGGTGGGGCTGGCGCTGGGCCTGTGCTCGGTCTCGCTGGTCGGCCGCGCCGCCTACGTGCAGATCATCAACAGCGAGTTCTACCAGCGCCAGGGCGAAGCCCGTTACCTGCGCGAACTGCCGATCAACACCTCGCGCGGCATGATCACCGACCGCAATGGCGAGCCGGTCGCGGTGTCCACCCCGGTCGCCTCGATCTGGGTCAACCCGCAGGAACTGCTGCGCTCGCCCGACCGTATCCCCGAGCTGGCGACCGCGCTGGGCATGCCGCTGGATGAGCTGACCTCCAAGCTCTCGCAGAAGGCCGATAAAGAATTCATGTATCTGCGCCGCCGGATCAATCCGGACGACGCGGAAAAAGTGGTCGCGATGAAGATCCCGGGCGTGGCCTCGCAGCGCGAGTTCCGCCGCTTCTACCCGCAGGGTGAGGCGATGGCGCACGTGCTCGGCTTCACCAACATCGACGACCGCGGCCAGGAAGGGCTGGAGCTGGCCTTCGACGAATGGCTGCGCGGCAAGGCCGGCGCCAAGCGCGTGATCCGCAACCGCAAGGGCGACACGGTGGAGAGCGATCTGCTGCGCGCCGCCGAGCCGGGCAAGGACCTCACCCTCAGCATCGACCGCCGCATCCAGTTCCTGGCCTTCAAGGAGCTGCGCAACGCGCTGATCGAGAACAAGGCCGCGGGCGGCTCGATGGTGATAATGGATGTTGCCACCGGCGAGATCCTGGCCATGGTCAACCTGCCGACCTACAACCCCAATGCCGTGGGTGGCGCTGCGCCGGACACCCGCCGCAACCGCGCGGTGACCGATCTGGTCGAGCCGGGTTCGACCATGAAGCCGCTGACCATCGCCTCGGCGCTGCAGTCCGGCGTGGTCACCAAAGACACCACGGTGGACACCAACCCGGGCTACATGGCGCTGGGCCGCTACACGATCAAGGACGTGCCGCGGAACAACGGCGTGCTCAACGTCACCGGCGTGATCACCCGCAGCTCGAACATCGGCGCGGCCAAGATCGCCGCCAAGATGCCGGACCAGGTCTTCTACGACCACATTCACAGCTTCGGTTATGGCGTCGCCCCGCACAGCGGCTTCCCGGGCGAATCGGCCGGCGTGCTGCCGCGCCCGGCGCGCTGGAGTGGTCCGTCCAAGACCACCATGTCCTATGGCTACGGCCTGAATGTCAGCCCGCTGCAGATCGCGACCGCCTACTCGGCGCTGGGCAACGGCGGCAAGCTGATCGCGCCGACCTTCGTCAAGGGCCAGCGCAACGAAGGCAAGCAGATCATCGACGAGAAGATCGCCAAGGAAGTCGTGGCGATGATGGAAACCGTGGTCACCCAGGGCGGCGCCAAGCAGGCGGCGGTGCTGGGTTACCACGTGGCCGGCAAGACCGGCACCGCCCGCAAGGCCGGCCCCGGCGGTTACGAGCGTGGCCATTACAACGCGCTGTTCGCCGGCGTGGTGCCCGCCACCAACCCGCGCTTCGCCACGGTGATCGTCATCAACGACCCGCAGGGCGGCAAGTATTACGGCGGCCTGGTCTCCGCACCGGTGTTCCACAACGTCATGGAAGGCGCGCTGCGCCTGATGGACGTGCCGCCGGATGACATCGAGTCGTGGCTGGCCGCCCAGCAGTCCGGAAAGATGGGCCACTCGGCCTCGGTGCTGCCGATGCCGCCGCCGGAAACGGTGATCGCGCCCGATGCCGCCGCAGAATTCGATGCCGCGCTGCCCAGCGCGCACGCCACAGTGCCGCCCGCGCAGGGAGGCACGCAATGAGCCAGATGATGTTGCTGTCGCAGTTGCTTCCCGATGTGGTGCTGAGCCACGACCCGACCATCACCGGCCTGGTGCTGGACAGCCGCGCGGTGCGCCCGGGCAATGCCTTCGTGGCGATCGCCGGCTTCGGCGCGCACGGGCTGGGCTTTGTCGATCAGGCCCGCGCCAATGGCGCCGGGGCGATCCTGTTCGACCCGCCGGCCCCGGCCGAGCTGCCGGCCCCGGCCGATGCGATTGCCGTGCCGGGCCTGCGCCACCGCATGGGCGCGATGGCCGATCAGTTCCACGGCCACCCCTCGCGCGCGATGACGATGGTCGGCGTGACCGGCACCAACGGTAAAACGTCCACCGTGCAGTTGCTGGCCCAGGCCTGGCACCTGCTCGGCACCCGCAGCGGCAGTATCGGCACGTTGGGCGTCGGACTGTATGGCGACGTGGTGCCGACCGGCTTCACCACGCCGCTGGTGCTGCAGATGCATGAGGTGCTGGCGCAGCTGCGCGACGGGGGTGCCCAGGCCGTGGCGATGGAAGTCAGCTCGCACGCGCTTGATCAGGGCCGCGTGGATGCCGTGCATTACGACGTGGCGGTGTTCACCAATCTCACCCGCGACCATCTCGACTATCACGGCGACATGGCGCAGTACGGCGCGGCCAAGGCCAGGCTGTTCCACCGCGACGGGCTCAAGGCCGCCGTGGTCAACCTCGATGACAGCTTCGGCAGCGAACTGCTGCGCACTGTCGGTGAGAGCGTCCGCCCGATCGGCGTGAGCTCGCGCGGTGCCGCGCAGGCCACCGTACGCGCTGATTCGCTCACCCTGGACGGTCGCGGCATCGCCTTCGATCTGGTCGTGGACGGTCAGCGCCATCCGGTGCAGTCGCCGCTGCTCGGCCGCTTCAACGTGGACAACCTGCTGGCCGTGGCCGGTGCGCTGCATGCGCTGGATCACGCCCCGGCCGCGATCGCCGCGCTGCTCTCGCAGCTGCAGCCGATCGCCGGGCGCATGAACCGCCTGGGCGGCGAGGGTGGCCTGCCCACCGTCGTGGTCGATTACGCGCACACCCCGGATGCGCTGGAACAGGCACTGACCAGCGTGCAGGGCCATCTGGCCGGGCGCCTGATCTGCGTGTTCGGCTGCGGCGGCGAGCGCGATACCGGCAAGCGCCCGCAGATGGCCGCCATCGCGGAGCAACATGCCGACGTGGTGATCGTCACCGACGACAATCCACGCGGCGAAGACGGCGACGTGATCGTGGCCGACATCCTCAAGGGATTTGACGCACCCGCTGCCGTCACTGTGCAGCGCGACCGCGCCGCCGCGATTGCCACCGCGATCGGCCAGGCCGGCGCGGGCGATATCGTGCTGATCGCCGGCAAGGGCCACGAGCCCTATCAGGAGATCCACGGGGTCCAGCACGCCTTCGATGACACCGAGGTGGCCGGCCGTGTGCTGGCCGCGCGCGCGGGGGTGACTACATGAAGCGCACCCCGCTGTCGCTGATCGCCCACTGGGCCGGTGGCGAGATCCATGGCGAAGACACCGCCATCGATGCCATCAGCAATGACACCCGTACGCTCGCGCCCGGCAGCCTGTATGTGGCGCTGCGGGGCGAGCGTTTCGATGGCCATGACTTCGCGGCCGACGCGCTGGCACGCGGTGCCTCGGCGATGCTGGTCGAACGCCTGCTTGATGTCGCCCTGCCGCAGATCGTGGTCGCCGACAGCGAACACGCCCTGGGCCGCATCGCCGCCGGCATGCAGCGTGACCGCGACACCGCGGTCTTCGCCATCACCGGCAGCAACGGCAAGACCAGCGTCAAGAGCCTGCTGCTGGCGATCCTGGAACAGGTGGCACGTGACGACCGCAAGGTGGTCTACGCCAACCCCGGCAACCGCAACAACGAGATCGGCCTGCCGCTGGCAGTGCTCGATGCGCCGGAAGATGCCGACTACGCCGTCTACGAGATGGGCGCCGGCAAGCCGGGCGACATCGCCTACCTCACCGAGATCGTGCGCCCGCACTACGCGCTGGTGAACAACATCGCCCCGGCGCATCTGGAACGCATGGGCAGCCTGCAGGGCGTGGCCACCACCAAGGGCGCGATCTACGCGGCGCTGCCGTCCGATGGCGTGGCCGTGATCAATGCCGATGACGCCTTCGGGATCTGGTTCGAACAGCACATCGTCGGCCAGCCGCCGCGTTGCCGCGTGCTGCGCTACGGCCTGGAGCACACCGCCGATGTCACCGCGCGTGCGATCCGCCCGGCCGCGCAGGGCAGCCAGTTCGTGCTGTCCACGCCCGCGGGCGACGCCGAGATCACGCTGGGCCTGCCGGGCCGGCACAACATCAGCAATGCGCTGGCCGCCGCCTCGCTGGCGCTGGCCGCGGGCATTGCGGTGGCGCAGATCGCTGCCGGCCTGGCCCGCGCCGAGCCGGTGCCGGGCCGCCAGATCGCGCACCAGCTGCCCAGCGGCGCGGTGCTGATCGATGACAGTTACAACGCCAACCCGGGTTCGCTCGCCGCCGCCATCGATGCCCTGGCTGCCTCGAAGGACGAGGGCTGGCTGGTACTGGGCGACATGCGCGAGCTCGGCCCGGACGGCGAGGCGCTGCATGCCCAGGCTGGCCGCCGCGCCCGCGATGCCGGCCTGAAGCGGCTGTACACGCTCGGCCCGCTGAGCGCCGCCGCCTCGACCGCCTTCGGTGAAGGCGGCCAACAGTTCCAGAGTCACCAGGCCCTGGCCGCCGCGCTCGCCACCGAACTGCATGCCGGCGTGCGCTGCCTGGTCAAGGGCTCGCGTGGCAGCGCCATGGACACGATCGTCAAAGCGCTGCTCGCGCAAGGAGAGGAAACCCCCAATGTTGCTTGAACTGGCCCGATGGCTGCAGCAGTTGGAGAGCCTGTTCGGGCTGTTCGGCTACCTGACCCTGCGCGGCATCCTCGCGGCGCTGACCGCCCTGTTCCTGTCGCTGTGGCTCGGCCCGGCGATGATCCGCAAGCTGGCCCAGTTCAAGGGCGGCCAGCCGATCCGTACGGATGGTCCGCAGACCCATTTCGCCAAGGCCGGCACGCCGACCATGGGCGGCTCGCTGATCCTGCTGACGATCACGCTGTCGGTGCTGCTGTGGGCCGACCTGCGCAACCGTTACGTCTGGCTGGTGCTGGCGGTGATGCTGTGCTTTGGCGCGATCGGCTGGTACGACGACTGGATCAAGATCGTCCGCCGCGACCCGAACGGCCTGAAGTCGCGCTGGAAATACCTGCTGCAGTCGATCTTCGGTCTGGCGGCCGGTCTGTTCCTGTTCTACACCGCCGATGTGCCGGCGGCGATGACGTTCTACATCCCGATGTTCAAATCGATCGCGCTGCCGCTGGCCGGCATCAGCTTCGTGGCCATCGCGTATTTCTGGATCGTCGGATTCTCCAACGCGGTCAACCTGACCGACGGCCTGGACGGGTTGGCGATCATGCCGACGGTGCTGGTCGCCTGCGCCCTGGGCGTGTTCGCCTATGCCTCGGGCAACGTGGTGTTCTCCAGCTACCTGCAGATCCCGCAGATTCCGGGCGCTGGTGAGCTGGTCATCATCTGCGCGGCGATCGCCGGCGCAGGCCTGGGCTTCCTCTGGTTCAACACCTATCCGGCCATGGTCTTCATGGGCGACATCGGCGCGCTGGCGCTGGGTGCGGTGCTGGGCACGATCGCGGTGATCACCCGCCAGGAGCTGGTGCTGGTGGTGATGGGCGGCGTGTTCGTGATCGAGACGCTGTCGGTGATGATCCAGGTCGCCTCGTTCAAGCTGACCGGCAAGCGCGTATTCCGCATGGCACCGATCCACCATCACTTCGAACTGAAGGGCTGGCCGGAGCCGCGCGTGATCGTGCGCTTCTGGATCATCTCGGTCGTGCTGGTGCTGATCGGCCTGGCCACGTTGAAGGTCCGCTGATGAACGACCTGTCGCGCCAGGCAACCCGCCTTGAAGCCATCGGAGGCCACTTCGACAAGTGGCTGCTGGGCGCGATCATCGCGCTCACCGGGCTGGGCGTGGTGATGGTCGCGTCGAGCTCGATCGCGCTGATGAGCAGCCCGTTCTATTACCTCAACCGCCACCTGATCTTCCTGGCGGTGGGTATCGGCCTGGCAATCATCGCCATGCGCACCGAGCTCAAGAGCATCGAGCAGTACAACCAGATCCTGCTGCTGGGTTGCTTCGCGCTGCTGGTGGTGGTGTTCATCCCGGGCCTGGGCAGCAGCGTCAACGGTGCCCGCCGCTGGATCAACCTGGGTATTTCCAAGTTCCAGACCGTCGAAGCGGTGAAGGTGCTCTACATCGTGTGGCTGTCCAGCTACCTGGTCCGCTTCCGCGATGAGGTCAACGCCACCTGGCCGGCAATGCTCAAGCCGCTGGGCGTGGCCGGCGCGCTGGTGGTGCTGTTGCTGCTGCAGCCGGACTTCGGCTCGTCCACGCTGCTGCTGGCGATCACCGCCGGCATGCTGGTGCTGGGCGGGGTCAACATGCCGCGCATGTCCATGCCGGTGATCATCGGCATGGTCGGCATGAGCGCGCTGGCGATCATCGAACCGTACCGCATGCGCCGCATCACCTCCTTCCTGGACCCGTGGGCCGATCAGCAGGGCGACGGTTACCAGCTGTCCAACGCGCTGATGGCCGTGGGCCGTGGCGAGTGGACCGGCGTGGGCCTGGGCAACTCGGTGCAGAAGCTCTATTACCTGCCCGAAGCGCATACCGATTTCATCTTCTCGGTCACCGCCGAGGAGCTGGGCTTCCTTGGCACCTGCCTGATCATTTCGCTGTATGCGCTGCTGGTCGGCCGCACCTTCTGGCTGGGCATGCGCTGCGTGGAAATGAAGCGCCACTTCTCCGGCTACATCGCCTTCGGCATCGGCCTGTGGATCAGCATGCAGAGCTTCGTCTCGATCGGGGTCAACCTCGGCATCCTGCCGACCAAGGGCCTGACCCTGCCGCTGATTTCCTCGGGCGGCTCGAGTGTGCTGATGACCTGCGTGGCGATGGGCCTGCTGCTGCGCGTCTCCTATGAACTGGACCGCGCCGAGCGCCGCCAGGCCGTGCGCATGGGCGCCGACCAGGAAGGCCCGCTGCCGGGCGACGTGCCCAAGGCCGACAGCGCCAGCGCGGTCGCCGCGGCGATGCAGGACAGCGGCAACCGCGATGCCGCACCGCGCGACAGCGCCACCCGTGGCACCAGCCGCATGCAGCAACGCATCGAACCGACGCTGGGGAGGATGGGATGAGCACGCCTCGCCTCGATCCGTCCCAGCGCCCGGTCATGATCATGGCCGGCGGTACCGGTGGGCACATCTTCCCCGGCCTGGCCGTGGCCAAGGTGCTGCGCGAACGCGGCGTGCCGGTCACCTGGCTCGGTGCCGATGGCGCGATGGAAACGCGCCTGGTGCCGCAGCACGATATCCACATCGATACGCTCGCCATCGGTGGCCTGCGCGGCAAGGGCAAGCTGGCCCTGATCGGCGCACCGCTGCGGCTGCTGCGCGCGATCCGCGCGGCCGGCTTCCTGATCCGCGATCGCCAGCCGCGGGCGGTGATCGCCTTCGGTGGCTTCGCCTCCGGCCCCGGCGGTATCGCCGCGCGCCTGCATGGCCTGCCGTTGCTGGTGCACGAACAGAACCGCGCACCGGGCATGACCAACCGCGTGCTGTCGCGCTTCGCGCGCCGCGTGCTGGCCGGTTTCCCGGGCAGCTTCGCTAAGCGTGAGGAAGCAGTCGGCAACCCGGTGCGCGCCGAGATCGCCGCGATCACGCCGCCCGAGCTGCGCCTGGCCAACCGTCAGGGCCCGCTGCGCCTGCTGGTCCTCGGTGGCAGCCAGGGGGCACGCGTGCTCAACAACGCGGTGCCCAAGGCACTGGCTGCGCTGGGCGCTGGCATGCAGGTGCAGGTGCGCCACCAGAGCGGCGAGAAGCTGCATGCCGAGGCGCTGCAGGCGTATGCCGATGCCAGCGTGCAGGCAAGCGTGGAACCGTTCATTGCCGATATGGCCGAGGCGTTCGCCTGGGCCGATCTGGTGGTGTGCCGCTCCGGCGCCTCCACCTTGGCCGAGCTGTGCGCGGTCGGCGTGGGCAGCGTGCTGGTGCCGTTCGCCGCAGCCGTCGACGATCACCAGACCCGCAATGCGGAGTATCTGGTCGAGCGCGGCGCCGCTGTGTTGCTGAAGCAGGATGAAACGCTGGCGACGCAGCTGGAAGGCGTGTTGCGCGATTTGTCCGAAAATTCCGCCCGACGCATGCAGATGGCCAATGCCGCGCGTGCCCTGGCCAAGGTCGATGCCGCTGAGCGCATCGCCGACATCATTCTCGAGGAATCCAAATGAACACCGCTACGCGCGCCAGCCTGGCGCGAGGCCGCGCATGATCCGCCGCCTCCACGACACCAACGACCTGGTACGCGCGTTCCCGCGCGTGCACTTCGTCGGCATCGGCGGCACCGGCATGAGCGGCATCGCCGAAGTGATGCTGACGCTGGGCTATGAAGTGTCCGGCTCGGACAATGCCGACAACGCCGCGACCCGCCGCCTGGCCGGCCTGGGTGCGCGCGTGATGCGCGGCCACTCGGCCGCCAATGTGCTCGGTACCGACTGCGTGGTCGTCTCCAGCGCGATCCGCGATGACAACCCGGAGTTGATGGAAGCACGCAGCCAGCGCATTCCGATCATGCCGCGCGCGGCGATGCTGGCCGAGCTGATGCGCTTCCGCCGCGGCATCGCGGTGGCCGGCACGCACGGCAAGACCACCACCACCAGCCTGACCGCCGCGGTGCTGAGCGAAGGCGGGCTGGACCCGACCTTCGTGATCGGCGGCCAGCTGCTCGCCGCCGGTGCCAACGCCAAGCTCGGCGGTGGCCAGTGGCTGGTGGCCGAAGCCGACGAGAGCGATGGCAGCTTCCTGCGCCTGAACCCGCTGGTATCGGTGATCACCAACATCGATTCGGACCACCTGGAAAACTACGGCAACGATTTCGCCCGCGTCCAGGCCGCGTTCGCCGAGTTCCTGCAGCGCCTGCCGTTCTACGGGCTGGCGGTGCTGTGCATCGACGATCCGGAAGTGGCCGCATTGGCTGCGCAGACGCCGCGCCATGTCATGAGCTATGGCATGAGCAGCAACGCCGACGTGCGCGCCGAGGACGTGGTCCAGGACGGCCCGCGCATGCATTTCACCCTGCGCCTGCCGGAAGGCAGCAGCCACCCGGTGACGCTGGCCCTGCCGGGCGCGCACAACGTGCTCAACGCGCTGGCCGCCGCCGCCGTGGGCTGGCAGCTGGGCGTGGCCCCGGACGCGATCGCGCGTGCGCTGGAGAGCTTTGCCGGCATCGGCCGCCGCTTCAATGACCTGGGCATCGTCACCACGCACACCGGCGCCAAGGTCCGCGTGATCGACGACTACGGCCACCACCCGCGTGAGCTGGCCGCCGTGTTCGCCGCTGCCCGCGGCGGCTGGCCGAGCCAGCGCCTGGTCGTGGCGTTCCAGCCGCACCGTTACAGCCGTACCCGCGATCAGTTCGATGCCTTTGCCGCCGTGCTGTCCGAAGTGGATGCGCTGGTGCTGAGCGAGGTGTACCCGGCCGGCGAAGCGCCGATCCCGGGGGCCGATTCGCGTTCGCTGGCCCGCGCCATCCGTGCGCGCGGCCGCAGCGAGCCGGTCGTGGTCGGCAACGCCGCAGAACTGGCGCACGTGCTGCCTGACGTGCTGCAGGACGGTGACCTGCTGCTGATGATGGGGGCCGGCGACATCGGCTACATCGCCCAGCAGATCGCCGGCGAAGGTTTCCAGGAGACCCCGGCGGCATGAACGCGCTGACCTTCCCGCCGCTGCGCCTCACCGACCCGGCCATGTTCGGCCGCGTCGCCGTGCTGCTGGGTGGCACCTCCAGCGAGCGCAACGTCTCGCTGGATTCCGGCCGCAACGTGATCGAAGCGCTGCGCGCGCGCGGCGTCGATGCGATCGCGGTCGACGGCATCCCGGCCCTGGCGCTGGCGCTGGTCGAGAAGCGCTTCGACCGCGTGTTCAACATCCTCCACGGCCATAACGGCGGTGGCGAGGACGGCATCGTGCAGGGCCTGATGGAAGCCTTCGGCGTGCCCTACACCGGCTCGGACGTGCTGGGCTCGGCGTTGAGCATGGACAAGATCCGCACCAAGCAGGTGTGGCTGTCGCACGGCCTGCCGACCCCGCGCTTCATCGCGCTGGACCAGGCCTCCGATGTCCACGCCGCCGCGGCCGAGCTCGGCCTGCCGGTGGTGGTCAAGCCGGCCAACGAAGGCTCCAGCGTCGGCATCAGCCGCGTGGTGGAAGCGGCCGGGCTGGATGAGGCGGTCGCGCTGGCGGTGCGCTATGACGGCCAGCTGCTGATGGAGCAGATGGTGGTCGGTGATGAGTTGACCGTGGCGATCCTGGGCGACCAGGCGCTGCCGTCGATCCGCATCGTGCCCAAGGGGCAGTGGTACGACTACAACGCCAAGTACATCGCCGAGGATACCCAGTACCTGTGCCCGGGCCTGGAGGGCGAGGATGAAATCGAGATCCGCCGCCTCGCACTGGCCGCGTTCCGCGCCGCCGGTTGCCGTGGCTGGGGCCGGGTGGACGTGATGCGCGACCGCAGCAGCGGCCGCTTCTACCTGTTGGAAGTGAACACCGCGCCGGGCATGACCAGCCATTCGCTGGTGCCCAAATCGGCCAGCCAGGCCGGGATCGGCTTTGAAGAGCTGGTCTGGCGCGTGCTGGAACAGACCCTGCCGGGTCACGCAGCACAGGAGCACAGCCACGCATGAACGCGGTGCTGCGCATCTTCGTCTGGTTGCTGGCCCTCTCGGTCGTGGCACTGCCCGTAGTGGCCGTGCTCAACGGCTGGGTCGGTGCCGAGCGGTGGCCGTTGGCCAAGCTGCGCGTGCACGGTGAGTTCAAGCGGGTCCCGGCCGAACAGCTGCAGCAGGTCGTGTTGCCGTACGCGAAGTCCGGCTTCTTCGCGGTCAAGCTGCAGGATGCCCAGGACGCCATCGAAACACTGCCGTGGGTGGAAAGCGCGCAGGTCCGCAAGCAGTGGCCGGACGTGCTGGAAATCACCCTGGTCGAGCACAAGCCGTTCGCGCGCTGGGGCCACGACCGCCTGCTTTCCGAGCAGGGCAAGCTCTTCGCCACGCCGAAGAAGCTGCAGGACCTGGAGCTGCCCGACCTGGACGGGCCGGACAGCCAGACTGAAGAAGTCGTGGCGCTCTACAACGATGCGCGCGCGCTGTTCGCGCCGGCCGGGGTGGACGTCAAGCGGGTCACCATGGACGCACGCGGCAGCTGGTCGCTGGTGCTGAGCAATGGCACCGAAGTGGTGGTGGGCCGCGACGATGCCCGCTCGCGCCTGCAGCGGTTCGTGCGCGTACTGCCACAGCTGGCCAACCAGGCGGCGCCGATCGAGCGCGCCGACCTCCGATACACCAATGGTTTCACGCTGAGCTGGGGTACCCCGGCTCCGGCCGCACCGGCCACGCCGGCCACTGTGGCGCACAGGACGCAGGACAGGACATGAATCGCAAGGGTGACAAATCACTGATCGTTGGTCTGGATATCGGCACCTCCAAGGTGGTGGCGCTGGTCGGCGAGTATTCGCCGGGCAATCCGATCGAGGTCATCGGCATCGGCTCGCACGAATCGCGCGGTCTCAAGCGCGGCGTGGTGGTGGATATCGAATCGACCGTGCAGTCCATCCAGCGTGCGGTCGAAGAGGCCGAGCTGATGGCCGGGTGCGAAATCCGCTCGGTGTATGCCTCGATCTCCGGCAACCACGTGCAGTGCAAGAACTCGCCCGGCATCGTGCCGATCCGCGACGGCGAAGTGACCTGGGGCGACCTGGATCGCGTGCTGGATGCGGCCAAGGCGGTGGCGATCCCGGCCGACCAGAAGATCCTGCATGCGATCCCGCGCGAGTACGTGCTGGACGATTCGCAGGAAGGCATCCGCAACCCGGTCGGCATGACCGGCGTGCGCCTGGAAGTGCATGCCCACCTGGTGGTGTGTGCACAGTCGGCGGCGGCCAACATCTCCAAGTGCGTGCAGCGCTGCGGCCTGCAGGTCGATGACCTGGTGCTCTCTTCGCTGGCCTCCAGCGTGGCCGTGCTGACCGCCGACGAGCGCGAGCTGGGCGTGGTGCTGGTCGACATGGGTGCCGGCACCACCGACCTGGCCGTGTTCGTGCAGGGCGCGATCTGCCACACCGCCTCGCTGCCGATCGCTGGCGACCACGTCACCAACGACATCGCGCACATGCTGCGCACGCCGACGCCGGAAGCCGAGCAGATCAAGGTGCGCTATGCCTGCGCCCTGGCCCAGCTGGCCACCGCCGAGGAAAGCATCCAGGTACCCAGCGTCGGCGATCGTCCGCCGCGCCGGATGCCACGCCACGCACTCGCCCAGGCAGTGCAGGGCCGTTACGAAGAGATCTTCGAGATGGTGCAGGCCGAACTGCGCCGCTCCGGTTTCGAGGAGCTGGTGCGCGCCGGCATGGTGCTTACCGGCGGTGCCTCGAAGATGGAAGGCGTGGTCGAACTGGCCGAGGAAATGCTGCAGATGCCGGTGCGCGTGGGCATTCCGCAGCACGTCACCGGGCTGGGCGAAGTGGTGGGCAACCCGGTGCATGCCACCGGCGTGGGCCTGCTGCTGATGGGCAGCCAGATCGAACACCCGCGTCGCCCGTCGCTGCCCACCGGCCGCGCCGGCAGCATGTTCAAGAAACTCAAAACCTGGTTCCGCGGCGAGTTCTGACGCGGCCCGCGGTAGAGCCGACCGTTGGTCGGCTGCATCACCTGCACCCCCGCACCACTGCAACGCAACGCACCACCGCAACACGGCAGCACCGGCAACACACAACCCACACAGCCGCAACGGCAACATGACGCGCGAAAGGCAGGAGGCCTGACCGCCCATGCCACCGAAAGCGGATACAACGAGGACACGGACATGGCGCATTTCGAACTGATTGAAAAGATGGCACCCAATGCGGTGATCAAGGTGATCGGCGTGGGCGGCGGCGGCGGTAACGCCGTGGCGCACATGGTCAGCACCAGTGTGGACGGCGTGGAATTCATCACCGCCAACACCGACTCGCAGGCGATCAAGAACTGCGGTGCCAAGCTGCAGCTGCAGCTGGGTACCAACGTCACCAAGGGCCTGGGCGCAGGCGCGAACCCGGAAGTCGGCCGCCAGGCCGCGCTGGAAGACCGCGAGCGCATCATGGACGCCCTGCAGGGTGCGGACATGGTGTTCATCACCGCCGGCATGGGCGGCGGTACCGGCACCGGTGCAGCTCCGGTCGTGGCCCAGCTGGCCAAGGAGATGGGCATCCTGACCGTCGCCGTGGTCACCAAGCCGTTCCCGTTCGAAGGCCGTCGCCGCATGCAGGTCGCGCTGAAGGGCATCGAGGAACTGAGCCAGCATTGCGACTCGCTGATCACCATCCCGAACGAAAAGCTGATCACCGTGCTGGGCCGCAATGCCACCATGATCCAGGCCTTCCGTGCCGCCAACGACGTCCTCCAGGGCGCCGTGCAGGGCATCGCCGACCTGATCGTGCGTCCGGGCCTGATCAACGTCGACTTCGCCGACGTGCGCACCGTCATGTCCGAAATGGGCTTGGCGATGATGGGCACCGGCACCGCGCGTGGCGATGACCGCGCCCAGGCCGCTGCCGAAGCCGCCATCCAGAACCCGCTGCTGGACGATGTGAACCTGGCCGGTGCCAACGGCATCCTGGTCAACATCACCGCCGGCGCCGACTTCACGATGGCCGAGTTCGACGAGATCGGCCGCACCATCGATGGCTTCGCCTCCGAAGATGCCACCGTGGTCGTGGGTACGGTGCTGGATCCGGACATGCAGGACGAAGTCCGCGTGACCGTGGTCGCCACCGGCCTGAACCGTGCCGTCACCGCCAAGACCCAGCGTCCGGGCGAGCGCGCACCGATCAAGCTGGTCCGCAACGCCACCACCGGCCAGCCGGAGTTCGGCGAGTTCGACAACGGCGGCGATGCGGTTTCCAAGGCCGTGGGCGGAATGGGCATGGGCATGGGCCTGCGTCGACCGAGCGCCGACACCGTGGCCCCGTCGGCCCCGAGCGCGTCGGGTCCGGCTGCTGCTGAACTGCCGAACGATTACCTGGACATCCCGGCGTTCCTGCGCCGCCAGGCGGACTGAGTACTGCGTGCCGGGGCCTTGTCCTCCCCGGTAAGCACCTCCATGTCCCATGCTGCCGGGCCAGGATCGGCCCGGCAGTCTGACCGCCGTCGTGCATCGCGCACGTCCGGGCAGTGCTGTCGACGCACCACGGTTCACGGAAGGGACAGCGGTAGTGCGTGTTATTCTTGTTTGTCACAGCCGCGCTGACCGCGCGCTTTCTGGTCCTGCCCCCCGATGATTCCGCAACGCACCCTCAAGAACACGATCCGCGCCACCGGCGTTGGCCTTCACAGTGGTGACAAGGTCTACATGACCCTGCGCCCGGCCCCGGTCAACCACGGCATCGTCTTCCGTCGCGTCGATATGGACCCGGTGGTGGAAGTGCCCGCGCGTGCGGACCTGGTCACCGAAGTCACGCTGTGCACCGGCCTGACCTATCACGAGGCCAAGATCCAGACCGTCGAACACCTGATGTCGGCCCTGGCCGGCCTGGGTGTGGACAACATCATCGTGGAACTGTCCTCGGCCGAGCTGCCGATCATGGACGGTTCCTCCGGCCCGTTCGTCTTCCTGCTGCAGTCGGCGGGCATCGCCGAGCAGGACGCGCCGAAACGCTTCATCCGCATTCTCAAGACGGTGGAAGTCACCGAGGGCGACAAGGTCGCCCGCTTCGAGCCGTACGAAGGCTACAAGCTCGGTTTCACCATCCAGTTCAACCACCCGATGATCCCGGCCAAGCAGTCGCGGGCGGAAATCGACTTCTCGACCCTGGCCTACACCAAGGAAATCTCGCGCGCCCGGACCTTCGGCTTCATGCGGGATCTGGAGTACATGCGCGAGCGCAACCTGGGTCTGGGCGGTTCGATGGACAACGCCATCGTGCTCGACGAGTTCCGCGTGCTCAACGACGACGGCCTGCGCTACGCCGATGAGTTCGTGCGCCACAAGATCCTCGACGCGATCGGCGATCTGTATCTGGCCGGCGGCCAGGTGCTGGGCGCGTACGAAGGCTTCAAGTCGGGCCACGCGCTCAACAACAAGCTGGTGCGCGCGTTGCTGGCCGATGCCACGGCGTGGGAGTGGGTCAGCTACGACTCGCCTGCCGCCACGGCGCCGGTGGTTTACGGGCTGCCGGCGTACGCCTGAGCCGTCATCACGTAAGTCATTGATATGAAACGAAATAGAACGGCGCCTGGGGCGCCGTTTCTGTTTCCTGCGGTCCAGGCCGATGGAAGGCGGCGTGATCTTGACGTCAATGAACCGTAGGGGTGCACAGCGCACAGATTTGTGAACCTCATCAAGGTTTCTGCCGAATTTAACGTTAATTTAATAAAACACTAACGACTGGCGGCACTGACGCCGCTACAGTGCAGACCGGCTCCCAGCCAAAGTTCACGTGATCGTGACGCGGCCGGGAAGGGGCGGGATGCCCCGATGGCTTCACGATTTGGAGGAATCCACATCGCGCAGACAAGCCAACGCGTCGCGTAGCCCTTTGTGCGTGGCGGCTGAAACAGCGTGGGGGCCATTCCTGTTGTCGACCGCTGGGGAGCGTGGGGGAGGGGCAGATGCTGTTTTGACGGTCACCTTGGTGACCTTCAGCCCGATGGACCGGGCCGCGTCGATCAACTGTGCTTCGGCAAGCCGGACCTTGGCATGCCACACGGGAGATTCGACGAGAAAAACGAGGTGCTCGCCGTTTACATTCGCCAGCCGGCAACGGGTGGCCAGTGCAGGCGGCAAATGGGGGCGCAATTGACGGTCCAGCGCGTCGAGCCACAAGGCACGACGCAGCGGGTTACCGGCTTTGTCCGCCATGACCGCATCCAGCGCCGGCTTCGGCGTGGATGGGGAACGGGCACTGGATTTCGGCTCAGACATGAAAACTCACTGATGGCATTCAAAAAGATCGTAATCAAAACGCGTGAAGGACAGGCCAAGACGCCGCTGGCGCGTTTGCGTTTCTACTTCGAAGATTCCCCCCGGGCCCTGCTGGGCAGTGTGCTGGGGGTGGGCTGCCTGATCGGCTTCGGTGCCGGTATCGGTGGCAGCATGTTCAACGATTCCCGGCTCCACGCCAAGGTCGCACAGCAGGAACGCGAGCTGGCGCAGGCCCAGAAGGACGCTCAGACCCAGGTCAACGCGCTGGCTGCGCGGATGGGCGAGCTGCAGGCGCAGGCCACCCGTCTCAATGCCCTGGGCGAACGACTCACCCAGATGGGCAAACTGGAAGATGGCGAATTCGACTTCAACGAGACCCCCGGCCTCGGTGAAGGTGAGCCCGGCCCGACCCAGGACATCCCGGTCAGCGCGGTCAACGCCGACTTACAGGTGCTGGAGCAGCGCTTTGCTGCTTCAGGCCGCCAGCTGTCGGTGATGGAATCGCTGATGTTCGACCACCAGCTCGAACAGAACGCGGTGCCCTCGCGCATGCCGATCCGCAATACCTACATCACCTCCAACTTCGGCACCCGCAGCGATCCGTTCGGTCGTGGTGC
Organism: Stenotrophomonas sp. TWI273; assembly: GCF_039674765.1. Taxonomy (NCBI): domain Bacteria; kingdom Pseudomonadati; phylum Pseudomonadota; class Gammaproteobacteria; order Lysobacterales; family Lysobacteraceae; genus Stenotrophomonas; species Stenotrophomonas sp. TWI273. The sequence continues at coordinate 278,218 of NZ_JBDJOA010000006.1, forward strand.
GGCCACCCACAAGGGCATGGATTTCCACGCCAAGGTCGGTGACCCGGTGATGTCGGTAGCCGACGGCGTGGTCAGCTTTGCCGGTGTGAAGGGCGGCTACGGCAACGTGGTCGATGTGGACCATGGCAACGGCTATGTGACCCGCTATGCGCATAATTCGCGCCTGGTGGTGAAGCCGGGCGATCTGGTCCGGGCCGGCCAGGAAGTGGCCAAGGCCGGTTCCACGGGCCGTTCCACCGGTGCCCACGTGCACTTCGAGGTGTGGGAGCGCGGCCAGGTGGTCAATCCGCGCAAGTTCCTCGGTGATGGCGGCAACACCCCGGTCGGCCGCGTTTCGCGGGGCTGATCACGGTAATGAACTTGAACGGGGGTGCTTGAAACGCCGGACCCCCGTCCCAAGCTACAATGGGTGTTGCCATAGACAGGGCGCAGTGCGCCCTGTTTCGTTTGCGGCGTGCGCATCCCCTGGGGAGAGCGCCGCCGTTGGGGCGTCTCATTCCAACCGGTTCCTTCAATGATCAACAGCCTGCTTACCCGCGTCTTCGGCAGTCGTAATGAACGACAGCTGCGCCAGCTCAACCGCATCGTCGCCAAGATCAATGCGTTGGAGCCGGAAATCGAAAAGCTCTCCGACGAGCAGCTCAAGGCCAAGACCCCGGAGTTCAAGCAGCGCATCGCTGACGGTGAGGCCCTGGACAAGGTGCTTCCCGAAGCGTTCGCGGTCTGCCGTGAAGCCAGCCGCCGTGTGCTGGGCATGCGCCATTACGATGTGCAGCTGATCGGCGGCATGGTCCTGCACCTGGGCAAGATCGCCGAAATGCGCACCGGTGAAGGCAAGACCCTGGTCGCCACGCTGCCGGTGTATCTGAACGCGCTGGAAGGCAAGGGCGTCCACGTGGTCACCGTGAACGACTACCTGGCCCGCCGTGACTCGGCGCAGATGGGCAAGCTCTACAACTGGCTGGGCATGAGCGTGGGCGTGGTCTACCCGGGCATGCCGCACGGCGACAAGCGCGAGGCGTATGCCAGCGACATCACCTACGGCACCAACAACGAATTCGGCTTCGATTACCTGCGCGACAACATGGCGCTGTCCCGTGCGGACCGCTACCAGCGCGGCCTGCATTACGCGATCGTCGATGAAGTCGACTCGATCCTGATCGATGAAGCCCGCACCCCGCTGATCATTTCCGGCCCGGCCGATGATTCCCCGGAGCTGTACATCCGTGTCAACCGCGTCGTCCCGCACCTGATCAAGCAGGAGGCCGAGGAGGGCGAGGGCGATTTCTGGGTCGATGAGAAGGGCAAGCAGGTCCATCTGTCCGAAGCGGGCATGGAGCATGCCGAGGCACTGCTGGTCGAAGCCGGCATCCTCAATGCCGAGACCGAAGGCCTGTACGCCGCGCAGAACCTGACCGTGGTGCACCACCTCAACGCGGCGCTGCGTGCGCATGCGATCTATCAGCGCGACGTGGATTACATCGTGCGCGATGGTGAAGTGGTGATCGTGGATGAATTCACCGGCCGTACCCTGGCCGGTCGCCGCTGGTCCGATGGCCTGCACCAGGCGGTGGAAGCGAAGGAAGGCGTGCCGGTCCAGCGCGAGAACCAGACGCTGGCGAGCATCACCTTCCAGAACCTGTTCCGCATGTACAAGAAGCTGTCCGGCATGACCGGTACGGCCGATACGGAAGCCTACGAATTCCAGAGCATCTACAACCTGGAAGTGGTGGTGATCCCGACCAACCGCCCGACCATCCGCAAGGACGGTTCGGACCAGGTGTTCCTCAACCGCAACGGCAAGTTCAACGCGGTGCTGGCCGATATCCAGGCCTGCAACGAGCGCGGCCAGCCGGTGCTGGTGGGTACCACCTCGATCGAAACCTCGGAGATGCTGTCCGAGCATCTGCGCAAGGCCGGTGTGCACCACGAAGTGCTCAACGCCAAGCAGCATGACCGCGAAGCGACGATCATCGCCAACGCCGGCATGCCGGGCGCGGTGACCATCGCCACCAACATGGCCGGCCGTGGTACCGACATCGTGCTGGGCGGTTCGCTGGAAGCGCAGCTGCATGAGCTGGGCGAAGAGGCGACGCCGGAACAGCGCGCCCAGGTCAAGGCCGAGTGGCAGGTCCGTCACGATGCGGTCAAGGCGGCCGGTGGCCTGCACATCGTCGGCACCGAGCGCCATGAGTCGCGCCGTATCGATAACCAGCTGCGTGGCCGTTCGGGCCGCCAGGGCGATCCGGGTTCGTCCCGCTTCTACCTGTCGCTGGAAGACAACCTGATGCGCATCTTCGCCTCGGACTGGGTCCAGAAGGCGATGCGCATGATGGGCATGAAAGAAGACGACGTCATCGAGGATCGCCTGGTCAGCCGCCAGATCGAAAAGGCGCAGCGCAAGGTCGAAGCGCACAACTTCGATATCCGCAAGAACCTGCTGGACTTCGACGACGTCAACAACGATCAGCGCAAGGTGATCTACAGCCAGCGCGATGAGCTGCTGGATGCGGAGTCGGTGAAGGACAACGTGGATGGCATCCGTGGCGATGTGATCTTCGATGTGGTGGCGCGCTTCGTGCCGCCGAACTCGATCGACGAGCAGTGGGACCTGCAGGGTCTGGAAGCAACGCTGGCGTCGGACTTCGGCATCGACATGTCGCTGACCGACCTGGTCAAGGCACACGAAGAGCTGGATGCCGAGGGCATCGCCGAGAAGGTGCAGGCCAAGGTCGACGAGCACTTCGCGGCGAAGGAAGCCGGCGTGGGTGACGAGACCATGCGCGCGCTGGAGAAGCACGTGATGCTGACCGTGCTGGACCAGAGCTGGAAGGAGCATCTGGCGCGCATGGATTACCTGCGCCAGGGCATCTACCTGCGCGGTTATGCGCAGAAGCAGCCGAAGCAGGAATACAAGAAGGAAGCCTTCGAACTGTTCTCGGAGATGCTGGAGAACGTGAAGCGCGAAGTGGTGACGTTGCTGGCGCGCGTGCGTATCCGCAGCGAAGAGGAAGTGGCGGCACTGGAGCAGGCCGAGCGCCAGCAGGCGGAGGCCCGTCTGCTGCAGTCGCAGTTCCAGCATCAGGACGCGGGCGGTTACGGTGCGGACGAAGAGGCCGCGCAGGTGGAGGCGGCGCAGAACGGCGTGCCGCAGGTCACCCGCGATGAGCCGAAGGTCGGCCGCAATGACCCGTGCCCGTGCGGCAGCGGCAAGAAGTACAAGCACTGCCATGGTCAGCTGAGTTGATCGGCTGATTGGACGTGCCGAAGAAGCCCCGCCTTGTGCGGGGCTTTTTTTTGGTTCTTCTTCCATCCGCGTGGCAGGTATGTGGTGCGCGTTGACCCTTCCAGGCACGGCGGTCGCTGCGGGGCCCTTACGCGCGCGGCAGCTCCGAGCGGAGACGCCACCACGAGCCACAACGAGCCCCCACAACTACCCGCAGGGGCATTGCGTCACGGGCCCCGGTTTGGGCATCCTCGGGGTATGTCATCTCCCCTTCGTTCGATCCATGTCGTGGCCGGCGTCATCACCGACGCCCGCGGCCGCATCCTGCTCAACCGTCGTACCGAGAACCGCGATATGGCCGGCCTGTGGGAATTCCCGGGCGGCAAGCGGGAGCCTGGCGAAACCTCCGAGGAGGCGCTTGTTCGGGAGCTGCGCGAGGAGCTGGGGATCGAGGCGGAGATCGGTGAGTGGATCATGGATGTCCCGCAGATCTACCCGGACAAGCGGCTCCGTCTCGAGGTCCGCCGGATCCAGAGCTGGAAGGGCTCGCCGCGGGGCCGCGAGGGACAGGCGATCACCTGGGTGGCGCCGGACAAGCTGCACCGGTATTCGATGCCGCCGGCGGATCTGCCGGTGGTGGCGGCGCTGCGGCAGCCGGACCGGTATCTGATCACGCCGGAGCCGGTGGGGGAGGAGGACAGCCTCCACCAGGCCTGGCTGGGGCGGCTGGCGCAGGCGCTGGAAAGCGGGGTGCGCCGGGTGCAGCTGCGCACGCCGTCCAGTCCGGCACGGGTGGCCTTGGCCGAGCGGGTGATCCAGCAGCATGGGCCGCGCACGCAGTGGCTGGTCAACCGGGATATCGACCTGGCCGGTCGGTTGGGGGTCGGGGTGCATCTGGGCAGTGAGCAGCTGCTGGCGCTGGACGCGCGGCCGCTGCCGGTGGGTCAGCTGGTGGCCGCGTCCTGCCACGATCTGGCGCAGCTGCAGGCGGCGCAGCGATTGGGCTGCGACTTCGCGGTGCTGGGGCCGGTGCAGGCGACGGCCAGCCACCCGGGGGCGGCACCGCTGGGCTGGGCGGCGTTCGAGGCGCTGCGCGAGCAGGTGTCGTTGCCGCTGTATGCGCTCGGCGGGATGACCCCCGGTGATATCGAGGAGGCGCGCCGCCACGGGGCGCAGGGCATTGCGGCGATCCGATCGCTGTGGCCGGCTACAGCGTGATCCAGAAGCAGCCGTACTGACGGCGCAGGCCGAATACGGTCCTGGCCGGGGTGGCGGTGCTGCCGAGGGTCTGCTCGATGCGCAGGCCGACCGGGCGGGGCCGCGAGGGGGCCTCCACAGCGCCCGCAGCGGCGAGTGTCGGGTCCACCCACACTGGCGTGCTGTCCGGGTAGACCGGCGCGATGTCGATCAGCGGGCGTTGCACCACCGATTCCAGACGACCGATGATCTGGTTCGCCGTGGCGTTGGAGACGTTGCTCCACAGGTAGATCGAGGACAGCCGGTTCACGTCCTGCGCGCTGACCGCGTCGCGGATCTGCCCGGTCAGTTCACTGAGCCGGCGCGCGCAGCCGGCGCGGTAGATGCCGGTGTTGCCGACGCTCGCGGTGCGCGGCGGGAGTCGTGAGGTGGCACCCAGTGCATCGCAGCGGCGGTCGGTGAAGACGGTTTCGCCCTGCGCGTTGGTGCAGCGGTTCACGCGCTGCGGTGCCTGCGCCAGGGCAGGCGGCGAGGGCAGGCACAGTGCACACAGCAGGAGCCACACGAGCGGTTTCATCGCAGCAGCGTAGCGGCGTGGGTGTTATCTGCAAGCGATGCGTGGCGGCCTCAGCCGCGCAGCAGTTTCAGGACCTGGGTGGTCGGCTTGGCCAGGTTGAGCGTGTAGAAGTGCAGGCCCGGCGCACCGCCAGCGACCAGGCGTTCGCACAGGCTGGCGACGACCTCCGCACCGAACGCGCGGACCGAGTCGGCATCGTCGCCGTAGGCCTGCATGCGCTTGCCGATCCAGCGCGGAATCTCGGCACCGCACTGCTCGGAGAAGCGGCGCAGCTGGCTGAAATTCGAGATCGGCATGATGCCCGGGACGATCGGTACGGTGACCCCCAGCTTGCGCACCGCATCGACGAAGTGGAAGTAGGCATCGGCGTTGAAGAAGTACTGGGTGATCGCCGCATCGGCACCGGCGTCGATCTTGGTCTTGAAGTGCTTCAGGTCCAGCAGCGCGTCGTTGGCCTGCGGGTGGGTCTCCGGATACGCGCCCACTTCGATGCGGAACGCATCGCCATGCTCGGCGCGGATGAAGCTGATCAGTTCGGAGGCATACCGCAGGTCGCCGGGGTGGCCCATGCCCGAGGGCAGGTCGCCGCGCAGGGCGACGATGCGGCGGCAGCCGATCGCGCGGTACAGCTTGAGCAGTTCGCGGATTTCCTCGCGGCTGCCCCCGACGCAGGACAGGTGCGGGGCGGCTTCGAAACCATGGTGCTGCTTGAGGTGGCGCACGGTTTCGGAGGTATAGCTGAGGGTTGAGCCGCCGGCACCGAACGTACACGACACGTATTCCGGCGCGAACACCTTGAGCTTGGCCGCGGTCCGGTCCAGCTGGGCGCGCTGCTCGTCGGTCTTGGGCGGATAGAACTCGAAGCTGATGGCGGTCATGGCGGGGGTGCGTCGACGGGTGTGGTTCAATCATATCTCTTCATCGCGATGAATGTGAAGTGCTTCGATGTGCCGTGCACGCCGGGCCGGGTACAGTGAGCGCTGATCTTCCGGAGCAATCGCCATGCAGATTCTCGTGACCGGTGGCACCGGCTTCATCGGCAGCCGCCTGTGCGCGCGCCTGCTGGCCGAGGGCCATGACCCCATCGTCCTCACCCGGCGGCCTGGCCGGAACCCGCAGAAGGGCGTGCGCAGCGTTGCAGCGCTGGCGGAGGTCGGTCCGGTCCAGGCGGTGGTCAACCTGGCGGGCGAGCCGTTGATGGACGGCCGCTGGAGTGATGAACGCAAGCAGGCGTTGCGCGATTCCCGGATCGGCACGACGCAGGCGCTGCTGGCCTGGATGGCCGCGCTGCCCGAACGGCCGAAGGTGCTGGTGTCCGGCTCGGCGATCGGTTGGTACGGCCCCCGCGACAGCGCACCGCTGGATGAGACCGCCGCGCCGGGGCACGACTTCGCCGCGATGCTGTGCCGGCAGTGGGAGGCCGAGGCGTTCAAGGCCGAGGACCTCGGCGTGCGCACCTGCGTGCTGCGGACCGGCATCGTGCTCGAACGTGAGGGCGGCGCACTGCAGAAGATGCTGCCACCGTTCCGGATGGGGCTCGGCGGGCCGATGGGCGATGGGCGGCAGTGGATGAGCTGGATCCATCGCGAGGACCTGGTCGGGATGATCCTGTGGCTGCTCACCACCGACCGGGCACGCGGCGCCTACAACGGCACCGCGCCCGGCACGGTCACCAACCGGACCTTCGCCACCACGCTGGGCGAGGTGCTGCACCGTCCGGCACGACTGACCACCCCGGCATTCGCGTTGAAACTGGGCTTCGGGGAAATGAGCGGGCTGCTGCTGACCGGGCAGAACGTGCAGCCGGCGCACGCGTTGGCGGAGGGGTTTGTCTTCCAGTATCCGTCGCTGCCTGAAGCGTTGCAGGCGATCGTGGGTGCGCCGGATCGCTGAGGCGGGGATGTTCATCCGCCACTGCCGACCGCTCATCGTCTGTCTGCCGCCGCTGCTCATGTAATCGCCCCGGCGGCGACGTCCCGCGGCAGTCTTCATGCTCACCCAGCAGGAGCCTGCCATGTCGACCGTCCGTCCCCGCCGCCTCTACTCCATCGCCCCGTTGGCCGCGCTCGCGCTGACCGCATGGGCCACCTTGGTCAGTCCCGCGCATGCCGCCACCGAGCATTTCCAGGATCTGCAGGTCGAGGTGATCGGCAGCGGCCGGCCGGTGCTGATGATCCCGGGCCTCAACAGCGGTGCGCAGGTCTGGCGTGAGACCTGCGCCGCGCTGCAGCCACAGGTGCAATGCCACTTGATACAGCTGCCCGGCTTTGCTGGTGCGCCTGCGGTGGTCAGCGATGACTTTCTGAGCGCCATGCGTGACCGCCTGCTGGCCTACAGCGCGGACCGCAAGCTCGATCATCCGGCCGTGATCGGCCACAGCCTCGGTGGTGTGCTGGCGCTGCAGATGGCGATCGCGGCGCCGCAGAAGATCGGGCCACTGGTGATCGTCGATGCCCTGCCGTATTTCGGCGCGGTCCAGAATCCGGCCGCGACGCCGGCCACGCTCACGCCGATGGCCGAGCAGATGCGGGCCGGCATGCTCGCCGCCGACGCCACGCAGTACGCGGCGCAGACCGACGCCGCCGTCGCCAACATGGCGCACGCCCCCGAACAGGTTGCGACCTTGAAGCTGTGGGGACGCGACAGTGACCGCGCCACCACCGCCAACGCGATGTACTCGATGACGATGACCGACCTGCGCCAGCCGATCGCCGGCATCACGGCCCCGGTGCTGGTGCTGGGCGCGTGGGCGGCCTATCAGCCGTTCGGTGCGACCGAAGCCAGTACGCGGCAGGTATTCGCCACCCAGTACGCCGCGCTGCCCGGCGTGCGGATCGAGATGAGCCGCGCCGGCTACCACTTCCTGATGTGGGATGATCCGCGCTGGCTGCAGACGCAGATCCGGGGCTTCCTTGATCTGCCTGCAGCGCCCTGATCGAGGCCGGCGTGGAGACGATGAGCGAGAAGCGGACAGCACGCGATACCGGTTTCTGGTGGGCGAATGCGGGTCTATGGTCCTGCTACCTGGGCTTGAGCCTCGGCATGGGCATCGCTTACCGCGGCAACTGGTCCGGCGGGACCCTGATCTACGTAATGGTCGCGCTTGGTCTGTTCGCCGGCAGCGCAGCGATTCGCGCCTGGGCGCTTCGTCATGCCTGGTTGCAGCGCGATCTGCTGGGAATCACGTGGCGGATGACGCTGGCCGTGGTGATCGTCGCGGCCGCCATCCAGCTCGCTACCGCGGCTGTGCTGTTGCCCGCGGTGGCCTGGGAGTGGGTGAAGCTGCCGGGGCAACGCGCCTATTACAGGCCGATCGACATCTTCAACTATTGGCTCAGCACCGCCATCGTTCTGAGCGTGTGGTGCGCACTGTGGACCGGTCGCCGCGCGCTGCAGCGTGCGCGCCACAGCGAGATGGCGCAGCTGCGCGCCGAAGCGCAGCGGGCGACGCTGGAGCACCAGGCGCTGCGTGCGCGGCTCAATCCCCACTTCGTGTTCAATGCGCTCAACAACCTGCGCGCCCTGATCAATGAAGACCCGGCGCGTGCACGCGACATGGTCACCCATCTCTCCAGCACGTTGCGGCACGCCCTGGTGCATACCGACGGGGGCTGGGTCACTTTGGCCGAGGAGTGGCGCGTGGTACAGGACTACCTGGCGGTGGAGGCGATCCACTACGAGGACCGCTTGCGCGTTCACACCGACATCGAGCCGGCCGCGCTGTCCGCACGGCTGCCGCCGATGGCGCTGCAGCTGCTGGTGGAAAATGCGATCAAGCACGGCATCGCCGTCCATCCCGGCGGCGGTGAGCTGACGATCCGCGTGCGCCTCGATGGCGGCCGGCTGCGGGTGGCGGTGGACAATCCCGCCGCGCACGACGCCAGCAGCGAAGGCCACGGCATCGGGCTGGCCTATCTGCGCGCGCAGCTGGGCATCGACGCGGCGCCCTCTTCATCCAGCCGGGGCACGTTCCTGCTGGAGCGACAGGGTGAGCGCATGCTGGCCCGCCTGGAGGTGCAGCAATGAGCGCCTTACTGCGGGTGTTGATCGTGGACGATGCGCGACTGGCGCGCCGCGAGCTGCGTACCCTGCTGGCGGCGATCCCGTGGGTGGTGTGTGTCGGCGAGGCCGACGACGTGCCCGCGGCCCGCGAGGCGATCCTGCGCGAGCAGCCCGATCTGGTGTTGCTCGATGTGCAGATGCCCTCGGGCGAGGGCTTCGATGTGCTCGAGGCTCTGGAGACGGTGCCGATGGTGGTGTTCGTCACCGCTTACGACCAGTACGCGGTGCGCGCCTTCGAAACCAACGCGCTCGACTACCTGGTCAAGCCGGTGGAGGCAGGCCGCCTGCAGGCGGCGCTGGAACGCGGCCGGGAGCGCCTCTCGGCACCGGCCGCCCCCACTGCGGCGGACAGCGTGCGCGATGCGCTGGGTGCCGAGGATCAGGTGTTCCTGCGCGATGGGGAGCGCTGCTGGTTCGTGGCGCTCGGGGAGATCCGCAAGGTCGTGGTTGACGGCAACTACGCGCGGCTGTGGTTCCGCGACCAGAACGCGGTGCTGGCACGCAGCCTCAGCACGCTGGAGGCACGGCTGTCGCCGGCGCTGTTCTTCCGCGCCAACCGCAACACCCTGGTCAATCTGCGACGTGTGCGTGCGATCGAACCGTCCCTCGGCGATGGCTACGACCTGACCCTGGATGATGGCAGCCAGGTGGAGGTGTCGCGGCGGCAGGCCCGCGAGCTGCGTGAGCGGCTGGCGCTGTAGGGCACGCGCCTCACGCGTTACCCTGTGGGGATCTCCACCGCCTGATTGTGCCCATGTCCATCGTTCTCACTGCGTTCGCCCGTCCCCGCCTGTTCCCGCGCGTCCCACGCGGCAACACCATCCAGGACTGCACCGCCGAGCAGTTCGAACAGCACCTCAACACGCATGCGCCGTTCAAGGTGCTCGATGGCTACGCGCCCTTCTGCAAACTGCATGTGTACGAGAACTGGACCTCCACGCGCTGCCTGACCGTGCCGATCACGGAGGGCAACCGCCACCAGCTGCGCAGTGGCTACGAGGCGCGCAACCGCGAGGAACTGCCGGTGCTGGTGCGCTGGTTCGAAGGCGTGGAATCGCCGCGCGCGAACTACCTGGTGGTGATCCTGTACAGCGCCGAGCAGTTGGCCAAAGAGGGCTCGCCCATCGATGCGGAGTGGGGCATCGTCGGCTGCATCTACACCGCCGAACCGGAGGAAGTGCCGATGGCCCCGATCACCATGATGCGCAACGCATTGGGCGTGGAAGAGGGTGGCTCGGGCGTGCCGCTGGATCGCGAGGCGTATCAGCGCGCCGTGACGTTCTGGGACCGCAACGCCAACTGGCGGCCCTGAGGCGCTGGAGCCGCAGCGATGGCACGTTGATCGAAGACGACGGGTAGTGCCGGCCGCTGGCCGGCTCCTCAGTCTGTCTGACGCATGAGGCAAGCGTCACGGGGAGCCGGCCAGCGGCCGGCACTACCGGTCAACGCGGTTTGCCGATGCTCGCGTAGCTGCCGCCGGTGAGCTGCAGCAGTTCGGCCGGTGCCAGCGCCACCTCCAGCCCGCGCCGGCCGGCGCTGACATGCAGCGTCGGTAGCGCCTGCGCGCTGGCATCGAGGAAGGTGCGGTGCTTTTTCTTTTGCCCCAGCGGGCTGATCCCGCCGACCAGGTAACCGGTGGCGCGCTGTGCCTGCTCGACCTGTGCCATCTCGCACTTCCTGCAGCCGGCTGTTTCGGCGAGCGCCTTCAGGTCAAGGGTGCCGCTCACCGGCACGATCGCCACCAGCAGCTCGTGCTTCTCGGTACTGGCCAGCAGCGTCTTGAATACCTGCGCTGGATCCAGGCCGAGCTGCTGCACTGCCTCGCCACCGTAGGAGTCGGCGGCGGCGTCATGGTGATAGGACAGCACGGTGTGCGCGATGCCGGATTGCTTCAGCAGGTTGATGGCGGGCGTCATGGCGGCATCGTAGCGTGGTGCGCGGGGTGTTGGCTTGACCGAGGCTATCGGAACCGCCGTACCGACCAACGGTCGGTACCTACCGGAACCGCCGTACCGACCAACGGTCGGTACCTACCGGAACCGCTGTACCGACCAACGGTCGGTACCTACCGGAACCGCTGTACCGACCAACGGTCGGTACCTACCGGAACAGCCGTACCGACCAACGGTCGGTACCTGCCGCCATCCAACGAAAACGGGCGCCTTTCGGCGCCCGTCTGTTTCAACGCAGCTGGACCGGCACGCCGATCAGTAGCGGTAATGCTCCGGCTTGAACGGACCTTCCACCGGCACGCCGATGTAATCGGCCTGTTCCTGGCTCAGGGTGGTCAGCTTCACGCCGATCTTTTCCAGATGCAGGCGCGCCACTTCTTCGTCCAGCTTCTTGGGCAGCAGGTATACCTTCTTCTCGTAGCTGTCCTTGTTCGCCCACAGGTCGATCTGCGCGAGCGTCTGGTTGGCGAACGAGTTGGACATCACGAAGCTCGGGTGGCCGGTCGCGCAGCCCAGGTTGACCAGACGGCCATCGGCCAGCAGGAAGATCGCATTGCCGTTGTCGAAGATGTACTTGTCGACCTGCGGCTTGATGTTGATCTTCTGCACGCCGGCCAGCGCGTTCAGCGCATCGACCTGGATCTCGTTGTCGAAGTGGCCGATGTTGCAGACGATGGCCTGGTCCTTCATCGCGCTCAGGTGCTCGATGCGGATGATGTCCTTGTTGCCGGTGGTGGTGACGTAGATGTCGCCACGGCCCAGGGTGGATTCGAGGGTGTTGACCTCGAAGCCTTCCATCGCGGCCTGCAGGGCGCAGATCGGATCGATCTCGGTGACCACGACGCGTGCGCCGTAGGCACGCAGCGACGCGGCGCAGCCCTTGCCCACGTCACCGTAGCCGCACACCACGGCGACCTTGCCGGCCAGCATCACGTCCATCGCGCGCTTGAGGCCATCGGCCAGCGACTCGCGGCAGCCGTACAGGTTGTCGAACTTGCTCTTGGTGACCGAGTCGTTGACGTTGATCGCCGGGATCAGCAGGGTGCCGGCCTGGGCCAGCTGGTACAGGCGGTGCACGCCGGTGGTGGTCTCTTCGGAGACACCCTTCCAGTCCTTGACCACGCGGGCCCAGTAACCCGGGCGCTCCTTGGCGACGCGCTTGAGCAGGTTCTTGATGACCTGCTCTTCGTGCGAGGCGGCCTTCTCGTTGACCCAGTCGCTGCCGTTTTCGAGCTCATAGCCCTTGTGGATCAGCAGGGTCACGTCACCGCCATCGTCCACCACCAGCTCCGGGCCGGTCAGGGTGCCGTCGGGCAGGGTGAAGGTCAGTGCGTCCAGGGTGCAGTCCCAGTATTCCTCCAGCGACTCGCCCTTCCAGGCGAACACCGGGGTGCCCGACTTGGCAATCGCCGCCGCCGCGTGGTCCTGGGTCGAGAAGATGTTGCACGAGGCCCAGCGCACGTCCGCGCCGATGTCCTTCAGGGTCTCGATCAGCACCGCGGTCTGGATGGTCATGTGCAGCGAGCCGGTCACGCGCACGCCCTTCAGCGGCAGGGTGGCGGCGTGCTTGCGACGGATCGACATCAGGCCCGGCATTTCATGCTCGGCGATGTCCAGCTCCTTGCGGCCCCAATCGGCCAGGGAGATATCGGCAATCTTGTAATCGCCTTCGGTGGAGAAGGTCTTGGCAACAGCGTTCATTCAAAGCTCCGGTGTAATGACGAGTCGATACTCGTGTTCGCCGGGCGCCGTTGGAACCAATCCTGGCCACCGAGCCTGGCCGCCCCCGGAGAAGGTCCGGAACGGTCGCAGCGCCCCTCGGTGGAGGGTCACCCATTATATCGCGGCCGGTTGCATTGGCATGAATCGGTCCCTGCCCCCAACCATCGGCAGGGGGGCGATCGGCGCGCGGCTGTTAAGGTCGGGGGTTCGTATCAGCACAGGCACACACCATGACACGCACCCCCGGTCGACGCGCTCCACAGTGGCGCCATACCTTGATCCTCGGACTGGCCCTGCTGGCGGTGCCGCCGTTGGCGCTGGCCGCCGCCCCGGCCGCGAAGACCACTGCGCCGACCGCAGCCGCCGCCAAGGGCGATCAGGGCGGCTACGAGCTACCGTCGCCGGCCCTGCAGGCCGTGGTCGATGCGCCGCGTGCCCCGACCCTGAGCCTGTCCCCGCGCCGTGACCTGGCCGCGCTGCTGCAGACACCGCCGCTGCCGTCGATCAACGACGTGGCCCAGCCCGAACTGAAGCTGGCCGGCCTGCGCATCAACCCGGCCACGCATTCGGCCAGCCGTTTCAGCTTCGCCGACAAGCTGTGGCTGATGAGCGTCGCCGATGGCAAGGAGCGCCAGATCAGCGGGTTGCCGCAGCCGTTGTCGATCGCCACCTTTGCCTGGTCGCCGGACCAGAAGTACATCGCCTTCAACCAGGTGCACGCGGCCACCCGCACCAATGAACTGTGGATCGTCGATGTCGAGGCCGGTTCGGCGCGCCGCCTGGTCGGTGATCTGAACACCGTGATGGGCGATGGCTACAGCTGGCAGCCCGACAGCCGCGGCCTGCTGGTGATGCAGCAGCTCAAGGGCCAGGGTGCGGCACCGGCTGCCGGCGGCATCCCGACCGGCCCGGCGATCCAGCAGACCGAGGCCGACGCCGGTGTGCGCACGATCCGTACCTACCAGGACATGCTCAAGAACGAGGCCGATGCCCGCCTCTTCGACTACTACGCCAGCGCGCAGCCGGCCAAGGTCGCGCTCAACGGCGTGACCACGCCGCTGTCCACCGGTGGGGTGTACTGGGATGTCACCCTCTCCCCGGATGGCCGTTACCTGCTGAGCGAGCGGGTGGTGCGTCCGTATTCCTATCTGGTGCCGGCCAGCGCGTTCGCGCGTCGCATCGAAGTGCTGTCCGCCGTGGACGGCAAGCTCGAACACACCGTCGCCGACCTGCCGTTGAAGGAAGGCCTGCCGACCGGCAACGATGCGGTGGCCACCGGCGTGCGCCGGATCGACTGGCGCGCCGATGCACCGGCGACCCTGGTCTGGGCCGAAGCGCAGGACGGCGGCGACCCGAACCGCGAGGCCAAGGTGCGCGATGCGGTGCTGATGCAGGCCGCCCCCTTCGATAAGCCGCCGGTGACGCTGGCGCAGCTGGGCAGCCGTTATGCGGGTATCCAGTGGGGCCGTGGCGATCTGGCGCTGCTCAACGAATCGTGGTGGAAGAACCGCGAGGTCAAGCAGTGGCGGATCGCGCCGGACCAGCCGGAGAAGGCGGCGGAACTGCTGTCGGCGCGTTCCTCCCAGGACCGCTACAACGACCCGGGCCGCCCGGGCCTGGTGCGCGACGTCAACGGTCGCTCGCGCCTGCAGGTCAGCGCCGATGGCCGCAGCATCTTCCTGTACGGGCTGGGCGCCTCGCCGGAAGGCGACCGTCCGTTCGTGGATCGCCTTGATCTGGACAGCAAGCAGACCACCCGCCTGTTCCACTCGCAGGCGCCGTCCTACGCCGCGCCGGTGGCGCTGCTTGACCAGGAGGGCACCTCGCTGCTGCTGACCCGTGAATCGCCCGACGAGCCGGCCAACTTCTACGTGCAGTCGCTGGCCGATGCCACCGCCGCACCGAAGGCGTTGACCCACTTCCAGCACCCGCTGCCGCAGCTGCGTGGGGTGAGCAAGGAGCAGATCCGCTACAAGCGCAACGATGGCGTCGACCTGACCGCCACGCTGATGCTGCCGCCGGGCTACAACGCGAAGAAGGACGGTCCGTTGCCGCTGCTGATGTGGGCCTATCCGGGCGAGTTCAAGACGGCCGAGGCCGCCAGCCAGGTCACCGATTCCCCGTACCGCTTCAACGCGATCAGCTACTGGGGCCCGCAGGCGTTCCTGGCCAAGGGCTACGCGGTGCTGGTCAGCCCCTCGATGCCGATCATCGGCGAGGGCGACAAGGAGCCGAACGACACCTACCTGCCGCAGCTGATCGCCAATGCCGAGGCGGCCGTGAATGAAGTGGTGCGGCGTGGCGTGACCGACCGTGAGCACATCGCGATCGGTGGCCACTCCTACGGTGCGTTCATGACCGCCAACCTGCTCGCGCATACCCGCCTGTTCAAGGCCGGCATCGCGCGCAGCGGTGCGTACAACCGCACGCTGACCCCGTTCGGCTTCCAGGCCGAAGAGCGCAACTACTGGCAGGCGCAGGACGTCTACCAGAAGATGTCGCCGTTCAACTATGCCGACAAGATCAAGGACCCGATCCTCTTCATCCACGGCGTGGACGACAACAACTCCGGCACGTTCCCGATCCAGAGCGAGCGCATGTTCGCCGCGGTGAAGGGGCTGGGTGGTACCTCGCGCCTGGTGATGCTGCCCAACGAATCGCATGCTTACCGCGCGCGCGAATCGATCATGACCATGCTGGCCGAAAGCGAGCGGTGGCTGGAGCAGACCGTAGGCGAGGGCAAGCCGGTCAAGAAGAAGCGCTGATCGGCCCTGGCCGGCACCCATCGCGATGGGGCCGGCCACGATCCGATGCGGATCCTGGTCGTTGATACCGGCCGTTGGCCGGTACGAAAAATGACGGGTAGGTACCGGCCGTTGGCCGGTACGAAAAATGATCGGCAAGCGCCGGCCAGCGGCCGGCACTACCAGATGTAACTATTTGCGCGACGCAGCAACGACGCGATTGTGGGTTAGGCTTGAGCGGATTCCGTTCCCGAGGCCAGTGCGTCGCAGATGAACGAGTACCGTAGCAGCATCGTTTTTGCCACTCCCGATATTCCCCTGCGTGACGATGTACGCCGACTCGGCGCACTGGTCGGCGACCTGCTCGCCGAGCAGGTCTCAACGCAGTTTTTCGATGATGTGGAACAGGTGCGTACGCGCGCCATCGCCCGCCGCGAAAGCGACGCCCCGCTGTCCGACCTCAACGATGCCCTGACCGGCCTGCCGCCCGAGCGCGCCGAAGCGATGGTGCGTGCGTTCAGCACC
Organism: Stenotrophomonas sp. TWI273; assembly: GCF_039674765.1. NCBI lineage: Bacteria > Pseudomonadati > Pseudomonadota > Gammaproteobacteria > Lysobacterales > Lysobacteraceae > Stenotrophomonas > Stenotrophomonas sp. TWI273. The sequence continues at coordinate 294,223 of NZ_JBDJOA010000006.1, forward strand.
TACTTCCAGGTGGTGAACATCGCCGAGCGCGTGCACCGCATCCGACGTCGCCGTGACTACCAGCGTGCCGGTACGGCCACACCGCAGCCGGATGGCCTGCAGGACGCACTGGTCAATCTCAAAGCGCAGGGCGTGACCCTGACCGAGCTTGCCGAGTGGCTGCCGCGCATCGATATCGAGCCGGTGTTCACCGCGCATCCGACCGAAGCGGTCCGCCGTGCGCTGCTGGAAAAAGAGCAGTTGATGGTTGCCAGCCTGGTCGACAACCTCGACGGCCAGCGCACGCCGGGTGAAGCCGCCGCCGACGCGGCACGTTTCCGCATGGCCCTGACGGCGTCGTGGCAGACCACCGATTCCTCGCCTGTGCGCCCGACCGTGGACGACGAGCGGGAGCATGTCGGCTTCTACCTGGTGCAGGTGCTGTACCGGGTGATTCCGGTGCTGTACGAATCGCTGCAGCAGGCGCTGCTGGATACCTACGGCGAGGAACTGCCGCTGCCGCGCCTGCTGCGCTTCGGCACGTGGGTGGGCGGCGACATGGATGGCAATCCGAACGTGGACGCCGGCACCATCCGCAACACGCTCGATGCGCAGCGCCAGGCCGTACTCGGCCGCTACCAGAAAGACCTGCTGCAGCTGGCCAGCCTGCTCAGCCAGTCCACCGAGCGGGTGGCGGTCAGCGATGCGCTGCAGGCACGTGTGGAGCAGTACAAGGTGCTGCTGCCCAAGGTCACCTCGCGGCCGCGACATGCCGACATGCCCTACCGCCTGCTCAACGACCGCATGCGCGCACGCGTGCAGGCGACGATGGACGATGCGGAAGGCGCCTACGCGTCGCCGCAGGAACTCACCGACGACATCGAGCTGATCCTGCGCAGCCTGCACGACAACAAGGGCGACCACGCGGGCGGTTTCGCGGTGCGCCGCCTGCTGTGGCGGGTGCGTACCTTTGGCTTCCATCTGGCACGGTTGGACGTGCGCCAGGAGTCCAGCGTGCACGGCCGCGCGCTCGCCAGTGTGCTGGATGGGCAGGACGCCTGGGACGCCGCCGACGCGGTCACCCGCGCCGCGCGCCTGGCCCCGTTCGCCAGTGGCGAGCAGGCGCTGCCGGCGAGCGATGAGGAGGGCGGTGAGCGGCTGGATGCAGTGTTCGCGGCACTGGCCGATGCACGCCGGCGACACGGTGCCGATGCGCTGGGCAGCTACATCATCTCGATGGCGCACGACCGCAGCGATGTGCTCGCCGTACTCGCGCTGGCGCGCCGCGGCGGCCTGGTGGATGACGCCGGCGCGGTGCCGCTGGACATCGCGCCGTTGTTCGAAACCGTGGATGACCTCAAGCGCGGTACCGACACCCTGCGCGATCTGCTGGCCGACCCGGTCTACCGCACGCACCTGGCCTCGCGCGGTGATGTGCAGATGGTGATGCTCGGCTATTCGGACAGTGGCAAGGACGGTGGTATCGCGGCCTCGCGCTGGGGGCTGCAGCGCGCCCAGGTGGAACTGCTGGACGTCGCCGCCGAGAACGACATCCGGCTGACCTTCTTCCACGGCCGTGGCGGCTCGATCAGCCGCGGGGGTGGCAAGACCACGCACGCCGTGGATGCCTCGCCGCGCGGCAGCATCGACGGCCGTCTGCGCGTGACCGAGCAGGGCGAAGTGATCCATCGCAAGTACGGCATCCGTGCACTGGCGCTGCGCTCGCTGGAGCAGTCCACCGGTGCGGTGCTGCGCTCCAGCCTGCGCCCGCGCGCAGCGGAACCGCGCGAGGAACAGTGGCGCCCGGTGATGGACCTGATCGCGCAGAAGAGTGCGGAGGCGTACCGCGCCTTCGTCGGCCAGAAAGACTTCATGCAGTACTTCCGCCTGGCCACGCCGATCGACGTCATCGAGCGGATGACCTTGGGCTCACGCCCTTCGCGCCGGCTGGGCGAGGATGCCGCACTGACCAACCTGCGCGCGATTCCATGGGTGTTTGCGTGGAGCCAGGCGCGTGCCGTTATCCCGGGCTGGTATGGCGTCGGCAGTGGCCTGCAGGCGGCGATCGATGCCGGTCACGAAGGCCTCCTGAAAGAGATGGCGCGCGACTGGCCGTTCTTCAGCACCTTCCTGGACGACATCGCGATGGTGCTGTCCAAGGGCGACCTGACCATCGCCGAACAGTTCTCGCAGTTGTCCGGTGCGTTGCATGGCCGCTTCTTCCCGCAGATCCAGGGCGAGCTTGAGCTCACCTCACAGTGGATCCTGGCATTGACCGGGCAGGACGCACTGCTGCAGCACGACCAGCGCCTGGCGCTGTCGATCCGCCTGCGTAATCCCTACATCGATCCGATCAGCGTGCTGCAGGTGGACCTGCTGCGCCGCTGGCGGGAGAGCGGGGGCGAAGACGACGATGTGCTGCGCGCGCTGGTGGCGTGCGTGAACGGTGTTTCGCAGGGCGTACAGAACACCGGATAGGCCACGCCGGGTAGTGCCGGCCGCTGGCCGGCAGCGCGCGCCATATGGCAGGTATCGACCAACGGTCGATACCTGGCCGGTAGGCCATGACCGTTGGTCATGGCCCAGGGCTCAGACCCGCTCGACCAGATCGCCCGGTGCAGGCGGATTGGATGCCAGCAGCTCCAGGTGGCGCTGCTCCATCTCTTCGCGCAGCTGGCGGCGGATCAACGCGGCGGCATGCCGGCGGCGTTCGTCGGCGGTCTCCAGCACCAGCGGCGGCACCGGGGTCGGCTTGCCGTCGTCGTCCACCGCGACCATGGTGAAGAAGCAGCTGTTGGCGTGGCGCACGCTGCGCTTGAGGATGTCCTCGGCCACCACCTTGACCCCGATCTCCATCGAGGAGGTGCCGGTGTAGTTCACCGAGGCCAGGAAGGTGACCAGCTCGCCGACCGCGATCGGCTGGCGGAACATCACCTGGTCCACCGACAGGGTGACCACGTAGCTGCCGGCATAGCGGCTGGCGCAGGCATAGGCGACCTGGTCGAGCAGGCGCAGCACGGCACCGCCGTGCACCTTGCCGGAGAAATTGGCCATGTCCGGCGACATCAGCACCGTCATGGACAGCTGGTTGGATTTGAATTCGGGCATGGACAGAGTGTAGCGCCGGTTGCCCGCCCGGTTGCCCGCCCGGTTGCCCGCCCGGAAGAGCCGACCGTTGGTCGGCTGGGCGGGGTGCCCGAACGACGACGGGCCGCTTTCGCGACCCGTCGTTTGTTTCGATCATTGCCGCGCTGCGCGCGGCCAGCCGACCAACGGTCGGCTCTACCCGTAAGAAAAGGGCCGCTTTCGCGGCCCATTTCTTACTTCAACTTCGCATCCGCGCGCAGGGCGGCGGCGCGATCGGTCTTCTCCCAGGAGAAGGCGGTCGCGTTGACGGTTTCGCCAGCAGCGTTGAGGTAGCTGAAGTCCTTCGGCTTGCGGCCGAAGTGACCGTAGGCCGCAGTCTGCTGGTACATCGGGTGGATCAGGTCCAGCATCTGGATGATGCCGTACGGGCGCAGGTCGAAATGCTTGCGGATCAGCTTTTCGATCTTGTCATCGCTGATCTTGCCGGTGCCGAAGGTGGTGACCGAGATCGAGGTCGGCTCGGCCACGCCGATGGCGTAGGAGACCTGCACTTCGCAACGGTCGGCCAGGCCGGCAGCCACGACGTTCTTGGCGACGTAACGGGCCGCGTAAGCCGCCGAACGGTCGACCTTGGACGGATCCTTGCCCGAGAACGCACCACCCCCGTGACGGGCCCAGCCGCCGTAGGTGTCGACGATGATCTTGCGGCCGGTCAGGCCGCAGTCGCCCACCGGGCCGCCGATCTCGAACTTGCCGGTCGGGTTGATGTGGAACTTGGTGCCCTTGTGCAGCCACTTGGCCGGCAGCACCGGCTTGATGATCTCTTCGCGGACGGCCTCGATGAGGTCCTTCTGCTTCACGCCCGGGGCGTGCTGGGTCGACAGCACCACCGCGTCGATGGCCGAGACGGCACCGTTTTCATAGCGCAGGGTGACCTGGCTCTTGGCATCCGGGCGCAGCCAGGACAGCGGCGAATTCTTCTTCTTGCGGATCTTGGCCTGCTGCTCGACCAGGCGGTGCGACAGGTGGATCGCGGCCGGCATGTAGCTGTCGGTCTCGTTGGTGGCATAGCCGAACATCAGGCCCTGGTCGCCAGCGCCCATTTCTTCGGGCTTCTTACGGTCCACGCCCTGGGCGATGTGCGGCGACTGCTTGCCGATCAGGTTCAGCACGCCGCAGGTCGCGCCATCGAAGCCGACGTCGGAGCTGTCGTAGCCGATGTCCAGGATCACCTTGCGGGTCAAGGCTTCCAGGTCGATCCAGGCGCTGGTGGTGATTTCACCGGCGACGATGGCCACGCCAGTCTTGACCATGGTTTCGCAGGCCACGCGCGCACGCTTGTCCTGGGTCAGGATCGCGTCCAGCACCGCATCGGAGATCTGGTCGGCAATCTTGTCCGGATGGCCTTCGGAGACCGATTCGGAGGTGAACAGGTAGCTGGACATCAGGCGTAATATCCTTTGATTCGGATGGAAAGATGGCCGCGAATGATACACGGCAAGTCGCGCACTTGCATTGTGCGTCAGCACGGGTTGCCCGTGGTTAAGCCCGCGTGCCCGTCGCAGGGCCCGGTGTGACGGGATTGGGGCCCAGGGTCGCCGCCCAGTGTTCCACGAGCGTGACAAATGGCCTGCCGCCTGTGCCGATGGGCGGGCGCCCGGATGCTCCCGAGGCCGGGGCGTGTCACCCGCCCGTCGTCAAACCGCCATCGGGCTGTCGCCGGGGCCGTGCAGGCTTCGGCGCATCCGGCCGCCGGACCTGAGGAGCACGCCATGCACGCATTCGAGCAGCGCGACGCGCGGGAGGCCGCCCCACGGCCCGTGACGACCCTGGCGCCCCATCGGCGGGCCGTCTTCCTGTCTGACGTGCACCTGGGCTCACGCCACTGCCATGCCGCCGAACTGGCCCGGTTCCTGGCCGAGCTGCGCTGCGAACGGCTGTATCTGGTGGGCGACATCATCGACCTGTGGTGGATGGCGCACCGCCGGGCCGCCTGGCGGCCGGCCCACAGCGAGGTGATCCAGGCGCTGCACGCGCTGCAGCGCACCGGCACCGAGATCATCTACATCCCGGGCAACCACGATGCCTCGCTGCGCAAGGTCTGCGGGCTGATGCTGCCGGCCATGCAGGTGCGGCGCCGGGCAATCCATGTGACCGCCGACGGGCGCCGGCTGCTGGTCGTGCACGGCGATGACTACGACGGTGTCACCCACTTCGGCGGCCTGCAGGAACAGTTCGGGGACTGGCTGTACTACCGCATCCTCACCGGCAACCACCTGCTCAATGCCGCGCGACGACGGCTCGGCCAGCGCTACTGGTCGCTCTCCGAATTCCTCAAGAAGCGCAGCGGCGCGGCCGAGCGTTACATCGAGCGCTTCGTCCAGGCCGGGCTTGAGGATGTGCGGCGGCGCGGTCTGGATGGCATCGTCTGCGGGCATATCCACCGTGCCGCGCTGGTCGAGCGCGACGGGCTGATCTATGCCAACGACGGTGACTGGGTGGAAAGCCTGACCGCGTTGGCCGAAGACCCGGATGGGAGCCTGCGGCTGCTGGATCACACCGGGCAGACCCTGGTGGCGCTGCCCGGCAGCGCCGAATTGGCCAGAGCGGCCTGAGCAGAACGGCAGAGGCGCATGGCCAGTCCCGGCTGCTAGCATCGGCCGATGGACTCCTTTACCCAGATCGTTCTCGGCGGCGCGGTCGCCGCCGCCATCGCCCCGGCCGGCCATCGCCGCGCGGCCCTGTTGGCCGGTGCCGCACTCGGCACCCTGCCGGACCTGGATGCGCTGGTACTGGCCTTCACTGCTGCCGATCCCGTGGCGCTGATGGTCGAGCACCGCAGCTACAGTCACTCGCTGCTGGTGCTGCCGTGGGTGGCTGCGCTGATCTGGTGGCTGTTCAAACGGTTCGGTCACGGCCGCGTGGCGCAGGCGCCGGGGCGCTGGTTCTGGGCGATCCTGCTGGCGCTGATCACCCATCCGCTGCTGGATGCCTTCACCGTCTACGGCACCCAGCTGTGGTGGCCGTTCACCCCGCACCCGACGATGTGGGCCAGCGTCTTCATCATCGACCCGCTGTACACCGTGTGGCTGCTGCTCGCCTGCGCAGTGGCATGGTTCGCGCGGGCGCGTCCGCTGGCGCAGAAAGCGCTGGTGGCCGGGCTGGTGCTCAGCAGTGGTTACCTGGGCTGGTCGTTGCTGGCCAAGCACACCGTCGATCGCGACGCCGATCGCGCGCTGGCGGCGATGGGGCTGGGGGATGCGCCGCGCTTCTCGGTGGCGATGCCGTTCAACACGCTGCTCTGGCAGGTGGTGGCGATGACGCCCAACGGCTACGTGATCGGCGAACGCTCGCTGATCGCCGACCGCGGCCCGATGACCTTCGAGGGCCATCCCTCCAACGTGCAGGCCCTGCGCCAGGCAGCCGAGCTGCCGGCCGTGCAGCGGCTGAACTGGTTCAACCGCGGCTTCATGCGTGCCCAGGTGGTCGATGGCGAACTGCGGCTCAGCGATCTGCGCATGGGCCTGGAGCCGGACTACACCTTCACCTTCGCGGTTGCGCGGGCGGAAGGCGATGGCTGGGCCGGGATCACACCGCGACAGCTGCGCCCGGCGTATGAAGGGGAGCCGGGCAGGACGATGCTGAAGCGCCGGTTCGCGGCCCTGTGGCAGCGCATCTGGCATGCGCCGCCGAGCACCGACGTGATCGCACCGAAGGCAGGTTGGACGGAGGCACCGTGACCGAACGGTTTGAAATGGAGATCAATGGCACGCGCTACACGCGGCTGGCCGATGTGCCGCCGGAATACCGCGCGCTGTTGCTGGAGGTGACCCCGGGCCGCTCGGCCGAGCAGCCGGCGGTGCCGTTGCGCGAGATCCTGCACAAGGCCAAGGCGCAGCCGGACCGCGCGCGCCAGCAGCAGGTGCTGCTGGACGAGCTGCGCAAGGTCGATCCCGAGCGCGCGCGACGCATGCAGAACAAGCTCACCGAGCGCAGCCAGCGGCCGGCCACCGGTACCCTGGAAGTGGGCAGCACGCCCACCGCACGCCCGCGCGAAGGGGCCCGCAACACCGCCGGTGGCAGCACGGTGGCCCCGGGGGACCGGGGCGGACTGGGCATCTGGTTGCTGCTGGCCGCCGCGGTCGTGGTGACCGTGATCGCCTGGGCGACGCGGTAGGTCCGCGACGCGGTCAGTACACGGTCGCGCGGGCCTGCACGAAGGAGAAGAAGAACACCGCATTGGGGTCGTTCTGGACCAGGCTGAACTCGCGGCGCATGCCATCCACCGTTTCCTGGTCGACCAGCCCGGCCTCCAGCAGCGGATCGGCGGCCGACAACAGCAGCTGCTCCCAGAACGCGATCATGGTCTTGCGACGGGCCGGTTCGCGGTTGTCCAGGTGGATGGTCTTGATCTCGGTGTGCACATCGCGGAAGCCACCGGCCAGCAGCAGGTTGCCGAGCTTGGCACCGACGAACGGATCGCCCCCGTGGTCGTACTGGAAATCGTTGAAGGCCATCCAGTAGCGCCAGATATGCGGCGAGTACGGATCGAGCAGGAACGAGGCGTTCATCACTTCGGTGACATACACCGGCGAACCCGGCACCAGCACACGGCGCACCTCGTTGAGCACCCGCGCCGGTGACGGCACATGCTCCAGCACCCAGCACAGGAAGGCCGAATCGAACTCACGCGCGCCGAACGGCAGGTTGCCGGCATCGGCCTGCAGCAGCGTGTAGCGCTCGCGGCACCACGGCGTCTTGGCCAGGTTGGTGGCGGCGGTGGCCAGCTGCGCCTCGCTCAGGTCCACGCCGGTGACATGCAGTTCCGGGAACCGCCGCAGCAGGATGTCCGTCTGTGCCCCGACGCCGCTGCCGACTTCCAGCAGGCGCGTGGCGCCGCCGTAATCGATGCCGCTGAAGATGCTCGATTCGAACAGGCGCGACTGGGTGACCAGGCGGTGCTGCTCGGTATCGGAGAAGCCGTGGAGATAGGTCGGTGCAGTGATGGGCGGGGTCATGGCGAAGGCTCAGGCAGCGGACGACAACGACTCGCCGGCGGCGAGGGCGTCGAAATATTCGGTGGTCAGGGCGACCTGGCTGGCCGCATCCTCGGCGCGGTTGACCACCGCACGGAAGGCGGCGTTTTCCGGCCGGTCCTTGGCGTACCAGCCCAGGTGCTTGCGCGCGATGCGCACGCCCTGCTGCTCGCCATAGAAATCATGCAGCGCATGCAGGTGGCCCAGCAGCAGGTCGCGTACCTCGGCGACCGACGGCGGCGCCAGCAGCGCGCCGGTGGCCAGGTAATGCGCCACCTCGCGGAAGATCCACGGGCGGCCCTGGGCGGCGCGACCGATCATCACCGCGTCCACGCCGGTCTGCTTGAGCACCTGCGCGGCCTTCTGCGGTGAATCGATGTCGCCGTTGGCGATCACCGGAATGCGCAGCGCGGCCTTGATCGCGGCGATGGTCTCGTACTCGGCGGTGCCGGTGTAGTGCTGGTCGCGGGTACGCCCGTGCACGGCCAGCGCGGCGATGCCGCTGTCTTCGGCGATGCGCGCGATCAGCGGGCCATTGCGATGGTCGCAATCCCAGCCGGTGCGGATTTTCAGGGTGACCGGCACGTCCACCGCGTTGACCACTGCGGTCAGGATGCGCGCGACCAGATCCTCATCGCGCATCAGCGCCGAACCGGCCCAGGCGTTGCACACCTTCTTGGCCGGGCAGCCCATGTTGATGTCGATGATCTGCGCACCGTGGTCCACGTTGTAGCGCGCCGCCTCGGCCAGCTGCTGCGGCTCGGTCCCGGCGATCTGCACGCTGATCGGGTCCGGCTCGCCGGCATGGTCCATGCGGTGGAGCGATTTGCGGGTGTTCCAGAAGCGCGGATCGGAGATGGTCATCTCCGAGGCAGCCAAGCCCGCACCCAGCTGTTTGCACAGCAGGCGGAAGGGCTTGTCGGTGACACCGGCCATCGGCGCCAGCACCACGTTGGGCTGGATGTTGTAGGGGCCAATCTGCATGTGCGCATTGTAGTGCCGGCCGCTGGCCGGCAACCACGCAGGGACCGGTACCTGTTCAGGCCGATCCGGAAGGGCCTGATGCGCTCCGGTCATGAGCATATGCTTGACGATTGCTTCCGCCGCCCCCAGTGGCGGCTGATGCTGGCCGGTTACCGGTTACGCGCGAATAGGTGCCGACCAACGGTCGCGCTCACGGCGCCGGACCACACGCATAGGCCAGCACCGCCAGATGCCGCTGCGGGTCGAGCCCGAGCAGGGCCAGCACGGCGGCGTCCTCGAACGCGCCGATCGCGCAGCCGGCGGCGTTCATCGCCGCCACTTGCTCCCCCAGTGCGCCCAGCCAGACCCCGGCCTCGATCAATACGAAGCGGCCACCACGCTCGCCGTACTTGGCCAGCGTGCCGGCCGGTTCGGCGATCAGGAACAGCACGGCGGCGGGCCGCTCCGGCCAATCCACGCCGAGCAGCCTGGACAGCGCCGACCATGCCGGGCAGGGCCCCACCGGCACCAGTGCATGCCCGATCGGGTCGTACCAATGGATGCCCGGCTCTGCGGCGATCGCGTCATCGGTGCCGTACAGCGCGGCATACGCCTGGATCGGGTATTTGGCACCGCCGGACGGCAGGCGCCGCGTGTCACTGTCGCCGGGCCGGGCCCGCAGCGGGGCCAGCACGCGCCCCAGTTCCTGCGTGCCCCAGCGTGCGTTACCGAAGCGGCGGCCACTGTGGCGCTGCGCCAGGGCGTCACCCGGCTGTACCGGGTCCGGCAGGGCGATGCCGGCGGCCGCATGCACCGGGCGGGGTGGCGACCCGGGGCGTGCGGCATCTTCGGCGATACGCGTGCGCATCACCCCGGCGCGCGCGGGATTGAGCTCGCCGTTGTGCCAGAACAGATGGAACAGCGGGGCATCGTGCCAGGGGGAGGGCGGTGACGGCATGCGGTCCTCGTGCATCAGCCCAATGGATGCGGGAAGGAATTGGGAAACGCGCCGCTGTGCGGCACGCCGGGATACCGCCACGCCACATCCTGGCAGCGGCCACCAAGGAACGGTGCACGCTCGTCGGCATGCAGGCCACTGAGTTGCGGCGACAGCACGCGCATCACCCGCAGGCCGGCCGCGGCCACATCGGTGGTGGTCAACTCGCGGTAGTACAGCGCGATGCCGGCACGGCCGAGCCGACGCCGCAGCATGTCCAGCTCGGCAATCGCGCGCGGTGCGGCGGGGAGGACCGCGGCGCCCGGCGGGGGCAGCGTCAAGGTGCTGTCCTCCGCCGCCCGCAGCAGCGGCAGCTGCGGCCACAGCGCCGGGCGCAGGGTGTAGAACGCGGCATGTTCGTCGAAGCTGCGCAGCGCGGCCGGTTCACGCGGAAGCCGCGCGTTTTCGCGGCTACACAGATGCGCGGCGAAGGTCAGCGCCTGCTGCCATTCCAGCAGCGCCTTGTGCAGCGCCTCGCCCGGATCGGCGCGGCAGGCGATGCCGAGGACGTAGCGGGGGCGGCCTTCGAACGGAATGCCGCCGGCGACCGCGATCACCGGGTGCGGGTTCCAGTGCTGGGTCAGGTCGAAGGCCTGCAGTTCGCCCCCGCGCGCGTCCGCGAATGCCTGCCATTGGGTCGGCAGGGCGATCCGCCGGCCGGCCACGCCATTGAGCCAGGTCACCGCCAGCGCATCGCGCTCCAGCAGCTCCTGGGCCGCGCGCAGCAGCGCCAGCCAGGCCCCATCGCGGCCATCCCGCCAGGCCGCCAGGCCACTGGACGTCGACGGCAATCGCGCCTGGCCGCTGCGCGGCCCCAGTCCGACCAGTTCCTGCGGCACCCAGGCCACCCGGTTGTCATCCAGTGCATGCACCGCGGCGAACAGATCGTCGTCGCGTTCGGGCATCGGCCATGGAAAACCCGGCGTTGCGCGTTGTCGGGCCGAGAACAGCGCGAAGGCCGATTCGTCCAGGCGTTGTGCGGGCGTCAGCGCATCGCGGCGACGCACCTCCAGGCCCGCCTGCGCCGCCGCCAGTCGCTCCAGGGCTTCGGCAACCGCGCCATCGGCGGCCGCATCGGCCTCCAGCGCGACCGCGCCAGAGACGCCCTGCCAGGGATTGGCCGGATCGGCCGGGGTGGCGGCATTGTGTACGCGCCGTCCCTCGAACAAGGGCCCGGTGGCATCGCAGGGGTTGGCCTCGATCGGCTGTGCCGGGCGCACCAGACCGCAGCGCGGACGCGCCGCGCCATGCAGCAGGTGCGACGACAGCGTGGGCGTTTCCAGCGCCGCCTGCACGGCGGCGCGGCTCATTTCAACACGCTCAGCCAGAGCATCATCTCGAGCGCGCCGACGGCGAACAGGCCCAGCAGCAGCCCGATGGCGATACCGATGCCGCGCCCGAGCGAACGCCCCGCGCGTTCGTAGACGAGGGCATAGATGCCCAGATACAGCCCCACGGCGACGAACAGCCCGAATATCGGGTTGGCGGTGCTCATGAAAATGCCACCGCCGATCGCGGCCAGCGGCAAGGCGAACAGCCCGAGCAACACCCGACTGGTGCGGCTCAATCCGGCCACCGGCACGACAGCGACGGGGGTGTCCGGACGGTCCGGCGTCGCAGCGCTGATCGGTGTCTGCGGCAACGCAGGTGGCTGGGGGGGGAGGTCCGTACCGGTGTCGACGCTGGCGACCGTGGCGTGTGCGTCGCTGCTGACGGCCGCAGTTGTTACGGGGTCCAGCTTGCCAAGCACCACCGCCGACAGCACCGAGGTGCCGAGCAGGGTGACGATGCAGGAACTGCAGGTGGTCGACGTCGAGCCGCCGCCTGCCGCGGCAAGGTCCTGGCGTGAGGCACTGGCATCGAACTGGGTCGGCAGGCGATACATGAGGTCACTCCATTGACCGGGGCGGAAACGCCCGGCGCGTGGCGCACATTATCACGGGCGCCCGGTGTCCCAAGGCAAGGACAGCGGTGGTGGCAGTGACGCTTCGCCACCCTGGCAGGCGGGGCACCACGGCAGCCGCAGCACCCGGTCGCGTTCGCCGTGCAGGCGCTGCAGGTCGAGCCAGACGCTGCGTTCGAGATAGCCCAGCAACAGCGGCGGCTGATCCAGCAAGGGGGCGACCAGCGCCGCGATCCGGGCCGGTTGCGCTGCGACCGCCGGCATCGCCGGCACGGGTGCTTCGCCCCAGCGGCGCAGCACCCGGTTGCCCAGGCAATACACGCAGGCGCTCTGGCCGGGCACTACATAGGGGCCCAGCGCGAGCGTGTGGTGATAGCTGAGGTCGAGCAGCAGATGCGGTTGTACCGGCATCTGTGTGCGGTAGTGGGCCAAGGCCTGTTCCCAGCCCAGCCCGTGCCGGACCAGCACGAGGAGGTCGGCATCCGCGATGGCATCGACGCGCTGCAGATCCGCGCTGGCATGCCGGTCGAAGGCGTCGGGCAACCCGGGCAGCGGTTCGCCGAGCCAGTCGATTGCGTAGCGCGTCACTCTGCGCGCGGCGCGCCGCGGCACCAGCACACCGAGACGTATCAACTGGCGGACCGCCGGGCCGCACTCGGCATCGTCCTGCAGGATCGCCAGGGTGTCGTTTTCCCAGTGGCCGAGGATCCGTTCGATGACCGTCGGGGTGTCGGCCTCATCGACGACATACAGTTCGTCGGCGCCACCGGACACCAGCAGCAGCGGGCGCTGCGCATGGGTCTGCGGAAACAGCGCCCAGGCCGGATTGCGCGTCCAGCGCGGTTCGCCCACGTGCGGGCCGGCGTGTTCCTGACTGCCTGCTGCTGCCACTGCGTACAGTCCGTGTATCCGCGAAAACGCAAGGATAGCGGCAAACAGGCGGGCCACGTTCTGCTAGGGTGCGCGCGTGCCCACGCCGCCTGTTGCCACCGCGTCCGTCCTCCAGCCGCCCTGGCGCGAGGCGATGCTGTGGATGCTGCTGCTCGGCGCCATGTTCATCCACGGCTACAGCTGGACCAACCACTGGGCCGCCAGCCAAGCCCAGACCTATAGCCTGCACGGTCGCTGGGACGAGGCGATTCCGTTCTGGGCGTGGACGATCTGGCCGTACCTGGCCCTGAACCTGCTGTACCCGCTGACGTTCTTCCTCTGCCCGACCCGATCGGCCCTGCGCCGCCATGCGCTGGCCATCGCGCTGGTGCAGGCCGCCTGCATGCTCGCCTTCGTGTGCTGGCCGACCGGCAACGTGCGTGTTTTGCCCCAGCCGGATGGCGTGAGCGGGCTGTTGTTCGCACAGCTGCGCGCGTTCGAGGCGCCGTTCAACATGGCGCCGTCGCTGCACGCCGCGGTATTGGTGGTGGTCTGGCAGGCATGGCGGCAGTGGCTGCAGGCCGATGCGACGGCACTGCGCTGGCTGTGGCACGGCGCCTGTGGGCTGATCCTGCTCTCGACGCTCACCACCTGGCAGCACGATCTGCTGGACGTGCTTGCCGGACTCCTGGTGGGCGCGCTGGCGCTGTGGATCACGCGGCCCCGACGCTTGCGGTAGGCCTGGCGCATCGTACCCACCAACGGTGGGGACTGCCGCTTCCAAAAAAAAAGGCCAGCGCGAACGCTGGCCTCTTGGTATCCACACCGGTGACGCTTACTTGTTTTCGGCGTCGGCCGGGGTGAAGTGCGGCATCGCCGCGGCGGCGCCTTCCTTCTCGGTCGAACGACCGGCGAACTGATTGGCGAAACGCACGTGGCGGGCAAACGCCGCCTCCGGGTCCTGCGCGATCGAGGCGACCAGGGCGCCGTTGAACGCATCGCCTGCACCGGTGGTGTCCAGCACCTGCACCTGCTCGGCGCCCACGCGGTAGTACGGCTGCGTGTCGCCACGCAGGTTTTCTTCGGCGTGCGACACGAATACACCGACCGAACCCAACGTCACCACCACGGTGCCGTTGCCGACCAGCTTGCGGCACAGCGCATGCAGGCTGGCGCCATCCAGCGCGGCGACGTCGTTGGCATCCACGCGCTCGCCGACATGACGGCCGAGCAGGGCAGCGAACTCGGTCTCGTTCGGGGTCAGCACATCGGCCAGCTTGAGCAGGCCGATGCTGGAGGGTGCATCGGCAGGCGCCACGTTGAGCACGGTGGTGGCACCGGCTTCACGCGCGATCGCCAGGGCGGCCTCGATGGTTTCCACCGGCGATTCCAGCTGCGCCAGCACCACCTTGGCACCGGCCAGCAGCGCGCGCTGCTGTTCGACGAAGTCCAGGCTCAGCGCGGCGTTGGCCCCCGGGCCGATCACGATGGTGTTGCGGCCCCGGCTGTCGACATAGATACCGCCGGTGCCGGTCGGCTCGCTGCTGGCTTCGGCGGTCAGCGCAAAGCCATCCTGCTCGGCCAGGCCGCGCGCCATCGCACCGCCGGCGTCATCGCCCAGCGCGCACAGGAACGTGGTCGGCGCGCCGGCACGGCGGGCGGCCACGGCCTGGTTGAAGCCCTTGCCGCCGGGACCGGTGCTGTAGCGGCCGGCGATGGTCGCACCCGGGGCCGGGAGCGACTCACAACGCCAGACATGATCCACATTGAAGGAACCGATTACGACGACACTGCTACTCATAAAGACTGTTTCTCAGGGAACGGATATCAGCTGAAATGCGTCAGCACGCCGGCGATGGTCGCCGTCATGAAGGTGGCAATGGTACCGCCGAGCACGGCACGCAGGCCGAACTTGGCCAGATCGTGGCGACGCTCTGGCGCCAGCCCACCAATACCACCGATCTGGATCGCGATGGAGCTGAAGTTGGCAAAACCGCACAGCGCGTAGGTGGCGACCAGGCGACCCTCGGCCGACAGCACCGTGCCCGGCACCTCGCCTCGGATGATCTTGGCCAGCTCCGAATACGCCACGAACTCGTTGATCACCACCTTCTGGCCGATCAGCGAGCCCACCGTGGTGGCATCGGCCCACGGGGTGCCGATCACCCAGGCGATCGGGGCCAGCAGGAAGCCGAACAGCGTGGACAGGTCGGTCGGGCGGCCGATGAGCGCGGCCAGGCCGGTGATGTCACCCAGCCAGGTCAGGGGCGCGTTGATCAGGGCGATCAGGGCGATGAAGGCCAGCAGCATCGCACCGATGTTCAGCGCCAGCTTGAGGCCGTCGCCGGCGCCGGCGGCAGCCGCGTCGATGATGTTGCTGGAGGTCTTCTCCACTTCCATCTTGACCGTGCCGCGGGTCAGCGGGGTACCGGTCTCGGGCACCAGCAGCTTGGCCACCACCAGGGTCGCCGGGGCCGCCATGATGCTCGCGGCCAGCAGATGCTTGGCGTAGAAGGCCTGTTCGACCGGATCGCCGGCACCGAGCATGCCCACATACGCGGCCAGCACGCCGCCGGCAATGTGCGCCATGCCGCCGATCATCATGGTGATCAGCTCGGACTGGGTCATCTTGGCGATGTACGGGCGTACCGTCAGCGGCGCTTCGGTCTGGCCGATGAACACGCTGGCGCAGACGCTGGTGGTTTCCGCACCGGACACACGCATGATCTTGGTGATCGCCCAGGCCATGCCGCGCACGATCATCTGCATCACGTTGAGGTGGTACATGACCCCCATCAGCGCCGAGAAGAAGATGATGGTCGGCAGCACCTGGAAGGCGAAGATGAAACCGAACTGGCTGGTGTCCATCAGGCTGCCGAAGATGAAGCCCGAGCCGGCGTTGACGAACTCCAGGATCTTGACGAAGCCCTTGCCCAGCGCGTCGAACACATCACGGCCACCCGGGACCAGCAGCACCACCGCCGCGAAGGCGATCTGCAGTGCGATACCGGTGACGACCAGGCGCCAGTCGACAGCCCGCTTGTTGTTCGAGAACAACCAGGCAATGCCGATCAGCACTGCCAACCCGAACAGGCCGAAGCCAATCCTGCCCAAACCTTCGACCATGAGACTTCCCTTGGGGCGCCGCGAAAAACGGGAAGCCTAGAGCAGCGGCAGGGGCGGGGCAAGGAAAAGCAGCGTCCGCGAGCCGATCGGTCGTGATCGGGCCTGTATCGGCAAGGCATGGCCCGGTTTCCGTGCGGCGTGTCACGGGGCGTGAGACCGCCGCCGCGGCAAGCCGCGCGGAACTGCGCCGCCCCGCTCTACACTTACCGGCATCGATCCGGCCCGGTCGCGGGCCCGCAGCAGGAGAACCACATGCTCTATCGCCGTCTTGGCTCCACCGGCCTGAAGCTCTCGGCCCTGTCCTTCGGGGCCTGGGTGACCTTCGGCGACCAGATCGGCCGCGATGAGGCCCGCAAGCTGATCGCCACCGCCTGGGATGCCGGGGTCAATTTCTTCGACAACGCCGAAGGCTATGCCCGCGGCCGCGCCGAGCAGGTGATGGGCGATGTGATCGCCGACCTGCGCCTGCCGCGCGATGGCTTCTGCGTCTCCAGCAAGGTGTTTTTCGGCGCCGTCGACGACCCGCGCCCGACCCAGCACGGGCTGTCGCGAAAGCATGTCACCGACGCCTGCCACGCCGCGCTCAAGCGCCTGCGGGTGGAGTACCTGGACCTTTACTATTGCCATCGCCCGGATCCGGATACCCCGATCGCCGAGACCGTGCAGGCCATGGATACCCTGATCCGCCAGGGCAAGGTGCTGTACTGGGGCACGTCGGAATGGTCGGCCGCGCAGATCCAGGAGGCGGTGGACATCGCCCGCGCGCGCAACCTGCATGCGCCCTCGATGGAACAGCCGCAGTACAACCTGCTGCACCGCGAGCGGGTGGAGCGCGAATACGCGCCGCTGTATGCCGAGGCTGGCCTGGGCACCACCATCTGGTCGCCGCTGGCCTCGGGCCTGCTGACCGGCAAGTACAACGCCGGCGTGGACCCGCAGTCGCGGCTGGGCCAGGAACAGCTGGGCTGGCTGAAGGCGCAGGTGCTCGACGATGGCAGCGACCGCATGGAGCGGGTGCGGCGCTACACCGCACTGGCCGCGCAGCTGGGCGTCTCGCCGGCGCAGCTGGCGATCGCCTGGTGCCTGCGCAATCCGAATGTTTCCAGCGTGATCCTCGGCGCCAGCCGGGTCAGCCAGCTGGAAGAGAACCTGGGCGCCCTGGCGCTGTTCGAGCAGCTCGATGAAGGAATCTGGCAGCAGGTGGAAGCGGTCTTTGCCTGATTGCGTCTGTCGGGATCCGGAGAGCCGGCCAGCGGCCGGCACTACCGCTGCTGCGGCGGCGGCAGACAGAAGCGGGGTCGCTGCGCGGAGCGGAGCAGGGCGTCTGCAACAGGCGCCGTCCCTCCAGGGTAGTGGCGGCCGCAGGCCGGCGCGGCAGGTCACCCGACGGGCGACCACCCACACATGGCGATTGATAAAGGCTATCGAAGTTGGGTAGTCGATCATTAATGCCATCTATCAAAGTGAGAATGGTTGTTGATTGTCAACTGAGAATCATTATCATTTGACTCGCCCCTCGCAACGAGTCCAGACGATGAACACTCAAGCTGCTGTACTGCTGCGCCCCGAAACGCTGACCCTCCGCGACCGTCCGGTCCGCGTGGTCCCGCCGGAAGAAGTGATCGACAGCGAAGCCCTGCTCAAGGGGCGCCGCGAAATCCTGATCCAGCACGGCGATCGTTTCTATCGCCTGCGTCATACCAGCAACGACAAGCTGATCCTGACCAAGTAACGGCCGTTCCTCCCCCAGCTCTCTCCCCCTCGACACTCCGCCGTCGACTCCGGTCCACGGCGTGGGTCGAGGGTCTCCCCTCGCAACCGTCGATTGCAGGTAGACCGCCATGAGCCGTGCCCTTTCCGTCGGCCGCCCACCGGGCCGCCATCCCATCGCCGGCCTGCCATCGGCCGCGCAACTGGCCTCGCTGGGTACCGTGCTGTGCCTGTACCGCCCGGACAGCAGTGAACTCGGTGGCTGGAAACACGCGGTCTCCGCGCATGCCTGCCAGGGCATGGACAGCGAAGGCATCCGCGAAAGCCTCTGCTTCGTCGACGCCCGCGGCCGCTGCTGCTGGCGCCTGTATCTGCTGCCCGACAGCGATTTCCTCGCGTGGGATCGCCTCGTGTCCGCGTTTCCCGCACGGCCCGAACCGGTCAACGACGCCGGTGTCGCCGAGCGCCTGTGGCGACGCCTCGCCGTGCGCCTGGGCAACGACGCGTGGCGCATGTGCGCGCTGCGCCTGCAGGTCGGCGAAGGCCGCGAACTCGCCGCCAGCCTGGCCTCCTTGTCCGCGCTGGGCGCCAGCACCGCGCGCCGGATCGGCACCGTGGAAGGCGCCGAAGGCGAGCTCTGGGTCGACGACGGTTGCTGCGCCAGCGCGGCCCGCCGCAGCGGACCATGGGCGGCCGGCGGCATGCCGGTGATCCAGCTGTAATGACGCCCGCGCTCGCCCTGGCAGGGCTGCTGCTCGCGCTCACCGCCAGCGCGCATGCCACACCGGCCGACCCCGCACGCGACCGCGCCAGCATCCTGGCCATGCAGGGCGAATACATCGTCGACTTCGCCTTCGACGAAACCGTGCTGCTCCAACCCGGCTACGAACGCGCGCCGGCCGTGCGCACCGGCGGCAACGAAGTGGTGATCGTGGTCGAAGACACCCCAACGCGGGTGGTGCTGCAGCACCTGCTGGTCGAACCGAAGAGCGGCCACGTCACCAAGCACTGGCGCCAGGACTGGGTCTACCAGGCACCGACCCGGTTCGAGTTCACTGCCGACCAGACCTGGCAGGTGCGCCCCATTCCCACGGCGCTCACCACCGGTGCCTGGACCCAATGCGTCTACGAAGTCAGCGACGCACCGCGCTACTGCGGCACCGGCGCCTGGCGCTACGACAACGGTATCGCCGCGTGGACCAGCGACCTCAGCTGGCGCCCCCTGCCGCGCCGCGAATACACCCGCCGCAGCGACTACAACGCCCTGGCCGTGATCAACCGGCACACGCGCACGCCCAACGGGTGGACCCACGAGCAGTTCAACACCAAGATCCAGCGGCGCCCCGACGGCGCGCAGACATCGATCGCGCGCGAATTCGGCTTCAACGATTACAACAGAACCACCGAGGTGGACTTCACCCCCGCCTACGCCTACTGGACCGCCACCGCGGGTTAGTGGGCGAAGGTGCGCCAGCGTTGGAACAGCTTCCTCGGCAACGCACCGGGCGTGCACCTGAAAACCAAACCCGACGGCATGGCGATGATCATCCCGCTGTTCACCCAGGCCCAGGACATCCAGGACGGCAAGACCGTGGCGGACACCGAGATCGACGCCGTCTTCCAGCAGTGGGTGGAAAAAGCACCGACAGAACGCGCGCGCTGACGCAGACGCAACCGGCGGCGTTTGCCTCCATCGCCAAACGTCGAAGCAGCACTATGCCCCATCAATGGTGGTGGTAACTGCACGCCAACGGTAGACCCGCCGCTGGCCCATCCATCCATCGGGAAGGATGGCGGGTAGCCCTGCCCAGGACCGTCAGGGCGCCAAGGATGGCGCCCACGAGCCCCCAGGGACGGGTTTACGGCGCGTCCTGGGCAGGGCTGCCCGCCAGCCTTCAGGCCATGAACACCAAGACGCCGTCGCTTTTGCTTTCGCTTTCAATGCAACGGCGCCCCAACTCACGCCTCCCGAAGCGCCAACGCCGGCGGCGTATGCAGAATCCGCCGCGTGCCCCACCAGCCGGCCAGCATGCTCAACAGCACACCCAACCCACCGCCCACCAACAACGGTCCCCACGGCGGGCTCAGCGTCAACTCGAACACCTGCCGCGCCACCACCGTGCCCAGCAGCGCCGCCGCGCCCACCGCCAACAACGCCGACAACAGCCCCAGCGCACCAAACTCCACCAGCACCGCACCGCGCAGCTGACGGCGCGTTGCCCCCAGCGTACGCAGCACCGCACTGTCGTAGCGCCGCTCACCAGCCGTCGCCTGCAACGCCGCCAGCAACACCAGCAGCCCGGCCAGCAGACTGAAGCCCATCACCAGCTGCACCGCCTGGCTCACCCGATCCACCACCTCGCGCACCCGCTCCAGGATGCCGTCGATATCCAACAGTGAAATGTTCGGGTACGCCCGGGTCAGCCCGGCCAGCGCCGGTGCCTGCGCGCGTGGCAGATGGAAGGCGGTGATCAGGTTGTACGGCGCATCGGCAACCGCGCCTTCGTTGAGCAGCAGGAAGAAGTTGACCCGGAACGAATCCCAGTCCGCCTTGCGGATGCTGGTGATCGTGAAACTGCGCTCCTGATCGCCCATCTGCAGCGTCACCGTGTCGCCCAGCGTCATCCCGTAACGCTCGGCCCAGCCCTGCTCGATCGAGGCCTCGGCCGCGGTGCTGCCCGCCTTCCAGAACGTCCCGCTGAGCAGCGTATTGGCCGGCGGGAAATCATGCCGCCACGAAAAATTGACCGGCCGGTTGGCATCGTCTTCCTCGTTGCTGTTGTCCTCGCGCGCCTGCCGCTGCGGCGGCCGGTCGTTGACCGCGAGCAGGCGGCCGGTACTGAACGGCTCGATGCCCGGCGCGACCACCCCGAGCCCACCCAACGTGGCCAGCACCGCATCGCGCTGCTCGGGCTGGATGTTCATCAGGAAGTAGTTCGGTGTATCGGTCGGCAGGCGATCGCGCCACTGCGCCAACAGCCCCGGACCGATCACCGACAGCAGCAGCAGCGAACACAGCGACAGCGACAGGCCGACCAGCTGCATCACCGCCAGCCCGCGGCGTCGCGTCAACGAAGCCAGGCCCAGCTTCCAGCGCCCGCGCAGGCGCGGCTGCAGCCCACGCAGCAGCCACAGCAGCAGCGCGCCGAGCGCACCGGCCAGTGCCGCCAGCGCGGCCAGCCCGCCGAGCACCCACGTCGCCAGTTTCACATCGCCGGTGGCCTGCATGGTGAGCGCCACGGTGGCCGCCAATGCGGCGGCATAGACCAGCATCGAACTCGGCGGCAGCGCGGCGAAGCTGCGGTTGAGCACGCGCATCGGCGGCACGCTGCGCAGGCGCAGCAGCGGCGGCAGACCAAAGCCCAGCAGCAGGACCAGCCCGATGCCGGCTCCACTCAGTGCCGGCGTGGCCTGCGGCAGGGGCAGGCGGTTCGGAATCAACCCGCCCAGTGCCTGCACCAGCCCGGCCTGGGCAGCCATGCCCAGCCCGATACCGACCAGGCAGGCCGGTATCGCCAGCATCACCAGCTGCAGCGCCATCGCGGTGAGGATGTCGCGCTGGCGCGCCCCCAGGCAGCGCAGGATCGCGACCTGGTCGATGCGTCGCATCGCGAAGCGGTTGGCCGCCAGTGCGGTGGCGACACCGGCCAGCAACACCGCCAGCAACGCGGCCAGCGACAGGAAGCGCCCGGCCAGATCGAACGCGCCGCGTACACCGCGCTGGGCATCGGCGATGCCGACAATGCGGTAGCCCTTGGCCTGCGGCGTGAGCCATTCGCGGAAGGCCTCGATCTGCCCCGGCGCACCGGCGAACATCATCCGGTACGACGCGCGGCTGCCCGGCCCCAGCAGGCCGGCGCGATCCACATCGATGCGGTTCACCAGCAGCGGCGGCGACAGTTGCATCAGCTCACCGGAGGTATCCGGCTCGGCCTGCAGCACGCGGGTCACGGTCAACGTGCCCGCGCCGAATTCCAGTGCATCGCCCACCTGCAGGCCAAGCGCCTGCATCAGGCGGGGATCGGCATACGCTTGGCCCGGTGGCGGCGTTCCTGCCGTTTCGCTGGCGCTGTCATGCAGCGTGCGGCTGACCCGCAGTTCACCGCGCAGCGGGTAGCCATCGGCGACCGCCTTGATGTTGGCCATCTGGCTGTCATCGCCATGGAACAGCACGCTGGGGAAGCTGACCATGCGCGTGTTGGCCAAGCCGCGCTCGCGCGCCGCGTCGGCGAAGGTCTGCGGGATGTCCTCACGGCCGCTCAGGCCCAGATCACCGCCAAGCATCTCCGCCGCGCTGCCGGTCAGTGCCAGGGTCACGCGGTTGACCAATGTCCCGACGGCGGTCATCACCGCCACGCCCAACACCAGTGCGGCGAACACGGTCAGCAGATCGCCGGCCAGGAATTCGCGGCGCAGCGCACGCGCCGCATGGCGCACGACATTCATGCGCCTGCGCCGGCAACGGTGTCGGCCAGGCGGCCACCGTCGAGCTGGTAGATGCGCTCGCAGCGCTGCGCCAGGCGCAGGTCATGGGTGACCAGCACCAGGGTGGTATCGCTGGTGGCGTTGAGCGCGAACAGCAGGTCGCTGATCTGCTGCCCGGTGGCCTGGTCCAGGCTGCCGGTCGGCTCATCGGCGAACAGGATGCGCGGCCGCGCCACGAACGCACGGGCCAGCGCCACCCGCTGCTGTTCGCCACCGGAAAGCTGGCGCGGGTAGTGACGCGCACGATGGCCCAGGCCGACCTGTTCCAAGACCTCGCGCACCCGCGCGGGATCTTCGCGGCCGGCCAGTTCCAGCGGCAGCGCGATGTTCTCTTCGGCGGTCAGTGCCGGCAGCAGGTGGAAGCTCTGGAACACGAAGCCGACCTCGCGTGCGCGCAGCTGCGCGCGGGCTTCCTCATCGAGCGTGTTGAGCGCGGCGCCGGCCAGCGCGATGGTGCCGTGGCTGGGCAGGTCCAGGCCGGCGAGCAGGCCGAGCAGGGTGGTCTTGCCCGAACCTGAAGCGCCGACGATCGCCACGCTCTCGCCTTCATGGACGGTCATGTCAATGTTGTCCAGTATGTGGACTTCACCCTCCGGGCCACGTGCGGACTTGCCCACGTTGTGGGCGGCGATGGCGACGGGCGCGCTGCGGGGGGACAGGCTGTCGATGAGGATTCTCCAATGAACCAAGCAAGTGGAATGGGCCGCGTGGCCTCGATGGGCTGGCTGCTGGCAGGGTTGCTGCTGATGCCGATGCTGGCCTGTGCCAAAGCTCCGGACACCCGTGCGGCGGTGCTGGTGGTCGGCGACAGCCTCAGTGCCGCCCACAATATCCCGGCCGCGTCGGGCTGGGTAAACCTGCTTCAGCAGCGGGTCAAACAACAGATCAAGGCGCCGCCGGCGATCATCAACGCCAGCATCAGCGGCGAGACGACCGCCGGCGCGCTGACCCGCCTGCCAGGGCTGCTGGAGAAGCATCGGCCGTCCGTGGTGGTGATCGAACTGGGCGGCAACGATGCGCTGCGCGGACTGACCCCGGCGCAACTGCAGGGCAACCTGGAAAAGATGATCGTGGCCAGCCAGAAGGCGGGCGCCAAGGTGCTGCTGCTGGGTATCGATGTGCCGCCCAACTACGGCCCAGCCTACCGCCAGCGCCTGCGCCAGACCTACGCGGCGCTGGCCAAGCAGTACGACGTGCCGCTGCTGCCGTTCCTGCTCGAAGGGGTGGCCTTGAAGCCGAACCTGATGCAGGCCGACGGGCTGCACCCCACCGCAGCTGCGCAGCCGCAGGTGCTGGACAACGTCTGGCCGCTGCTCAAACCCCTGCTTTGATCGGTGTGTGAGGAACTTCACACCGCGTCCACTGGCGATGCGGCATGTTTCACAAAGCTGAAGAAAGAGGGAATCCCATGCGTCAGACAAAGGAGACCTCCGGCCTGGTGCTGGTGGTCGAAGACAACCGTAATATTTCCGAGATGATCGGCGAGTACCTGGAAGGGCGCGGCTTCGAAGTCGACTACGCCCAGGATGGGCTGGACGGTTATCGTCTGGCGGCCGAGAACAGCTACGACGTGGTCGTGCTGGACCTGATGCTGCCGCGTCTGGACGGCATCGAAGTCTGTCGCCGCCTGCGCAACGACGCGCGCAAGTCCACGCCGGTGCTGATGCTGACCGCGCGCGACACGCTGGACGACAAGCTCACCGGCCTGGGGTTCGGCGCCGATGACTACCTGACCAAGCCGTTCGCGATCCAGGAACTGGAAGCCCGTCTGCGCGCGCTGATCCGTCGCGAGCGTCGCCAGGTCGGCTCGGAAGTGCTCAAGGTCGCCGACCTCGTGCTCGATCCGGTCAGTATGCGCGCGACGCGTGCCGGCACCGAACTGCAGCTCTCGCCGATCGGCCTGCGCCTGCTGACGATCCTCATGCGCGAATCGCCGCGTGTGGTGACCCGCCAGGAAATCGAACGCGAGATCTGGGGCAATGGTCTGCCCGACTCGGACACCCTGCGCAGCCATCTGTACAACCTGCGCAAGATCATCGACAAGCCGTTCGACCGCCCGCTGCTGCACACCGTGCAGAGCGCCGGCTACCGTATTGCCGATATCGCCCAGCCGATGAGCTGATGGGCGGTCGATCGCCGCTCGGCCGCCTGCGGGCGGCATGAGCGATCCGATCCTCCGGTACCCTCTGGAGCATGACGGCCCGGCATCTGCCGGGCCGTTGTCATGGTTTGCACGATGGACTCACGGCAAGCTTTCCTATAATCGCCGCGAACCGCCCTGGACCCCGTAATGCCGCACGGTCTGCCGCGCAAGATCCGCATCGTCTTCATCCTCCAAGCCGTGCTCGCCAGCCTGGGCATCCTGCTGGGTGCCTGGCTGGTGTCGTTGGTGATCAAGCACAGCCTGGTCAGCAGCGCGCTGCAGGAAGAAGCCGGCTACTACTGGCAACTGCACGAGGCCTCGCCGGTGCAGCCGCCGCCCAATACCCAGAACATCCGCGGTTACCTGCTCGAGACCGGGCAGTCGCCGCTGAGCCTGCCGGCCAACCTGCGCACGCTCACCCCCGGCTTCCATGAGCTCAAGGACGACGACCAGCTGGTGCTGGTCGATGCGCGTCCGGAAGGCCGCCTGTACCTGGTGTTCCTGCGTTCGCGCGCGGAGATGCTGGCGTTCTGGTTCGGCGTCGTGCCGGTGCTGCTGACCCTGCTGGCCGTCTACGGCGCCTCGTGGATCACCTATCGCGCCTCCAAACGCCTGGTATCCCCGGTGAACTGGCTGGCCCGGCGCGTCTCGCGATGGGACCCCGGGCATCCGGAAGCGGCCGATCTGGCCCCGGCCAAGCTGCCGGCCGACATGCAGGGCGAGACCCGCCAGCTGGCCGCGGCGCTGCACTCGCTGGCCACCAAGGTCACCGCGCACGTCGCGCGCGAGCGCAACTTCACCCGCGATGCCAGCCATGAGCTGCGCACCCCGCTGACCGTGATCCGGGTGGCCAGCGACATGGCGCTGGGCGACCAGGACATGACCCCGCGCCTGCGCCGCGGCCTGCAGCGCATCCAGCGCGCCGGGCGTGACATGGAAGCGGTGATCGATGCCTTCCTGATCCTCGCCCGCGAGGCCGATGTCGAGCCGCAGGTCGAGCTGTTCGACGTCAACGAGATCGTCCGCTACGAGGTCGACAACGCCCGCGAGCTGATTGCCGGGCGGCCCGTGGAGATCCACCTGCACAGCCATGGCCCGGTGATGCTGCACGCGCCGCCGCGGGTGCTGCAGGTGGTGGTCAGCAACCTGCTGCGCAATGCCTGCAGCTATACCGACGAAGGCCGGATCGACGTCGATGTCGAAGACGATCGCGTGGTCGTGCGCGATACCGGCATCGGGATGTCCGCCGAAGCACTCGGGCGTGCGTTCGAGCCGTTCTATCGTGCCGAGCCCAGCCGTCCACAGGGCACCGGGCTGGGGCTGTCGATCGTGCGCCGGCTGTGCGACCGCTTCGGCTGGAAGATCGCCCTGACCAGCGAGCCCGGGCAGGGTACCCAGGCCACGATCCACTACCGCTGAGTCGGGGAGGCGCTGCGCCTCCCCGCGTGGCTCAGTGGCACTGCACCTTGGGCGCCAGCGCCTTGCGCCAGATCGCATAGCCGTCCGGCGTCATGTGCAGCATGTCCTCGCGGAACAGCGCGGCGCGCGGCTGGCCGTCGGCACCGAGCATCGGCGTGTAGACATCGGTGTAGCCGGTGTTGGGCAGCGAGGCCAGCGCCGTCTGGATCAAGCCGTTGGCTTCCACCACCGCGGGCAGCAGGTTCGCGCGCGAGGGGCTGGGCTTGATCGAGATGATTTCCACCGTGGTCTTGGGCAGGTCGCGGTGCACGCGCTTGACGAAGGCCACCACGTCGTCGCGGACCTGGGCCGGGCTGCGGCCGCTGTTGAGGTCGTTGTCGCCAGCGTAGAAGAACACCTTGCACGGCGCATACGGGATCACGATGCGGTCGGCGTACCAGGTGCTGTCACGCACTTCCGAGCCGCCGAAGCCGCGGTTGAACACCGGCTGGCCCGGAAAATCGGTGGCCAGGCTCTCCCACATGCGGATCGAGGAGCTGCCGATGAACTCGATGCCCCCGCGCGGGGGCGGGTTGGTCGCGTCCTGGGCCGCGAACTGCGCCATGTCGCCGGCCCAGGCCACGTTGGAGACCTGGGTGGGCACCTGCGGCGCAGCGGGGGCCGGGGTACGGGCCAACGCGGGCAGGGCGGCGCCCAGGGCAAGGGCGAGCAGAAGGGGGCGGGCACGGCGATGCAGCATGGGCAACTCCTGGGGTGGGGCACCCGCTCGGGTGCCCGGACGGGCAGGCGTCCATCATAAAAGCTGCCGCCACGCCGCGCTTTACCACGGACGGGCGTTGGCCGCCTTCGACAATGGCTTGGCCGGCTTATGGCAAAATGAGGGATTGCCTGCCCCATTCAGCGATGCCCATGACTGTCTGCCGTGTGCTGTTCCTGCCGTTCCGGCCTGCGTTGCCGACCGGGGCACCTGCCCATGGCGGATGAAATCGGCCACCTGCCGCGCGGCCCCAAGCGCATCTTCAAGGCCGCGGTCTGGTCCTGGCAGGGGCTGCGTGCGGCCTGGCTGCACGAGTCCTCGTTCCGGCTGGAGGTCTACCTGCTGATCGTGCTCGCCCCGTTGGCGCTCTGGCTCGGCCAGACCCCGGTGGAGCGTGCGCTGATGATCGGCTCGGTGCTGCTGGTGCTGGCCATGGAACTGGCCAACTCGGCGATCGAGGCGGTGATCGAACGCTACGGCGCGGAGTTCCACGAGCTCGCCGGACGTGCCAAGGACATGGGCTCGGCCGCGGTCTTTGTGTTGATGATGAACGTACTGGTGTGCTGGGTCCTGATCCTGCTGCCGCAGATCCTCTGACGTAACACTTCTGACGCGTTACGCGCGTCATCCCCCCTGTAAGGATGGAAGTCCATGTTCCTTGAGTTGTTGTCCGACCCCAATGTCTGGTTGACCCTGTTTACGCTGAGCGCGCTGGAAATCGTGCTGGGCATCGACAACCTGGTCTTCATCTCGATCGCGGTGAGCAAGCTGCCCGAGGCGCGCCGTCCGTTCGCGCGCAAGCTCGGCATCGCGGTGGCCTGCATCACCCGCATCCTGCTGCTGGTCTCGCTGGCCTATCTGGCCCACATGGAAGCCAACCTGTTCACCATCGCCGGCATGGGCATCTCCATCCGCGACCTGGTGCTGATCCTCGGTGGCCTGTTCCTGATCATCAAGGGCACCATGGAGATCCGCGAGCTGATCACCGGCGGCGAAGACGAAGACCCGACCACCACCAAGGCCTCGGCCGTGTTCGGCATGGTGATCGCGCAGATCGCCGTGATCGACATCGTGTTCTCGCTGGACTCGGTGATCACCGCCGTGGGCATCGCCGACCACATCCCGGTGATGGTCGCCGCGATCCTGCTGTCGGTCGCCGTGATGCTGCTGGCCGCCAACCCGCTGGGCCGCTTCATCGATGCCAACCCGACCGTGAAGATGCTGGCCCTGGCCTTCATCCTGCTGATCGGCGTGGTGCTCATCCTGGATGGCCTGAGCGTGCACGTGCCCAAGCCCTACATCTACGCCGCGATGGGCTTCTCGGTGCTCGTGGAATGGCTGAACCTGCTGATGCGCCGTCGCGCCGTGGCACACAACGTGCCGGGTGCCGGCAACTGGTAGATACCGACCGTTGGTCGGTATTCCGTGGGTGCCGACCCGGGTCGGCAACCCGTGGGTACCGACCAACCGCCGTTACCACATCCGCTTTACCCAAGACGTGGCATGCTCCGGATCCCGTTCATCGAGATCCGGAGCCGGCCATGCGATCGTTCTCCCGTTTGTTGTGCCTGGCCGTGCTGGCCTCCCTGTTGTCCGGCTGTGGCTACAACGCCATCCAGCAGAAGGATGAGCAGGTCAAGGCCGGTTGGGCCGAGGTGCTCAACCAGTACAAGCGCCGCGCCGATCTGATCCCCAACCTGGTGCAGACCGTGGAAGGCTATGCCAACCAGGAACGCCAGGTGCTGACCGATGTCACCAACGCCCGTGCGCGCGTGGGGCAGGTCAACGTCAATGCCGACGACGCCGACTCCCTGAAGCAGTTCCAGCAGGCCCAGGGCGAACTGAGCGGTGCGCTGTCACGCCTGCTGGTGGTCACCGAGAACTACCCGAACCTGAAATCCGACCAGGGTTTCCGCGATCTGCAGGCGCAGCTGGAAGGCACCGAGAACCGCATCACCGTGGCGCGCGGCCGCTATATCCAGATGGTGCAGGACTACAACACCTACATCCGCCAGTTCCCGCAGGTGATCACCGCCAAGCTGTTCGGCTATGCGACCAAGCCGAACTTCACGGTGGAGAACGAGGCGCAGATCTCGCAGCCGCCGGCGGTCAAGTTCGGTTCGCAGGAACCGGCGCCGGCGCCCGCGCCGCAGCCGCCCGCCCCGCAGCAGCAGCCACAGCCGGCGAACTGAGCCCGTGACCACGCGCCTGCTGCGTTGCCTGCTGCTGCTCTGCCTGGCGCTGGCGCTGCCGGCCTGGGCGCAGACCCAGGCGGCCATCCCGCCGATGTCCTCGCCGGTGGTGGACACCACCGGCACATTGGACGCAGCGCAGATCCAGGCCCTGCAAGCGCAGGCGTTGGCGTTGCAGCAGCGCAAGGGCAGCCAGCTGCAGATCCTGATGGTGCCGACCACCGCGCCGGAAACCATCGAGCAGTACACCCAGCGGGTGTTCGAGCAGTGGTCCATCGGCCGCAAGGGCGTGGATGACGGCGTGCTGCTGGTGGTGGCCAAGGACGATCGCCGGGTCCGCATCGAGCCGGGCTACGGCCTGGAAGGCGCGATCCCGGATGCGATCGCCAACCGGGTGATCCAGGAGTACCTGGCCCCGCGGTTCCGCAGCAACGACTACGCCGGTGGCCTCACCGACGCCAGCGCCGCGCTGGTCAAGCTGATCGACGGCGAGGCGCTGCCCGCGCCGGTCAGCACGCATCGCGCCCAGGACACCCCGGCGGGTGGTAACTGGACGATGGCGCTGGGCATCGGCCTGTTTGCCGGTCTGTTCCTGCGCGGGATGCTGGGCTGGCTGCCGCGACCGCTGCGCGCGCTGGCGAGCGGTGCCGGGGCCGGGGTGGCGGCGTTCCTGTTCACCTCGCTGGTGGTCGCCAGTGGCGCGGCCGCCGTGGTGGGCCTGCTGGTCGGCCTGACGTCGGCCGGCCGCGGCGGCGTGTTCGCGCGCAGTGGCGGCTGGGGTGGGGGTGGCTGGGGCGGTGGCGGGTTCGGTGGCGGCGGGGGTGGCTTCGGCGGCGGTGGAGGCGGCTGGGGCGGAGGGGGGGGGCGTTCGGGAGGCGGTGGCGCCTCGGGAGGCTGGTGATGCGCTGGCTCCGGCATGTGTTCTCCCCGTCGGTGCGGCGCGCCTTCCCACCCGCACAGCTGCAGGCGATCACCGAGGCGATCACCGCCGGCGAGCGCCGCCACGGTGGCCAGGTCATGTTCGCGGTGGAAGCGGATCTGCCGCTGGCCGCGTTGTGGCAGGGCATCACCGCACAGCAACGCGCCGGGCAGGCCTTCGCCCAGCTGCGCACCTGGGATACCGAACACAACAATGGCGTGCTGATCTACCTGCTGCTGGCCGACCATGCGATCGAGCTGGTCGCCGATCGCGGCCTGCGCGGCCGGATCGGTGAGGCGCAGTGGCTGGCCATCTGCGCGCACATGCAGCAGCGGCTGCGCGAGGGTGCGCTGCAGGAGGCCGTGCTGCTGGCGATCGAAGAGGTTTCGGACCTGCTGGCCGGGCACTATCCGCCCGTTCCGGGGTCACAGGATGACGGCCTGCCGGACACGCCGCAGATCCTGGGCTGAAGCCCGGCAATCGCGCGGTCGGGGGCCGCCGCGAGGCCGCTCCCGGGCGGCGCTAGAATATCGGCATCCCTGCAAGGCGCCCTTCATGATCTATTTCCACGACATCGACCCCATCGCCATCTCGCTCGGGCCGATCAAGGTGCATTGGTACGGCATCATGTACCTGCTCGGCTTCACTGCGGCCTGGTGGCTGGGGCGCAAGCGGATCGCGGCCGGGCGCCTGCCCGGGGTCGATGCCAACGGCTTCTCCGACCTGCTGTTCTACGCGATGCTCGGCGTGGTCGTCGGTGGCCGCGTGGGCTACATGCTGTTCTACGCCACCTCCGAATTCCTGCACAACCCGCTGCTGCTGTTCAAGGTGTGGGACGGCGGCATGAGCTTCCACGGTGGCCTGCTCGGCGTGCTGTTCGCCGCGTGGTGGTGGTCGCGCAAGCATCGCCTGCACCTGTTCGACACGATCGATTTCATGGCACCGCTGGTCCCGTTGGGCCTGGGCTTCGGCCGCATCGGCAACTTCATCGGCGCCGAGCTGTGGGGCAAGTACACCGATGGCAGCTGGGGCGTCGTGTTCCCGAGCGGCCTGCCGGCACCGTTGAACGCGCTGGATCTGGCCACGCTGAAGGCCGAGTTCGCCACCGGCGCGCTCAACCCGTACGCCCGCCATCCCTCGCAGCTGTATGAAGCGCTGCTGGAAGGCCTGGTGATGTTCGTGGTGCTGTGGGCCGTGTCGGCCAAGCCGCGCCACCGCTACGTCATCGCCGGCCTGTTCGCGCTGATGTATGGCATCTTCCGCTTCGCGGTCGAGTTCGTGCGCATGCCCGACAACGGCGTCTACCTCGCCTTCGACTGGTTCACCCGGGGCCAGTTGCTGAGCTTGCCGCTGGTGGTGTTCGGCCTGGTGCTGCTGGTGCTGTCGCGCCGCGCGCCGGTGCTGCAGCCGGTGCTGCCGGTCGCCGCCCAAGGAGCCAAGGCATGAAGGCCTATCTGGAACTGCTTGAGCATGTGCTGGAGCACGGCACGGAGAAATCCGACCGCACCGGTACCGGCACGCGCAGCGTGTTCGGCTGGCAGATGCGCTTCAACCTCAATGACGGCTTCCCGCTGG
Source organism: Stenotrophomonas sp. TWI273 (assembly GCF_039674765.1). Classification (NCBI taxonomy): domain Bacteria; kingdom Pseudomonadati; phylum Pseudomonadota; class Gammaproteobacteria; order Lysobacterales; family Lysobacteraceae; genus Stenotrophomonas; species Stenotrophomonas sp. TWI273. Next base: position 325,384 of record NZ_JBDJOA010000006.1, read on the forward strand.
TCACCACCAAGAAGCTGCACCTGCGCTCGATCATCCACGAGCTGCTGTGGTTCCTGAAGGGCGATACCAACATCGGGTACCTCAAGGACAACCAGGTGCGGATCTGGGACGAGTGGGCCGATGCCAACGGCGACCTCGGCCCGATCTACGGCAAGCAATGGCGCAGCTGGGCCACTGCCGATGGCGGCGCGATCGACCAGATGCAGTGGCTGGTGGACGAGATCAAGCGCAACCCCGATTCGCGGCGGCTGGTGGTCAGCGCCTGGAACGTGGGCGAGCTGTCGCAGATGGCCTTGATGCCGTGCCACAACCTGTTCCAGTTCTACGTGGTGGACGGCAAGCTCAGCTGCCAGCTCTACCAGCGCAGCGGCGACATCTTCCTCGGCGTGCCGTTCAACATCGCCAGCTATGCGCTGCTGACCCACATGGTGGCGCAGGCAACGGGGCTGGGTGTCGGCGATTTCGTGCACACCCTGGGTGATGCGCACCTGTACTCGAACCACTTCGAGCAGGCCCGGCAACAGCTCGCGCGTGAGCCGCGCGCGCTGCCGACACTGTGGTTGAACCCCGAGGTGACCGATCTGTTCGGTTTCCAGTTCGATGACATCCGCATCGATGGTTACGACCCGCATCCGGCGATCAAGGCCCCGGTGGCGGTGTGAGCGGCACGCGCATGAAGCTCTCGCTGATCGCCGCGCTTGACCGCGACCACGGCATCGGCCGTGACAACGACCTGCCGTGGAAGCTGCCCGATGATCTCAAGCGCTTCACGGCGCTGACCGTCGGCAAGCCGATCCTGATGGGGCGCAGGACCGCGCAGTCGCTCGGCCGTGCCTTGCCGGGCCGGTTGAACCTGGTGCTGACCCGCAGCGGGCAGGTGCCGTTCGACGGCATGCAGGCGGTGGCCTCGATCGAGCAGGCGCTGCAGGCCGCGGCGGACACCGACGCGGAAGAACTGTGCGTGATCGGCGGCGGTGAGATCTATCGCCTGGCCATGGCCCAGGCCACCGATCTGCACCTGACCTGGGTACAGACCACGGTACCGGCCGATACCCACTTCCCGCCGGTCGATCCGGCGCTGTGGGTGGAAGTGGCGCGCGAACACCACGCGGCCGACGAGCGGCACGCGTACGCGTTCGATTTCGTGGATTACCGCCGGGCCTGAGCACGCGCTGCAGGCAGGCCGGTCGCACTGACCGGCCTGCGGCTCATTCGGCGTCGCTGGTGATGTCGTTGTTCTGCGGCTGCGGCTGCTGCTGTTGCCGCGGCTGCTGCTCGGCGTTCTGCGCGGGCTTCGCACCACCGCCCTGTCGGCCCTGGCCACCGCGGCCACGATCGCGGCCCTGGCCTTGACCCTGACGCGGTGGACGCCCGTTCGGCGGCGCCCCCTCGACGGCCGGCCGGCGTGCCGGCGGACGCGGCGCGGAGACCGGCTTGGGCACATCGCGGCCCGGCACCTGCACCACGCGCAGTTCTTCGGTATCCAACTGCAGTGCGGTGAGCTTGCCTCCCCAGACCGCGCCGGTATCGATCGCGTGCACGCCCTGGGTGATGGTCAGGCCGAGGGCGGACCAGTGCCCGCAGACGATCTTCAGATCGCGCTCGGCGCGGCCCGGCACTTCGAACCAGGGATACAGCCCCTGTTCCTGGGTGCCCGGCGTGCCCTTGTCCTCGATCCCGATCCGGCCCCGCGGCGTGCAGTAACGCATGCGCGTGAACAGGTTGATGATCGCGCGCGAGCGGTCGTAGCCGGCCAGGCCGGGTGACCAGCTCGGCTTGTCGCCGTACATGTTGCGGAACAGCTTGCGGTAGCCGCTGCCGTGCAGCTGCTGCTCGACCTCGCGGGCGTGCTTCTCGGCCAGCTGGGTGGTCCACTTCGGGGCCAGCCCGGCGTGGATCATCATCCAGCCCAGCTCACGGTCCACGTGGGCCAGCTTCTGCAGGCGCAGCCACTCCAGTAGTTCGTCGCGGTCCTCGGCCTGCACGATCCGCAGCAGGTCCGGGTTGACCTTGCGCTGCTCTTCCTCGGTGCGGGCACCGACGGCAAGCAGGGACAGGTCATGGTTGCCCAGCACGATCACGCTGCTCTCGCGCAGCGAATGGACCAGGCGCAGGGTTTCCAGCGATTGCCCACCGCGGTTGACCAGGTCGCCGCAGAACCACAGTTTGTCGACCGCGGGGTCGAACTTGATTTTTTCCAGCAACCGCTGGGTGACGTCGTAGCAGCCCTGCAGGTCGCCGATGGCCCAGACACTCATGCGTGCGCCTCCATCAGTGCAGTGTGCGCGGAACGGTCAGGACGAACGGCGCGATGGGGGCGGCGAACTCGGTGCCGTCATCGGCCACCATGTCGTAGTGCCCCTGCATCGTGCCGTGCTCGGTCTCCAGCATGACACCGGAGGTGTAACGGAAGTCTTCACCGGGGCGCAGCCGCGGCTGCTCGCCGATCACCCCATCGCCGTCGACATGCTCGATGCGGCCATTGGCATCGGTGATCCGCCAGTGGCGGGCCACCAGCCGTGCCGCGACGCGGCCCCGGTTGAGGATGCGGATCGTATAGGCGAACGCGTAGCGGCCGTCCTCCGGGGTGGACTGGTCATCGAGGAATCGGGGGGCGACCTCGACGGAGATCGCGTAGTTTGCAGCGTCGTTCATGCAGGCAGTTTAGTGAATGTTGTGCACGATGAGATGAGTGCTGCCCAAGCTGGCAGCGCCCCCGTCATGGATGTCAGGCGGTTCTACGTGCGCGCGGCCGGTGCTGGCCACGAGGTGGCGCGCTCAACCCTGCGGCGCGTCAGCCTCGTACGGGACGTTGGCCAGCGCGATGAACTGCGCCACGTCCAGCTGCTCGGCGCGGGCATCGCTGCGCACGCCAGCCGCTTCGAACTGCTCGGGCGTGCACACATTCTGCAGGGCATTGCGCAGGGTCTTGCGGCGCTGCCCGAAGGCGGCCTTGACCACGTGGGCGAAGCGCTTGCGGTCCAGGATGCCGACCGTGGCCGGATCCCGCGGGACCAGCCGCACCACCGCCGAATCGACCTTCGGCGGCGGACGGAACGCGCCCGGTGGCACCACGAACAGCGAGGTGACCTTGCAGAACGCCTGCAGCATCACGCTCAGCCGGCCATACACCTTGCTGCCCGGATCGGCGGCCATGCGGTCGACCACTTCCTTCTGCAGCATGAAGTGCATGTCGGTGATCACCGCCGCGTGGTCCAGCGCATGGAACAGGATCGGCGAGGAGATGTTGTAGGGGAGGTTGCCGACCAGGCGGATCGGGCTGCCCGCGGCCAGCTCGGTGAAGTCCACCTGCAGCACGTCGCGGTGGATGATGGTCATCTCGCCCAGCGGTTCGGCGGCGGCGGCCAGCGGGCCGACCAGATCCCGATCGAACTCGATCACGGTCAGCTTCGGGTGGCGGCGCAGCAGCGGCAGGGTGATCGCGCCCTGGCCCGGGCCGATCTCGACCAGGCGGTCGCCGTCTTTCGGGCTGACCGCCAGCACGATCTTGTCGATGTAGCTGCGGTCGGCGAGGAAGTGCTGGCCGAGCTGCTTCTTGGCGGGGCCGGAGAAACCGGGCGCGCCGGAGGAGGAATACGAAGAAGTCATGACACCAGTGTACGTTGGCGCGCCAGCCGGGCACACAGCGCGGTGGCAGCGAGGAGGCTGGAAGGGTCGGCCACGCCGCGGCCGGCCAGATCCAGGGCGGTGCCATGGTCGACCGCGACGCGCGGGTAGGGCAGGCCCAGGGTGATGTTGACGGCCTGCTCGAAGCCGCTGTACTTGAGCACCGGCAGGCCCTGGTCGTGGTACATCGCCAGCACCGTGTCGAACCCGGCCAGCTTGGCCGGCAGGAAGGCGGTGTCGGCCGGCAGCGGGCCAACCAGGTCCATGCCCCGGGTGCGCAGGCGCTCCAGCAGGGGGATGATCAGGTCGAGCTCTTCGCGGCCCAGGTGGCCGTCTTCGCCAGCGTGCGGGTTCAGCCCGAGCACGGCGATGCGCGGCGAGGCCAGGCCGAAATCGCGCTGCAGGGCGTCGTGGACGATCTGCAGGGTCAGCGCCAGCCCGTCAGGGGTGATCGCATCGGCCACGGCGCGCAAGGGCAGGTGGGTGGTGGCCAGGGCGACCCGGACAATGTCATTGGCGAGCATCATCACCACCGGGGTGCGGGCCTGGTCGGCCAGCAGTTCGGTCGTGCCGCTGTAGGCGATGCCGCCCTCGTTGATGACCGCCTTGTGCACCGGGCCGGTGACCACGCCGGCCAGTTCACCGGTCAGGCAGGCCTGCCCAGCCTGTCGCAGCGCGCCGATCACCGCCCCGGCGTTGGCTGGATCCGGCGTGCCGAAACGGGATGGCACCGCATTGGGCACCACGCGCAACGGCAGATCGCCCGGCTGGCGGGCGATGGTGTCTTCAGGCAGGAGCTGCAGCGGCAGCGACAGCGCAGCGGCGGCAGCGTGCAGCGTGTCCGGGTCGGCGAAGGCCAGCAGCCGGCAATCGGTGCGCGGCTGCTGGATCAGACGGAGGCAGAGCTCCGGGCCGATCCCCGCCGGCTCGCCCGGTACCAGCGCGAGCTGCGGGAGCATGAATCAGGACTGCGGCGGCGTGGTCGCCGCGGCACCCGGGGCATAACCGCGCATATCCACGTAGGCTTCGCCACGCAGTTCCTGCAGGAAGCGGTTGTACTCTTCCTCCAGCTTGCGGCGGCCGATCGTTTCACGGATCTGGGCGCGCTGGTTGTCGGTGGTGGCATCGGTCTGGCGCGTGGCGACGCGCTGGACGATGTGCCAGCCGGCATCGGTACGGAACGGCTGGCTCACGCCGCCGTCGGTGATGCCTTCAACCTGCTTGCCGAAGTCCGGGCCGAAGGCATCGGCCGGGAACCAGCCCAGATCGCCGCCCTGGCCCTTGCTGTTGTTGTCTTCCGAGGATTCCTTGGCCACTGCATCGAACTCGGCGCCGCCGGCGATGCGGGCACGCAGGGTGTCGATCTTGGCCTTGGCCGCGGCATTGTCCTGCTGGTCGGTGATGCGGACCAGGATATGACGGGCGTGGTACTCGGTGATGGTGTGACCGCCGTCAGCGGCCGCGCTGGCATCACGCACCTCGACCAGCTTCAGCAGCTGGAAACCACTGGGGCCACGCAGCGGGCCGACCACGTCGCCGGACTTCATCTCTTTCATCATCTGCGCGAAGGCATTCGGGATTTCATCCAGCGAACGCCAGCCCAGGTCGCCGCCTTCCAGCGCGTTGGGACTGTCCGAATAACGGACGGCGGCCGCGTTGAAGTCGAGCTCGCCCTTGTCCAGCAGCGCCTTGACGCCATCGGCCTTCTTCTGGCCGGTGGTGATCTGCTCGGCGGTGGCGCCTTCCGGCAGGCCGATCAGGATGTGGGCCAGGTGATACTGGGTGCCCACGGTGGCCTGCTGCTTGAGCGCGCCATCCACTTCGCCTTCGCTGACGGTGATGCGGCTCTGCGCGAAGCTCTGGCGCAGGCGCTGGACGGTGATCTCGTCACGCACCGAATTGCGGAAATCGTTGAAATCCAGGCCATCGCTGGCCAGACGCTGGCGCAGGGCATCCAGGGTGGAACCGTTCTGCTGGGCGATGGCGTTGATGGCCTGGTTCAGTTCCTGATCGCTGACCTTGATGCCGCTGCTCTCGGCACGCGCCACCTGCAGCTTCACCAGTACCAGACGCTCGAGCACCTGGCGGCTGAGCACGTCATCAGGCGGCAGCTGGTTTTCACGACCGGCGTACTGGGCCTTGATGTTCTGGACGGCGCGGTCCAGTTCGCTCTGCAGCACGACGTCCTCATCGACGATCGCCGCGATGCGGTCCAGCGGCTGACTCTGCTGGGCCAGCACCTGCAACGGGGCCGTCGCGGAGGAGACCGCCAGCAGGGAGGCGAGGAGTACGGGAAGGGTCTTGGTCATGGGATCTGATTCGGATCGTAGTCGTCGCGGGCTGCACCGGTGTTGCTGGGCGGCACCAGATAGAGGTCGTCTCGGTAGTACCCGAGAATAGCACGGCGCAAGGTGCGGTCCGTGTTCTGGCCGATGGAGCTCAGGCCCTTGAGCACGAACTCGATCTGGAAGGAGTTGTTCAGTTCACCCTCGCGATTGCGCACGTAGCGGCGGGCGATGGCGCGAACGGCCAGACAGCAGCTGTCCCACTGCACGCCACCGATGATTTCCAGCGGGGCGCGGTCCTGGATGGAGTAGTAATAGCGTCCGACCAGGCTCCAGCGCTCGTTCAGCGGGTAGAGGAAGGACAGGTCGGCCTGCTCCAGCAGCGTCCGGTCGCGGCGGGTCGCCGTGGTCGAGGCCTGTGGATTCAAGCGGCTGCGGTAGGTCAGGTTGACGATGCCGTCGTTGGACATGAGGTAGCGCGCGCGTACGCTGGCCAGATCCTCACGCTTGTACTTGGGATCCCACTGATAGGTGGCACCCAAGGTCCAGCGGTCGTTGATCATGTAGTTCGTATCGGCGATCCAGGCCGACTTGCCCTGCTCGACCGGCGTTTCACTGCTGTTGAGCGTGACCCGGGAATCATCGAAGTACAGGATCTGGCCGATGCTGCCCGAGAAGCGCTCCTTGCCGGTGTCCTGGTCGATGAAGCGGGTGCTCACCGCCATGGTCAGCTGGTTGGCGTCGTTCTGGCGATCGGCGCCGGAGTAGCGCGAGTCGCGGAACAGCTGGCCCCAGCTGAAGGTGAAGTCACGCGTATCGAACACCGGCAGGTCGCTCTGGTCGCGGTAGGGCGTACGCAGATAGAACAGGCGCGGTTCCAGCGTGTGCAGGAAGCGCGTGTCGCCGATGGTGGTTTCCCGATCGAAGAACAGGCCCGCGTCGATGGTGCCGATCGGCAGGCTGCGGCTCGGCGAGGTGTTGCCGCGCAATTGGTCGGGGGTCGCGGTAGCCGGGTCGATGCCGGCGGCGATCAGATTCTGCCGACGGATGTCATCGGCCAACCCGCGTTCCAAATCGTACCCGGTGTAGCGGTAGGCCAGGGTCGGGGTGACGTACCAGGCCGCGCCGCTGAACGGCATCGAGACATACGGTTTCACATCCAGTCGCGAGCCGCCGTCCATGCTGCGTGACACACCGGTGCGCTCGTATTCCTGGTCCGCGCCGAACTTCTCGTGCACGTCCAGGTGCGTGAAGTTCACCGCTTCGGCATACACGCCGGTTTCCAGCCACGGCAGCAGCGGCTTGTCCCAGTTGACGAACAGGCGCGGCTGGCGCGCGTACGGCAGGGACGCTTCGGTCAGGGTGTAATCGGTGAGCTGCCAATAGTCGGCCATCAGGCCGCCGGTCCAGTTCTCACCGGTGCCGTAGATGCCGATCTGGCTCTGCAGGTTGGAGGTGGTCACGCCGAGCAGCCGGTTGGAGAAATCCTCCAGATAGCGCTCGTCGCTGACCCAGGCCAGGCTCGCACGGGCCTGCCAGTTGGCGTTGATGTTGTGGTACCCGCTGAACTCCACGCGGCCGCGATCCTTGTCGCGCAGCTTGTCGTTGGGCAGGTAGGCGGTCAGCAGCTCGCCGCGGCCGCCGTCGTAGAGATAGCGGAATTCGTTGTCGAGCATGAAACCGCGCTTGCTCATGTAGCGCGGCATCAGGGTGTCGTCGAAGTTCGGCGCCAGGTTCAGATAGATCGGCTGGGTGTAGTCGAAGCCGTTGCGGCCGGACAGCCCCACCTGCGGGTAAAGCAGGCCGGTCTGGCGGCGGTCATCGATCGGGAACTTGAAGTAAGGCGCCCACAGCACCGGAACCTTGCCGATGCGCAGCACGGCATTGCGCGCGGTACCGAAGCCGGCGTCGTTATCGACCTCGATCTGCGGTGCCGAGAGCTTCCACACCGGCTGCGAGGGATCGCAGGTGGTGTAGGTGGAGCGGTGCATCTGGCCCACCGCGCCCTGCAGATCGATCGACTCGGCGCCACCGTTGCCCCGGCGGGACACCAGTTGGTACTGGATGTCGGAGATTTTGTGGGTGTCGCTTTCCTGATTGCCTTCGGCGCGCTTGGCCTTCATCCGGATCGAGGAGTCCTGATAGCGGACGTTGCCCTCGGCGATGTAGTTGCCGCTTTCGGTGTCGAAGCTCAGGTTGTCGGTGCCCAGGAACTGGTCGCCGCGCTTGAGCGCGACATTGCCCTGGTAGTTGGGTACCACGGAGGTACCGGTCAGTTGGTCGCCTTCGATGTCCGTCGGCTGCTGGTCACGCGTCGCGGCCGCGGCTTTGTCAGCCTTGGGCGCATCGTCGAACACGGGCAGCACGTCGGTCACCGGGCACAGGCCCCAGTTCACCGGCTTGTCGTCGGCCAGGGCCGGCAGGCAGATGGCGATACTGAGGGGGAGGGGCAGCAGGCGGAGGGCTCGGCGCACGCGGTATCGGATTCGGGCGAAAACGGATCGTAGCTTGCCCCATCCCTTGCATAGGGGCAATGAAGGTCCCGCCCACGCAGGGGGCCGGGTTCATTCCAAGGCCCGGTCCGCGCGGTTCAGCGCAGCTGGCCGACGTGGGCCACGCTGCACTCGGCCAAGGCCTGCAGGTCGTATCCGCCCTCGAGCATCGACACGATCCGCCCGGCGCCGTGGCGGCGGGCGAGCCCGCGCAGCTCGGCGGTGATCCAGGCGAAATCCTCGGTTTCCAGCATCAGGTCGGCCTGCGGGTCGCGCATGTGCGCATCGAAGCCGGCCGAGATCAGCAGCAGCTGCGGGCGGAAATCATCGATGGCGGGCAGCATTTCGTCGGCCCAGGTGTTGCGGAAGCGGAAGCCGCCACTGCCCGGGGGCAGCAGGATGTTCATCAGATTGCCGGCCCCGCGGTCGCGGCGGAGGCCGGAATTGGGGAACAGACCGGCCTGGTGGGTGCTGTAGTAGGCCACCCCGGGATCGGCGACGAAGATGTCCTGGGTGCCGTTGCCGTGGTGCACGTCGAAATCGACGATGGCGATCCGCTCCAGTCCATAGCGGTCGCGGGCGTAGGCCGCGGCGATGGCGATGTTGTTGAACAGGCAGAAGCCCATCGCCGTGTTGGCGCTGGCATGGTGGCCCGGCGGGCGCACCGCGCAGAACGCGACCGGGTCCTGGCCGAGCATCACCGCATCGACCGCCGCCACGCCGGCACCGGCCGCATGCAGGGCCGCACTGGCCGAGCCGGGCGAGGTCATGGTGTCCATGTCGATCAGGCGCAGCGGCTCGGTCTGCGGCTTGAGGACCAGGTCGATCAGTTCGCTGTCATGGACCCGGGCCAGCTCGCCGAGCTTGGCCGGCGGCGCCTCCCGCCAGTCCAGCTGGTCCGGATAGGCTGTCTTGAGCGCATCGAGCACTCCCTGCAGGCGCGCCGGGCATTCGGGGTGGCCGCGGCCGGGATCGTGTTGCAGACAGGCGGGGTGGGTGAAAACCAGCATGCGGGCAGGATATCCGGGTGGGGCGGCAGGGCCGCTCAGGCGTGGCGGCGCTCGTGGCGCCAGAGCACCTCGCCGTGGCCGTCGGCGCGGGCCAGCACGCGCGCGAGCACGAACAGCAGGTCCGACAGGCGGTTGAGGTAGTGCAGTGCTTCCGGGCGGACCGTCTCGCGGCGCGCCAGCGTGACCGTCTCGCGCTCGGCGCGGCGCACGATGGTGCGGGCCAGATGGCAGCGCGCCGCCGCTTCGCCACCGGCCGGCAGGATGAACTCCTTCAACACCGGCAGATCGGCGTTGTAGTGGTCCAACTGCAGCTCCAGCGCCTCGATGTCGGCGGCGTGGATGGCGGCATGGCCGGGGATGCACAGCTCGCCGCCCAGATCGAACAGCTGGTGCTGGATCACCGTCAGCAGCGCGCGGATGTCGTCGGGCAGCGGTGCCGCGAGCAGCACCCCGAGCGCCGAGTTGGCCTCATCTACGGTGCCGTAGGCGGCGACGCGGGCGTCGTCCTTGGCCACGCGGCTGCCATCGCCCAGCCCGGTACTGCCATCGTCACCGGTGCGCGTATAGATACGGGAAAGGCGGTTACCCATCGGCGAGCCCGGCCGCGCTCAGTGCAGCACGTCGCGGCGCGCCTGCAGCAGCTTGCCGACCTGTTCGGTCGCCAGCTGCAGGGCGGCGGCCAGGCCGACGTAGACCGCGGCGGTGCGCAGGTAGGGCAGGAACCAGTCGCTGTAGTTCTTCGCCCAGCCACCGAGGGTGGGGGCGGCCACGCTGTCACTGGTCCAGTAGAAGCCGCCCTGGGCGAACAGATGACAGACCGCCACCGCCGCGACCAGCAACAGCGCGCCCTTGCCCAGCGCGGCCCAGTGGGCGCCGTGATAGCCGCCGCGCAGCAGCATGCCACCGCCCCACATCGCGAAGTACGCCGGCAGCAGCATCCAGTAGCCCGGCGAGACGCAGTAGTGCTGCCAGAAATCCAGGCCGCTGCGGCGGATCACGATCCAGTCGACCACTACCGCCAGCGCCATCAGCAGCGGGAACGCCCAGCGGGTCCACTGGCGCAGGTAGAAGCCGCCGATGAAGAACACCGCCCAGGAGGCATCCGGAATCGCCGCGAAATGGTTGACCCGCGTGGCCGCCATCAACAGCACGAGCACGGACAGGACAAAGGCGCGTTGGGCAGTGGAGGTCATGGCGGTGACGGGTGAGGGCAGGCATTCATTCTAGCGCCTGCTGCGGCAGGCCGCCGCACGCCGCCGGAACGGACGAACCCTTATCATGGCGGGCATGAGTGAACGACATGATGTAGTGATCGTAGGTGGCGGGCTGGTCGGTGCCAGCCTGGCCATCGCCCTGGACCGTGCCGGCCGCGATGTCGGCCTGGTCGAGGCGTCGCCGCCGGGCACGCTGCCGGCGGTCTTCGACCAGCGCAACCTCAGCTTTGCTGCGGCCACCGTCAACGCGCTGACCGCGCTGGGCGTGATGCAGAAGCTGGCCGCTGCGCCGGGCGCGATCACCCGTATCCATGTCAGCCGTGCCGGCGATTTCGGCCGGGTGCAGATGGAGGCCGCGCAGTACCAGCGCCCGTGGTTCGGCCAGGTGGTCGTGGCCCGCGATTTTGGCCAGGCGCTGGAGGCGCGGCTGGAGACGCTGACCCGCCTGACCCGCTATCGTCCGGCCCGGTTCGTGCGCCTGGGCGCCACGGTGGACGGGTACCGCGAGGTGTTCATTGCCGATGACCGAGGTGAGCGCTGCCTGTTGGCCCGCCTGGTCGTGGGTGCCGATGGGACCCGCAGTGGCGTGCGCGACGCGCTGGGCATCGGCGTGGACGAACACGATTTCCAACAGACCCTGTTCGTGTCGCGGGTGCGTGCCGCACGTGCGCCGGATGGCACCGCGTACGAGCGCTTCACCGACAGCGGCCCGACCGCGTTGCTGCCGCGTGGCGACCGTCACTTCGGTGCGGTGCACGGCGTTGCCCGCGAGCAGGCCGAGGCGGTGATGGCGCTGGACGATGCGGCGTGGGTGAGCCGCCTGCAGGGTGCGATCGGCTGGCGTGCCGGCCGGTTGCTGGAGAGCGGGCCGCGCAGCGCATATCCGTTGATCCAGGTGCTGTCGCGCGCGTTGGTCGGCGAGCGTGCCGTCCTGCTTGGCAATGCCGCGCAGACCATCCATCCGCTGGGCGCACAGGGCTTCAACCTGGGCCTGCGCGATGCGCTGACCCTGGCCGAACTGGTCGCCGAGGCCGACGATGCCGGCAGCGATGCACTGCTGCGCGAACACGTGGCACGACGTCAGGAAGACCGCGAGCAGACCATCGCCTTCTCCGGCGGGCTGGCACGCCTGACCAGCAACCCGGCACCGCTGATGCGGCCGCTGCGTTCGCTCGGGTTGCTGGCGGCACAGGCCACGCCGATGCAGTCGATGCTGGTCGGTGGCGCGATGGGCTTCCGCGGCCAGGTGCCGGCGCTGTGCCGCGGAGCGGGCCTGTGAGCCGGCGTCCGCAGGACGTGGTGGTGGTCGGTGGCGGTGTGGTCGGCGCGGCCTGTGCCTTGGCCTTGGCCGATGCCGGGTTGTCGGTGACGTTGGTGGAAGGCCGCGAGCCCGCCGCCTGGCAACCGCAGCAACCGGATCTGCGCGTGTATGCGTTCGCGCCGGACAACGCCCAGCTGCTGGCCGCGCTCGGCGTGTGGCCGGCGGTGACCGCCGCGCGTGCCTGTGCCTACCGCCGCATGCGGGTCTGGGATGCGGCCGGCGGCGGCGAACTGCGCTTCGACGCCGATACGCTCGGCCGCGAACAACTGGGCTGGATCGTCGAGAACGATCTGCTGGTGGACCGCCTGTGGGCGGCGCTGCCGGGGGCCGGCGTGCAGCTGTGCTGCCCGGCGCGGGTGGAAGCACTCGAGCAGGACGCCAACGGGGTGCGCCTGCGCCTGGACGACGGCCGTCGGCTCGACGCCTCGCTCGCGGTCGCCGCCGACGGGGCCGAATCCACCCTGCGCCGTCTGGCCGGGCTGGAGGTGACCCGCCAGGATTACGGCCAGCGTGGCGTGGTTGCCTACGTGGATACCGAAAAAAACAATGAAGCCACCGCGTGGCAGCGCTTCCTGGTGACCGGCCCGCTGGCGGTCCTGCCGATCAGCGCGCAGCGCAGTTCGATCGTGTGGACGCTGCCCGAGGCCGAGGCCGGGCGCGTGCTGGCACTCGACGAGGCCGCCTTCGGCCGTGAGCTCACCCATGCCTTTGCCGGGCGGCTGGGGGCGATGACCCTGGCCTCCAAGCGCGCGGCCTTCCCGCTGCGCCGCCAGTTGGCGACCGGCTACGTCGCCGGCCGCGTGCTCGCGCTCGGTGATGCGGCGCATGTGGTGCATCCGTTGGCCGGGCAGGGTGTCAATCTCGGCCTGCGCGATGTCGCCGCGCTGCGGACGATGGTGCTGGCGGCACAGCAGCGCCGCCAGGAGTGGATGTCACCGCACCGCCTGCAGCGCTGGGCACGCGAACGCCGCAGTGAGAACACCGTCGCTGCGTACAGCTTCGATGCGATCAACACGGTGTTCTCCAATGATGAGATGCACCTGACCCTGGCGCGCGGTCGCGCGCTGGGCTGCGCCGGCAAGCTGCCGCCGCTGGTATCGATGTTCTGGAAGCGCGCGGCGGGGGGGTGAGCGGCGCGCTCAGTCGATCAGCCAGCCGGCCAGATCGGCGCGGTCCAGCGTGCCGCGCCGCTTCACGTCCAGCGCGTTGAATTCATCGGCCAGCGTCGGGTTGGCCTGCGCCTCGGCGCGGCTGATGAAGCCGTCGCCGTCGACATCCAGCGCCGCGAACGCGATGCGGTACTGTCCCACCACGCTCACCGGCTGCACCGAACGCACCGTCACCGCGGCTTCGCCGGCCGGTGCGGCCAGCGTCACCTGATGGGTCACCTCACCCTGCGAGAGCGGCTGCGCGCGCACGCTGGCCGGCACCTCGCGCAGCGGTTCGCTGACAGCTGGCGATGGGGTGTGGACCTGGGCCAGCGCGAGCGTGGGCAGCAGGGACACCAGGGACAGCAGCAGGGTGAGGCGGGATCGGCGTCGCATGGAAACTCCGTACATGACGTGGGGCGCCGGGTACCCGGCGCGTGCTTCGATCATTGTCGCGCGTTGCGCGGCCAGCCGGGCATGGCCCGGCGCTACCGGTGATGCGCCTGGGTCAGCGCAGCGGCGAAGCCAGCACCGTGATTTCTTCGCGGTCGTGATACAGCTGCTTGGCGCGCAGGTGCAGCGGTTTGCCGGCCTGTTCCTGGAACAGCTCCAGACACAGGCGGGTTTCATCCCAGCGCTTTTTCATCGGCAGCTTGAGGTTGAAGATCGCGTGCTTGCACCAGCCCTCGCGGAACCAGGTGGCCATGCGCTCGGCCACGCGGCGCGGCTGTTCGACCATGTCGCAGACCATCCAGTCCAGCGGGGTCTCCGGCTGCCAGTGGAAGCCGTCGGCGCGCAGGTGCTCCACCAGGCCGGTCTCCAGCACGTGCTCGCGCAACGGGCCGTTGTCCACGCTGATCACCTTCACGTGCTGGCGGGTCAACACCCACGTCCAGCCACCCGGTGCAGCGCCCAGATCGGCCGCGCGCATGCCCGGCTTGACCAGCAGCTCGCGCTCGTCCGGCGTCATCAGGGTGAGCAGGGCTTCATCCAGCTTCAGCGCCGAGCGCGAAGGCGCATCGGGCAGCAGCTTCAGGCGCGGGATGCCCAGCGGCCACGGCGCGCTGTCGCGGGTATCGGCCACGCACACAAACGCATGACGACCATCGACGAACACGATGTGCAGGCGCGGCAGGCCGGGGTTCGGCTTGTCGGTCAGCAGGCCGGCCTTGCGCAGCGCCGGGCGCAGTGCGTTGCCGAACGCGCGGGCCAGCCCAGCCAGCGGCTTGCCTTCGTCCGAGTCCGGATGCTCGACCCACATGTCGCCGAAGCGTTGCTGCCCCTGAAGCGCGGCAATGATCGGGGTGATGCGGTCGGCGGTATCGAGCTGCGGCAGCTCGGCCAGCACCTGCAGTTTCTGCCGGGCGAAGATCAGCGAACGCCAGGACAAGGCCTTGGACAGCGCCGCGCCCTCCTCGGTGACGAACACCACGTAGCCGTCATTGCGCTGGGTACGCGCATAGCCGGCCACGTTGGCATACGCCGCCCGCTCGGAGAGCTCGGCGGCCAGTTCCGGTTCAAAGCCCTGGCGGCACAGACACAGCAGGCCGCTCATCGCATCGCGCCTGAAGCGCGGATATCAGTAATGGGCACCGTTGATCTCTCCGTACTGGCGCAGGACCGCGCGCGCGGCGTCGCGCTCGATGTCGCGCACGACCTCGATGCCACGTTTGTTGAGTTCGCCGATCCAGTCCGCCGGCAGCGGACCCTCGTCGAACGGGGTGAGTTCTTCCACGTCCTGTGCGCTGGCACCGATCAGCAGCCGATCGATACCGGCCCAGATGGTGGCGCCGTAGCACTGGCAGCACGGCTGGGAGGAGGTCGCCAGGGTGATCGGCGACAGCACATCGTTCAGGCGCGGGGTCTGCAGGCGCTGCTGGGCCAGCATGTAGGCCATGTTCTCGGCATGCGCCAGCGAGGTCGTATGCGGGACCACGCGGTTCACGCCGGCGGCGATCACACGATGGTCCGGCCCAAACACCACGGCGCCGAAGGGGCCACCGGTCTGCGCCTCGACATTCAGGCGCGACAGTTCGATCGCCAGCGCGACCTTGTCGGCATCCTCGGGATAGACACGGCCCAGATCGATCTGGTCGTGGATCCAGGCGGGCAGGGTGAGATGGACTTGCGCGTACAGCATCGGGACATGAACCTCTTCAAAGATGGAGCAGCGGCAGTGTATCGGGCCGCGCGTAGGGACGCCGTGCCCGCGCTGAACGCGGCCACGCGCACGCCGGCGCAGGGCTGCGCCGGTCGCAGGGGAGCTGGAGCGCAGGCCCTGCCATGGCAGGGTCGCGCAGGTGACATCAGGCGGCCGGTGCCCGGCACCGGCCACAGCCAGCTTACGCCGACCAGGTATCGCGCAGGGTCACGCTGCGGTTGAACACCGGCGTGGCTGCGGTGTGATCGCGGCGATCGGCGACGAAATAGCCGGTCCGCTCGAACTGGAACGACTGTTCCGGCGCAGCGGTGGCCGCGGCCGGTTCGACATAGCCGGTTACGGTGCGGCGCGAGTCCGGGTTGAGGTAATCGCGGTAGGTCTTGCCCTCGGACTCATCGTCCGGGTTGGCCACCGAGAACAGGCGGTCGTACAGGCGGATCTCGGCCGGTACCGCGTGCACGGCGCTGACCCAATGGATGGTGCCCTTGACCTTGCGGTTGGCGCCTTCCATGCCCGGGCGCGATTCCGGGTCCAGCCAGCCACGCAGCTCGGTGATGGTGCCCTCGGCGTCCTTGATGACCTCATCGCAGCGGATGATGCCGGCCCCGCGCAGGCGCACTTCGCCGCCCGGCACCAGGCGCTTCCAGCCCTTGGGCGGGATCTCGGCGAAGTCCTCGCGTTCGATCCACAGTTCGCGTGCGAACGGCACCTCGCGGGTCCCGAACGCCTCGTCCTTGGGGTGATTGGAGAAAGTCAGGGTTTCTTCGTGACCGTCGGGCAGGTTGGTCAGCACCAGCTTGACCGGATCCACCACCGCCATGCGGCGCGCTGCGGCACTGTCGAGGTCTTCGCGCAGCGCGCCTTCGAGCACGCTGAAATCGATCAGCGAGTTCTGCTTGCTGATGCCCACGCGCTCGGCGAACAGGCGCATCGCGGCCGGGGTATAGCCACGACGACGCAGGCCCTGCAGGGTCGGCATGCGCGGATCTTCCCAGCCGTCCACCAGCTGCTCGGTGACCAGCGCCATCAGCTTGCGCTTGCTCATCACCGTGTAGTTGATGTTCAACCGCGAGAATTCGATCTGGCGCGGCTTGGCGGCTTCACGCGGCAGGCCGCGATCGACCAGCGGCTGGGTCAGCGCATCGTGGTGGGCGAAATCGACGTTGTCCACGCACCAGTCGTACAGCGGGCGGTGGTCTTCGAACTCCAGCGTGCACAGCGAATGGGTGATGCCTTCGATGGAATCGCCCAGCGCATGCGCGAAGTCGTACATCGGGTAGATCGGCCACGCAGTGCCGGTGTTCTGGTGTTCGACGTGCTTGATCCGGTACAGCGCCGGGTCGCGCAGGTTGATGTTGCCGCTGGCCATGTCGATCTTGGCGCGCAGGGTACGTGCACCATCCGGGAACTCGCCCGCGCGCATGCGGCGGAACAGATCCAGGTTTTCTTCGACGCTGCGCTCGCGGAACGGCGACGGGCGGCCCGGCTCGGTCAGGGTGCCGCGGTAGGCGCGCACTTCCTCGGCCGACAGGTCGCACACATAGGCCTTGCCATCGGTGATCAGCTTCTGCGCGGCCAGGTAATAGGCATCGAAGTAATCCGAGGCATGGCGCAGCTCGTTCCACTCAAAGCCCAGCCAGCGCACATCGTCCTGGATCGCGGCCACGTACTCCGGATCTTCCTTGGCCGGGTTGGTGTCGTCGAAGCGCAGGTTGCACACGCCGTTGAACTCAACGGCGATGCCGAAGTTCAGGCAGATCGACTTGGCGTGGCCGATATGCAGGTAGCCGTTGGGCTCGGGCGGGAAGCGCGTCTTGATCGCGGCATGCTTGCCGGCGGCCAGGTCCTCGCGGACGATCTGACGGATGAAATCCCGTTTTTCCTGGGTTTCCGGAAGGGCGTCGGTGGAGGCGGCGGTAGACTCGGACATGATGCGCGGTCGCAGTTAAAAGGCAGAAAGACCAACAGTTTAGCCTGTCGGGGGACGCGCCACCGCATTCGCGCTGTCGCCCCACGTTTTGCTGCGCAAACCGCGGGCCCCTTCTCACCATCACCCAGACCCCCGCGCCTTCGGCGCCGCCCCCTGACTCAGGGGGCTCCCCTCCAGACGCATTCGGTAGTGCCGACCGTTGGTCGGCACGCGTGGACGCGCCACCGCATTCGCGCTGTCGCCCCACGTTTTGCTGCGCAAACCGCGGGCCCCTTCTCACCATCACCCAGACCCCCGCGCCTTCGGCGCCGCCCCCTGACTCAGGGGGCTCCCCTCCAGACGCATTCGGTAGTGCCGACCGTTGGTCGGCACGCGTGGACGCGCCACCGCATTCGCGCTGTCGCCCCACGTTTTGCTGCGCAAACCGCGGGCCCCTTCTCACCATCACCCAGACCCCCGCGCCTTCGGCGCCGCCCCCTGACTCAGG
>NZ_JBDJOA010000007.1:0-213228 GCF_039674765.1 Stenotrophomonas sp. TWI273
GCTCACGACCGTGGGTCGTGAGCGCAAGGAAAAGCAGCCGGCCAGCGGCCGGCCCTACCGGGGCGTTACGTCCGCTCCGCAGGCTGCTTCTGCAGCGACAACAGCGCCAGCAACCCGGCCAGCGCCACATAGGCGCCGGTGAACTGCCAGCTGATGATCTTCGGCAGTCCTTCCAACTGCCACGGCAGGTAGACGCCACCGCGCGGGTCCACCGAGTGGATCAGGCCGAACAGCGTCAGCGCCGCAGCCACCAGCAGAAATCCGGAGGCGCGCAGCAGCTTCCCGTCGATCATCGCCACCACCGCCGCGATCCACAGCATCGAGGTGATGATGAAGCCATTGCCCAGGGTGAAGATCACCGCCAGCTCCGGCAGGCCATGCCCGTCCAGGGTGGAGGTCATCGCCGCCAGCTGTTCCGGTGCGATCCAGCCCGGGGCCTTGATCGCCAGCAGGTACGCCACCGAGGGCAGGAAGCCCAGCACCATCGCGCCGGCGTGCTCGCGCGGCGTGGCCTGGAAGGCCTGGGTGGTGATGTCGATCGCCACGTACACGATGATCGGGGCCAGCACGGCCAGCGGCAGCCACTGCACCAGCCCGGAGATCACGCCCAGCATGCCGCCGATGCCGACGAACAGGCCCGTCAGCAGCGTGTAGCCGCTGCGGGCGCCCATGTGCTTGTAGGCCGGCTGGCCGATGTACGGCGTGGTCTGCGCCACACCGCCGCAGAAGCCGGCCACCAGCGTGGCGATGGCTTCCACCAGCAGGATGTCGCGGGTGCGGTAATCGTCACCGGCCGCGCGCGCACTCTCCGAGACGTTGATGCCGCCCACCACCATCAGCAGGCCGAACGGCAGCAGCAGCGGCAGGTAGGTGATCGCGGTCGGCAGGCCGTCGATGAAGCCCAGCGTCGGCCACGGCAGCACCACCTGCGGCGGCACCCACTCGGGCACCTTGAAGCCCGGTGCGCCCAGCCCGGCAAGCCCGAGGCCGTAATACAGGATCGTGCCGAACACGAACGCGACCAGCACGCCGGGGGCGCGGATCGGCAGCGTGCGCTTGGCGATCAGCACGTACAGCAGCAGGCCCAGCGTGACGAAGCCGACGATCGGCGAGCGCAGCGTTTCCAGCAGCGGCAGAAAGCCCATCAGCACGATCGCGATACCGGCGATGGAGCCGAGCAGCGAGGCACGCGGCAGCGCGCGGGTGACCGCTTCGCCGAAGAACGACAGGATCACCTTCAGCACGCCCATGATCACCAGCGAGGCCATGCCCAGCTGCCAGGTGGCGATGGCGGCATCGTGCGGTGCCAAGCCCTGCCCTTTGAAGGCGAGGAAGGCCGGGCCGAGCACCAGCAGCGCCATGCCGATGCTGGTCGGCGCATCCAGGCCGAGCGGCATCGCGGTGACATCGTCACGGCCGGTGCGCGCCGCCAGGCGCCGGGCCATCCAGGTGTAGAGCACGTTGCCGACCAGCACGCCGAAGGCGGTGCCCGGGAACATGCGGCCGAACACCACATCGGCCGGGAACTGGAAGATGCCGACCAGCGCCATCGCGATGAAGCCGAGGATCGACAGATTGTCGACCACCAGGCCGAAGAAACCGTTGAGATCGCCGGCAACGAACCAGCGGGGGCGTCCGGTGGGGACGGGAGCAGTGGCGGACATGCGCAGGGCGGCCGTGGGGAGGGGGTAGCCGATGGTAGGGCCTCCCCGCCCCCAGTAACAGGCGCATGAATGGAACGCCGGGAAACGTCCGCCGATGGAACGCCATCGGGTAGTGCCGGCCGCTGGCCGGCTCCCTCGGGATGCTCCATGCAATGGCGGGAGCCGGCCAGCGGCCGGCACTACCCGATGGCGTGGGATCAGGGCTTGTTGAGGAAGTTGTTGGCCAGCAGGTCCCGCACATCCCCGACCCGCCCGCTCAGCAGCGCCTTGGCGGCGTACAGGGCAGTACCGGCCACCTGCTTGGCTTCCACCTGCGGCGGCATCACCAGTTCGGTCGGGCTGGTGTGCACGTCCAGCAGCGCCGGGCCGGGATGGGCCAGGATGTCCTGCACGGCCTGCTCCAGGTCTTCCGAGCGGGTCACCGTGCGCCCGTAGAAGCCGATCACCTCGGCCAGCCGGCCGAAATCGGGGTTCTTCAGGTCGGTGTAGTTGTCCAGCAGGCCTTCGACCTTCTGCTCCAGCTCCACGAAGTTCAGCGAGCTGTTGTTGTAGACCACCACCTTGATCGGCAGGTTTTCCTGCACAGCGGTGAGCAGGTCGCCGAGCAGCATCGCCAGGCCACCATCACCGGACAGCGAGATCACCTGCCGGCCCGGGTAGGCCTTCTGCAGGCCCAGCGCCTGCGGCATCGCGTTGGCCATCGTGCCGTGCAGCAGGCTGGTCAGCGTGCGGCGGCGACCATTGACGCGGATATGGCGCAGGATCCAGACCATCGGCGAGCCGCCGTCAGCGGTGAACAAGGCATCGTCGGCGGCATGCCGGTCGATCAGTGCCGTCAGGTGCTGCGGGTGGATCAGCTCACCCTCGCCCGGCTGCTCTTCCTTGGCCCGCGTGGCCAGCGCCTTTTCGCGATGCTCCTGGCATTCGTCCAGGAAGCTGCGGTCCTCGCGCTCGGGCAGCAACGGCAGCAGCGCCTCCAGGGTCGGGCCGATATCGCCCACCACGCCCAGGTTCACCGGGTGACGGCGGCCAAGATGGCTGCCATCGCGATCCACCTGGATCAGCGTGGCCTTGTCCGGGTAGTACTGGCCCCACGCGAAGTCCGCACCGAGCAGCAGCAGCGTGTCGCAGGCCATCAGCGTGTGATACCCGGATTCGATGCCGAAGATGCCGGTCATGCCCATGTTGTACGGGTTGTCGTACTCCACGAAATCCTTCGCGCGCGAGGTATGCGCGATCGGCGCCTTGAGCCGGGCGCCGAGGGCGACCAGCGCATCGTGCGCATGCTCGCAGCCAGCGCCGGCGTAGATGCCGATCCGCTTGCCCTCGCCGATCAGCGCGGCGATGCGCTGCAGTTCGTCGTCCGAGGGGCGCAACACCGGCTGGGTGTAGTGCACCGAGAACGGCACATCGTGCTTGACCTCGGCTTCGCTGATGTCGGCGGGCAGAATCACCACCGCCACCCCGCGGCGGCTGATGGCAGCCTGGCAGGCAAGGGTCACTACGCGGCGCGCCTGCTCGGCGCTCTGTACCTGTTCGCAGAACACACTGCAGCTGCCATACACCGCCTTGAAATCGACTTCCTGCGGGAACTCCATACCCAGTTCGGCGGTGACCACCTGGCTGGCGATCAACACCATCGGTGCGCGGTTGCGGTTGGTCTCGAACACGCCGTTGATGAAATGCAGGCCACCGGGGCCGCACGAACCGGCGCAGGCGGTGAGCTGCCCGCTGATCAACGCCTCGGCACCGGCGGCAAATGCGGCCACTTCCTCATGCCGCATGTGCACCCACTCGATCTCGCTGTGGTGGATGGCATCGGTGACGTAGTTGAGGGTATCGCCGACGATGCCGTAACAGTGACGGACACCAGCGGCCTGCAGGGTTTCAACCACGATCTCGGCAACGCGC
Source organism: Stenotrophomonas sp. TWI273 (assembly GCF_039674765.1). Lineage (NCBI taxonomy): Bacteria > Pseudomonadati > Pseudomonadota > Gammaproteobacteria > Lysobacterales > Lysobacteraceae > Stenotrophomonas > Stenotrophomonas sp. TWI273. The sequence goes on from NZ_JBDJOA010000007.1 coordinate 3,576, forward strand.
TTGCTCATGACATGCTTCCACGACGAGGGGGAAGGGTCAGCCTAGTCCCGGGCAAGTGACACTCATGTAGGTTTACCCGTGGCAGCGCCCGATCACGGCTGCGTGTTCACCCAGCCCAGCACCGCGCCCCGCGTGGGATTGTCATAACGCACCTGCACCCAGCCATCGCGCTCATCAAGCAGTTCCACGCGGTCATCGCGTACCAGATACCGCTGGGTCGTGGCATCACCGGGCTGGCTGTACAGGGGCAGCCGCGCCACCATCACATGACCGGAAATGCGCCGCAGCGGCGACCCGGCACGCGGCGTCTCCAGGCCATCGTCGATGGCGGTCTCCAGCACGTTGCCGTCAGGATCAAAGGTGCTCCAGACCGCCAGCGGACCGCTGTCGGCGGTCTGCTTGATGAACACGTAAGGCTCGAGCACATCGTCGAGCATCAGCAGGCGCTCGGCGCGGTACAGATACAGGCGCGCACCGTCGTAGCGGTACTGGTCCACGTACCACATCGGGCCACCGCGGCAGCTGCTGCTCAGGGTGCGCGTCGTTGCATCCACGGTCAGGCCCATCAGGCCACCGCATTGCGCGCCTTCTGTGGAGATCGGCTCCAATGCGACCAGCTGCTGTCGCGCCGGATCAAAGCGATACACCGCCACCGCTTCGTTGACCATGCCGACCGAGGCACGCGCCACCAGCTCCGGGTGGCCATCGAAATCGACGTCCTCCGCCGACAGGCGCATGTTGCCATCCGCATCGGCCACGCCCGGCAGCACCTGACGCTTGCCCGACGGTGCCAGCACGACAGCGATGCCGCCGCCGTCCTGCAGCGTCGCCTGCGCCTGCACGCCGGCGGCCACCTCCAGCTGAAGCCGGGCTTGGTCGGCATCCTGCGCGTGCGCGCACGTTGCCGCCAGGCCCATCACCACCGCGGCCAGCATCGCATCCCTGTGTTTCATCATCGCTCCGTGCAGCGCCACCGCGGCGCCCTGGCTCAGAACGATACTTCAACCGCCTGCTGTGCCCACAGCACGGACTGGTGCCCGGTGGCCTGCTTCCACGCCAGCCGGATCGCTTCGATATCGGCGCGGCGCTGCGGGGTGTTCTCGTGCAGGACCACCAGCACCTTGGTGCGCAGGCGATTCGGCTCGGGCGCACCGCGGAACAGCCACTGGCCGTAAGCGTCGAACACGGTCAGGCCGTCCGGGAAGCGCGGCGTGACGTCCTTGTCGAGGAAGGCGCGCCACTGCGCGTCACTGATGCCCTCGGTCTGCGGGCGGTCGGCCACGCCGGTTTCTTCGCCCACGCCGAAGTACAGCTCGCTGCGGACCCAGCCGGCGGCGGCATCCGGGCGCGCGGCGTCGCCCTGCAGGGTGGCCGTGGCGGTGGCGGGCGGGGTCGGCTTGGCGGCCGGGGCGGCAGTGGCACAGCCGCTGGTGGCCAGGACCAGGGCAAACAGAATGGCGCGGAACGACATGGACAACTCTCCGGAAACACAGGGACAGGCAGGGGAAGGAGCGTGCCGGACATCCGGGTCCGGCGCAGATCGCCAACGGCTATCTGCTGATAACCACCCCGATGGGACTTGCATCACACAGGGACATCACGCGAAGATAATATATCGCTTCATCCGGATGGATTGGTAGTGCCGGCCATGGGTCGCAACGCCAGCCCCCCCCCCCTCCCCCGTTCCTCCCCCTCGTCGTTCTGCTGGAGTCCGCATGTCCCGTCCGTCCGCGTCGCGCCTTGGCCTTGCCATCGCGCTCGTCCTCTCCTCCCCCCTGCTGGCCCAGGACGTACTTGCGCAGGACGCGCCGAACACCGCCAAAACGCTGGACACCGTGATCGTCACCGGCACCCGCGCCGTGGACCGGACCGTGCTGGAATCCACCTCGCCGGTGGACGTGCTCACCGCCGAGGACATCCGCAAGGCCGGTGTGGTCAATGGCGAACTGGGCAGCGCGCTGCAGGCGCTGCTGCCCTCGTTCAACTTCCCGCGCCAGTCCAACTCGGGCGGTGCCGACCACATCCGCGCCGCCCAGCTGCGCGGGCTCTCGCCCGACCAGGTGCTGGTGCTGGTCAACGGCAAGCGCCGCCACAGCAGCGCGCTGGTCAACACCGACAGCAAGATCGGCAAGGGCACCACCCCGGTCGACTTCAACGCGATCCCGGTCAGCGCGATCAAGCGCATCGAGGTGCTGCGCGATGGCGCCGGCGCGCTGTATGGCTCGGATGCGGTGGCCGGCGTGATCAACGTGATCCTGGATGACGCTCCGGAAGGTGGCGCGTTCGAAGCCAGCTTCGGCGCCAACCACACCGATCTCAAGCCGATCGACCGCACCCTCACCGATGGCCAGACCAGCTACGCCAGCGCCAAGGTCGGCACCGCGCTGGGTGACAACGGCGGCTTCCTGCGGGTCGGCCTGGAGCTGAAGAACCACGAAGGCACCAACCGCGCCGGCTTCGACCAGATTCCGCCGTGGGACCAGAGCGACACCAACCTTGCCCTGCAGGGCAAGCGCAACTACGTGCTCGGCGATGGCAAGACCAAGGATCTGAACGCCTGGTACAACGCGCAGCTGCCGTTCGGTGAGACCTCCACCTTCTACAGCTTCGCCACCTTCAACCAGCGCGACAGCGAAGGCGCGAACTACTTCCGCTACCCGGACAGCGACGCCAACTGGGCGCAGATCTACCCCAACGGCTACCGCCCGATCTCCGAAGGCGAGAACCGCGACGTGCAGGCCGTGGCCGGCGCGAAGGGCCAGTGGGGCGAGTGGAACTACGACGCGAGCCTGGATTACGGCGTCAACACGTTTACCTACCGCCTGCGCAACTCGCTCAACGCCTCGCTGGGCCCGACCAGCCCGACCCGCTTCAAGACCGGTGATTACCGCAACGAGCTGACGGTGGCGAACTTCGACCTCGGCCGCGTGTTCTCGCAGGGCGACAGCATCACCCACAGCCTGGGCCTGGGCCTGGAAGCGCGCCGCGACCATTACCAAACCCGCCCCGGTGACCCGAGCAGCTATGCTGCCGGCCCGTTCACGGATCGCCCGACCGGCTCGCAGGCCGGTGGCGGCCTGACCCCGCAGGATGCGACCTCGCTGTCGCGCGATGTCGCCAGCGCCTACGCCAGCCTCTCCAGCCAGTTCGGCGAGCATTTCTCCAGCGATCTGGCGGCGCGCTACGAGCACAGCGATGACTTCGGCGGTGAGCTCACCGGCAAGCTCGGTCTGCGCTATGAATTCACCCCGGCCTTCGCGCTGCGCGGTGCGATCTCCAACAACTTCCGTGCCCCGTCGCTGGCGCAGATCGGCTACGAATCCACCTCCACCGGTTACAACGCCGCCGGCCAGCTGGTGCAGGGCCGCGTGCTGTCGGTCAACAATCCGATCGCGCGTGGCCTGGGTGCCACCGATCTGAAGCCGGAGAAGTCGCTCAACACCAGCCTGGGCTTCACCAGCCGCATCGGCGACCACTTCGATGTCTCGCTGGACTTCTTCCAGATCGACATCGATGACCGCATCGCGCTGTCAGAGAGCATCACCGGTGATGCGTTGACCGACTACGTGCAGCAGCAGTTCGGCGTGGCCGGCCTGCAGAGCGCCAGCTTCTTCGTCAACGCCGCCGATACCCGCACCCGCGGTGCGGAACTGGTGAGCAACTGGCGGCAGTCGCTGGGTGGCGGCGAACTGGTGCTGACTGGCACCTATGCCTATACCAAGACCACGCTGAAGAACGTGCTCGCCACGGCGCCGGGCCTGCTCGCGCTGGATCCGGATTACGTGCTGTTCGGCGTGGAAGAAACCAATACGCTGACCGATGCCACCCCGCGCACCCGCGCTGCCCTGGCCGCCAGCTGGGCCGACGATCATTGGTCGTTGACCAGCCGTCTGAGCCGCTATGGCAGCGTGACCCGTGTGTTCAACTTCGGCGATGGCTACATCCCGCGCCAGACCTACGGCGCCGAGTGGCAGCTGGATGCCGAAGTGGAGTACAAGATCACCCCGCAGTGGAGCGTGGCGGTGGGTGGGCAGAACCTGACCGACAATTACTCGGATCTGTCCAACGACGACATCTACTACTTCGGTAACCTGCCGTACGACGTGCTGTCACCGATCGGCAGCAATGGCGCGTATTACTACGGGCGCGTGCGGTATACGTTCTGATGGGGCAGCCGACCAACGGTCGGCTCTACCGGAGGGGTGCAGCCGACCAACGGTCGGCTCTACCGGAGGGGTGCAGCCGACCGACGGTCGGCTCTACCGGTGGTGAATGGGGAGGACGCGTGCGTGATGCCATGACCTGGCGATCACATCCACGCTGGCATGTTGGTCAACATGGCCAACGACTTCCCCCAACGTCCGCCGCCGCCGCTGCTGGACGATGCCTGTGCGCTGTTCCTGGACGTGGATGGCACCCTTATCGAATTCGCGGACGACCCCGAGTCGGTCGCGCTGCTGCCCGATGTGCGTGAAGCGATCGGGCGCATCAGCGACCGGCTGGATGGCGCGGTCGCGCTGATCAGCGGGCGCCCCTTGGCGCAACTGGACAAACTTTTCGCCCCCTTGAGCCTGCCCGCGGCCGGCCTGCACGGCCACGAGCTGCGCAACCATGAGCAGCGCGCGCAGAGCAGCGATCCTTCTGCCGATACCAGCGAGTGGCTGCATGCCCTGCACCAGCAGGCGATGCGTTTCGCGCATGGCTATCCCGGCGTACTGGTGGAGGACAAAGGCCGCAGCCTGGCCCTGCACTGGCGCGGTGCCCCGCACGCCGCCAACGACGTGCGCGCCTTCGCCGAACGGCATATCCGTGGCCATGGCGGCTACCGGCTGCAGCCCGGTGACCATGTCATCGAGTTTCTGCCCGAAGGCAGCGACAAGGGCCGTGCGATGCGGCAGCTGATGCTGCAGCCGCCGTTCCGCGATCGCATGCCGGTGTTCGTCGGCGATGACCTCACCGATGAATTCGGCTTCGGCGCGGCCAACGACCTGCATGGCTGGAGCGTGCTGGTCGGTGCGCGCGAGCCCAGCGATGCGGTGTTCGCGCTGCCGACGATACGCAGCGTGCACGCCTGGCTTCGCGAGAATGCCTACTGATGCCTTGACCCCAAGGCCCCCTGACGCCGCGCGCAGGTCTCCCCCACCGGTGTGCCGCCGCGGCATGACACGAGACTTCCTGCATCATGAGCGAACCCGATCTGAATCTGGGCGTGGTCGGCAATGGCAGCTTCGGCGCGCTGATCGACAAGCACGCGCGCGTCGTCTGGAGCTGCCTGCCGACCTTCGACGGCGACCCGACCTTCTGCGCCCTGCTCGGCCCCAATCAACAGGACGGCGGTGACTTCGGCATCGAGCTGGAGGACATGGTCGACAGCGAACAGAGCTACCTGACCAACACCGCCATCCTGCGCACCGTGCTGCGCGACAAGCACGGTGGTGCGTTGGAAATCATCGATTTCGCGCCGCGCTGGCGTCAGAACGACCGCTTCTACCGACCGGTCAGCCTGATCCGCCAGGTGCGGCCGCTGTCCGGCAACCCGCGCATCATCGTGCGCGCGCGTCCACTGGCCGACTGGGGCGCCCGCGTCCCGGATGCCACGTGGGGCAGCAACCACATCCGCTGGGTGCTTCCCGACCACGTGCTGCGCCTGACCACCGATGTGCCGCTGCGTTTCGTCCGCGATGGCCTGCCGTTCGTGCTGAACCACCCGGTGCATCTGGTGCTCGGGGTGGACGAATCGCTCAACCGTTCGCTCAGTGGCTACGTGCAGGAATCCTTCCAGCGCACGCGTGACTATTGGCGCGAATGGGTGCGCTATCTGTCGATCCCGCTGGAGTGGCAGGACGCGGTGATCCGCAGCGCGATCACGCTGAAGCTGTGCCAGTACGAGGACAGCGGCGCCATCATCGCCGCGATGACCACCTCCATTCCGGAAGCACCCGGCAGCATCCGCAACTGGGATTACCGCTACTGCTGGCTGCGCGATGCCGCCTTCGTGGTGCGTACGCTCAACCGTCTCGGTGCGACCCGCACGATGGAGCAGTTCCTGGGCTACATCTTCAACCTGGCCACGGCCGATGGCAGCCTGCAACCGCTGTATGGCATCAGCTTCGAGGCCAAGCTGGAGGAAACCGAAGTCGCGTCGCTCTCCGGCTATCGCGGCATGGGCCCGGTGCGGCGCGGCAACCTGGCCTGGGTGCAGCGCCAGCACGATGTCTACGGCAGCGTGGTGCTCGCCTCCACCCAGCTGTTCTTCGATCGCCGCCTGCAGGACCCGGGCGATGCGCACACCTTCGCGCGGCTGGAGCCGCTCGGCGAGCAGGCCTTCACCCTGCACGATGTGCCCGATGCCGGCCTGTGGGAATTCCGCGGCCGCACCGAAGTGCACACCTACACCAGTGCGATGTGCTGGGCTGCGTGTGACCGCCTGTGCAAGATCGCCGTGCGCTTGAAACTGGATGACCGCGCCACCTATTGGCGCGAGCGCGCCGACATCATCCATGCGCGCATCATGCGCGACTCATGGAGCGAAGCACTCGGCCACTTCACCGATACCTTCGGCGGCCATCGCCTGGATGCCTCGTTGCTGCTGCTGGCCGATATCGGCTTCATCGACGCCACCGATGCGCGCTTCGTCGCCACGGTCGAGGCGATCGGCCGCGATCTCAAGCACGGCAACGCGCTGTATCGCTACGTCGCGCCGGATGATTTCGGCGAGCCGGAAACCAGCTTCACCATCTGCACGTTCTGGTACATCGATGCGCTCGCCGCGATCGGTCGTCTGGACGAAGCACGCGAGATGTTCGAGATGCTGCTGGAACGCCGCAATCACCTGGGCCTGCTGTCCGAGGATCTTGCGTTCGACAGCGGCGAGGCCTGGGGCAATTTCCCGCAGACCTATTCGCACGTGGGCCTGATCACCGCCGCCATGCGCCTGTCGCGCAGCTGGCAGGAGGCATCATGAGCCGCCTGGTCGTCGTGTCCAACCGGGTCGCCGTTCCCGGTGAATCCCGCGCCGGCGGCCTGGCAGTCGGCCTGCTGGCCGCGCTCAAGGAGCGTGGCGGCCTGTGGTTCGGCTGGAGCGGGAAATCCACCCGCGACAACAGCGGCACGCTGCACGAGCAGGTGGACGGTGACATCCGCTACGTCACCATGGACCTCAACAAGCGCGACGTGGATGGCTACTACAACGGCTTCGCCAACCGCACGCTGTGGCCGCTGCTGCACTTCCGGCTGGACCTGGTCGACTACGATCGCGCCACGCGCGAAACGTATCGCCGGGTCAACGCGCTGTTCGCCGAGAAGCTCGCGCCGCTGCTGCGCGAGGACGACATCGTCTGGATCCATGACTATCACTTGATCCCGCTGGCCTCGCTGCTGCGCGAGCGCGGCATTGGCTGCCGGATCGGCTTCTTCCTGCACGTGCCGATGCCCTCGGCCGATCTGCTGCAGGCGCTGCCGGATCACCTGCGGTTGTTCTCCAGCCTGTACGCCTACGATCTGGTCGGCTTCCAGACCCAGCGCGATGCGGACCGCTTCCAGTCCTACGTGCGCCTGTTCGGTGGTGGCCGCGTGCTGCCTGACGGTGAGCTGGAAGCACCCGGCGGCCGGCGTTTCCGCGCTGCGGCCTTCCCGATCGGTATCGATACCGAATTCATCGCCCGCCAGGCCAAAGCGGGGGCGAACAAACCCGCCGTCAAGGACCTGCGCGGCAGCCTGCGCAATCGTCAGCTGGCGATCGGCGTGGACCGGCTGGACTACTCCAAGGGCCTGCCCGAACGCTTCCAGGGGTTCGAGCGGTATCTGGAGCGTCATCCGGACCAGCACGGCTCGTTGACCTACCTGCAGATCGCCCCGGTCTCGCGCGGGGATGTTACCGAGTACCGCCAGCTGCGCAGCCAGCTGGAACAGATCGCCGGGCACATCAACGGCGGGCATGCCGCGCCGGACTGGACCCCGCTGCGCTACGTCAACCAGAACTTCACCCATGCCACGCTGACCGGCTTCTACCGGGCAGCCGCGGTGGGCCTGGTGACGCCGCTGCGCGACGGCATGAACCTGGTCGCCAAGGAGTACGTCGCCTCGCAGGACCCCGAGAACCCGGGCGTGCTGGTGCTGTCACTGCTGGCCGGTGCCGCCGATGAATTGAAGCAGGCGCTGCTGGTCAATCCGCATGACCTGGATGGCGTCGCCGATGCGATCGCCACGGCGGCGACGATGCCGCTGAAAAAGCGCGTGGAGCGCTGGCAGGCGATGATGGAGCACCTGCGCACCTACGACATCAACCATTGGCGGCGGACGTATCTGCAGGCGCTGGAAGGGTGATGCCGGCCAGCGGCCGGCACGACGGGTGATGGCGCGAACGTTTGCGGTAGTGCCGGCCGCTGGCCGGCAACGCGCCCGCCCGTCAGTCCAGGAACCGCGCCGCCTGCTCCGGTGTCGGCAGGAAACACGTGTCGTGACGACCGAACCACCGATACCGGTTGCGCGCCAGCGCGCGGTACGCGCGGTCGCGCAGCCTGCGGGGCAGCCAGCGCAGCACCTGCACTAGACGCCATGCACCGCCCAGGCCGGTCAGCACGCGGAGGATCGCATCGGTGTCCGTCCATGCGCGCCCCTGTTCAAGCAGCAGGAACGACGACGGATCCTCCGGATCCAGCCCGTGCGCCTGCAGCAGGGCGCGTCCGTGCACGCCCTGCATCGCAGCGAAGCGATAGCGGCCACGCGTATCAAAGCGCAGCAGGAACCGCACCCAGCGGTTGCACAGGGCGCAGACGCCGTCGAAGACGATGACCGCGTCGGCCGCGCCACTCACTGTCTGTCCAACGGTCAGGGTGCGATCCACGCCAGGGTCGCCATGCGGCCGGTGCGGCGGTCGCGCCGATGCGAATAGAACCGCTGCGGATCGGCCAGGGTGCAGTACTGCCCGCCGCTGATGTGTACCGGGTCCAACCCTGCCGATTGCAGCCGCCGGCGGGCCAACGCATACAGGTCCACCTTCCAGTGCCCGGGCCGGGTTGCCACGAAGGCCGTGGCAGCGCCTTCATCACGTTCCACGAACGCCTCGAACACGTCCTCGCCGATCTCATACAGCGCGGGCCCGGCCGCGGGGCCCAGCCAGGCCTGCAGCTGGGCGGCCGGGGTCTGCATGGCGGCCACGGTGGCCTCCAGCATGCCGTCGGCCAGCCCACGCCACCCGGCATGGGCGGCCCCGATCTCACCGCCCTCGCGGGCGGCGAAGACCACCGGGAGGCAGTCGGCGGTGAGGATCGCCAATACCACGCCCGCAACCGACGTCACGGCGGCATCGGCGGTGGGTTCAGCCTCCACGCCGATGGCCGTGGGCGGCGCGGTGAAGCGCCGCACGCCGGTGCCATGCACCTGGCGCAGCCAATGCGGCGCCGAGGGCAGGCCCAACCCGGGCACGAGCAGGTCGCGGTTGCGCTGCACCTGCGCCGGGTCATCGCCCTCGGCGGCGTAGCGGTTGCCCATGTTGAACTGGTCGAACGGCGGCACCGAACCGCCCGCGCCGTAGCGCAGGGTGGTCAGCGCATGGACCCCGGTCGGGGCCTGCCAGTCGGCGCGCAGCACGGGCACGGTGGGCTCCATCAGCGACGGTTGCGTTCCTGCTCGGCGAAGCGCTTGCTGTCTTCGCGCAGGGCGTGCAGCAGCGCCTGCATGTCGGCCGGCGGCGGCGCACTGTTGGTGATCTTCTCGCCGGTGATCGGGTGCACGAACTCCAGCGTTTCGGCGTGCAGCGCCTGGCGCTTGAAGCCGCGCAGTTCGGCGACCAGCTCCTCGCTGGCGCCCTTGGGCAGTTTCAGCGCGCCGCCATACAGCTGATCGCCGATGATCGGGTGGCGCAGGTGCGCCATGTGCACGCGGATCTGGTGGGTACGGCCGGTTTCCAGGCGGCACTCCAGCGCGGTGTGCGCACGGAAACGCTCGCGCAGGCGGTAATGGGTGATCGCTTCCTTGCCGTCTTCGCGCACGGCCATGCGGATGCGATCGCGCGGGTGGCGGTCGATACCGGCGGTGGCGGTGCCGCCGGAGACCAGCGCACCCACCACCACGGCCAGGTACTGGCGATGCACTTCACGCGCCGAGAGCTGCTCGACCAGCGCGGTCTGCGCCTGGATCGTGCGGGCGATGACCATCACACCGCTGGTGTCCTTGTCCAGGCGGTGCACGATGCCCGCACGCGGCAGCACCGACAGCGACGGATCGCGGAACAGCAGCGCATTGACCAGGGTGCCGGTCGGGTTGCCCGCGCCGGGGTGGACCACCAGGCCGACCGGCTTGTTGATCACGAAGACATGCTCGTCCTCGTACAGGACCTCCAGCGGGATGTCCTCCGGCTCGGCATGGGTCTGGGTGTCGAGAACGACATGCAGGCTGGCCACCTCGCCGCCGCGCACCGGGTCGCGCCCGCGCACGGTGTCGCCGTCCAGCAGGACGTCGCCGGACTTGATCCACTCGGTCAGCTTGGACCGGGAGAATTCGGGGAACAGCTCGGCCAGGACGGCGTCGAAACGCCGGCCGGCAGCGGTATCGGGCACGATGGCCTGGCGGGGGGAATCGGAATCAGCAGGGGTATCGGACATGGGGGTACACCGCAATAGGGACAATTTTGGGGTCCGGGCGACCAGTTTCAGTCGCGGGACAGGCCACTAGGCTATCATCGACCCTTCGTATTCCAGCCGCGTCCCGCCCTGACCCCATGATCCGACGCTCCGTTATGCTGTCCGCGCCCGTCCGCCTCGCCGCCCTGATGCTGGTGCTGCTCTTCGTCGCCACCGGCTGTCACCGCGGTACCAAGGGCAAGAATCCGGATGAAGGCCTGCCGGTCGAAACGCTCTATGAGAAGAGCCACAAGCTCATGGAAGGGGGGAACTGGAGCGGTGCCGAAGCCAGCTTCCGCCGCCTGGTGGCCCAGTACCCGTATGGCCCGTATACCGAACAGGCCATGATCGAAAGCGCCTACGCGCAGTACAAGGCCGGCAAGCACGATGACGCGGTGTCCAGCGTGGACCGCTTCATCCGTACCTACCCGACCCACCGTAACATCGCCTACATGTACTACCTGCGCGGCCTGGCCAACGGCAACCGCGACACGGTCTTCCTGCGCCGCGTCTGGTCGCTGGACCCGAGCCGCCGTGACCTGTCGAGCCCGCGCCAGGCCTATGCCGATTTCACCATCGTCACCGAGCGCTACCCGAACAGCCGCTACGCCGCCGATGCGCGCCAGCGGATGATCGCCCTGCGCGACGTGTTCGCCCAGTACGAGCTGGACAACGCCCTGTACTACCTGCGCCGCGAGGCGTACGTCTCGGCCGCTGGCCGCGCCAACTTCCTGCTGGAGAACTACCCGCAGAGCGCGTTCCAGTACGACGCCGTGGCCGCCCTGGGCGAGGCCTACACCCACCTGGGCAACAAGACCCTGGCCGACGATGCCCGCCGCGTGCTCGAGCTGAACCAGCCCGACCACCCCTGGCTGCAGGGCAAGTGGCCGAAGTACCCGTGGATGGTCCGCAAGCTGAACCCGTTTGCCGGCGAGAAGTCCGCCAGTACCGGCGAACGCAACGCCACGATGAACCGCAAATAATAGAAAAGGCCCCGAAAGGGGCCTTTTTTATTCCCCGGCGGCGACGCCGGTAGAGCCGACCGGCTGGCGTCTCAGCCCTTGTACCCATTGCTGATCGGGTACCGCCGCTCACGCCCGAACGCCCGGCGCGAGACCTTCGGCCCCGGGGCGGCCTGGTGGCGCTTCCACTCGCTGGTGCGCACCAGGCGCAGCACACGGTCCACCACCTCGGCGGCATAGCCTGCGGCCACGATCTCCTCGCGCGACTGCTCCTGGTCCACATAGCGGTACAGGATGCCATCGAGCACATCGTAGGCCGGCAGCGAGTCCTGGTCGGTCTGGTTGGCGCGCAGCTCGGCCGAGGGGGGGCGGGAAATCACCGCCGGCGGGATCACCGGAGCGCCGCCCACGGTATTGCGCCACTTGGAGAGCCCGAACACCTCCGTCTTGTACAGGTCCTTGAGCGGGGCGTAGCCACCGCACATGTCCCCGTAGATGGTCGCGTAGCCCACCGCGTACTCGCTCTTGTTGCCGGTGGTCAGCAGCAGCCCGCCGAACTTGTTGGAGAGCGCCATCAGGATCACACCACGGCTGCGCGACTGCAGGTTCTCTTCCGTCACATCCGCCGCCTGCCCCTCGAACATCGGGCCGAGCGCGGCCATCAGCCCCTCGAACACCGGCTCGATCGAGACCGCTTCCAGTTTCACGCCCAGCGCGCGGCACTGCTCGGCCGCCAGGTCGTTGGACATATCCGCCGTGTAGCGCGAGGGCAGCCGCACCGCGGTGACATTGGCCGCGCCCAGCGCGTCCACCGCCATCGCCAGCACCAGGGCCGAATCGATGCCGCCGGACAGGCCCAGCCAGACCTTCTTGAAGCCGTTCTTGCGGCAGTAATCCTGGATCCCGCGGGTCACCGCGCGCCAGGCCAGTGCATCCATGCTCTCGTCGCCATCGTCGATCCACTCGCGCGGCAGGAAGCGGCGGGTGCCGGCGTCGTAATCCACCACCAGCCACTGGTCGGTGAAGGCCGCAGCCGCCGGATGCACCGTGCCGTCGCCGTCAGCGACGACCGAGGCGCCATCGAACACCAGCGCGTCCTGCCCACCCACCACGTTGAGGTAGGCGATCGCCGCCCCGCTCTCGCGGGTACGCTCGGCCAGCAGCGCATCGCGCTGGGCATGCTTGCCACGCTCGTAGGGAGAAGCATTGGGCACCACCACCAGCTGCGCGCCCGCACGGACGGTATCGGCGAGCGGTTCGGCGAACCACAGGTCTTCGCAGACCAGCACGCCCACCGGCACGCCCTTCAGCTCGAACACGCAGCTGCCGCCGTCCGGATCGACATCGAAATAACGGCGCTCATCGAACACCGCGTAATTGGGCAGCTCGCGCTTGCGGTAGGTGTGTTCGACCTGGCCATCGCGCAGCACGCTGGCCGCGTTGTAGACCACCGCACCGGCGGCCTGGGGCCAACCGACCACGGCCGCGATGCCGGTGGTGGCTGCGGCGATGCGCTCCAGCGCCTGCTGGCAGTCGTACAGGAAGCCCGGCCGCAGCAGCAGATCCTCCGGCGGATAGCCGCTGATCGCCAGCTCGGGGAACACCACCAGCTCGGCACCGTACTCATCGCGCGCCTCGGCGATCATGGCGATGATGGTGTCGGTGTTCTGCGCCACTGCGCCAACCGGAAAATCAAACTGCGCCAGGGCAATGCGGAGCGACGTCATGGGGGTCCAGCCTGTAGGTGTACTGCGCTCATTGTAGTGCCGGCCGCTGGCCGGCAACCACCCCTTCGGCGGCCGCACGATGAGGAGCCCGCCAGCGGCCGGCACTACGTGGCGTGCGTACCGGTCAACGGCTGGTACCCACCAAGGTGGGGACCGCCTGAAACGCAGAAAGGCCGCCCGGAGGCGGCCTTTCTGTTTGATGCAGCCGACCAACGGTCGGCTCTACGGGCAGCTGACCAACGGTCAGCTCTACCCGCGCGTCGGCCGCGGGTGCGGCCGGCGGCTTATTTGACCAGCTTGGCGATGGCAGCGCCCAGGTCGCCCGGCGAGCGGACGGTGACAACACCGGCTGCTTCCATGGCGGCGAACTTGCCTTCGGCAGTGCCCTTGCCGCCCGATGCGATCGCACCGGCGTGGCCCATGCGCTTGCCGGCCGGAGCCGAGGCGCCCGCGATGAAACCGACGACCGGCTTCTTCACGTGGTTCTTGATGTACTCGGCACCGGCTTCTTCAGCGTCGCCGCCGATTTCGCCGACCATGATGATGCCCAGGGTCTGCGGATCTTCGTTGAACAGCTTGAGGCAGTCGACGAAGTTCAGGCCGTTGATCGGGTCACCACCGATGCCGATGCAGGTGGACTGGCCCAGGCCGACTTCGGTGGTCTGCTTGACCGCTTCGTAGGTCAGGGTGCCCGAGCGCGACACGATGCCGATCTTGCCCGGCATGTGGATGTGGCCCGGCATGATGCCGATCTTGCACTCGCCCGGGGTGATCACGCCGGGGCAGTTCGGGCCGACCAGCACGGTGTCCGGATGGGCACGGGTCAGCACGTTCTTGACGCGCAGCATGTCCAGCACCGGAATGCCTTCGGTGATGCACACGATGACCTGGATGCCGGCAGCGGCCGCTTCCAGGATCGCGTCAGCCGCGTACGGCGGCGGCACGTAGATGACCGAGGCGTTGGCGCCGGTGCTCTGCACGGCGTCGGCAACGGTGTTGAAGACCGGCAGATCGATGTGGGTGGTGCCGCCCTTGCCGGGGGTCACGCCGCCAACAACCTGGGTGCCGTACTCGATCATCTGAGTGGCGTGGAAGGTACCCTGCTGGCCGGTGAAGCCCTGCACGATCACCTTGGTGTTCTTATTGATCAAAACTGACATTGGATTTCCTTCGGTGTCGGATCAGGCGGCGGCTTTGACAGCAGCGACGACCTTCTTGGCACCGTCGTTGATGTTGTCGGCCGGGATGATGGCCATGCCGCTGTCACGCAGCAGCTGCTTGCCTTCTTCCACGTTGGTGCCTTCCAGGCGCACCACGACCGGAACCTTGACGCCCACTTCCTTGACCGCGGCGATGATGCCTTCGGCAATCATGTCGCAGCGGACGATGCCGCCGAAGATGTTGACGAAGATGCCTTCGACCTTGTCCGAGGACAGGATCAGCTTGAACGCTTCGATGACGCGCTGCTTGTTCGCACCGCCGCCCACGTCCAGGAAGTTCGCCGGCTCGCCGCCGTTGAGCTTGATGACGTCCATGGTGGCCATGGCCAGGCCGGCGCCGTTGACCATGCAGCCGATGTTGCCGTCCATGGTGACGTAGTTGATGTCCAGCTCCGAAGCGGTCACTTCGGTTTCGTCTTCCTGGGTCTTGTCGCGCATGGCAACCAGCGCCTTCTGACGGAACGCGGCGTTGTCGTCGCTGTCGAACTTGCCGTCCAGCGCGTACAGGTTGCCGTCGTCCAGGATGGCCAGCGGGTTGATTTCAACCAGGGCCAGGTCCTTTTCGTTGAACAGGCGGTACAGGTTCACCATGATGCTGGCGAACTGGCCGGCCTGCTTGGCGGTCAGGCCCAGCTTGAAGCCGAAATCACGGCCGTGGTAACCCTGCACGCCTTCAACGAAATCAACGTTGAGCGAGTGGATCAGCTCGGGGGTTTCAGCGGCGACCTGCTCGATCTCCACGCCGCCTTCCGAAGAAGCGATGTAGGTGATGGTCTTGGTGCCACGGTCAACCAGCACCGACAGGTACAGTTCCTTGACGATCTCACCGGCGGTGGTCACCAGCACCAGGTTGACCGGCAGTTCAACGCCTGCGGTCTGGTAGGTGGCCATCTTGGTGCCGAGCATCTTGGCCGCAGCGGCCTTCACGTCGTCGGTGGTCTTGCAGAACTTGACGCCGCCAGCCTTGCCGCGGCCGCCAGCGTGGATCTGCGCCTTGACCATCCAGGGGCCCTGGCCCAGGGCGTTGGCAGCGTCAACCGCTTCGTCCGGGGTAGCCGCGACCTTGCCGGCCGGAACGGGAATGCCGTACTCGGCAAGCAGCTGTTTTGACTGGTATTCGTGGAAATTCATGCGTCACCGTGGGAATAGGAACGACCGCACGCATCTCCAAGGCTCCCTCACGGGGGCGCCGGTAAGGACCGCGGCGGGCCCACTATTGTGGACGACCCGGCGCGCGGGCGCAAAGAAGTCAGTCCCAAGACACGCGCGGGGAGGCGTTTCCGGCGCAATTTCAGACAGTTGCGGCAGCGGCCGGAAACGGCCACCCGGGCCCCCTGTGGCACGGCCGCGCAGCTGGCCGGCGCCCGCGCACCGCCCGGCCTTCACACGCCCCGCCCCCGCCGCCTGCCCCCAAACCCGGCCGGACCCCCTACACTGCCCCCATGCCAGAAGGGGAGTTCCGGCGTGTCACCCAGTGCTTCATTGATCGACCGCATCGAATCGATACCGCGGCGCGAGCTGTATTTCTTCGCGCTGTACCGCCTGCTGATGGCCACCGTCATCGGCGCGCTGCTGTTCAGCCCGCTGAGCGGTCTGGTCGGCACCGCGGACCACCCGACGCTGGCGACCATCGTGGCCAGCGGCTACCTGGTGGTGGCCGTGCTGGTGCTGCTGTTCGGGCGCAACGAGCGCTGGCTGCGCACCATCGTGGTGTGGAGCGTGGCCGCCGACATCATCGCCGCCACCCTGCTCGCCCACGCCCTGCCGGGCGCCAGCGCGGGCATCTCGATGTCGCTGCTGTTCAACATCGCCGCCGCCGCGACCCTGCTGCCGCTGGGCATGGGGCTGGGCCTGGCCGCTGCCGCCAGCACCGCCACCGCCGGCGAGTACCTCTGGAAGCAGCTCGAAGGCGGCGACCCGACCCGCACCCTGGCCGAGCTGGCCATGTTCGTCACCAGCTATCTGGCCATCGCCTTCATCAGCTACCAGGTTGGCAACCGCGCCCGCATGAACCAGCAGCTGGCCAACCAGCGCGGCGATGAAGTGGCCAACCTGTTCCAGATCAACGAGCTGATCATCCGCCGCATGCGCACCGGCGTGATCGTGGTGGACGGCGCCAACCGCATCACCCTGGCCAACGAAGCCGCCTCCACCCTGCTCGGCGATGCCGACGGCAACAGTGGCAGCGGCAAGCTGGAACTGGGCAGTGCCTCGCCCGAGCTGAGCCGCCGGCTGCTGCGCTGGCGCAACGGCTGGACCAACGAAGAAATGCCCCTGCAGCTCTCGCCGGACCAGCCCGAAGTGCAGCCACGCTTTGCCCGCCTGCTGGCCGGCAGCGACCTCACCCTGGTGTTCCTGGATGATTCCACCGTGGTCTCGCGGCGTGCCGAGTCCTTGACGCTCTCGGCGATGGGGCGCTTCTCGGCCAGCCTGGCCCATGAGATCCGCAACCCGCTGGCGGCAATCAACTACGCCGCCCAGCTGCTGGAAGAATCCACCGATATCGGCGACACCGACCGCCGCCTGCTGCAGATCATCAACCAGCAGTGCCAGCGCACCAACGGCATCGTCGAAAGCGTGCTCGGGCTGGCCCGGCGCGAGCGTGCCAACCCGGAGAACGTGGATCTGGCCTCGTTCGTGCGCCGCTTCGTGCTGGAGTACAAACAGGTCCTGTCGCTGGAAACCGACAGCGTGGAGCCGATCATCAGCGAGACCTCGGTGCACGCCCTGGTCGATCCGCGCCACCTGCATCAGATCCTCACCGTGCTGGTGCACAACGCGCTCAAGTACGGCCGCGTGGCCGAAGAGCCGGCGCGCGTGCGGCTGCGCGTGGCGCGCCAGGACCGCACCGCCATCATCGATGTGATGGACCGCGGCCCGGGCATTCCCGAGACGGTTGCCAGCCAGTTGTTCCGCCCGTTCTTCACCACCTCCGAGCACGGCACCGGGCTGGGCCTGTATATCGCCCGCGAACTGTGCCGCGCCAACCAGGCACGGCTGGAATACGTCTCGGTGCCCGCCGGCGGTGCGTGTTTCCGGCTGGTGCTGGCCGGTCCCCACACGATGATGGCCGGATGAGCCGCGCACACCCGGACGCCACCGTCAAACATTTGTCGCCAACGACCGCCCTCGGCTATCTTCCTTCCTTATGAATGACACCCGCAGCGCCCTCGTCGTCGATGACGAGCGTGACATCCGCGAACTGCTGGTACTGACCCTGGGCCGCATGGGCCTGCGCATCAGCACCGCAGCCAACCTCGCCGAAGCCCGTGAACTGCTGGCCAGCAATCCGTACGACCTGTGCATCACCGACATGCGGCTGCCCGATGGCAACGGCATCGAGCTGGTCACCGAGATCGCACAGCACTACCCGCGCACACCGGTGGCGATGATCACCGCGTTCGGCAGCATGGACCTGGCGGTGGAAGCGCTGAAGGCCGGCGCCTTCGATTTCGTCAGCAAGCCGGTCGACATCTCGGTGCTGCGCGGCCTGGTCAAGCACGCACTGGAACTCAACAACACCGAGCGCGCCGCGCCCGCGCCGCTCGCCCCGGAACAGGCCGCACGCCTGCTCGGCGATTCGCCCTCGATGGATGTGCTGCGCGCCACCATCGGCAAGGTCGCGCGCAGCCAGGCGCCGGTCTACATCCTTGGCGAATCCGGCGTCGGCAAGGAACTGGTCGCCCGCACCATCCACGCGCAAAGCGCGCGCGCCCCCGGCGCCTTCGTGCCGGTCAACTGCGGCGCGATTCCGTCCGAACTGATGGAAAGCGAGTTCTTCGGCCACAAGAAGGGCAGCTTCAGCGGCGCGCACGCGGACAAGCCCGGCCTGTTCCAGGCCGCGCACGGCGGCACCCTGTTCCTGGATGAAGTGGCCGAGCTGCCCCTGCAGATGCAGGTCAAACTGCTGCGCGCGATCCAGGAGAAATCGATCCGTCCGGTCGGTGCCGCCACCGAAGTGCCAGTGGACGTACGCATCCTTTCCGCCACGCACAAGGACCTGGGCGAACTGGTTGAAGACGGCCGCTTCCGCCACGATCTGTACTACCGCATCAACGTGATCGAACTGCGCGTGCCACCGCTGCGCGAACGCCGCAGCGACCTGCCCGCGCTGGCCGCCTCGATCCTGGCCCGGCTGGCCCGCACCCACGGCCGCCCGACCCCGCTGCTGGCGCCCTCGGCGCTGGAAGCCCTGGCCCAGTACCACTTCCCCGGCAACGTGCGCGAACTGGAGAACATCCTCGAGCGCGCCTTGGCCCTGGCCGAGGAAGACCGCATCGGTGCCAGCGACCTGCGCCTGCCCCAGCACGCCCCACGCTTCGGCGCCGGCAATGCGCCGCCCACCCAGGAAGAAGCGGTGGTCGATCTGCCGACCGGCAATGGCGCCCTGCCCTCCTACATCGAGCAGATGGAGCGCACCGCGATCCAGAAGGCGCTGGAAGAAAACCGCTGGAACAAGACGCGTACTGCGGCGCAGCTGGGCATCACCTTCCGCGCACTGCGGTACAAGCTGAAAAAGCTAGGCATGGAGTAGCGCCACCCCATGGGTGGCTGCTTTGGATCCACCACCCCAGAAACCAAAAGGCCCGCTTGCGCGGGCCTTTTCTCATCTGCGGACGCCGCTCAATCCTTGGTCACACGATTGATCTCCGCCAGACCGGTCACCCCGGCCGCGGCCTTGATCAACGCGGATTGACGCAGATCGTTCACCCCGGCCAGCTGCGCGGCCTCGGCGATCTGCAGCGCATTGCCACCGGCCAGCACGATCGTCGAGATCTCATCGGTCATCGGCATCACCTGGTACAGACCGGTACGGCCCTTGTAACCCTCTGTGCACTCATCGCAGCCGACCGGCTCGAACAGCGTGATCCCCGTATCCAGCTGCGCCTGGGTGAAACCCTCGGCCAGCAGCGCATTGGCCGGCAGTTCCACCGGGCGCTTGCAGTTGTTGCACAGCCGGCGCGCCAGGCGCTGGGCGATCACCAACGTCACCGAGCTGGTGATGTTGTACGGCGCGATGCCCATGTTCATCAGGCGCGCGATGGTCTGCGGCGCATCGTTGGTATGCAGCGTGGAGAGCACCATGTGGCCCGTCTGCGCCGCCTTGATCGCGATCTCCGCCGTTTCCAGGTCGCGGATTTCGCCGACCATGATGATGTCCGGATCCTGGCGCAGGAACGAGCGCAGCGCCGCGGCGAAGGTCATGCCGCGCTTCACGTTCTGCTGCACCTGGTTGACGCCGGGCAGACGGATTTCCACCGGGTCTTCGGCGGTGGAGATGTTGCGCGTTTCATCGTTGAGGATGCCCAGCGCGGTGTACAGCGAGACCGTCTTACCCGAGCCGGTCGGCCCGGTGACCAGCACCATGCCATACGGCTTGTGGATCGCATCCAGGAACAGCTTCTGCTGCGCCGGCTCGTAACCGAGCTTGTCGATGCCCAGCTTGGCGGCGCTGCCATCGAGGATACGCAGCACCACCTTCTCGCCGAACAGGGTCGGCAGCGTGCTGACGCGGAAATCGATCTGGCGGGTCTTGGAGAGGTTGAGCTTGATGCGCCCATCCTGCGGCACGCGCTTTTCGGCGATATCCAGCTGCGCCATCACCTTCAGGCGCGCGGCGATGCGCTGGTTGAGCTTGACCGGGGCCTTGGCCACGTTCTTGAGCAGACCATCGATGCGCAGGCGCACGCGGTAGTCGTCTTCGTAGGGTTCGAAGTGGATGTCCGAGGCGCCTTTGCGGATGGCGTCCACGAGGACTTTGTTGACGAACTTTACGACCGGGGTGTCGTCGCCTTTGGCGTCGATGCCGGAGTCGCTGATACCGCCTTCTTCGTCGCCCGCGGAGACGTCGAGATCGGACATCCCCTCCTCGTCAGCGCCTAGCGCCGAGCCAAGCGTGTCCTGCTTGGACTGCCACTGCTCCAGCGTACGGCGGATCTGGTCCTCATCGACCAGGATCGGCTCCACCACCAGATTGGTGTGAAACTTGATCTCGTCCAGCGAATGGGTCGGGTTGCTGGTACCGACAAACAGCCTGCCACCGCGCTTGAACAGCGGAAGCACATGATGCTTGCGCAGCAGCTCCTCGCTGACCAGACCCATGGCATTCTGATTGTTATCGAACACCGACACATCCAGCAGCGGCATGCCGAACTCGAGGGAGTTCGCTGCGGCGAGTTGGGCGCTGGTGACCACCCTCTTCTCGGCAAACCACTGCGGCAGTGGCTGCTTGGCAGCACCTGCCTTTGCCATGGCTTCGCGGGCGACGGCCTCTTCTAGAACGCCGTCTTGAACGAGGCGGCGTGCGATGCCAGTGATGCCTACGAGGTTTGCGGTGGTTACGGCATTCATATCAATCCTTCTCTTCGATGGCCGCATCGAACGACCACGCGGCTCACGGATGAGCCCTGTGCTTTGTCGCACCCCGTCTCGCCAATCATGAACGCGGAGCAGGAATCTGAGGCGCCGCGTCATGATAGCGCTGCCGACGTAAGTCAAACATCACTAAGGCGCCTACTGCCAGGTCAGCAGCCAGTGGGGCGGACGCGCACCTCAAAGGCGCTTCCGTCGCAAGACCAGATGCCCTCTATGCTCCTGCGAAGGAGAAGATCCTTTCCATTCGCAGTACCGGCGCCCTTCACCGTGCAGAGAATAGACCCCACTCCGGAATCACTGAATTGTGCAGCTACCGCTGAACAATGCACGCTTCGCGTGAGCCCTAGGTAGCCAGGCGTCACTACTGCTGGGCTGAGGCCTTCCACAATGACCGCTTCCACCAGAGTTTTCCCGGGATGCATGTCCGCAAGTGCGGCAGCGACCTGGGTTCTTGCGATGTACGCAGGAAATGCTTGGATCGCAATCGCGGCTAGGATCGCGATGATGGCAACAACGATCATCAATTCGATGAGTGTGAAGCCTTTTTTCTTGTTCATGACTCCCCCTGGCCCAAGCAATCCCCATTGCTTCGCTAAACGCTCTCAGCGTTGGACTTTAGAAAATGGCTCGTCTTGCGAAAAACTAAAACCTCGAATCCAAGTTTGCCCACTTCTGCTTGGGTCCTAAGCACAAGGCCCGCATAAAGCGGGCCTTGTGTGGCTTCTTCAGTACCCGACGTCAGATGACTGTCTGCCGAGTTGCCGAACGTGAGGCCGGAAAATTACGGAGAAGGAGTGCCAGAACTGCCAGTGCAACCATTCGGGAGGTACTTGGCGTCAACCGCGGTCGCCTTGCAAACGAAGCCACCAGCAACTGCAGCGTTGCCCGTGCCACTCGCCTGAGTGTATTCAAGAGCGATCTTGGAAGAAGAACCGATACGACCCGGGTCACGGATCGTGCAGATCATGCCCGAATCATCGACCGCAATCCCCGAGCAGCTACCGGTCGAGGCAGCCTGAAAACCGGCAGTTGCGAGCGTCGGGGTACGACCTTCGCTGACTTCCATTTCAAACTGAGTCTTGTGCGAGGCGAGGTCGGCCAGCGCAGCGGTCACCTTCGACTTGGACACATAGTCCTGATAAGCCGGCAACGCGATTGCGGCCAGGATGGCGATGATCGCCACAACGATCATCAGTTCGATCAGGGTAAAGCCCTGCTGCTTCTTCATGAGTACATCCCCTAGAGGTAGATAAATAAGTAGGGCACTGGGCCGTTGCCTGACCGGCGGACCGGGTGAGCTAGGCGGGCGCCCGTGCGGGTGGATCGAAGCAGGTTGCGTGCCAACAGTGCCAGCAATGCTCCCCAGCATTCCCCGGCGCAATCATGGCACCAATCTTCAGGATTGGAACCCCCCGCACAACAATTTGCGACGCGTCCGGCAATGTGACCTGTTGCGTCACCTTTTGACACCCCCGGTCCGGGCTTGCTGCCCAAAGCCGACGCCCGGCAGGACTGCCAACACCCCCCGGAACCGGCTACCATGCGCCGAGATAGCCCGCCTGGGGATGGTGTGGCTGGGGAGCCCTGTATGTCTGTCAGCCGTAGCGCGATCAAGAAAGAGCCCGTGGCGCGTAGCACCATGGAGTTGCAACCGTTTGTCTGGGAGGGGACAGACAAGCGGGGCATCAAGATGAAGGGCGAACAGCCTGCCAAGAACGCCAACCTGCTGAGAGCGGAACTGCGGCGGCAGGGTATTACGCCCAGTATCGTCAAGCAGAAGCCCAAGCCATTGTTTGGCGGTGCGGGGTCGGCAGTCAGCGCCAAAGACATCGCCTTCTTCAGTCGCCAGATGGCGATCATGATGAAATCGGGTGTACCGATCGTCAGTGCGCTGGAGATCATCGCTAGCGGACATAAGAATCCACGAATGAAGAAGCTCGTGGAAACGATCCGTACCGACATTGAAGGCGGCTCCTCGCTACACGAAGCGATCAGTCGTCATCCGGTTCAGTTCGACGAGCTCTACCGCAACCTGGTGCGCGCAGGCGAGGGCGCTGGTGTCCTGGAAACCGTACTGGACACCATTGCCACTTATAAAGAGAACATTGAAGGCCTGAAAGGCAAGATCAAGAAGGCCCTCTTCTATCCAGTGATGGTGATCGTTGTCGCCATGCTGGTCAGTTCCATCATGCTGATCTTCGTTGTTCCTCAGTTCGAAGATGTGTTCAAGGGTTTTGGCGCCGAGCTGCCTGCCTTCACGCAGATGATCGTCAACCTGTCGCGGTTCCTCGTGTCCTGGTGGTGGGTGATCCTTTTCGTGCTGCTGGGTGCGGCGGCAGGCTTCATCTACGCCTATAAACGATCGCCCAAGATGCAGCACGGCATGGACCGCCTGATCCTGAAGGTCCCGGTCATCGGCCAGATCATGCACAACAGTGCTATTGCCCGATTCGCCCGCACTACGGCCGTCACCTTCAAAGCCGGCGTACCACTGGTGGAGGCGCTGGGCATCGTGGCTGGCGCCACTGGCAACAAGGTCTATGAAGAGGCCGTGCTGCGCATGCGCGACGACGTGTCGGTCGGCTACCCGGTCAACATGGCGATGAAGCAGGTCAACATCTTCCCGCACATGGTGATCCAAATGACCGGCATCGGCGAAGAGGCCGGCGCGCTGGACACCATGCTGTTCAAGGTGGCCGAGTACTATGAGCAGGAGGTCAACAATGCCGTGGACGCCCTGAGCAGCCTGCTGGAACCGATGATCATGGTCTTCATTGGTATTATCGTCGGCGGCATGGTGATCGGCATGTACCTGCCCATCTTCAAACTCGGCGCGGTAGTTGGATAACTAATCAATGGCATTTCTCGACCAGCATCCCGGTCTCGGCTACCCCGCCGCGGTCGGACTGGGACTGCTGATCGGCAGTTTCCTCAACGTGGTGATCCTGCGCCTGCCCAAGCGGCTGGAGTGGGAGTGGAAGCGCGATGCGCGCGAGGTGCTGGAAGAGCCGGACATCTACGAGCCGCCACCACCGGGCATCGTGGTGGAGCCCTCGCACTGCCCGCACTGCAAGCACAAGCTGTCCTGGTACGAGAACATCCCGCTGTTCAGCTGGCTGGTCCTGCGCGGCAAGTGCCGGCATTGCCATGCCCCGATCTCGATCCAGTACCCGCTGGTGGAGCTGCTGACCGCCGTGCTGGTGGCCGCCAGCGTCTGGCAGTTGGGGTTCGGCTGGCAGGGCTTCGGTGCGATCGTGCTGAGCTGCTTCCTGGTGGCGCTGTCCGGGATCGACCTGCGCACCCAGCTGCTGCCCGACCAGCTCACCCTGCCCTTGATGTGGCTGGGCCTGATCGCGGCCAGCGACAATCTCTATATGCCGGCCAAGCCTGCCCTGCTGGGTGCGCTGGCGGGCTATCTGTCGCTGTGGTCGGTGTGGTGGCTGTTCAAGCAGATCACCGGCAAGGAAGGCATGGGCCACGGCGATTTCAAGCTGCTGGCGGCCCTGGGCGCCTGGTGCGGGCTCAAGGGCATCCTGCCGATCATCCTGCTGTCGTCCGTGGTGGGCGCGATCATCGGCTCGATCTGGCTGTACTCCCGCGGCCGTGACCGGGCCACGCCGATCCCGTTCGGGCCGTACCTGGCCATTGCCGGCTGGATCGTGTTCATGTGGGGCGAGCCGTTGATTGACGGCTACCTGAGCTACGCCGGCCTGCGTTGAGGGCCGCGCGATGAGCCGCTTCGTGATTGGGCTGACCGGCGGCATTGCCGCCGGCAAGAGCGAGGTCAGCCGCCGCTTCGAGGCGCTGGGCATCACCGTTGCCGATGCCGACCTGGCCGCACGCGCGGTGGTGGCACCGGGCAGCGAGGGGCTGGCGCGGATCGCCGCCCACTTCGGCACCGAGATCCTGCTGGCCGATGGCCAGCTGGACCGTGCCGCCCTGCGGGCCCGCATCTTCGCGTCGGCGCAGGAGCGTCAGGCGCTGGAAGCGATCACCCATCCGGCTATTCGTCAGTTGCTGCGCGAGACCTGCGAGCAGGCCGAGGGACCGTATGCGATCGCGGCGATTCCGCTGCTCACCGAGGCCGGTGGCCGCCAGCAGTACCCGTGGCTGGACCGGATCCTGGTGGTGGACGTGCCGGTGGCCGTGCAGCACGCGCGGCTGATGCAGCGCGATGGCATCGATAGCGCCCTGGCCGACCGCATGATCGCCGCCCAGGCCAGCCGCGAGGCGCGCCTGGCATTGGCCGATGATGTGGTGGTCAATGATGGCCACCCGGACCACCTGCAGGCGCATGTGGAGCGGCTGGATCGGGCGTATCGGGAGTTGGCGGCGCGGTAGATCTGGAGGCGCCGACCCACGGTTGTGGAGGAGCCGACCAACGGTCGGCTCTACCGTGTCAGGCGGGGGAGAACGTCAGCGTGGCGATGACGCCGCGCCCGGCGCCTGGCCGTACGTTGACCTGCCAGCCGTAGAGATCACACAGGCGGCTGACGATGGACAGGCCGATACCCCCGCCCTGCGAATGCCCCGCATGCGTTCCGCGGTAGCCGCGCTGGAACAGCTTGGCGGCATCTTCTTCGCTCAGGCCGGGGCCGCTGTCGATCACTTCGACCGCGTTGTTGCCCACGCGCACGCGCACTGCGCCTTCCTTCGAGTACTTCACGGCATTGCCGATCAGGTTGCCCAACGCGACCGAGAGGGCCGATTCCGGCGCATCGATCACCAGGTCGTGGTTGCCTTCCAGGATCAGTTCGAGCGGCTTGCCGCCGAGCTGGGCACGGTGCGAATCCAGCAGCTGCTCGGAGACGCGGGCGACATTGCTGCTGCCCTGCCCGCGCTCGTTGCGCGAGAGCAGCAGCAGCGCGCCGATCAGATCGGTGCATTGCTGCTCGGCCCGCTGGATGCGCTGCAGGCGCTGCAGCACCTTCGGATCGAGATCCGGGCGGGTCAGCAGCAGCTCGGTGGCGCCACGGATCACGGCCAGGGGCGTGCGCAGCTCGTGACTGACGTCCGCATTGAACTCGCGGTCGCGCTGCACCACTTCGGTCAGCCGCGCGGAATAGTCATCCAGCGCCTGGGCCAGCTGGCCCACCTCATCGTCCGGGAAGCGCGGTGCCAGCGGCTCGGGCTCGCTGGTGCCACCGCGGTAGGCGCGCAGGCGGGCGGCCAGATCGGACACCGGCTTCATCACCTTGGAGGCGGACCACCAGCCCAGCACCAGGGACAGGGCGCTGAACACCAGCACCGAAATCCACAGCGCGCGCTTGAGCTGGGCCTCCCCGCGCGTGGCCTCGGTCATGTCGTATGCCAGGAAGAACCAGGCATCGTCAGCTTTGCGGACCGCCAATTTGTAGGCGTAAGGCCTGCCCTCTTCGTCCAGGCCGCTCACGTTGTGGTTGCCGTTTGGCAACGCCGCCCATTCCGCCCGCTCTACCCGTACACGGTCGAGCATTTCGCGCGGATACGCGAAGGCCCGCATCTGCTGCACGGGAAGATCCGGATTACGGGTACGGTCGGAATAGAAGCGCTTGGCGAACTCATCGATGTTGCGGTTCATCACGTCTTCGACGAGCTGGTTCTCCACACGGGCACGCGCCCAGTTGGTGGCGAACGCAAACAACGTGGTCAGGCAGAAGCCCAACAGCACGAACGAGACGATGATGCGGCTGCGCAGCCGGCGCCGGTATGGCGCGCGGCGACGCCCCCCCCTGCCCGTCACCGGATCAGGCTTCCGGCGCGGCGATGCGGTATCCGATGCCATGACGGGTCTGGATCATCGGAACCTCGAAGGGCTTGTCGACCACGGCGCGCAGGCCATGGATATGCACGCGCAGGGAATCCGAATCGGGCAGCTCTTCGCCCCAGACGCGGGTTTCCAGCTCCTGGCGGGTGACGACGGCCGGGGAGGCCTCCATCAGCGCCTGCAGGATCTTCAGCGCGGTCGGGTTGAGCTGCAGCAGCTTGCCCTGGCGGCGCACTTCCAGCGTGTCCAGGTTGTATTCCAGATCGCCGGTTTCCAGCACGCGGGTCTGCACGCCCTTGCCGCGACGCGACAGGGCGTTCAGACGCACCTCGACTTCCTGCAGCGCGAACGGCTTGATCAGGTAATCATCGGCGCCGGAATCGAAGCCGGCCAGTTTGTTATCCAGGGAATCGCGCGCCGTGAGCATCAGCACCGGCGTCTGCTTGCGCGCCTCGTTGCGGAGCTTGCGACAGACCTCGATCCCATCCATGCCGGGCAGGTTGAGGTCCAGCACGATCGCGTCGAACTCATGGACGACCGCCAGGTGCAGGCCGGTGACGCCATCGGCTGCGAAGTCCACGGTGTGACCGCGGTCTTCGAGGTAATCGCCCAGGTTGGCGGCAATGTCGCTGTTGTCTTCGATGACGAGAATTCGCACTGGGACCTCTGATTCGTGGGGTTCAACGGAAAGAACGGAGCCGCAGGGCAGCAATGGGAAAAGGACTGCGCGACCTCAAGCTGACCATACAGCTTCGATTCTTAACATTAGACACCGTCGAATGCTGGCGCAGCGTCAAAACTCAGCGGCCTTCGGTCACTTTGCGTCCCTCACTTCGGAAATCCGAAGATCACGCTTCATCTGCCTGGCGTCGTCCGTCGCCTGGCGGCGCTGAGCCACCGTCATGCAGGTGCGCTGAGGGCGGTTGCTGCCGATCGGACGTTCGCTGCGGCAGACCATGCGGCTGTCTTCCTTGGCGTTGGTCATCAAGGTATTGACCACTTCCTGGTCATTGAAGACCTCTACTTTCTGCGGCGGGGTGAGCTGATCGAAGCGCTCGCGATCGCCCATCTTGGTGCGGATGCGGTCCAAGGCGGCCTGAACGCGGCTCTTGTCGGCCACGCTCAGCTCGCTGTAGTCCTCACTGTGCAGCGCGCGCTCGACCTTGGCCAGCTGTTCGGCAACAGGCGCATCGTCGGCAAGCGCCATCGCGGCCTCATCGGCTTTCGCAGTCGGCTTGGCGTGGGCACCCAGCGAGAGACAGCCGAGCAGCGCGACAGCGATGATTCGATGCATCTTTGACATCTGCGACTTCCTTATCCACATGAATGAACGCCAACTCTACGAGGATGGAACCGGGCCGACAAGTTACCGATGGCAGGGGCTTGGCAGCGCTGCCGGCCGGAAAAAGGCCCGACCAACTGACGCTGGCCGGGCCTGAAGGTGTTTCCCGATTACCGATCCTGCTGAGGAGGGCAGAGCTGCGGTTCGACAGAGCCTACGCCGGGGCCGATTAAACCGATGTTAAGGCCCTGCCCCACCTTGGAAAACCGCATCAACCCTTTGTATTTGCAGGTTTTTTCAAGGAAGCGACATGATCGATGATGCGCCCGGCAAGATCGGCCTGGCAGATCGCCTCGATGCCTTCCAGCCCGGGGGTGGAGTTGACCTCCAACACCAGCGGGCCGCGGCTGGAGCGGATCAGGTCCACACCGGCCACGCCCAGGCCCAGCGCCTTGGCCGAGCGCACCGCCACCAGCTGCTCGGCCCGGCTGGCCTTGGCGGCGCGGGCACTGCCCCCGGCATGCAGATTGGAGCGGAAATCCCCCTCCGGCGCCTGCCGTTGCATCGCCCCGACCACCTGGTCGCCGACCACCAGGCAGCGCAGGTCGGCGCCCTGCGCCTCGCCGATGAACTCCTGCATCAGGAAGTTGGCGTAGAGCCCGCGCAGTGCCTCCACGATGCCGCGCGAGGCGCTGGCCTTCTCGGTCAGGATGACGCCGCGGCCCTGGGTGCCCTCGTTGAGCTTCACCACATGCGGCGGCGGCCCCAGCATCGAGAGCAGATCGACCGTGTCATCGGGGTTGTCGCCGAACACCGTGACCGGCATGTCGATGCCCTTGGAGGCCAGGATCTGGTGGGCGCGCAGCTTGTCGCGGGCGCGCAGGATGGCATCGGAGGGGTTGGGCGTGCGCGCGCCCATCATCTCGAACTGGCGCAGCACGGCCGTCCCGTAGCGGGTGACCGAGGCACCAATGCGTGGGATCACCGCGTCCACCCCGGTGATCGGCCGCCCCTTGTAATGCATGGTGAAGCCATCCGCGGCGATGCGCATGTAACAGCGCAACGGATCGAGGATGCGCACGGTATGGCCCCGCGCACGCGCGGCCTCCACCAGGCGACGCGTGGAGTACAGCTTGCTGTTGCGGGACAGGATGGCGAGTTTCATCGCGGCGCAGGGGACGGGAAAGCGCGAAGCATAGCGTGCGGTGCGTAGGCCGCGATGACGGACCGCCCCGACGATGCTGCGGCCCGCATCCAGCGGTTGTTCCACAATAATGGGCGCCCACAGAGCTGCCCCGGCAACACGGATGACCACGCCTCCCACCCGTCATTGTTTCGCGGCCCTGCTCGCGGTTCTGCTCTCAGCGGGCACGCAGGCCGCGCCTGCCCATTTCACCAGCTACAACGACTTCTACAGGTCGTTGGGCGATCCCCTGTTCGAGGGAAAGGGGACCGCACTCGACAAGCCCTGCACGGACGCACCGCGCGCGTGCCTGTGGACCACCTCGATGACGCAGGCCCTGCGGCGCTACGAGGCGACCGACTGGATCGTTCCGGGCACCTTGCAGATGAACCCGGCCGATGGCGCACCCGACATTGCCTTTGACGGCCAGACGCTGATGGTCGGTACGCAGCGATGGCCATTGCGCAGCGCTGTCGCTCTCACACCACCGGACTGGCCCAGCCGCACCCCCATCGACCCGGAGAATCTGGCGAACGTCACCGCCTGGCAGCAGGGCACGTCGGTGTGCCTGGACATGCACTATGTGAGCAGTGGCAAAGGCAGTCGCTACACGCTGGTGATGCTGTTGCACGGTGAGCATCTGTACACCCTGCCCCCGCTCTTTGGCAGTTGCGTGGCCATACAGAAGGCGGCGGGCGATGGATTCAGTTATCCGAGCACGACCTATCTGGGCCCGGGGATGGAAACGAATCCAAGCGGCCTGCAGGTGGACTATCTGCTATCGGATGGCACGACACGCGTTGCGCGTTATCTGCTGCGCTTTCCGGATCAGAGCGACCCCTTCACCTTCGAGGCATCGCGCGTGCGGTGACGGGCGGCATGGGAGGGTGAAGCGTGGAGCGGGTGAAGGGAATCGAACCCTCGTCAGTAGCTTGGGAAGCTACAGCTCTACCATTGAGCTACACCCGCAAGGCGCGGCGTAAGTCTATTCGGGCGGGGCCCTCAAACGCAACGGGCGGCACTGGGCCGCCCGTTGTTTCACGCTTTTCCACCGCCGTGCACGGCGCCCGCGGGCGGGCGCTGCGCACGTGGGATCAGAAGCTGCCGCCGAAGCTGGCGAACAGCGACACGTCACGTGCACGCTTCTGCATCGTGGTGGTGCTCATGCCGATGTTGCTGCTCAGGCCCCACAGGTTCAGGCGCGCACCCAGCACGGCGGTGGCGTAGTTCTTGTCGAACTCCAGGCCCGGCACCTTGTACATGCCCACGTCCGGCATGGTCTGCAGCCAGGCGCTGGCCTGCTTGCTGTCCTCGAACTCGTGGTCATAGGTGACCTGCACGTACGGCTTGACGTTGCCGCCATCGAAGCGGGCCTGCCAGCCGACGCGGCCGACGGTCGAATCCGTATCCTGGTCGCCATAGCCCAGCGCCGAGGCGCTCAGGTTGGACTCGGTGTAGCCATCCAGCTTCACCTTCTGCCAGATCACCGCGGCGACCGGACCGTGACGGAAGCCGCCTTCGGTGCCGAACTCGTAACCGGCGTTCAACGCGGCGGTCAGGTTGCTGCCTTCCGGCGAGCCCTTGTGGATGCGCGTTGCCGGGCCGAGCTGCAGCTTGCGGGTCACGTCGTAGTCCAGCCAGCTGTAGCTGAGCTGGCCGTTGACCCAGGCGCGCTCGCCGTACCAGCCGGCGAACAGGCCCAGGGTGGTATCGGACTGGGTGAAGTCGCCCTTGTTGTTGCCGAAATCGGCGTCCATGCGGCCATAGCCGGCGAAGCCGCCGACCACCATGCCATCACGCGCCCAATCCACACCGAACAGGCCGGCCGGGGCCATGCCGTCGTACAGATCGGCGTGGGCGTAACGCTGCATGTCGCCGCGCAGGTTGCCCCACCAGCTCAGGCCGTCGGCCGGACGGCCATCCACGTGCCAGCTGACCTGGTCAGCGCGCGAGCGGCCGATGGTCTGTGCCGAGTGGGTCAGGATCTGCTGGTTGCGCGGCGCTTCCAGGATCGACAGGGTGTACTGGCCCAGCATTTCATGCGTGGCCGAGGACGGGTGCACGCCGTCGGCGAAGACATAGGTGCGCCATGCGTCCGGGGTGACCAGGCTGGTCGGGTTGCAGGTCAGCGACGAAGGCACCGTGCAGGCAGTGCCACTGACGTTGCTGAAGCCGTAGGTCGACGGGTTGGCGACGATTTCCTGCAGGATGTGGAAGGTGTCGACCGGGATCACCTGCAGGCCGGCGGCCTTCAGGCCACCGAACAGGGCGTCGTTGTAGGCCTTGGCCAGCGCGGTGCCGGCGGCCATGCCAGCCGGGCCGCCGGCGCGGGCGCCCGGGGTCAGGCCGATGTCCGGGATGGTCGGCACCACGATGTATTCAGCGCCCGCTGCCTTCAGCGTGCCGACGATGCCGACCTGGTCGGTGACGGCACCGGTCAGGGTCGGGACCAGCGGCGCACCGGTCTGGATCGCGAACAGATCATTGGCACCGCCCCACACGGTGTACAGCGCGTTCGGGTCGGCCTTGCCACCGTTGGCCGCCAGATAGTTGGCCGTCTGGGTCTTCAGCGAAGGAATCGGCACACCGCCCAGCGCGGGCTGGGTCAGGTCCACGCCCACGCGGGCCCCGCCAACGGCGTAGTTGTCGCCGTTCTGGCCGTTACCGTTCGGGCTGGCATCGGTGCCGTAGTAGTTCGCCACGTGCTGCGCCCATTGCCAACCCGGGTTGGTGGTGGCCTGGCCGGTCACCGGGCGGACAGCGGCCGGCAGCAGCGGGCGGTAGTAGCCGGAATCGGTCAGGCTGTCGCCGATGAAGACGGTCTTGGTGTACGGCGACTGGGCCATGGCCGGCATCGCCGCCAGGGCGATGGCCACGGCCATGAGGGAACGGATCGGGCGTTTGCTGAGCAACATGGAAACTCCTTGAGGGTGGGGAAGACGGCGGACGTACGCCGGCGCACGGTGCCATGGTTCCACTGCACCTGGCCGGCATCACGCTGCGCTGCGGCATGAACGCCGCAGCCCGCCGCCCGGCCATCGTTGGCCTGGCGCTCGCGGCACCTCTGCCGCGGGGCGCACAGGGTACGCACTGGGATGTGATTACGGGACAATACCGTCATGAACATCCAGCTCAACGGCGAGAACCGCCAGCTTCCGCACACCGCCACTGTCCACGACCTGCTGCGCAGCGAGGACCTGCTCGAGCGCCGCGTCGCGGTCGAAGTCAATGGCCAGATCGTCACCCGCAGCCAGCACGCCAGCCACCCCCTGCGCGAGGGCGACGTGGTCGAGATCGTGCATGCACTGGGCGGCGGCTGAGGCAGCATCGTGACGCGCGATAGGCGATAATTCGGGCCATGAATGCACCTGCCCCCACTGATTCGCTGGTGATCGCCGGCAAGACCTATGCTTCCCGCCTGCTCACCGGCACCGGCAAGTTCAAGGATCTGGAAGAAACCCGCCTGGCCACCGAGGCCGCTGGCGCCCGGATCGTCACCGTGGCGATCCGCCGCACCAACATCGGGCAGAACCCGGGCGAGCCGAACCTGCTCGACGTGCTGCCGCCGGACCGTTACACCATCCTGCCCAACACCGCCGGCTGCTACACCGCCGAAGACGCCGTGCGCACCTGCCGGCTGGCCCGCGAGCTGCTGGACGGCCACAACCTGACCAAGCTGGAAGTGCTGGGCGACCAGAAGAGCCTGTACCCGGATGTGGTGCAGACCCTCAAAGCGGCCGAGCAGCTGGTCAAGGATGGCTTCGAGGTGATGGTCTATACCTCCGATGACCCGATCCTGGCCAAGCGCCTGGAAGACATCGGCTGCGCTGCGGTGATGCCGCTGGCCGCGCCGATCGGCTCGGGCCTGGGCATCCAGAACAAGTACAACCTGCTGCAGATCATCGAAGACGCCAAGGTACCGATCATCGTCGATGCCGGCGTGGGCACGGCCTCCGATGCAGCCATTGCGATGGAGCTGGGCTGCGATGGCGTGCTGATGAACACCGCCATCGCCGGCGCGCGCAACCCGATCCTGATGGCCAGCGCGATGCGCAAGGCCGTGGAGGCGGGCCGCGAGGCCTTCCTGGCCGGGCGCATTCCGCGCAAGCGCTACGCCAGTGCGTCCTCGCCGATCGACGGGTTGATCGGCTGATGACCAATCCTTTCGACAGCGCCGGTGCCAAGGCACCGCCCAAGCCCTTCACCATCACCGAAGGCCGCCGCGAGGTCCGCAGTTTCGTGCTGCGCCAGGGGCGTTTCACCCCCGCCCAGCAACGTGCGTTCGATGACCGCTGGCCGCGCTTCGGGCTGGATTTCACCGGCGAGCCGCGTGATCTGGATGCCACCTTCGGGCGCGATGCGCACAAGGTGCTGGAGATCGGCTTCGGCAATGGCGCCGCGCTGCGCTTCGCCGCACAGCAGGACCCGAGCCGCGATTACATCGGCCTGGAAGTGCACGCGCCCGGCGTGGGACGCCTGCTCAATGCACTGGCCGACGACAACGCCGACCACGTGCGCCTGTACCACCACGATGCCGTGGAGGTGCTGGAGAAGGAAATCGCCGATGGCGCGCTGGATGAAGTGCGCATCTACTTCCCGGATCCGTGGCACAAGAAGCGCCATAACAAGCGTCGCCTGATCCAGCCTGGCTTTGCCGAGCTGCTGGTGCGCAAGCTGCGCGTCGGTGGCCGCCTGCACTGCGCCACGGACTGGGAAGACTATGCCGAGCAGATGTGGGACGTGCTCGACGCCACCGCCGGGCTGAGCAACCGCGCCGGTCCGCGTGGGCAGGTCGAGCGGCCGGAATGGCGCCCGCAGACCCACTTCGAAACCCGTGGCCAGAAGCTTGGCCATGGGGTGTGGGACCTGTTGTACGACCGCACCTGATCCCACAAGGAACCGCGCCACCCCATGGATACCGCGCTGACGCTGACTACCGACATGAAGCTCGTTCTCGGGCTGGTCGGCTTCACGATGGCGATGTTCCTGTTCGAGCGCATCCGCGCCGACGTGGTGGCCTTGGTGGTGCTGGTGGTGCTCGGCGTTACCGGCCTGATCGCGCCGGAGGAAATCTTCGGCGGCTTTTCCGGTAACGCGGTGATGAGCATCATCGCCACCACCATCCTCGGCGCGGGCCTGGACCGCACCGGGGCATTGAACCGGTTGGCGGCGTGGCTGCTGCGGCGCGGGCATGGCGTGGAGACACGCCTGTTGATGATGACCACCGCGATCGCCGGCTTGAACTCCTCGTTCATGCAGAACCCTTCGGTGATGGCGCTGTACCTGCCGGTCGCCTCGCGGCTGGCCGCGCGCACCGGGCTGACCCTGCAGCGCCTGCTGCTGCCGATCGCCGCGGCCATCGTCATGGGCGGCGCGCTGACCATGGTCGGCAATTCGCCGTTGATCCTGCTCAACGATCTGCTGGCCTCGGCCAACAACAACCTGCCCTCGGGCCTGGCCACGATCGAGCCGCTGCGCATGTTCGCACCGCTGCCGATCGGCGTGGCGCTGCTGATCGCCTCGCTGCTGTATTTCCGCTACTTCGGTGATCGCAAGCTGGTGGAGGAAGAGACGCTGGCCAACGATGGCGTCACCCCGTCGCGCACCGAAAGCTACTTCGCCAAGACCTACGGCATCGAAGGCGATGTGTTCGAACTGGTGGTCACCGCCGAAAGCCCGCTGGTCGGCATGACCCTGGGCGAGGCCGAGAACGTGCACGATGCGCCGCTGCTGCTGGCGCTCAAGACCGGCAATGACACCCGTCTGGCCCCGCCGGCCGAGATGCGGATCTGGGTGGGCAGCGTGCTGGGCGTGATGGGCGCGCGCCAGCAGGTCAGCGATTTCGCACAGAACCAGTTCCTGCGGATGTCCTCGCGGCTGAAGCACCTGGGCGACCTGTTCAACCCCAGCCGCGCCGGCATTTCCGAAGCAGTGGTGCCGCCCACCTCCGATGTGATCGGCAAGAGCGCCTCGGACCTGCGCCTGCGCAAGCAGCGTGGGATCAGCCTGCTGGCGATCAACCGCGACAAGCAGGTGATCCGCGAAGACGTGCGCAACGTGGCCCTGCGCGCCGGTGACATGCTGGTCTTCCACAGCATCTGGACCGACCTGGCGCAGGCGGCCAAGAGCCGCGACTTCGTGGTGGTGACCGATTACCCCAAGGGCGAGCAGCGGCCGCACAAGTTCAAGATCGCAATGAGCATCTTCGCCATCACCATCCTGATCGCGCTGACCTCCAAGCTGCCGGTGGCGCTGACCCTGATGACCGGCGTGGCCGGCATGCTGCTGACCGGCGTGCTGCGCATGGACGAGGCCTACGCCTCGATCAACTGGAAAACCGTGTTCATGATGGCCGGGCTGATTCCGCTCGGCTGGGCGATGGACAGCAGCGGCGCGGCGGCGTGGATCGCCGGGCACACCATCGACCGCCTGCCGACCGGCATCCCGGTGTGGGTGCTGGAAATCGCGCTGGCGTTGTTGACCACGATGTTCTCGCTGGTGATCAGCCACGTGGGCGCAACCATCGTGATGGTGCCCATCGCGGTGAACCTGGCGCTGGCCGCCGGGGGCAGCCCGACCGCGTTCGCGCTGATCGTGGCGTTGTCGGCCTCGAACAATCTGATGACAGCCTCCAACCCGGTGATTTCGATGATCACCGGCCCGGCCAATTACACCCCGCGCGAGCTGTGGCGCGTCGGCGCCCCGCTGTCGTTGATCTATACGGCGGTGGTGGTGCTGATGATCAACCTGATGTTCTAGGGAGTGCCGGCCGCTGGCCGGCTCGCCCGATACCCCAGGTAGTGCCGGCCGCGGGCGGGCTCGCCCGATGCCCCAGGTAGTGCCGGCCGCTGGCCGGCATCGAAGACGTAGTAGTGCCGGCCGCTGGCCGGCTCCACGTACGGTTGGCCATCAAGAGCAGCCGGCCAGCGGCCGGCACTACCGGTCGCTGGGCGGCATTGGAGGCGTAGCGACCAACGGTCGCTACCTACCCGTGGGTTGGAGACCCACCGGTCGTTGTCACGCCAGCCAGACCTGGCCGTCGCGCACCTGCACCGGCACCGCGCGCAGGCGATCACCGCGGCACGGCCCGGCCACGCAGTCGCCGTTGTCCAGCGAGAATGAGGCGCCGTGCGCCGCGCACACCAGGTGGCCGTCCTTGCTTTTCAGGAACTGCCCCGGGGCCCAGTCCAACCGGCGGCCGGCGTGCGGGCAGATGTTCAGCCACGCGCGCACCTGGTCGCCCTCGCGATACAACACCACCGATTCGCTGTCGCCCCCAATGCTGGCATCGGTTTCGGCGAAACCCCCGTCGGCCATGGCATCCAGGGCAATGAGGGCGGTGGCGGTGGACTCAGGGTGGGACATGGCATCCAGACAACAGGCAGTGGAGGCACAGTGTCTCACGCGCTCATGTCACTGGCTCCCGGATGAATACAAGTCATTGATTTGCAATGCGCGCGGGGCACGTTTAACGCTTTTTTCACTCAGTCACAAAGGCCAGCACGGATACTCGTCCACTGCTGACCTCAGCCAAAAAGAGTGCCATGTACAGCCGCATCTTCCAGTTCAACCAGTTCCGTGCCCTGTTCGCGCCGCGCAAGCCGCGCCACCCGTTGGTGCGCGTTGCGGTCGGTCTGTTGGGCCTGGCGATCCTGGCCGCGCTGGTGTTCGTGGGTGTGTTCGTGGGCGCGGCGATGATCATCGCCGGTCTGGCATGGAAGCTGCTCGCCCAGCGCAAGAGTGCGCGCACCGTTCCGTCGCAGGTCGTGGACGGCGAATACCGGGTGGTCCGCAAGCAGGCCTTGCCGATGTCGCGTTGATCGACGCGCATTCCTCCTGATGACGGCCGCGCCCTGCGCGGCCGTTTCTGTTTGTGGCGGCGGGAAAACGCTCTAGACTGCGGCGAAACCTCTCCACAGGACGCGCGCATGACCGATGTAATTCCCACGCCCGAGCAGCCCCGAATTCCGGTCGCCGGCGGCGGTACCTTCCCGGTGCGTCGCATCTACTGTGTCGGCCGCAACTTCGCTGATCACGCGCGCGAAATGGGTGCGGCCGTGCCGGTCGCCGATGATCGCGGCCGCCCGATGTTCTTCAGCAAGCCGGCCGATGCGATCGTGGTCGGGCATGACGATGTGATCCCCTACCCGCTCGCCACCCAGGACCTGCACCATGAGGTGGAACTGGTGGTGGCGATCGGCAAGGACGCCCCTGCCGGCGAGCTGCCCGTCGACCAGGCCGAGGCGCTGGTGTTCGGCTATGGCGTCGGCCTGGACCTGACCCGCCGCGATCTGCAGGCGCAGGCCAAGGCCAAGGGCCACCCGTGGGATCCGGCCAAGGGCTTTGATCAGTCCGCGCCGGTGAGCGAGCTGGTGCCGGCCGGTGAAGTCGGCGATCTGGCCGCCCTCAATCTGTCGCTGGAGATCAATGGCGAGGTGCGCCAGCAATCACTGCTGGACCAGATGATCTGGAACGTGCCGGAGATCCTGCACGAGCTCTCCAAGCTGTGGGCGTTGCGCGCAGGCGACCTGGTCTTCATGGGTACGCCCTCGGGCGTGGCCGCATTGAAGCCGGGCGACCGTTTCAGTGCACGCCTGGAGAACGTGGCCGAGCGCCACGGCATCATCGCCGGATGACAATCGCTGCGTTACGCTGCGGCGTCATTTGATTCCCCCACTACGACAGGAGAGCCCGATGGGTGTACTGACTGAGTTCAAAGAATTCGCCATGCGTGGCAACGTCATCGACCTGGCGGTTGGTGTGGTCATCGGTGCGGCGTTCGGCAAGATCGTCACCGCGCTGGTGGACAAGATCATCATGCCGCCGCTGGGCTGGATGATCGGCCGCGTGGACTTCTCCGAGCTGGCCTGGACCCTGGCCCCGGCGCGGATTGCCGCCGATGGCAAAGAGATTCCGGCGGTGGTGATCGGCTACGGTGATTTCCTCAACACCGTGGTGCAGTTCGTGATCGTGGCCTTTGCGATCTTCATGGTGGTCAAGTTCATCAACCGCCTGGCGCGCAAGAAGCAGGCCGAGCCGGCCGCCCCGGCGGCGCCGAGTGAAGAAGTGCTGCTGCTGCGCGAGATCCGCGACAACCTCAAGCACTGAGGCAGCAACACCGGTAGTGCCGGCCGCTCGTCGGCAGCACGGATATCCTGCCTCGTGCGGAGCCGGCCAGCGGCCGGCACTACCGATCGAAAGCCCCGCTTTGGCGGGGTTTTCGCTTTTGGAAAACAGTATCCGCCGGGACATGACCTACCGCCCATGTGCGTGCCGGCGAGGCTGGTAAGCTCGGACGCTTCCGCCCCGTTTCCCGGAGTTCGTCCATGCGTCGCCGCGTCCTTGCCATCGCATCTTCCCTCGCCCTGCTGGCCGCGCCCGCATTCGCGGCGACCGGTATCACCACGCTGCCGCCGACGTCGCTGGCCACCGCCGCCGAGCTGCGCGAGCAGGCCCTCAAGGACGACACCGGCTGGAAGGTGGTCGAATCGCTCACCACCGAGATCGGCCCGCGCATCGCCGGCAGTGAAGCCGACGCACGCGCCGTGGCCTGGGCGGTGGCCAAGTTCAAGTCGCTGGGCTTCGACAAGGTCTGGACCGAGCCGGTCACCTTCCCCAAGTGGGAGCGCCGCAGTGAGCACGCCGAAGTGATCGGCAAGCATGCCCAGCCGCTGACGGTCACCGCCCTTGGCGGCAGCCCGGGCGGCACGGTGGAGGCCGACGTCGTGCGCTTCGCCGATCTGGCCGCGCTGCAGGCCGCGCCGGAGGGTTCGCTGAAGGGCAAGATCGCCTTCGTCGATTACCAGATGACCGCCTACCGCGATGGCCGCGACTACGGCAACGGTGGCGCCGTGCGCAGCAAGGGCCCGTCCGAGGCGATCCGCAAGGGTGCGATCGGCTTCGTGATGCGCTCGGCAGGCACCGATTCGCACCGCGTGCCGCACACCGGCATCACCCGCTTCGATGACGGCCTGACCCCGGTGCCGGCCGCCGCGCTGTCGGTGCCCGATGCCAACCAGCTGGCACGTCTGGTCGCGCTCGGCAGCACCACGCTGAAGCTGAGCCTGGATTGCGGTTGGGATGGTACGGCCACGTCGCACAACGTGATCGGCGAGATCACCGGGCGCAGCCTGCCCAAGGAAGTGGTGGTGATCGGCGGTCACCTCGACTCCTGGGACCTGGGCACCGGCGCGGTGGATGATGGGGCCGGCGTGGGCATCACCATGGCCGCTGGCCATCTGATCGGCCAGCTCAAGCAGGCGCCCAAGCGCACCATCCGCGTGGTCGCGTTCGCCAACGAGGAGCAGGGCCTGTACGGCGGCAAGGCCTACGCCGAGGCACATGCCAAGGACGTGGTGCGGCACCAGCTGGCCGCCGAAAGCGATTTCGGTGCCGGCCGCATCTATGCCTTCAACACAGGCTCGCCGAACCCGGCCAATTCGCGCGAGGCCACCCGCCAGATCGCCGAGGTGCTCAAGCCGCTGGGCATCGAGTACGCCGCCGACAAGGGCGGCCCGGGCCCGGACGTGGGTCCACTGGCGGCCAAGGGCGGCGCGTGGGCATGGCTGGCGCAGGACGGCAGCGACTACTTCCACCTGCACCACACCGCCGACGACACGCTGGACAAGATCGACCCGGCGGCGCTGGCGCAGAACGTCGCCGCCTACACGGTGTTCGCGTATCTGGCCGCCGAGGCCGACGGCAGTTTCGGCAGCGAAGCCAAGCCGACCACGCCGCCGAACGAGTAATCCCGACGCGCAGGCGGCAGGTACCGACCGTGGGTCGGTACAAAAAAAAACCCGGTCGCAATGCGACCGGGCTACCGGGATTCGTCACACCCCACGCGGTGAGCGCCGTACTACTTTCACGGTCCGGAGAAACGGACCGTCGCACTGCGTGGATGTCTCTCCTCATCTACGCAGCACAACGTCCACCCCGCACTGTGCTCAGTTCTCACGTCGAGCGCCATGCGGAAAATCCGAATCGGATGTAGTCACGACGCGTTCGGTGAAACCGATCACACCGCGGGTCCGGCGCAACGCGCCGTTCCCGACAAACGCACACCTTCCGATCAGCGCGAGCGGCTGCCGTACCAGTGCGCCAACAACACCGCCGTCGCCGAAGCGACGTTGAGGCTTTCCACGGCACCGGACCCGGGAATGGACACCTGCAGATCGCAGTCGTCGGCCAGATCGCGGTCCATGCCCTCGCCCTCGGCACCCATCACATAGACCAGGCGTTGCGGCAGTTCCGTGGCGAACAGGTCCTTGCCTCCCTCCACCAGCGTTGCCGCCAGGCCGATGCCGGCCGCGCGCAGCTGCGCCATCGCCTCGGGCAGTTCCGGCAGACGCACCAGCGGCACCGACTCGGCGCCGCCTTCGGCCACGCGCGCGGCCGCGCCGGACAATGCCAGCGTGGAGCCCGGCGGCAGCAGCAGCCCGGCCACACCGAAATGCGCCGCCGAGCGCAGGATCGCGCCGAAGTTGTGCGGGTTGCCTACGCCATCCAGCCACAGCGCCAGCACCGGCGCGCCGGCCGGCAACGTGGCCAGCCATTCGTCCAGCTCCAGCATCGGCGCACGCAGCACGTCAGCCACCAGGCCCTCGTGATGGGTGGTCGCGGCGAGCTTGTTCAGATCGCCGTCTTCCACCACACGGTAACCGACGCGGTTGGCCACGCACCATTTCAGCACCGGCTGCATGCGCGGGATCAGCGACTCGGTCAGGTACAGCTTGCGCAGCGCCTGCGGGCGATGCTCGAACAGTGCCTGCACGGCATTCCAGCCGTACAGGCGCAGCTCGTCGTTGCCGCGGCCGGGCGGCGGCGGCGTGCCACCTTCGCGCGGCGGCAACGGCGTGGCGCGCGGCGGCCGCGAGGACGGACGGCGCGCATTCTTCCAGGGATCATTCACTACGGGACAGCTCCAGCTTGCGTTGACGCCAGAAATCGGCGTTCTTGATGCCAAGTGCATCGGGGTCGAAGGTCGGATCCAGGCCGAGCTTCTTTTGACGTTCGTAGTCGCGCAGGGCCAGCATCGCCGGCTTCTGCACGATCAGGATCGCGATGATGTTCAACCACGCCATCAGGCCGACGCCGATGTCGCCCAGCGCCCACGCCATGCCGGCATTGTGGAAGGCACCGAAGATCACCATGCCGATGATGCCCAGGCGCAGCAGCAGGACGGTCAGCGGGCGCTTGGCGTTGTTGTTGACGTAGGTCAGGTTGGTCTCGGCCATGTAGTAATAGGCCATGATCGTGGTGAAGGCGAAGAAGAAGATCGCGATCGCCACAAAGGCCGCGCCGAAGCCCGGGATGACGGTTTCCACCGCCGCCTGGGCGTAACCCGCGCCTTCAGCGACACCGGCCAGGCCGGCGAACACGGGCGCGCCGCCCGGGACCGGGGAATACACGTTGTAGGTGCCCGCGGCCAGGATCAGGAACGCGGTGGCGGTGCACACCATCATGGTGTCGAAGTAGATCGCGAAGGCCTGCACGTAACCCTGCTTGGCCGGGTGCGAAACCTCCGAGGCGGCCGCCGCATGCGGGCCGGTACCCTGGCCGGCCTCGTTGGCGTAGATACCGCGCTTGACGCCCCACTCCACCGCCAGGCCCATCATCGCGCCGAACGCGGCATGCGCACCGAAGGCGCTGCTGAACACCGTGTGGAACATGTCCGGCACGCGGTCGTAGTTGATGATCATGATGACGATGGCCATCAGGATGAAGGCGGCGGCCATGAACGGAACGACCACCTCGGCGAAGTTGGCGATGCGCTTGACGCCGCCGAAGATCACCACGGCCAGCAGCAACGAGACCACGATGCCGATGCCCAGCTTGAGCGCCTGCACCGATTCCAGGCCCATGAACTGACCATCCAGTGGCCCGCACAGCGCACCGCCGCGGCAGGCATTGATGATGCTGTCGGCGATGGCATTGGCCTGCACGCCCGGCATCAGGAAGCCGGCGGCGATGATGGTGGCCACGGCGAAGGCCAAGGCGTACCACTTCAGGCCCATGGCCTTTTCAATGTAGTACGCCGGGCCACCGCGGTAGCGGCCTTCGGCATCCTTGGTCTTGTAGATCTGCGCCAGGGTGCATTCCACATACGAGGTGGACGCACCGAGGAAGCCCATCACCCACATCCAGAAGATCGCACCGGGGCCACCGAAGGCGATCGCGGTGGCCACACCGGCGATGTTGCCGATGCCCATGCGCCCGGCCATGGACATGGCCAGCGCCTGGAACGAGGACACGCCCGCCTCGGATTTCTCACCCTGCACGGTGAGCCGGCACATCTCCACGAACCCGCGGATCTGCATGAAACGGGTACGGGCACTGAAGTACAGGCCTGCGGCAAGACACAGGAAGATCAGGGCTTTGCTCCAGATGATCCCGTTGATGAAACTGACTACTTCTTCCACGCGCTCTCTCCAGTCGGCGGAAACAAAAGGAACGTCCCCGTCGGCTGGGACCCGGTCGATTCTCCACGATCCGCGCCGGACTGCGTAGTGGCAATTTCGATGAATGGGCGGCAATGCCGCCCATTCGGGTCAGGCATGGCCGCCGACCGAGGGGGTTTCCGCTTCCTGGCGGGCCAGTTCACGCGCCACGGCTTCCGGCGAGCGGGTGTACGGGGCCAGCAGCGAGTAGAACGCCGGCACCACGAACAGCGACAGGAAGGTGGACACGGTCACGCCGAAGATCACCACCACGCCGATCGTGCCGCGGCTGGCCGAACCCGGGCCACCGGCCACCACCAGCGGGATCGCACCGACCACGGTGGCGATGGAGGTCATCAGGATCGGGCGCAGGCGCACCATCGCCGATTCGACGATGGCCTGGTGCACGTTGCGGCCCTCATCGCGCAGCTGGTTGGCGAACTCCACGATCAGGATGCCGTTCTTGGCCGCCAGGCCCACCAGCATCACGATGCCGATCTGGCTGAACAGGTTGATCGTGCCACCACTGACATACAGCCCCAGCAGCGCGCCGAGCACGCCCAGCGGCACGGTGAGCATGATCACCAGCGGGTGGATGAAGCTCTCGAACTGTGCGGCCAGCACCAGGAACACCACCAGCAGGGCCATCGCGAAGGTCAGCAGCACGGCGCTGCCGGCGTTCTGGTACTCGCGCGATTCGCCCTTCCAGCTGATCTGCGCATGCTGTGGCAGCTCCTCGCTGGCCACCTGCTGGGCCCAGGCGATGGCCTCGCCCAGCGGATAGCCCGGGGCCAGGCCGGCGTTGATGGTGATCGAGCGCAGCCGGTTGAAGCGGTTGAGGCTGCCGGCTTCGGCCACTTCGCTGAGCGTGACCAGGTTGGACAGCGGGACCAGTTCGCCGCCACTGGCGCGCACGCGGATCGCGGCCAGATCCGACGGCGAGGCGCGGCCGTCGCGGCCGGCCTGGACCAGCA
Organism: Stenotrophomonas sp. TWI273; assembly: GCF_039674765.1. NCBI lineage: Bacteria > Pseudomonadati > Pseudomonadota > Gammaproteobacteria > Lysobacterales > Lysobacteraceae > Stenotrophomonas > Stenotrophomonas sp. TWI273. Next base: position 47,106 of record NZ_JBDJOA010000007.1, read on the forward strand.
CGTCGTACTCCTCGCCGTTGTCGACGAAGGTGGTGACGCGGCGCGAGCCCATCATGGTTTCCAGCGCGCTGCCGATCGCGGTGACCGATACGCCCAGATCGGCCGCCCGCTGGCGATCGATGTTCACGCGCATCTGCGGGCGGGTTTCCTTGTAATCCGAGTCCGCACCGACCAGGCCAGGGTTGTCGGCCATGCGCAGCAGCATGCGGTCACGCCACTGCGCGATCTCCGCGTACTCCGGGCCACCCAGCACGATCTGGAACGGCTGGCCCTGGCTGCGGACCAGACCACCCCCGACCTGGGTGCGCACGCGCACGCCCCGCAGATCATTGAGGTGGGTCTGCAGCTCGGCCGCCACATCCGGGGTGGAGACATCACGTTGGCGCCAGGGCTGCAGGAACACGCTGATGCGGCCGGTGTGCATTTCCTCGCTGGAGCCCCAGCCGCCGGGCACGCGCGGGTTGGCGCGCACGATCGGCTCATCTTCGCCGACGAAGCCGGAGACGATCTTCTCGACCTGCTGGACCTGGCCGACGGTGTAATCGAAGCCGGCACCTTCCGGGCCATCGATCATGATCTGGAAGGAGCCACGGTCTTCGGCCGGGGCCAGCTCGGACGGCAGCACCTTGAGCAGCAGCGCGCTGGCCAGCAGCGACAGGATCATCACCACGATGTAGACCCAGGTGCGGGTCACGTGCGCTTCCAGGAAGCGCCCGTAGGCGGCCGACAGCCGATCCAGGTTGCGGTTGATCAGCCCGTGCAGGCCCTTCGGTGCCTGGCCGGTATGCGGCTTGAGCAGCTTGGAGGCCATCATCGGGGTCAGCGTGAGCGACACGAACGCCGACAGCGCCACCGCCGCGGCCAGCGCCACGGCCAGCTCGCGGAACAGGCGGCCGGTATTGCCTTCCAGGAAGCCGACCGGCAGGAACACCGCGACCAGCACGGCGGTGGTGGCGATCACCGCGAACGCCACTTGGGTGGTGCCGCGTTTGGAGGCGACCAGCGGTGGCTCGCCCAGATCGATGCGGCGCTGCACGTTCTCCACCACCACGATGGCGTCATCCACCACCAGGCCGATACACAGCACCAGCGCGAGCAGGGTCAGCAGGTTGATCGAGAACCCGAAGGCATACAGCGCGATGAAGGCCGCGATCAGGCAGACCGGCACCGTTACCGCGGGAATCAACGCCGCGCGGAAACTGCCCAGGAACAGCCAGATCACCGCCAGCACCAGCAGCATCGCCTCGACCAGCGTGGCGTAGACGCGATCGACCGCGGCCTCGATGAAGGTGGTGTTGTCGAAGGCCACGAAGATGCGGGTGCCTTCGGGCAGCGTGCTGCTGATCCGGTCGGCTTCGGCGCGCGCTTCACGGGCGACATCCAGCGCGTTGGCGGTGGAGGTCTTGACGATGCCCAGGCCGATGTTCGGCTCACCGTTGCTGCGGTAGTACGCGCGGCGTTCGGACGAGGCCAGTTCGATCTTGGCGACATCGCCCATGCGCACGACGTACCCATCGGCGCCCTTGCCCAGCGGAATGCCGGCGAAGTCTTCCGGTTTGACGTAATTGCGCTCCACGCGCAGGGTGAAATCGCGGTCGGCCGATTCGATGCGGCCGGCCGGCAGTTCCACGTTCTCGTTGCGCAGCGCACTTTCCACATCGCCCACGGTCAGGCCGCGCGCGGCGAGCTGGTCGCGGTCCAGCCAGATCCGCATCGCATAGCGCTGGCGGCCACCGATACGCACCTGGGCAACGCCATCGAGGCTGGAGAAGCGGTCGACGATGTAGCGGTCGGCGTAGTCGCTCAGCTCCAGCGTATCCATCGAGGTCGAGCTCATGTTGAGCCAGATGATGGGATCGGCGTCGCTCTCGACCTTGGCGATTTCCGGCGGCCGCGCCTCTTCGGGCATGCGGTCGGCAACGCGGCTGACCGCATCGCGCACGTCGTTGGCGGCCGCTTCGATATCGCGGTTGGAGGTGAATTCGATACTGACCTGCGAGCGCCCGTTGGAGCTGCGCGCGTTGATCGTATCGATGCCTTCGATGCCGGCCAGCGCATCTTCCAGCACCTGGGTGATGCGGCTTTCGATGACCGCTGCCGACGCGCCGGTGTAATCGACCGAGACCGAGACGATGGGCGGATCGATCGCAGGCAGTTCGCGCAGGGTCAAGCGTGTGAATGACATGAAGCCCAGCACGACCAGCAGCAGGCTCATCACCACGGCGAAGACCGGCCGCTGGATGGAAACGTCGGAGAGCTTCATCCGGCAGTGTCCGGTTCGGCCGTCGTGGCGGCGGCCGGCGCGATCGGTGCAGTCGGTGCAGCTTCTTCGGCCTGGATCTTCAGGCCCGGGCGCAGCTTGCCGGTGCCGTCCACCACGATGCGGTCGCCGGCGGCGAGCCCCTCACGGATTTCGACCACGCCGCTGCGGCGCGCGCCGGCGGTGATGTCCACGCGCTCCACGACCTGGTCCGGCGTGACCCGGAACACGTAGGAATCGCGCCCGACCTGCACCACCGCGATTTCAGGGATGACCAGCGCCTGGCGCTCGGGGCGGAACATGCGCACATCCAGCAGCATGCCCGGGCGCAGTGCGTGATCGGCATTGATGAAATCCGCGCGCACGGTGACCGCACGCGTGCCCGGATCCACGCGGGTATCGATGGTGGCGACCTGGCCTTCGAAGTTGCGGCCCGGATACGCCACGCTGGTCGCGTTGACCTTGTCACCGGTGCTCAGCGAAGCCAGCTCGGCTTCGGGCACCTGGAAGTCCACGTGCATGCGCTCGATGTCATCCAGGGTGGTGATCGCGGTGCTGGGGGTGACCAGCGAACCGGCGCTGACCTGACGGATGCCCAGCACGCCGGCGAACGGCGCGCGTACCCGGCGGTCGCCGATGTCGGACTGCATTTCGCGCACGCGGGCGTCAGCGGCATCGCGGATGGCGCGCTGCGTGTCCAGCGTGGAGCTGGCCACCAGCTGCTGGGCGGCGAGTTCGCGCTGGCGCTTGTACAGCTGGTCGGCTTCCAGGAACGTGGCCTGGGCCTGCAGCAGCGCAGCTTCCTGGGCTTGCCCGCGCAGGGTCACCAGCGGCGTGCCGGCACTGACCTGCTGGCCACTTTCGAAGTGCACCGTTTCGATGATTTCGCTGACCTTGGCGGTGACCGTCACCGACTCGCGCGCCTTGGCCGTGCCCAGGGCCTGCAGCGTGTCGCTCCATGCCGAAGCCTTCACCACCTGGGTGGTGACCGGTACGGCGTCTGCCTGCCGGCGAGCGGCCTCGTCTTTGCTGCCACACCCAGCCAAAGCGACCAAGGCGATGCCAGCGGCGAAGCGCGCTGCGATGCGTCCCAACATGTAATGCAATCCCGGTTGTTTCTCGACCGCCGAGTGTATAGAGGGGTCGAGCCGGGGCATATGTGCCAAGCGTTTACCGGCCTCTTCACATCTGCCGGTGACGGGCGAAGGCCTTTCCGTGCTGGGGCCTGCGCAGGATGTATCGCCATGTATCGACGCATGTCGAAGTGCGCGGCACGCGCCGGGGTGTCGGCCCCGGCGGCAGCGGGCGCCGGGCGGGCGAGATGTCCCCCGCCCGGCCAACGTGCTCAGTACCGATAATTCACTTTCAACCATGCGGTGCGGCCGGGTTCGTTGATACGCACCGGATCGGCCGGGAAGCCGAAATCGGCGCTGCCGGCCAGGTTCAGATGCTCGCTGTAGGCGCGGTCAAACAGGTTGTCCACGCCTGCACTGACCAGGAGCGCCTCGTTGACCCGGTAGCTGGCATTCACGGCCAGGGTGGCGAAGCCGGCGCTGGGGCCGAGATCGCGGGCGACCACGTTGCCCTGCCCCGCCGCGACCCGGCCCTGACGCGAGACCGCGCGTGCCAGCGCCCCCACGGTCCAGCGCTCGCCCTCCCAGGCGGTGCTGAGCCGGGCTTCCAGCGGCGGCATCTGCGGCAGCGCGCGGCCGTCACTGCGGTTCTCGCCCCAGGCATAGGCCAGCGTGCCGCCGAGTTTCCACTGCTGCGCCAGCTGCCACTCCACGCCCGCCTCGGCGCCGGCAATGCGCGCATCGACATTGCTGGCCTGGCTGGTGCTACCCATCATGCCGCCGTCGCGGTAGGTGAACAGGATGTAGTCCTGGATGCGCCCGGCATACGCGGAGACCCAGGCGTTGAGGCGATCAGTGCGGTACTGCAGACCCAGATCGAGCTGGGTGGTTTTTTCCGGCTGCACACCGGTGAAGGCGTTGACCGCGCCGGCCGGGCCGAGCGTCGGCGAGAACAGTTCCCAGTAGTCGGGCATGCGCTCGCTATGACCGATACCGGCGTACCACGTCAGTGCGGGGGCGATATCGCGCTCGAACCGGGCAAAACCGCTACCGAGATTCTCGCGCCGGGTCTGCCCGGCCGTCGGATTCGGCATCGCCATCATGCCGCTGGTGGCGCGCTCGTCCTTCACCTCGGCACGGTCCATGCGCAGGCCACCCACCCAGCGCTGGGCAGTGCCCTCGCCCAGGGTGATCTCCGTGAACGCCCCCAGATTCCCGAAGCGCGCATCGGTGCGCCACGGCTGCTCCCGGTACGTGTTGCGCCCCATGGCATTGCGGCTGCGGTGACGGCTGTCCTGCGCGTCCACGCCGGCCACGATGGCGATGTCCTGCCAGCGCCATTCCGATGCGATGCGGCCCCCGGTGGTGCGACGGTCGACATTGGAGCCCATCGGCATCGGCATGCTGCTGGCCGGGTTCGGCGTGCGCAGCGTGTAGTTGTCCATCACGTGGTCGGCGTCGTTGTAGTACAGGTTCGCCTGCAGCCGGTCCCATGCACCCGGCAGATTGTCCTTTTCGAAGCGCGCAGCGTAGCTGGTGCGCCTGAACGAGGCGCCATCCATGCCGCGACCGGCGTAGCGCGCGATCGCATCGCCGGTGCCGGCCGACAGCTCCAGCACGGTATCGGCATCGGGCGTCCAGCCGACGGCGACATCGCTGTTCCACTTGCGCCACCTGGAGGGCACTACATCCCCGTTGCCGTCCTTGTAGTCCTCCGATTCGGAGCGGTTGCCGTTGACCCGCACATAGCCCGGCGAAGCGCCGGCGGTGAGATCCAGCACCTGGTCGTTGCGGTTGCGCGAGCCGACCAGCGCGCTGGCGTTGATATCCACGCCCGGCTGATCGAAACGCGGGGTATCGCGCTCGAAGCGCACCGTGCCGGCCGAGGCACCGGCACCCCAGCGCACGCTCTGCGGCCCCTTGATGATGGTCAGCCGATCGAAGGTTTCCGGGGCGATGTAGGACAGCGGGTTGTCCATGCGCGAGGGGCAGGCACCGATCAGATTGCCTTCGTTGCTGACGATGTTCAGGCGCGAACCGAACATGCCACGCAGCACCGGATCGCCGTTGGTGCCACCGTTGCGGATCGCCGAGAAGCCGGGAACCGTCTTCAGATAGTCAGCGCCATCGCTGGCCGGCACCGGCTGCCGCGGCAGGCGCGGATCGGTGACCCAGTGCAGCGGCGAGGAGGGCGCGGTGGCGGTGACCACCAGCGTATCGAGCGTACGGGCGTCGTCGTTGGCGGCATGCAGCGGCAGCGCGACCAGGGCCAGCGACAGGGAAACAGACAGGCGCGTCAGTGCGCCCGCGCTGCGGGAAGAAACAGTCATGGTGGAACTCCAGAAAAGCACGCAGGCACGCGCCGCCATCACGGCGACACGGGCAGAAAGGGCGGTGGTCTCAGGAGAGCGCGGGGGGGCCGCGTGCGGCGTGGGCCGGCCAGCGCAGGCTGCGGGGCGTGGGCACCGCGCGCAGCACCCGCGGGGCAATGACCGGCATCGCCGGCAGCAGCAGGATCAGTACCGCCAGCCACGGCATCAGCCGCGAGGCCATCATGCAGTACTCGCAGGCATCGCCATGCCCGGCATGCTCGCTCATCGGTGGCGACGATGCGGGGGTGTCGTGGGCGCTTGGCAGGGCGTGCATCGGCATGGGCTGCATCGCCATGTCATGGTGCGCCATGTCGTGCTGCTGCATGCCGTGGTGGTGCACGTCGCGCTGCGCGATGTCGTGCTGCATGTCGTGCCCGGCGTGGGCATCGGGCGGCACGGGCATCGCGTGGGTCATGCCGGTCGGCATCAGCATCACCGGCGCCTCGGCATGCGCCTGTTGCCAGCGGCTGACCAGCGGCGCCAGCGCCATCAGCAACGTCGCCACGAAGGCAAGCTGCAGAAAGACGGCATACGGGCGACGGCGGACGTTCACCCTGTCATGGTAGCGCCCGAGCGTTGGCCGGCCGACCCGAAGCCCTGCGACCAACCGTCGCAGCGGCCCTTTCGAAGCGCCCACCGACCCCCTCAACCGCTCTGGAGAAAAGCCCCCTTCTGTTGAAGGGGGCGCGCCAACGGCGCGGGGTAGAGGGGGAATGCGCGGGCAGCCATCACCGTCGCTAGACGGTGATGGTCTGCGTCAGCGATTCCCACGTCGGCGGCAGCGGCCAGTTGGCTTCCTGGTTGCCGTCGATCACCCGGCGCAGGTCGCGGGTATCGATCTGCGGGGCGAGCACGTGCACCAGCTCCAGCGCGTAATCGCGCAGCACGCGGTCACGCGGCAGCACCGCCCAGGCGATGCACTCGTCGATCGGCGTCGGGGCCGGCCAGGACCGCAGGTCTTCATCGCTGGCGTTGACCGCCATTTCGGCCAGCAGGCCTACGCCCAGGCCGGTGCGCACATACGTCTTGATCAGGTCCGCATCGAGGGCGGTCAAGGCGATGTCCGGGGTCAGCCCGGCGCTGGCGAAGGCGCGCTGCAGCGAGGAGCTGCCGCGGGTGGAGGATTCGTAGCTGATCAGCGGGTGGCTGGCGAGCGCCTGCAGGTCCGGCGCGGCGCCCGGGCGGTCCAGCGCGTGCCCGCGCGGCACCAGCACCAGCCGACGCCAGCGGTACAGCGGAATGGCCAGGCCGGCAGTGGGTTCACCGCCGGCGGTGCTGATGATGGCGATGTCCGCGTCGCCCTGGCTGAGCAGGTCCAGCGCGTCGCTTTCGGCAGCCTGCTGCAGATGCACGCTGACCTGCGGGTAGGCCTGCTTGATCCGCGCCACCGCCGGCGGCAGCACGAAGCGCGCCTGGGTATGGGTGGTGGTGAGCACCAGCTGGCCCTGGCTTTCACGGCGCTGGTTGGCGGCATACGTGCGGATGTTGTTGGCCTCGCCAAGCACGGCGCGGGCGCGGCCGATCACTTCCACGCCGGCCGGGGTCACCGCTTCCAGGCTGCGACCCTTACGCACGAACAGGAGAAAGCCGAGTTCATCCTCCAGCTGCTTGAGCTGCTTGGACAGGCCGGGCTGGGTGGCGTGCACACGGGACGCCGCCAGCGTGATGTTCAGCTCGGCGTCGGCGATGGCGACCAGGTAGCGAAGTTGGGTCAGCGTCATGGGCGGGCGATACGGCGCATGGAGAGGGGGCCATCCGACTGTAGGGCAAATGCCGTCACCAGCTTATAACCAAACGTTGTTTAAGAAGGTAATCAGGTCATTTCGCGCGGTCATATGCCAGCGGTACGGTCTGACCGACCCCGGCCCGGCCGCGCGCGGGCGCCTTGCGCCGCCACCGGCCCGACCCTTTCCCCCTGCCGCACGGCCCCCGGGCGGCAACGACTTCTCCGGAGCATCCCCATGGCCCTGTACGACTCCATCCTGGACACCATCGGCAACACCCCGGTGGTGCGCCTGCACCGTCTCGCCCCCGAGCACGTCACCCTGTATGCCAAGGTCGAGTCGTTCAACCCCGGCGGCTCGGTCAAGGACCGACTGGCGCTGGCGATCATTCTCGACGCCGAAGCCAAGGGCCTGCTCAAGCCCGGCGATACCATCGTGGAAGCGACCTCGGGCAACACCGGCGTGGCGCTGGCGATGGTGGCCGCCGCGCGCGGCTACAAGTTCGTGGCCACGATGGTGGAGACCTTCTCGATCGAGCGCCGCAAGCTCATGCGCGCCTATGGCGCCAAGGTGATCCTGACCCCGGCCGCCGAGCGCGGCTCGGGCATGGTGCGCCGGGCGAAGGAACTGGCCGAGGAACATGGCTGGTTCCTGGCCAGCCAGTTCGCGAACCCGGCCAATCCTGCGTATCACCGCAACACCACCGCACCGGAAATCCTGCGCGACTTCGCCGGCAAGCGGCTGGACTACTTCGTCACGGGCTGGGGCACCGGCGGCACCCTGACCGGCGTCGGCGAGGTGCTCAAGGTGGCCCGCCCGGAGACGCGCATCGTTGCCACCGAGCCGGAAGGCGCCGCCCTGCTCAAAGGCGATGAGTGGAAGCCGCACAAGATCCAGGGCTGGACCCCGGACTTCGTGCCGGAGGTCCTCAACCGCGGTGTCTACGATGAACTGCTGACCATCGACGACGCCCGCGCGATCGAGACCTCGCGCCGGCTGGCGGCCGAGGAAGGCATCTTCGTCGGCATCTCGGCCGGTGCCACGGTCGCCAGCGCGCTGGACATCGCTGCCAAGGCCGCACCCGGCGCGGTGATCCTGGCGATGCTGCCCGACACCGGCGAGCGCTACTTCTCCACCCCGCTGTTTGCCGATATCAACGAAGGCTCCGACGACGACTGGCTGGCCGGTCTGCCCTGATCTGCCCGTTGGTCCGTAGGAACGAAGCGCCCGCCCACATCGGCGGGCGTTTTGCATGGGGCGCTTCATCTGCGGTGAAGCGATCCGGCGGCATCGTGTGAAGGTCAGCCAGCGCTCGGGCGGGTCGCACTGCCTGAGACGACGATGACGCAGCCTAGATGTCCTGCCGGGTAACGTGCAGGTCAGGCACGTCATTCCGTTGTATGGACCCGGTAACAGTCAGTAAGGAGCGGTACGCATGAAGATCGAAGTGTGGCAGGGCGACATCACGACCCTGGCGGTGGATGCGATCGTCAATGCGGCCAACGAATCCCTGCTCGGCGGTGGTGGCGTGGACGGCGCGATCCATCGTGCGGCCGGCCCTCAGCTGCTGGAGGCCTGTAGCGCCCTGCCGGAGATCCGCCCGGGCATGCGCTGCCCGACCGGCGAAGTGCGCGAGACGCCAGCGTTCGAGCTGCCGGCGAAGCATGTGTTCCACACCGTCGGCCCGGTCTGGCAGGACGGTCTGCGCGACGAGCCGGCGCTGCTGGCCAACTGCTACTGGAAATCGCTGCAACTGGCCGAAAAACTGGATCTGGAATCGATCGCCTTCCCGGCGATCAGCTGCGGCGTGTTCGGCTATCCGCTGCACCAGGCCGCGCACATCGCCGCCACCGAGACCCTGACGTGGCAGCGCTCGCATCGCCAGCCGCGCCGGATCATCCTGGTGGCGTACAACGCGGCGACGTACAAGGCCTACCAGTCGGCGCTGGCCGCGCTGGGGCAGCCGGTCGAGCCGTCAACCTCGGCGATCTTCGCGCCGCTGGCGCTCGGGTTGCCGCCGGCGGCGGCGCACTGAGCAAACCACCGCGCAAACAAAAACGCCGGCCCAAGGCCGGCGTTTTCGTTGATGCTGGTCAGGCGTGAATCAGCCGTTCCACTTGCCCAGGGCAGCCTGGCCGTTTTCCTTGGCGCGATCGAAGATCGTCTGCTGCGCCTTGGCAACGTTCGCCTTGGTGTCCTTGGCCCACAGCTTCAATGCAGCCTGCTGCATGGCGCGGCCGTAGGAGAAGCTCAGCGGCCACGGCAGGTTGCCCATCTGGTTCATGGCATTCAGATGCGCGGTGGACTGCTCATCGCTCTGGCCACCGGACAGGAACACCACGCCCGGCAGGATCGCCGGCACGGTGCTCTTGAGGCACATCACGGTCGACTCGGCCACTTCCTCGACGTCGGCCTGCTCTTCGCAGCCCTTGCCGGAGATGACCATCGAGGCCTTCAGGATGGTGCCTTCCAGCAGCACGTTCTGCTGGTACAGCGCGTCGAACAGCGAACGCAGGGTGGCTTCGGTGACTTCGTAGCAGGTCTCGATGTCGTGGTCACCGTCCATGATCACTTCCGGCTCGACCATCGGCACCAGGCCGCATTCCTGGCACAGCGCCGCATAACGGGCCAGCGCGTGGGCGTTGGACTCGATGCAGGTGCCCGACGGGATGCTTTCACCGATGTTGATGACTGCACGCCACTTGGCGAAGCGCGCACCCAGCTTGTAGTACTCCTGCAGGCGCTCGCGCAGGCCATCCAGGCCTTCGGTGACCAGCTCGCCCGGGCAGCCGGCCAGGGCATGGGCGCCCTTGTCGACCTTGATGCCCGGGATGATGCCCTGGGCCGCCATGTACTTGGCGAACGGGACGCCATCCTTGGTGGACTGACGGATGGTCTCGTCGTACAGGATCGCGCCGGAGATGTGCTCGTTCAGCTTGGGCGTGGTGAGCAGCAGTTCGCGGTAGGCGCGACGGTTCTCCTCGGTGTTCTCCAGGCCCACGCTGGCGAAGCGCTTGCCGATGGTGCCGGTGGATTCGTCGATCGCGATGATGCCCTTGCCCGGGGCGACCATGGCCTGTGCGGTTTCAGCCAGCTGTTCGATGCTCATGTACTTCCTGTGGCGGGTGCGGGAAAACCCCAATTATAGACCCCGCCTCCCGTGAACTGACCGTCCACGGAATCTGGAAACGATTCCATCTGAAACGACGAACCCGCGCGGCCGTGAGGCCACGCGGGTCCGGGTCTTGCGGGGTGGGTCGGTTAGAGTTCGCCCAGGCCGCTCGCACGGCCGTCTTCGCCCACTTCCAGCAGGCGCAGCGTGTTGGTGGCGCCATGGGTTTCCATGTGCTCACCGCTGGTGAAGACGACGCGGTCGCCGCTCTGCAGCTGGTTCGCTTCGAACAGCAGGCGGATGCTGCCGCGCGCGGCTTCGCGCGGGGTCAGGCCGCGGCTGTCGAAGTTGATCGGGAACACATCGCGCATCAGCGCCATCTGGCGGCGGGCGCCGTCATGGCGGGTCACCGCGAACACCGGTGCCGAGGCACGGAAGCGCGACAGGTAACGCGCGGTGCCACCGGATTCGGTCATCGCCACGATCGCGCGCACGCCCACGTGCTGGGACAGGAACATGGTGGCCATGGCGATCGCCTGGTCGGCACGTTCCAGGTTGCGCGGCGAGGCGCCGAAGTCGGTCTCGGTCTGGAACTGGCGTTCGGCACCGAGGCAGATGCGCGCCATCGCTTCGACCGCCTTGACCGGGTACATGCCAGCGGCGGTTTCGGCCGAGAGCATCACCGCATCGGTACCGTCGATGACCGAGTTGGCCACGTCCAGCACTTCGGCGCGGGTCGGGATCGGGCTTTCGACCATCGACTGCAGCATCTGGGTGGCGGTGATCACCACCTTGTTCTGCGCCAGCGAGGCCTTGATGATCTTCTTCTGCAGGCCCGGCAGTTCGGCATCGCCGATTTCCACGCCCAGATCGCCACGCGCGACCATGACCACGTCACTGGCGTCGACGATCTCTTCGAGGTTCTCGATCGCTTCGGTGCGCTCGATCTTGGAGACCAGCGCGGCGTAGCAGCCGTGCGACTCGGCGATCTCGCGCGCGTCGTTCATGTCCTGCGCGTTGCGGCAGAAGGAGACGGCGATGAAATCCACGCCGATCTTGGCCACGATGCCGATCAGTTCTTTGTCGCGCTCGGTCAGCGCGCCCAGCGACAGGCCACCGCCCTGCTTGTTCAGGCCCTTGCGGTCGGACAGCACGCCATCGTTGAGCACCGTGTTGATGATGCGCTCGCCCTGCACTTCGATCACCTGCAGCTGCATCAGGCCATCGTCGAGCAGCAGCACGTCACCGGCCACCACGTCCTGCGGCAGACCGAGGTAGCTCACGCCGACCTGGGTGGTGTCGCCCGGCGGCGGGGTGGCCGAGGCGACCAGGTCGAAGCGGTCGCCCGCCTTGAGCTTGATCTTGCCTTCGGCGAAACGCTCGATACGGATCTTCGGGCCCGGCAGATCGGCCAGGATGCCCACTTCCACGCCCACGCGGGCGGCGGCGGCACGCACATCGGCAGCGCGCTTGGCCTGGCCGGAGGGGTCACCGTGGCTGAAGTTGAGGCGAACCACGTTCACGCCGGCGCGGAAGAGATCCTCCAGCACGCCCGGCGGGTCGGTCGCCGGTCCGAGGGTGGCAAGGATCTTGGTGCGACGCTGACGCTCAATCATGGTTAATGGGCTCCCGTTAAAGGAGTGAAATTAGCACACCCATCACGTCCCATGAATACGATTACACCGCTGGCACGCTTGGGTTTCGCTGTTGTCCTGCAGACAGCCCGAGACGACCGCGCGGACAGTCGTTTGACCGCCCGGCGGCCAGCGCCAATCGCGACGGGGCTTTGCGCAGGACATGCGGCGGCGTACGGATCGCCGCCGCGCCCCTCAATCGATCAGGGTGAGCAGGTCGTCCGGTGCCTGCGCGAGGTGCGCCGCCCCGGCCGCCGTGAGCTCTTCGGCACCGCCGAAGCCCCACAACACGCCGATATTGCGCAGCCCGTGATGACGCGCGCCTTCGATATCCATGCGGCGGTCGCCGATCATCCAGCACTGCGCCGGGGTCAGCGACAGCCGGCGCAGGGCCTCGGCCACCAGCTGCGGCTTCTCGCTGCGGCTGCCATCCGGGGTGGCCCCGATCACGTCCTCGAAGCAGTCGCCGAACGGCAGGTGCTCGACGATGCGACGCGCGTGCGGCTCGTTCTTGGCGGTGACGATCGCCAGCCGATGGCCGCGATCCTTCAAGGTCTGCACGACCTGGCCGATCCGCGGGTAGACCTCATGCTCGCGCCAGCCGATCACGTCGAAGCGCTCGCGGTAATACGTCACCGCCTGTTCGACGTCGGCTGGATCGTTGAACAACGGCGCGAAACTGGTGCGCAGCGACGGCCCGATCCAGCGCCGCAGCTCGGCCTGCGGCGGGACCGGTTGGCCCATCTGCGTGAGCGCATGCGCCACGCACCCGGTGATCCCGACGGCCGAATCGATCAGCGTGCCGTCGAGATCGAAGAACAGCACATCGCGGCTCACGAGCCGCGGGCCTCCAGCGCGGCGACGGCCGGCAGGGTCTTGCCTTCCAGGAACTCCAGGAACGCGCCGCCACCGGTGGAGATGTAGCTCACCTGGCCCGCGATGTCGTACTTGTCGACCGCGGCCAGGGTGTCGCCGCCCCCGGCGATCGAGAACGCCGGCGAGGCCGCGATGGCACGGGCCAGCGCTTCGGTGCCATGGCTGAAGGCTTCGAATTCGAACACGCCGACCGGGCCGTTCCAGACCACGGTGCCGGCCTTGGCGATCAGGCCAGCGTAGTGCTGGGCCGTCTCCGGGCCGATATCCAGGATCAGGTCATCCTCGGCCACGTCGGCGACAGCCTTCACCGTGGCTTCGGCGTCCGGCAGGAACTGCTTGGCCACGACCACGTCGGTCGGCAGCGGGATGTCGGCGCCACGCGCCTTGGCATCGGCCACGATCTTCTTCGCGGTGTCCAGCAGGTCCGGCTCATACAGCGACTTGCCGACCGAGTAACCGGCCGCCGCGATGAAGGTGTTGGCGATGCCACCGCCGACGATCAGCTGGTCGACCTTGCCGACCAGGCTGGAGAGCAGTTCGAGCTTGGTGCTGACCTTGCTGCCGGCCACGATCGCCAGCAGCGGCTGGGCGGGCGCGAGCAGCGCCTTGGCCAGCGCGTCCAGTTCGGCCATCAGCAGCGGACCGCCAGCGGCGACCGGAGCGAAGCGGATCACGCCGTGGGTGGAGGCCTGCGCGCGGTGCGCGGTGCCGAAGGCATCCATGACGAACACATCGCACAGCGCGGCGTACTTCTTCGCCAGCGCTTCATCGTCCTTGCCTTCGCCGACATTCATGCGGCAGTTTTCCAGCAGCACGATGGAACCGGGCGCGACGTCCACGCCATCGACCCAATCACGCACCAGCGGCACCTCGACCCCCAGCAGCTGCGACAGGCGCAGCGCCACCGGGGCCAGCGAGTCGGCTTCACTCCACACGCCTTCCTTCGGACGTCCCAGGTGCGAGGTCACCATCACGGCGGCGCCCTTCTCCAGCGCCAGCTTCAGCGTCGGCAGCGAGGCGGTGATGCGCTGCTCGGAGGTGATCTGGCCGTTGTCGATCGGCACGTTCAGATCCTGGCGGATCAGCACGCGCTTGCCGGAGAGATCGAGGTCGGTCATGCGAACGATGGACATAAGCAACTCTTTGGCTCTGAAGAAGGAAGGGCGCCGTGCGGCGCAGACGATCATTGTCCCGGCTGCGCGGGTGCATCGCAAATCCATGACCGGGACGGAGGTAGGCGGCGACCGTTGGTCGTCGCATGCGGACATGCCGTACCGACCAACGGTCGGTACCTACCCGTTCCGGTTTGGCTGACGCAGCAGGCTGACCGCGAACCCGCCGACGATCAGCACGCCGATCACCAGCAGCGCCCACAGCAGCCACTGTTTCCAGTCGCGCTGCGGGGCCACTGCGGCATCGCCGGCGAGCACTTCCGGTGCACCCTGCACGGTGGCCTGTGCCGGCTGCCACTGCGCGCCATGCTGTTCGCGCAGTTGGGCGATCACGGTGGCGACCGGCGCGTCCTGGCGCTCGGCGCGCACGCTGCCGGCGGCCACCGCATACGGCGGCTCGCCCTGGCTGAGGAACACCAGCGTTTCGGGCTGGTAACCGAGCTTGAGCGTTGGCGCCGGCATCGACTGCGGCTGGCCCGCGATCAGTTTCCAGTAACGGTCGCGCGTGCTGCGCGTCAGCGGCTGGGTCTGCGATTGGCGACGGTCGGCGGCGTCCTGCAGCTGGTAGGCCACCCACGGGCCGGCGCGCACCTGCCACGGCTGATCGGCATCGTCGCGGCTCAACAGCGTCCACTGCACCACGCTGTTGTCGGCGGTGGCGATATCGGCCTGCGCGATCGGGAAGCGCCCGTCCAGCTGATACTCGAATTCACCGGGCTTGCCAGCGGTACCGGTCAGCGACTGCCAGCGCCACGCGATCGCCTGCGCGGTCGGCGCCAGCTCGGCCTGCACCGTGGACAGCGCCGGCAAGGCATCGGCGCCGATCGGCAGAATGCGGAAGTACTTGGCCTGGCGCGCGATCTCGATGCGGCGCTGCTGCAGCCGGCGACCTTCGTGCTGCAGATCCACCAGCGGCACGTCGTCGGCGATGCGCAGCCAATCGCGCAGATCGTTGCTCATCTCCACGCGCACGCGCGCCTGCAGTGGCGACTGTGTCTGCCAGTCCAGGCGCAGCGCCTGCACGCCGGTGTTCAGCGCGCTGGCGTCGATCAGCCAGCCGGCCGGTTGCCCGGCCGCGCCACCGCGCCCCAGCCGCGCTTCCACCCGGCGCACGCTGCCGTCGGTATTGCGCTCGGTCAGCAGCTGCAGATCGTCGCCAGAGGTGCCGGCCATCGGCGGCAATGGGAACCATGACAGCGTCTGCCATTGCGGGGCCTGCGCCAGTGGCTGGTCGGCCGCCAGCAGGGCCGAGGGCAGTGCCTGACCTTGTGCATTGAACACCTGCACATCGGCCAGGCGTGGCGACACCGCGGTGCGGTAGACGCCATCGTCGAGCGTCAGCCGGTAGGCACCGGCCTGTGGCTGCGCGAGCTGCAGCGGCCACTGCTGGCGATAGGCCTGGCGGTCATCGGCGGCCTGGGCCTGGGCCAGCGCCGGAAGCGCCAGCGCGGTGAGGAGGATCAGCGGGCGAAAGGTCGTCAAGACTGCGGCTCCACGGCGGGGTCCGGCGCGCGCGGCGGCGCCGGTGCCAGATAGCCCACGACCGTGCACAGCAGGCCGTAAGCAATGAAAGAAGAAATGCCCAGCAGGTTGCCCAGGTGCTGGCGGTCGATCAGCACCAGCTTGGCCAGCACCACGCCCATCAACACCGCACCGACCAGCCACAGCACGCGTTGCCCGCGGCGCGAGCCCCACACCCAGCTGATCACGCCGAGCACGCTCCACACCACGGTCAGGCTGGTCTGGGCCAAGGTCGAGGACCACAAGCGTTCGTTCCACGGCACCCCGCCCCAGTGATGCACGGCGTGCAGGGTGATGCTGGTCAGGGCGACAAAGCCGGCAATCGCCAGCACCGGTATGCGCATCGCACGCAGGCCCTCCGGCGCCTGCGTGGACCACAGCCAGCGCGCGGCGAGTACCAGAACAGCGAGCTGCGCCAGTTCCACGGGGTTGAGCAGCGGCAGCCACGGCAGCGGTGCAGCGCCGGCCGGGACCAGCAACAGGCCCGCCCAGCTCACGCCAAGCACCGCAAACAACGTGCCCTGCAGCGGCGTACGCATCGGATCGAAACGTTCGCCGAGCGGCACCGTCAGCCAGCGCCAGCGCAACAGCGCCACCGCGGTGACGAGCAGCCACGGCAGCAGCATCAGGGCCAGGCCCCACCCCTGTGCCAGCGCGAAACGGTCGGCCAGCCACAGGCAGGCCAGCGACACCACGCACGGCCACAGCAACCACCACAGGAACTGCGCCGCCAGCGACGTGCGGTCGTCGCCCGCGCGCAGACACCACAGGCTGCGCACGCCCAGCAGCGCGAACACCGCCCAGGCCAGCGCGCCATACCCGGCGAACGGTTGGTCGTGCACGTCCGCCTGCCACAGCGCCAACGGGAACGCGGCCAGCACCATCGCCAGCGTGGTGAGCACCAGGGCGCGTGCCGGCCAGCGTCGATGCATCTCGGCGGCCAGCCAACCGGTGACGGCCGCGGCGATCAGCAGCGCATCCGGTTCGCTGCGGTGCGCGACGAAGCGCAGGATCTCGTGGGTGCCACTGCCCAGCCACCACAGCAGGCCCCACAGGTAGTAGACGATGGCCGGTGCGTCGCGCTGCGCACGGCGATAGCTGAAGGCCGCGGCGAAACCGGCCAGCGCCAGCAGCAGGCCGCTCATGAAGGTCGGGTTGGCGATGGCCGTGGCATCGAGATGCCAGTAGTCCGCGCCGACCACGAAGCCGAACGCGGCGCCCAGGGTCAGCAGCGCACCGGCGATCTGCGGCAGCCAGCGCTGCTGGCGCAGGCCCAGCCAGGCCAAGGCGGCCCCTTCCAGCGCGAACACGCTGGCGGTGGCCCGTGCGGACAGCGCCAGCGGCACCGCCAACGTGGCAAAGCCCACTGCGAGCACCGCATGCGACTGGCCCAGCGCGGCATAGCGCTCGCGCTTGATCAGCACCCACGCCAGCCCCGCGTACAGCGCGGCCAGTGCCAGCGAGCACAATGCCAGCAGCAGGCGGTCGTCCTGCAGCAGGCCGGCCTGCAGTGAGAACGCGATCAGCGGCGTGCCGAACACCAGGCTGCCATCGATCAGGTCGCGCTTGCCCGCGCTCTGCCGACGCGCATAGAGGATCGGAATCAGCAGGTAGAAGGCGAAGAACAGCAGCAGGAACGGCTCGGTGCTGGCGAACTTGTCCGCGCTGTACTGGAGCACGCCCCAGGCCGTACCGATGCCGAAGGTGAAGGCAAAGCCGAGCAGGTTCAGCGCGCGCCACGGTCGCCACCAGGCAATCGCCAGGATCGCCGCATTGAGCACCGCGTAATACGAGAACAGCGCGACATGGTTGCCGCTGCCGGTGGACAGCCATATCGGCGCCATGAAGCCGGCCAGGATGCCGAGCACGGCCAACGTGCGCGAGTTCTGCACCACCGCCAGCACGCCCATGCCGGCGATCAGCAGCACGCTTAGCGCGAACGCCGGCACGGCGGGAATCAGGTCGTAGCGCTTGAACGCGGCGAAGATGGTCAGCAGCAGGACGCCGATCGCCCCGCCCTGCAGCGCCAGCGCGAACAGGCGCCGGGTATCGCGCTGCACCCAGCCGAACACCAGCCCGGCCAGCGCCGCCAGCGCGATGGCGGCCAGGCGCAGCTCGATCGGGGCGTTCAACCAGCCCTGGTCGCTGGCGTACTTGAGCAGCGCGGCCACACCGGCCAGCAGCACCAGCATGCCGATCTTGACGGGCACGTTGCCTTCGGTGAACCACTGTTTGAGGGTGCCGACGATGCGCTCGCCGATACCCGGGTCCTGCGGTTCAACCGGCACCACCGGCGGCGCGGGCCTGGGGGGAATCGACGCCGAGGACGGCAGTGGGGGCGGCATGGCGGCCGCCGCTGCGGGTGCAGCCGTGGTATCCGCGGTCTCGACCGGCGGTTTAACCCCGGGCTGCATGCCGACGTCCAGCGGCGCGGCCACGGTGTCGACGGATTGGATATCCGTCCAGCGCAGCGGCCGTTCGGGTTCGGCTGGCACCGGCGTGGCGTCCCAGGCCGAACCTGCCGCGCGTTGCTCCAGCGCGGCCACGCGGCGGCGCAGGCCGGCGATCATCACCAGCGCCACGATCAGCAGCAGCGGGATCGCCAGCAGTACCAGCACCAGCAGGACAATCAGAGCTTCCATTCCAGGCCATCCTCAAGAGGTCGCCCCGGCTGCACCCGGCAGGCGCAGTGCCAGGGCACGCGGGCCATGCTAAAGGATCGGCGGCACACGCGGGATCAAGGCCTGGCGGGCGCCCTGAAACGACAGACCCCGGCACGGGGCCGGGGTCTGTGGAATGACGCAGGGGCAGCGCTGGCTTACGCCGCGACGACCTTGACCATTTCCAGGCACTTGTTGGAGTAGCCCCATTCGTTGTCGTACCACGACACCAGCTTGACGAAGGTGCTGTCGAGCGCGATGCCGGCATCGGCGTCGAACACCGAGGTGTGGGTTTCACCGCGGAAGTCGGTCGCCACGACCTTGTCTTCGGTGTAGCCCAGGATGCCCTTCAGCGCGCCTTCGCTCTGCGCCTTCACTTCAGCGCAGATCTCGGCGTAGGTGGCTTCCTTTTCCAGCTCGACGGTCAGATCGACCACCGACACGTCCGAGGTCGGCACGCGGAAGCTCATGCCGGTCAGCTTCTTGTTCAATTCCGGGATCACCACGCCGACGGCCTTGGCCGCACCGGTGGAGGACGGAATGATGTTTTCCAGGATGCCACGGCCACCGCGCCAGTCCTTGTTGGACGGGCCATCGACGGTCTTCTGGGTGGCGGTCGCGGCGTGCACGGTGGTCATCAGGCCACGCTTGATGCCCCACTTGTCGTTGATGACCTTGGCCAGCGGGGCCAGGCAGTTGGTGGTGCACGACGCGTTGGAGACGATCGCCTGGCCGGCGTAGGTCTTGTCGTTCACGCCGAACACGAACATCGGGGTGTCGTCCTTCGACGGTGCCGACAGGATCACCTTCTTGGCGCCCGCATCGATGTGCTTCTGCGCGGTTTCCTTGGTCAGGAACAGGCCGGTGGATTCGATGACGACGTCCACGCCGACCTCGTCCCACTTCAGGTTGGCCGGATCGCGTTCCTGGGTCAGGCGGATCTTCTTGCCGTTGACCAGCAGGTGGTTGCCGGAGACTTCCACGTCGGCCTTGAAGCGGCCATGCACGGAGTCGTACTTCAGCATGTACGCCAGGTAGTCCGGCTCCAGCAGATCGTTGATGGCGACGATTTCGATGTCATTGCCGAAGTTCAGCACGGCCGAGCGCAGCACGTTGCGCCCGATGCGACCGAAACCGTTGATGCCAACCTTGATTGCCATGTTCACAAGCTCCTGCAGCCGCGACGGTGCGGCGCCGATGGAAAGGGGCGTTCATTCTAGCAGGGCCGGAACCGGCCCGGCCCGGGGATGACGAATGGGAACCGGTTACAACGGTAAATACCCGGATTGATCCGGATCAAGGCGCGCAGGCGCATGGACGGGAAAACTGGCGCCATTCCAACCCGCCACGAGACCGTCTCATGCGCAAGACCTCCCCCCTCCTGCTCTCCAGCCTGGCCGCCGCCCTGGCGCTGGCCGCCGCCCCCGCCATGGCCCAGTCCAAGGGTGACTGGACGATCGGTGCCGGCGTGCACCAGGTTGCCCCGAAGTCCAACAACGGCTCGCTGGCCGGCGGCACGCTGAAGGTCGATGTGGACAACGACATCAAGCCGACCATCACCGGCGAGTACTTCATCGCCGACAACCTGGGCATCGAGCTCCTCGCCGCGCTGCCGTTCAAGCACGACATCAACATCGCCGGCCTGGGCAACGTGGGCAGCACCAAGCACCTGCCGCCGGTGGTGTCGCTGCAGTATCACTTCAACAGCAAGGGCAAGGTGTCCCCGTTCCTGGGCGCCGGCATCAACTACACCACCTTCTTCAGCGAGAAGACCGGCGGCGCGCTGGCCGGCAGCACGCTGAAGATGGAAGACTCCTGGGGCCTGGCCGCCCATGCGGGCCTGGACTTCGCGATCAACGACAAGGGCTCGCTGCGCGTTGATGTGCGCTGGATGGACATCGACAGCAAGGTCAAGCTCGATGGCGAAAAGATCGGCACCGTCAATATCGACCCGCTCGCCTACGGCGTGTCGTACGTGTTCAAGTTCTGATCGGCGGATCAGGACTGACAAGCGCAACACCCCTCGCAGCAAGACAGTTTCCCCGGCTTCGGCCGGGGTTTTTTTTGGGGCTCATTCGGCCAACAGATGCCGCCCCGCTGCCTGCGCATGCAGCGTCGTCGTATCGAACACCGGCACCGTTGCATCCTGCGCGCCGACCAGCAGCATGATCTCCGTGCAGCCCAGGATGATGCCCTGTGCACCGCGGTCCACCAGTCGCTGCATCGCCGCCCGGTAGGTCTCGCGCGACGCCGGCAGCACCTGCCCCTGCACCAGCTCGTCATAGATGATCCGATGCACCGCCGCGCGGTCATCGGCCTCGGGAATCAGCACCTCCAGGCCATGCGCCTGGGTGAGCCGCCCCGTGTAGAAATCCTGCTCCATGGTGAACGCGGTGCCCAGCAAGCCCACCCGCTGCAGCCCGGCGGCCTTGATCGCCGCTGCCGTGGGATCGGCAATATGCAGCAGCGGAATCGCGATCGCCGCCTGCACCGCGTCGGCCAGGCGGTGCATCGTGTTGGTGCAGATCACGATGGTCGTCGCACCCGCACCCTGCAGGCGCTGGGCCGCATCGATCAGCCGCTCGGTGGCGGTGTCCCAGTCGCCGGCATGCTGCAGCGCCTCGATCTCGGCGAAATCGAACGACCACAGCAGGATCCGGCCCGAGTGCAGGCCGCCCAAGGTGTCGCGCACCTGCGCGTTGATCAGCCGGTAGTAGTGGGCCGAGCTTTCCCAGCTCATGCCGCCGATCAGGCCAACGATGTGGGCCATGGGGACCTCCGGATTCCGCCCGATGCGGGCACCCGGCGAGACTAGCCCACGCCGCCGGATGCTGCAGCCGGCCAGATCCCGGCAAGCCCGCGCGCGGCCAGCCCGCTAGAATGCCGCGGATGAAAATGCCTTCCCTGCTCCCGGCCACCGCCCTCGCGCTGGCCCTCACCTTTGTTTCCACCGATGCCCTGGCCTGGGGCGCACAGGGCCACCGCCTGGTGGCGCGGATCGCCGAGACCCGGCTGACCCCGCAGACCCAGGCCGAGGTTGACCGTCTGCTCGCCGCCGAGCCGGACCCGACACTGCACGCCATCGCCCCCTGGGCCGATCAGCTGCGCGCCGAGGACCCGGACCTGGGCAAGCGCTCGGCCGGCTGGCATTACGTCAACATCGGCGAAGACGATTGCCACTATGAAGTGCAGAAGCACTGCAAGAACGGCAACTGCGTGGTCGAGGCGCTGAAGGTACAGACCGCGATTCTCGGCGACCGCAGCAAGTCCGATGCAGAGCGCGCGCAGGCGCTGAAGTTCGTGGTGCACTTCGCCGGCGACATCCACCAGCCGATGCATGCCGGCTACGGCCACGACAAGGGCGGCAACGATTTCCAGGTGCAGTTCAACAACCGCGGTACCAACCTGCACTCGCTGTGGGACAGCGGCATGCTGAATGAGCAGAAGCTGGATGACGACCAGTACATCAAGCGCCTCCTAGCCCTGCCCAAGCCCGCATTCGGCAAGCGCTCCAACATCACTGTCGACGCCGCGCAGTGGGCCGAAGCCAGCTGCCGGATCGCCATTGCACCTGGCGTTTACCCGGACAAGCGTACGCTGGGCCCCAGCTATGCGGCGACCTACCGCCCGGTCGCCGAGCGCGAGCTGCGCGTGGCCGGTGAACGCTTGGCCGTGCTGCTCAACGACACCCTGGGCAAACGCTGAGGTCTGCACCATGTCACTGCACGTCGCCAGTTTCTTCCACCCGGACAGCCACACCTTCAGCTACGTGGTGCATGACCCGGCGACGTTGCAGGCGGCGGTGATCGATCCCGTGCTGGATTACGACCCGGACACCGATGCACTCGGCGCCGGACCGCTGCAGCCGTTGCTTGCGCATGTGCGCGGGCACGGCCTGCAGGTGCGTTGGCTGCTGGACACCCATGCCCACGCCGACCATGTCAGTGCCGGGCGCTGGCTGAAATCCCAGTGGCCGGACGCGACGCTGGCGATGGGCCAGGGCATCGTGCAGGTGCAGCGCACCTTCGCACCGCGTTACGCGCTGGATGTGCCGACCGACGGGTCGCAGTTCGATCATCTGTTCGCCGATGGCGAGCGCTTCACGCTCGGTGATATCGACGCCGAGGTGATCGCAGTGCCGGGCCACACCAGCGACAGCGTCGCCTATCGGATCGGCGATGCGCTGTTCACCGGCGACTCGCTGTTCATGCCCGACGGCGGCACCGCACGCTGCGACTTCCCGGGCGGTGACGCGGCGCAGCTGTACCGTTCGATCCAGCGGCTGCTTTCGTTGCCCGATGCGACCCGTGTGTTCATCTGTCACGACTACGGCCCCGGTGGCCGCAAGGTCGCCAACCAGACCACGATCGGCGAGCAGCGCGCGCACAACATCCACCTGCATGACGGCATCAGCGAAGCCGAGTTCGTCGCCACGCGCCAGGCGCGCGATGCCACGCTGGCCGAACCGACGCTGATGGAGCCTTCGGTGAAGGCGAACATACAGGGCGGCCCCGTTCGCGGCGGATAGGCATCGCGCCGCGTGGTGAGGCGCACTGCTTCCCTACTTCGCCCGCGTCCCGCTGTGCACGGTCGCCTTGCCTTTCACGATTTCGAAGGTGAAGGCATACAGCAGGCTGACCGGGACAGGCTCGATGCGCGTGGCATCCTTGCAATCGCCCCGATTGGCTGGAATCTTCCCCTCCGCGAAGTGACACACGGCTGCGGGTACGTACTGCCAGACCGCCACCGCATCCTGCGCGGACTGCAACAACGGCGCATTCTCAGGGGCATTGCCAGCGGCGCATTCGTCACGGTCCTGCACCGGCAGACTTCGCTCCACGCGGCCCTGCGCATCGATGACCAACTGCAGACAGACCGTCGTGGGCGCAAGCTCACTGCGCGGATCGCGATCGCCCAGCACGGGGTCCGGGCCGGCATTGAGTTGCGGCATCCGGTAGCCTTCGGCAGCCTTCAGCTGGTAGCTCGCCACCTGCGCAGTCCCCGTGCCGTTGGCCGGATCCAAGCGCTGATGGCCCACGTTCTCCGCCCGCGTGTCCACTGACGTAAGCGTCTCATGGGTGGCACAGCCGGCCATCAACAGCGCCGCCAGTGCGGGGACGTAAGGCTGCCTCATGGTGTTGGCACCTCGTCATCCATGGCGTAGGTGACCGGAATCTTCAGCGCCGAGGCCACGGCCTTGCCGTTTCTGATCGCCGGTTCGAAGGTCCATTGCTTCGCCGCAGCCACCGTCGCCTCATCGAACACACCGGCCGGAGTCGCCTCCAGCACGCGTACGTTGGTCGCCTTGCCTTCGGCGTCGACGTCCACCCGCACCACGACCTTGCCGACGATGCTCTGCTCGAAGGCGATCTTCGGGTATGACGGCGGCGGCATCTTGTGGGCGATGGCATTGCGATCGGCCAGCACTGCGCCCTGGCCGATCCCGCTGGCGGGGACGCCGCCACTGCCCTGACTCGCCCACGCCACCGTGCAAAGCCCCACGCACATCCCGACCACCAGCACCTGGCCGGTCAACCACGGCAATGCCTTCCGCTTGTGTTCCTTCAACATGGCAATACGCTCCTTCAACATCGGTTGGCTGCGCCAGTGGCAGGCCATCGGGGCAACCGGGTAGACCAACTGCGCCTTGAGCAGCGCGTTGGCGTAGAGCCGGCGCAGCGCCGGATGCGGATCGACCGTGCGCGCGTCGCAGGCCAGTTCCTGGTCACGCAGGAAGCGGCGCGCCGCCCACGGCAGCAACGGGTGGAACCAGAACACGCAGCGCAGCAGGGCCAACGCAGCGTTTGCCCAGGGATCGCCATGACGGCGATGGCTGTGTTCGTGACGCAGGATCAGGTCCTGCTCGGCGGGGCTGAAGCGCTGCTCGAAGTCCGGGCCCACCACGATCCGCGGCCGCCACAACCCGACCAGCGCCGGCAGACCCGGATCGCCACTGGCCTGCCAGCTGCCATCCTGGCGCGGCTGCAGGGCGCCCAGGGCCTGCGCGAAGCGGCGCTGCGCGCGCCAACTGATGCCGGCCATCGCCACCGCGCCCAGCAGCCACACCGTCAACAGCAGCAGCGGCCACTGCGAGGCATCGTGAGGCACGGCAGGCGCGCGCAGCGCCGAGGCCATGACCATCACCGGGGCGGTCTCGGTGATCGTCAGCGGCGGCACCGGCAGGGACGGGACAACCAGCATCAGCGGCAGCAACCACCAGCTGCGATAGGCCAGCGCTGCGCCCCCCAGCCGCAGCAGCAGAGGCCTGGCGGCGGCCAATACCAGCGTCGCCACCGACAGCCATACGCTGGCCTGCAGCAGCCCATCGAGCAGGTCAGTCATGGTCCAGCGCCTGGATGAGTTGCTTCAGTTCGGCGATGTCCTGCGCGCTGAGCTCCCCGCGCTGGCTGAAATGCGCCACCAGCGGCGCGACGCGGCCGTCGAACACGCGCTCCAGGAAGCCCTCGCTCTGCTCGGCCACCCAGGCCTGCCGTTGCAGCACGGGCGAGTACAGATAGCGACGCCCCTCGCGGCTGGCACTGACCGCCCCCTTGGTCAGCAGCCGGTTGAGCAGGGTCTTGATGGTGGGCTCGGCCCAGTCACGGCTGGCCAGCGCGGCCACCACATCATCAGCGCCCAGCGGATGGTGGCGCCACAGCACCTCCATCACCACGGCTTCGGCTTCACTGATCTGGCTCATCATTTACATCCGTAATCGACGATTCGATTACGCCCGTAATCAGCACGGGTGTCAACCCTTCGACAGCCGGTTCATGCAGCCACTGCCAGCATCGGCGCATGCCCCGCGGAGCCCTCGATGCGACGCTACCGAAAATTCGATTACCCAGTGGACGATGTGCGCCGCTTCCTGGAACCCGGCCCGGTCGTGCTGATCAGCTCGGCCTGGAAAGGCCAGCGCAACATCATGACGCTGGGCTGGCACATGGTGCTGGAGTTCACGCCCTCGCGCCTGGCGACCATGATTTCCACCGGCAACCACAGTTTCGAGCTGATCCGCCGCAGTGGCGAATGCGTCATCAATGTACCCACCGCAGAGATGCTCGATACGGTGATCGGCATCGGCAACAGCAGCGGCGTGGAGATCGACAAGTTCGCGCATTTCGGCCTGGACGCAGTGGCCGCCAGCGAGGTTGCCGCCCCCTTGATCGCCCAGTGCCACGCCAGTTTCGAATGCCGGCTGGCCGACCGCAGCCAGATCAAGAAGCACGGTCTCTTCATCTGGGAGGTGGTCAAAGCACATGTCGCACGCGCCCCGAAACTGCCGCGCACGGTGCATTACCGGGGCGATGGCCAGTTCATGCTTTCCGGCGATGAAGTCTCGCGTCGCCGTCTGTTCAAACCGGAAATGCTGTAATGACCCGCATGATTTCGCAGGATAGCGCCGCATGACCGAACACCTGACCGACCTGGACGCCGCCGTCGACTGGCTGCTGCAGCGGGTCGATGGCCCCCTGCGCATTGGCGCCCCGCTCGCCTTGGGCAAGCCGCACCGGCTGCTCAACGCGCTGTATGCCCGTGTGGAAAACGACGCCTCGCGGCCGCTGCAGCTTTACACCGCACTGTCACTGAACCCACCACGCGGCGGTGCCGGGCTGGAAGCACGCTTCATGAAACCTTTCGCCGAGCGTCATTTCGGTGAGGACTTTCCGCGGCTGGCCTACGCCGATGCAATGGTGCGCGACCAGCTGCCAGCGCATGTGCAGGTGGAAGAGTTCTACATGCAGTCCGGCGCATTGTTGAATTCCTCGCAGGCCCAGCGCAGCTACACCAGCCTCAACTACACGCACGCCGCCGATGCGGTGGCCCAGCGCGCGCCGCATGCGATCGTGCAGAAAGTGGCGATGCGCGCGAATGATCGGCGCCTGTCGCTGTCATGCAACAACGACATCACCCAGGACACGCTGGATGCGATGGTCGCGCGCGGGCTGCCACGCCCGCTGATGATCGCCGAGATCGATCCGCAGCTGCCCTATCTGGCCGGCTCGGCCACGGTGGATGTGTCGTTCTTCGATCTGGTGATCACGCCGCCGGGGCCGTACCCGGCGCTGTTCGGCCTGCCCCGCCAACCGGTCAGCGATGCCGATTACGCCATCGGCCTGTACGCCAGCACGCTGGTGCGCGATGGCGGCACGCTGCAGATCGGCATCGGCACGCTGGCCGATGCGCTCAGCCATGCACTGGTGCTGCGGCATACCGACAACGCCCGCTACCGGCAGATCCTGCAGGCGCTGGATCCCGGCCTGGCCAGCCACCCGACCGTGCTGGAGTGCGGTGGCCTGGAGCCGTTCGAGATCGGTCTGTACGGCTGCAGCGAAATGCTCAACGAAGGCTTCCGCCGTCTGGTCCAGACCGGGGTGATCCGGCGCAAGGTGCATGACGATCTGGCCTTGTTGCAGCGGATCGAGAACGGCACCGCGTGGACCACCGACTACGCCACGCTCGAGGCCGAGGGCGAGTACCTGCACGGCGCGTTCTATCTGGGCTCGCCGGAGTTCTACCAGTGGCTGCGCGACCTGCCCGATGAGGAGCGCAGCGCGATCGGCATGCGCCGCATCAGTGAGATCAACCAGCTCTACGGCGGCGATGAAACGCTGGAGCGGATGCAGCGCCGCGATGCGCGCTTCTTCAACTCCTGCATGATGGCCACCGCGTTGGGGGCTGCGGTTTCCGATGCGCTGGAAGACGGCCGTGTGGTTTCCGGCGTGGGCGGCCAGTACAACTTCGTGGCGATGGCGCATGCCCTGCCCGGCGCCCGCAGCGCGCTGATCTTCCGCGCCACCCGCGAGGACAGGGGCGTCCTGCACTCCAACGTGCGCTGGAACTACGGCCACACCACGATCCCGCGGCACCT
Organism: Stenotrophomonas sp. TWI273; assembly: GCF_039674765.1. NCBI lineage: Bacteria > Pseudomonadati > Pseudomonadota > Gammaproteobacteria > Lysobacterales > Lysobacteraceae > Stenotrophomonas > Stenotrophomonas sp. TWI273. The sequence continues at coordinate 74,382 of NZ_JBDJOA010000007.1, forward strand.
GCGCGATCTCTACATCAACGAGTACGGCATCGCCGACCTGCGCAACATGACCGACGAGGACTGCGTGATCGCGATGGCTGCAATCACCGATGCACAGTTCCAGGCCGCGTTGCTGGACAAGGCGAAGGCCTCGAAGAAACTGGCGACCGGCTTCACTCCGTCCGCCGATGGACAGCGCAACACGGCTGCGGCGGTCAGTGCGTCGCTGGCGCCGTTCCGCCAGTCCGGGCTGCTGCCGGATTATCCGCTGGGCAGCGATTTCACCGAGGTCGAGCAGCACCTGGTCAAGGCGCTGGGCTGGCTGAAGCAGAACACGCAGACGCCGATGGCCAAGCTGCGCACGGTGCTGTCAGCGGTAACGCAACCGGCCGGCGATGGGGATCAGGCCTATCTGCAGCGGATGGGGCTCGAAGCGCCGAAGACGTTCGGCGAACGCATCGAGGCGCGGCTGGTGAGGTTGGGATTGGCGCGCACTGCAGCCGGGTGATGTAGATCCACGCCATGCGTGGATGCGTGTTGATCACGCGTCAGCAATGGTCGAGGGGTACGCCAACAGCATCCACGCATGGCGTGGATCTACCCTCGATCAAGGATGCCGTGGTGTTTGCCCTTCAACAAACGAAAAGGCCGGCTTTCGCCGGCCTTCCGCTTGATGGCGCCGAGCATGGCTCGACGCTATCCAGCCGTCATCAGTTCGCCAGCTGCGCCTTGGCCGCAGCCACGACGTGCTCGGCGGTGATGCCGAAGTGCTTGTACAGCGCCTCCGCCGGGGCCGACGCACCGAAGGTGTCGATACCCACCACCGCACCGTCCAGGCCCACGTACTGGCGCCAGAAACCGGTGACACCGGCTTCCACGGCCACGCGGTTGCGCACGGCGTTGGGCAGCACGGACTCACGGTACGCCGCGTCCTGACGCTCGAAGACGTCGGTCGACGGCATCGACACCACGCGGGTCTTGATGCCGGCGGCATCCAGCTCCGCCTTGGCGGTCACGGCCAGGCCCACTTCCGAACCGGTGCCGATCAGGATCACGTCCGGCACGCCGCCTTCCGCATCGGCCAGCACATACCCACCGCGCGCGATCTGTGCGACCTGCTCGGTGCTGCGCGGCTGGTGCGGCAGGTTCTGGCGGCTGAACACCAGGCAGCTCGGGCCGTCGGTGCGGGTGATCGCCGACTTCCAGCTGACCGCCGATTCAACCGCATCGCACGGGCGCCACACATCGTTGTTCGGGATGTAGCGCAGCGAGGCCAGATGCTCCACCGGCTGGTGGGTCGGGCCGTCTTCGCCGAGGCCGATCGAATCGTGCGTGTACACGTGGATCGCGTGGGCCGGGATCAGCGCGCTCATGCGCACGCCGTTGCGGGCGTAATCGCTGAACACCAGGAAGGTGGCGTCGAACGGAATGAACCCGCCATGCAGGGCCAGGCCGTTGGCGATCGCGGTCATGCCGAACTCGCGCACGCCGTAGTACACGTAGTTGGCGTTCGGGTCATCGGTGGCGACCGACTTGCTGGCCTTCCACAGGGTCAGGTTGGAGTGCGCCAGATCGGCCGAACCGCCCACCAGTTCCGGCAGCAGCGGCGCGAACGCTTCGATCGCCAGCTGCGAGGCCTTGCGCGAGGCGATGGTCTGGCCATCGGCCTGGACCTGGGCGATGTAGGCATCGGCCTTGGCGATGAAGTCGGCCGGCAGCTCGCCGTGCGAACGACGGATCAGCTCCTCGGCTTCGGCCGGGAACTGCGCGGCGTACTTGTCGAACTGCTGTTCCCACTCGGCCTGGCGCAGGGTGCCGGTACCGCCGGCACGCCAGCCGGCGTAGATTTCCTCCGGAATCTCGAACGGGCCGTACGGCCAGCCCAGCTGCTTGCGGGTCGCGTCCAGCTCATCCTTGCCCAGCGGGGCGCCGTGGCTGGATTCCTTGCCGGCCTTGTTCGGCGAGCCGAAGCCGATGGTGGTGCGGCAGCAGATCAGGGTCGGCTTGTCGAACTGCGACAGCGCGCTGTCGATGGCGGCCTTGATGCTGTCCGGATCGTGGCCATCGACGCCGCGCACCACGTTCCAGCCATAGGCTTCGAAACGCTCGGGGGTGTTGTCGGTGAACCAGCCATCGGTGTTGCCATCGATGGAGATGTGGTTGTCATCCCAGAAGCAGACCAGCTTGGACAGGCCCCAGGTGCCGGCCAGCGAGGCGGCTTCATGCGAGATCCCTTCCATCAGGCAGCCATCGCCCAGGAACACCCAGGTGCGGTGGTCGACGATCTCGTGTTCCGGGCGGTTGTAGCGCTGAGCCAGCAGCTTCTCGGCCAGGGCGAAGCCCACGGCGTTGGCCAGACCCTGACCCAGCGGACCGGTGGTCGTCTCCACGCCGGGGGTTTCATGGTGTTCCGGGTGGCCGGCGGTCTTGCTGCCCAGCTGGCGGAACTGCTTGAGCTGCTCGATCGGCAGGTCGTAGCCGCTCAGGTGCAGCAGCGCGTACTGCAGCATCGAGCCGTGGCCGTTGGACAGCACGAAGCGGTCGCGGTTGAACCACTTGGGATTCTTGGGGTTGTGACGGAGATAGTCGTTCCAGAGCACTTCGGCGATGTCGGCCATGCCCATCGGCATGCCGGGATGACCGGACTTGGCGGTTTCGACCGCATCAGCGGCAAGGAAGCGGATGGCATTGGCCAACTGGCGGCGGGTAGGCTGCGTCATGGTTCTGTCGGAGTCGGGAGGCTCCCGCGGAGCTGCGGGCAGCCCATTGTCCCACAGGTGATCGGCGGGGTCAGGCCGGAGACAGGCCAGGCCCTTAACGACAACGCCCCGCACAAGGCGGGGCGTCGGGAACCCACAGCCTGCGCAGGCTCAGTCGCGCGGGGCCGGTGCCGGGGCCGGGGCCACCGCGGCCACGACCGGACCATCGTCCACCTCGCCCTTGGCCACCAGGGTGGTCAGGGCCAGATCGCCGGTGACGTTCAGCGCGGTACGGCACATGTCCAGGAAGTGGTTCACGCCCAGGATCAGGCCGATGCCCAGCGGGTTCACGCCGACCATGGCGCAGATCATGGCCACCACCGGCAGCGAGCCGGAGGGCACACCGGCGGTGCCGATGCCGCCCAGGATGCAGACCGCCATGACCATGAACTGCTGGCCGATGCTCAGGTCCACACCGAAGAACTGCGCCAGGAAGATCACCGTCACGCCCTCGAACAGCGCGGTGCCGTTCTGGTTGGCGGTGGCGCCCACGGTCAGCACGAAGCGCGAGACCTTCTGCGGCAGGCCCATCTGGTCGGCCACGCGCAGCGCGGTCGGCAGGGTGGCGTTGCTGGAGGCGGTGGAGAAGGCCATCACGGTGGCCTCCTGGGTGTCGCGGAAGAACGCCAGCGGCGAGCGCCCGGACAGCCACACGGCCACGCCGTAGGTCACCACCATATGCAGGCCGAGCGCCAGCACCACCACCCCCACGTAGGCGCCCAGGCGGATGATCAGCTCGAAGCCGAACAGGGCGGCCAGGTTGAACATGAAGCAGGCCACCGCGTACGGGGCCAGGCGGATGACCAGGTTGATCAGGGTCATCGAGACTTCGAAGATGCCTTCGATGGCACGACGCAGCGGGGCCACCTTCTCTTCAGGCGAAAGCACCATGCCGATGCCGAACATCAGCGCGAAGAACATCAGCGACAGGATCGCGCTGTTGCTGGACGCGGCCTCGACCACATTGCCCGGCACGATCGACAGCAGCATGTCCATGCCCTTCGGCGTGCCATGGATACCGGCGACGATTTCCTTGCTGCGTTCGGCGTTCTCGGCCAGCATCTGCGCGGCCACGACCGGGTCCACGCCCACGCCGGGCTTGAGCACGTTGACCAGCACCAGGCCGATGCCCACGGCGATGCCGGACAGCACGATGGTGTAGGCCAGCGTCTTCCAGCCGATGCGGCCAAGGGCGCGGATGTCGCCCATCTCCGACACGCCCATGATCAGCGCCGAGAAGATCAGCGGCACGATCAGCATGAAGATCAGATTGAGGAACAGGCCCGAGGCCGGGGTAGTGATGTAATCCATCACCCACTTGGCACCGATATGCAGGCCGTCGATGCTGCCACCGAGGGCATGGACGGTCAGCCCGAGGACCAGGCCGATGATGAAGCCAATGCCCATTTTCCAATGCAAAGGCAGTTTCTGCCGGGTCGTTGCGGCCTCAGTCATGGAGCGGCGTTCCTCGAAAAAATGAAATCAGCTTAGCAAAGCCGGCCGCCCTGACCGACACGCCTTTTTATGAATGCGCGGATGGGTACAACGGCGCGAGGCCATTGTTCTGCGCGGCCGCACGGGCCCGCCAGTGCGGTCCGTCATGGAAGGCGCGCCGCAGCGCCTGCCGTGCCTGGCCCACATCACCGCCCTGCCCGCCCCAGCGGACCGCCTGCATCTGGAGCAACGTGTCGCGCTGCCGGGGGTTGTCGAGGCGCTCCAGCACCTGCTCCAAGGTCTGCACGCCGCCCATGCCAGCCAGCACGGCGATGATCTCGTCCAGCCCACCCGCTTCCATCGCGCGGCGCAGGTCGGCACGCGTGTACGGGCTCCCGGACGGAGCGACCGGCACACCCGCTTCGGCACCGGGCACGGCGACAGGACGACCGCGTCGGCGCCAGCCCCAGACCAGGGTCAGCAGCCACAGCAGGGCCAGGCCCGCCGACAGCGCGATCCAGCCCCACGGCCGCGGCGCGCCCTGCGCCGGCGCCAGCTGCAGATCGGTGGAGGCCGCCGCCGGTTCGCCCGGCAGCGCCGAGGTGGTGTCCACCGGCAGCGCCGGCGCGGTACTGCCGGCCACCCCGGCAGCGATGTCCAGTGGCAGGTCCGGCAGGCTGGCACTGCGCGGCTGCCCGGCGGCCACATCCCACCACGCCATGCGCAGCCCCGGCACGGTCAGCGGCCCGGCCTGGCGCGGCACGATCGCAAAACGCCGGGTCAGCTTGAGCTGCGGGGTGTTGCCGTTGAAGGTTTCATCGAACTGCGGCGGCTCGGCGAACACCTGCGCGCCGGGGCCGACATCGGGCACGGGCAGCTCAGGGAACTGCGCCTTGGTCGCGCCGTCGGCCACGGCCTCCACCACGATCGTGGCCGCCTCACCGGCACGGCCGGTGGTGGGCGCTGCGGTGTAGCGCAGGCGCAGCCCGTGCAGCGGCAGCCACGGCTGCGGTGCAGAGGCGGGTTGCGCCTGGACCTGCAGCGTGCGCTCGGCCGATGCGGCACGCAGGCGGCCATCGCCGCCGAACATGTCATTGAAGAAGCCGCCCGCGCTGCGCCCGTTGAACTGCGCGGCCGGCAGCACCAGCGGCCCGCTGCGCTCGGGAATCAGCAGGAAGCGCCGTTCCACCACGTTGTAGCGGCGCCCATTGACCTCGCGCACCAGGGTGCGGTCATCGCCCACCCGCTGCAGCGAGGCGCCGGCCGGTGTATCGAGCACCAGTTCGCCACTGAGCAGTTGCGCGGCGTAGAACAGGCGCACCACCACGCCGACGCTCTGCTGCACATAGGGCGTGGGATCGTCGACCTCGGTTTCGAGGAAGGCCGCGGCATCACCACGGGCGGCCGCGGGGGCGGACGCGCTGCCGGCGCCGACCTGCAGGGTCAGCGGCTGGGTGCGGCTGCTGCCCACCTGCAGCGCAGGAATCTGCAGGGTGCCGGTGCGCTTCGGGCTGAGCGCGACGGCATACAGCGCGCGCGAGGTCATCGCGCCGTTGCTCCACTGCACCTGGCGGCTGCTGGTCTGGCTGCTGAGATCGAAGTCGGTCCGCAGCGGGCCATAGTCCGGCGCGCCGCCGCCCGCATCGGATTCGATGTTGAGGGTGACGGTATCGCTGTCGGTGATCTGCTCGCGGTCGAGCCAGGCGCGGGTCTGCGCGTGCGCGGCCATGCTCGCGCACAGCAGCAGGGCAAGCCCGGCGCGCAACCAGCGCTGTATCGTGGAATGTGTCATCGCCCTTCCCGTTTCCTGCGTTCGTTTTCCAGCTGGAACTTGGCCCGCAGCAGGCTGCCGGGGTCATCCGGTACCCGCCGCATCCACGCCTCGACCGCCTGCTGCTGCTCACGCTGCTGCGGGGTGCCGCTGACCTGGCCCTGCGCCTTGTCGTTGCCGTCGTTCTGCCCCTGGCGCTGCATCGCCTGCTGCATGCGCTCGCGCTGGGCCGCGTCAGCCTCGGCCTGCGCCTGGCTGTCGGCGGCCTGCGGCGACTTCCCGCCCTCGGATTGGCCATCCTTTGGATCACCGGATGCCGGCGGCGGTGACTGCCCCTGTTCGCCCTTGTCCTGCGGCGGCGAGGACTGACCGTCGTTACCCTGACCCGGGTTCTTGCCGGGATCGGGCGGGTCGGAGGGCGGCTTTTTCCCGCCCTTCTGATCGTTGTTCTGATCGTTGTTCTGTGGCGGCTTGCGCTTGCGGGCGGCATCGACGGCGGCGCGGTTGGCGACCGCATCGGCCATGCCCGGATGCTGCTTCAGCGCACGGTCGTAGGCCTCGATGGCGGCGTCGTACTGGCCCTGTCGCGCCAGCGCGTTGCCCAGGTTGTACCAGCCGGCATCCGTATCGATGCCCTCGAACTGCTGCTGCGCCGCCTTGAAGTCACCCTTGCGGTACGCATCCACACCGGTGGACAGGCGTTGCTGATCGACCTGGTCGGCGCGTTGCCACCACGTTCCCTCGGCGGCATGTGCCGTCGTCGGCAGCGCCATCGGCAGCGCCGCCATCATCACCAGCACGGCCAGCGCGCCGCGCCGCCGGAAGGCGAACAGGGCCAGCAGCATCAGCGGTGGCAACAGCCAGAACCCTTCATCGCGCCACGTGCGGCCCTGCCCTTCGCGGCTGTCATCGGCACTGACCCGCGGGGTCAATACGTCCAGCGCCGCGAGATCCTTGTCATCGGAGGCGATACGCGCATAGCGGCCGCCGCCACGGCTGGCGACACCCCGCAGCGTGCCCTCCTCCAGCCGCGCCGGCACGATCTGACCCTCGCCGTTGCGGTAGGCCGCGCCCTGCGGCGTACCCAGCCCGAGCACGGAGACCACGAAGCCCTGCGCGCGTGCCGAGGCAGCGGCCTGTTCGGCATCCGCATCGGCGCGATCGGTCAGCAGGAGAATGTCGCCACCGCGTGCGCCGGATTGCTGCAGCAGCTTCACCGCCGTCTCCAGCGCACGGTCGGCACGCTGGCCATCGCGCGGCATCACGTCCGGCGCCAGCGCATCCAGATACAGCGCGACATTGGCCATGTCGTCGGTCAGCGGCGCCACGGTGTAGGCATCGTCGGCGTAGACGAGCAGCGCGACTTCGCCGCCCTGGCGCTCGCGCAGCAGCGTGGCCAGCTTGGCGCGCGCCTGCAGCAGGCGCGACGGTGGCAGATCGGTCGCGGTCACCCGCGAAGAGAGATCCAGCGCGACCACCAGCGGCGACGGCGTCTGCCACAACGGCTGTGCGACCTGTCGCCATGAAGGGCCGGCCAGCGCCACGATGGCGGTCGCCGTGCCAAGCAGCAGCAGGATCAACCCGCCCCAGGCGCGACGGTCGCGGCCGACCAGCAGATGGCGCAGCAGATGCGCATCCACCGTCTGACGCCAGACATTGGCGCGACGGCGACGCAGCCACCAGATCGCGACCAGCAGCGGCAGCACGAGCAGCGCCCACAAGGCATCGGGGCGGACAAAATGCAGGGCGTTCCAGCTCGCGCTCATGTCCAGCGCCTCGGCAACAACCCCGCCAAGCCGGCCAGCAGCAACGCCAGTGCCAGCGGCGGGGCGTAGCGTTCGATCCGCGGCCGCACCGCCGGGCCCGCCGATTTGACCGGCTCCAGCCGTTCCAGCTCGGCATAGATGCCGGCCAGCTCATCGGTATTGCGCGCACGGAACGAGCGGCCGCCGGTGAGCTCGGCAATCTTGTTCAGGGTTGCTTCGTCGACCGGGTCTTCGCCGGGGGCGATCTGCACGCCAAACAGGCTGATGCCCCCGTCGCCGCCGAAGGCCACTGTATAGACGCGCACACCTTCGGCCTGGGCCAGCTCGGCCGCGCGCAGCGGTTCAAGCACGCCGGCATTGCTGACCCCGTCGGTGAGCAGGATCAGCACGCGCTGCCCTTCCGGCTGTTCGCGCAGGCGTTTGACCGCCAGCGCGATCGCATCGCCGATCGCGGTCTCGCGCCCGGCCAGGCCGACCACGCTGTCGCGCAGCTGGTCACGCACGCTGGTGAGGTCGGCCGTCAAAGGGGTCAGCGTATAGGCACGCTCACCGAAGATCAGCAGGCCGACACGATCGCCCACACGGCGATCGAGGAAATCGGCGAGCACGGCCTTGGCCGCGGTCAGCCGCTCGACCACCTGATTGCCAAGCATCATGTCCGCTTCGCTCATGCTGCCGGAGACGTCCACCGCCAGCATCATCTGCCGGCCCTGCTGTGGCGGCGTCACCGCTTCGCCCAGCTGCTGCGGTCGCGCGGCGGCCACGCACAGGCAGGCCCACGCCAGCCATAGCAGCGCGCGCCCCAGTCGTGGCCCGGCACCGCCCGAGGCAGCCCCGAGCGACTGCAGCTGATCGGCCGCATACGGCACCCGCAACGCGGCACCCGCCCCGGGCCGCGATGGCCACCAGTGCATCAGGATCGGCAAGGGCAGCGCCCACAACATCCACGGCCACGCCAGGCTGTCCACCCAGGTCAACCACGTGGGCATCGTCATCGCGATCATCGGCGCCGCTCCGTCAGCAGCGACAGATAACGGCGGCGGGCCAGCACGCGCAGCCGCTGCACCGCCTCGGCATCCACGCTCGGTCGATAGCCACCATCGAGCAGCAGCGCACCATCGCCCTCGGAAAACGCCCGGCTGTTCTTCTCATCCAGGAACGCGAGCCACGCGTCGCCCTGCAGACGTTCCGCCCCGGGCTGGGACTGACGTGCCGCGCGGCGCAACAGCTCGGCGATCGCCGCCACCTCCAGCACCGGCGAACCGGCCTGGGCCACCTGTGCATCGAACAGCGCCAGCCAGCGCTGGCGCGCGCGCCGCCGGCGCCAGTGCCAGACCCAGATTCCCGTCACCACCAGCACGATCGCGCCGAACACCAGCCACCAGCCCGGCGCGGGCGGCCACCAGGGCGGTGACGGCGGCAGCTGCACATCGCGCAACGGCAGCGATGCGGCGGCGCTCATGCCACCACCGCCGTCGGCAAGGGGCTGAGCCAGCTGTCACTGGCATCGTCGGTGGCCACCACATGCACCTGGATGCGCCGAGCCGCCAAGCGGTTCTGCAGCGCTTCCAGGGGCGCAACGAAGCGTTCGCGCCAGTGCTCACGCACCGCGGCGCTACCCAGATCCAGCAGCACGCGACGCCCCTGCGAAAGAAACGGCAGCGCATCGGCCGGCGGTGCCAGCTCCAGCGGATCGAGCAGCAGCATCACCACCACCTCGTGGTGCATGGCCAATGCGGCCCAGCGAGCGCTGCTGATGGTGGCGGCGCGCGCCGGATCGGCCAGCACCACCACACGGGCACCGGGGCGCAGCAGTCGTGCCGCCTGCTCCAGCGCCCGATCCAGGCCGGCGTCCTCGGCAGGCGGTTCGGCATACCAGCGGGTCAGGGCGTCAAGCACGCGCAATACACCGCGGGTGCCGCCGGCCGGAGCGATCGGCGGCTCCTGGGTGCTGCCACGCACCGCAGCCAGGCGGTCGCCCTGGCGCTGCGCCAACCACGCCGCAACCGCACCGACGCGCGCGGCCTGCACGGATTTGAAGCGGACCCGGGTGCCGAAATACAGCACCGGATCGGTATCGGCGACCAGCAGCGTCAAGCGTTCGCGCTCGGCCTGAAAGAGTTTGGTATGCGCGCGCCCGGTACGTGCGGTGACGCGCCAGTCGATATGCCGCGCGTCATCGCCCGGTACATAGTCGCGGGACTCGGCGTATTCCATCCCACGCCCGCGCGCGGGCGACGGCGCACTGCCGGCGTGACCCAGACGGCCACGCCGCGCCGGCGGCGCGCGGTGCGCACTGCGGCGCAATGCCACCAGCTCGGCCAGACGCGGCTGCAGGCCATCGCCTTCAAGCGGCGTGGCCGTATGCACGGGCGTATCCATCGCGCTCAGGGCGCCGGCACGCGGGCCAGCAGCTCGGCGACCAGGCGCTCGCCATCCCAGCCTTCGGCGGTGGCTTCATAGCTGGGCAGCACGCGGTGCCGCAGCACGTCGGGCGCAACGTTGCGCACATCTTCCGGGGTGACGAAGTCGCGGCCGGCCAACCAGGCCCGGGCGCGGGCGCAGCGCTCCAGCGCGATCGAGCCACGGGGGCTCGCGCCCCACGCGATGCGCCGGGCCAGCGCCGGGTCGTAACGCGCGGCATCGCGCGAGGCCAGCACGATCTCGATGAGATAGCGCTCCAGCGCGGGCGCGACATGCAGCGAGAGCACGGCCTTGCGAGCGGCGAACACATCGCTCAACGGCATGCGGGCGGGCGCGGCGGCCGGGGTGGACAGCGCTTCGCGCGCACGCTCGCGGGCCAGGCGCAGGATTTCGGTTTCCGCCTCCGAATCCGGATAACCGATCCTTACATGCATCAGGAAGCGGTCGAGCTGGGCTTCGGGCAGCGGGAAGGTGCCCTCCTGCTCGATCGGATTCTGCGTGGCCATCACCAGGAACAGCGACGGCAGCGGATAGGTATGGCGGCCGACGGTGACCTGGCGTTCGCCCATCGCTTCAAGCAGCGCGGACTGCACCTTGGCCGGGGCACGGTTGATTTCGTCGGCAAGCAGGATCGGATGGAAGATCGGACCGGGCACGAATTCGAAGCGGCCTTCCTGCGGGCGCCAGATCTCGGTACCGGTCAGATCGGCCGGGAGCAGATCCGGGGTGAACTGCACGCGTGAGAAATCCGCATCGAGCCGGGCGGCCAGCGCACGGATCGCGGTGGTCTTGGCCAGGCCGGGGGCACCCTCGACCAGCAGGTGACCATCGGCCAGCAATGCGGTCAGCAGGCGCTCGACGAGCGCGCTCTGGCCGACGATCTCGGAAGACAGGCCGTCGCGCAGCGCGCGGAAGGCCTCATGCAGGCGGTCGTGCTCCACCGGAGCGGGCGTGGGGGTATCGGGCATGGGGGGCGGCAGATTCATGGCATCCATGTGACCTCCACGGTGGGCAGAGGTTCCATCGCCATGATGGCAGGACAGCGCCGGTTACGACATCAAGGTTGGCTGAACGCAGAAAGGGCCGCACGGGGCGGCCCTTTCGTCATTGCAGCAGCGGCGCGGCTCAGTTGACGGCCGGATTGGCCTTGGCCACGCGCAGCACCTTCGGGGTCACGAACACCAGCAGTTCGGCCTTGTCCTTGTTGCGGCTGCGCTTCTTGAACAGATTGCCCAGGAACGGCACGTCGCCCAGGAACGGCACCTTGTTGATGCTGGTGCGGTCGGTGAACTCGTACACGCCACCGATCACCACGGTCTGGCCGTCGTCCACCAGCACCGCGGTATTCACTTCGCGGCGGTTGATGGTCGGGACCTGGCCATAGCCTGCCAGCAGGATGTAGCTCTCCACTTCATCCTTCTTGACCGCCATGTTGAGGAACACACGGTTGTCGTTGGTGATGGTCGGGGTGACCTTCAGCTCCAGCACCACTTCCTTGAACTGGACGTTGGGCTGGGCCGCGGCGCCGGCCGCACCACCACCGCTGATGGTGACGTAGCCGATTTCCTTACCCTGCTTGATCACCGCTTCGCGCTGGTTGGTGGTCACCACGCGCGGGTTGGAGATGACTTCGCCGCGCGATTCGGCCTGCATCGCCGAGAGCTCCACATCCAGCAGGTAACCGGCATTGAGGATCGACAGCGCCAGCGAACCGGGGTTGTTGATCGCCGCCACCGGCAGGTTCCAGTTCAGGCCTTCGGCGAACTTGGTCGCACCACGCACCGGGATCGCGCCGGTGCGGCCACCGGCCACCCACTCGTTGATCGCCTTCTGGTACTCGGTGTCCTTGGTGCCGCGGTCGTTGATGTTGTTGTGGTTCTGATCGGTGTTGGCCCCGAAGAACACGTCCTGGCGGCTGCCGCTGATGCCGAACTTGGCGCCGAGTTCACGCGCGAAGGTATCGGTGGCGATCACGATCCGGCTTTCGATCAGCACCTGGTCGACCGGACGGTCGATCACGCTGATGAGCTCACGCATGCGCGCGATCTTCTTCGGAATGTCGCTGATCATCAGGGTGTTGGTGCGCTCGTCGGCCACGATACGGCCGCGCGAGGACAGGAACCCGCTGTCTTCCTGCGAGCTGCCACCACTGCCACCGCTGCTGCCGCCGATACCCTTGGCTTCGGTCAGCGCTTTGAAGATCGCCCCGGCGTTGTGGTAGTTGATCTGCACGTAATCGGTGACCAGATCCTCGCGGTTCTCGATCGCGATGCGCGCGTCTTCCTTGTCCTGCTCGAACTTGGCCAGTTCCGGCTGCGGTGCCACCCAGATCACGCCGCCATCGCGACGCTTGTCCAGGCCCTTGGCCCGCAGCACGATGTCCAGCGCCTGGTCCCACGGCACGTTGATCAGGCGCAGGGTCACGTTGCCCTGCACGCTGTCGGAGGCGACCACGTTGAGGTTGGATTCCTCCGCGACCAGCTGCAGCACGGTGCGAACCGGCACGTCCTGGAAGTTGAAGGTGACCGGCTTGCCGCTGTAGCCGCGCTGGCCCAGGGCCGCCGCGGCCTGACTGACCGAGCTGGCGGTGACCGCGCCCGTCGCCGGGGCGGCCTGGCGCGGGCTGATCTCGACCACGTATTCGTTGCCGCTCTGGTAGGCCAGCGACTCGAACGCGGTGTTGGTGTTGAGCACCAGCTGCGTGCCGCCGCCATACGGCTTGGGATCGATGCGCTGCACGGGCGTGGCGAAGTCGGTCACGTTGATCGACTTCTGCAGGTTTTCCGGCAGGCGTGCGTTGCCGACGTCGATCACGACGCTGTTGCCCTGGCTGCGCAGATCCGGGCTCGCGCCCTGGCCATCGAACTGCAGGATCAGCCGGCCGGCGCCATCGTCGCCGCGCTTGAAGTCGATCTTGGACACCGACAGCGAGGCCGGCGCGGTGGTGGCCGCCGGTTTGGGCACTGCGCCGCTGGGCGTGGCCGCCATCAGCGTGCCGTTGGCCACCATGAGCGCGACTCCCAGCGCGCACAGGTGAAGCAACTTCTGGCGCCGGACGGAACGCAGCCGCATGGCGTTGGAAAAGGTCATCGTGCTATCCCCATAATCATTCATTGATCTTCAAGCGCGAGCGTTGCCGGCCGTTCCAGCCAGCCACCCGCGCCATCCGGCACCAGTTCAATCAGCTCAATCCGGTCCTCGAAGACCCCGGTCACCCGCCCGTCGCTCTGCCCCAGATAGACGCCCGGACGCACCCGATAGGTGACCTTGTCCGGTGCCATCACCAGCACGACGAGTCCGCCCCCACGGCCGATCGAACCCACCATGTCCAGGCTGTCCAGCGGGAAATCTTCCAGCGGCTCCTTGCGGCGGTTCGGATCCGGACGCAGCCCCGATCCCCCTTGCGGATTGGTCCAGGCGTCGGTGAACGGGTCGCGCATCCCCTGCGCGGAATATTCAAACGTCTCGAACTGCTGCATCACCGGCAGCGGCTCAAGCGGCGGTGCCGGACGTGCACGCACGTCGGCCACCCACTTCTCCAGGTTCGGTGCATCGCCGGGCGTACTGGTCACGCCGCGTGCGCAGCCGGCCAGCAGTACCACCATCAACAGACCACCTACCCGTGCGGTCGACGTCAGAGGGCTCATTTCCGGCCTCCCTTCGCAGCCTTTTCTTTCTCGGCGGCGGCCTTCTCCTGGGCTTCCATCTCCACGTCATCCAGGTAACGGTAGGTCTTGACCGTTCCGGACAACTCCAGCGCACCGCTGCGGGCGGTGATGCCGGTCTTGGGATCCTTCGGCTTCAGGTTGATGTCGTGCATGGTCAGGATGACCACGCGCGGCAACGAGGCCACACCACTGACGAACGCGCCGAACTGGTGGTAACTGCCCACCATGCGCAGGGCGATCGGCTTTTCGGCGTAGAACTCCTTGGGCTGCTCCGCACCGGGCTGGAACAATTCGTTGGACAGGCCGCTAGACAACGCGGTCTGGGAGATGTCGATGATCAGATCGGGCATCTCGGTCTTGCTGGGCAGCTGGCGCAGCATCTGCTGCAGCACCTGCTCCATCTGGGTCAGCTGCTGCTTGAGCGGCTCCAGATTGACCGCGCGGCCCTGTTCCTTTTCGAACTCGGTGCGCAGCTGGGTCTCGGTGCTTTCCAGCGACGCGAGCTCATCGCGCTTCCCGCTGATCAGCAGGAACCAGGCCATGATCACGATGAACAGCGCCAACAGCGCGCAGAACACGACCTTGGCCTTCTGCGGCCAATTGCCGATGTTGTTGAAGTCCAGCTCTTTGAGGTTGATCTTCTGGCTCATGCGGCGGCCCCCTTCTGGGCCGGGGCCGGCGCCGCCGGTTGTGCAGGTTGTGCAGGTTGTGCAGGTTGCGCGGAGGGCGTGGGCGTGGGCGGCACGATGCGGCTGTTGCCGGCCGGCGGGGCCGGATCAGCGGCATCGGGCGAGGCCGGTGCGTTGGACGCCGGGGCCGGCGACAACGGGGCCACCGGCGGAACCGGGGTAGCGCCCGGCGGTGCCGGATCGGCGGTCGGCTCGATCACGCTGCCATCGGCGGCCAGCTCGGTAACGCTGCTCTGGGCCGGCAGATTGACCTTGACCACGAACATGTACGGCAGCGACTTGATGTCCGCCACCGGGCTGCTGGCGGCACCGGCCCTGTCACGCTCCGGCGCCTTGGCCTCGATGATCGACAGCTCCGGATTGGTCATCCAGCCCGAGCTTTCCAGGTTGCGCATGTAAGCACTGACACGGGCATTGGACTGGGTGCGGCCTTCCAGCGTCAGCACGTCGCCCTCCTGCTTGAGCGTGGTCAGCACTACCCCGTCGGGGATGGTCCGGACCAGCGCATCGAACAGGTGCACCATCTGCGAGCGCTTGGCCTGCAGTTCCTCGATCACGGCCTTGCGCGCCAGCAGGCGGTCCTTCTGGCGGTCCAGACGCTCGATCTCCTTGTTCTGCTCCTTGACCTTCTCGATCTCGGCCTGCAGGAAGGTGTTGCGATCGCTCTGCCCGCTGACCTGACGGTCGTAGTAGAACCAGATCAACAGCGACAGCAGCAACCCACCGATGGCGGCGGCACCGAGCATGGCGTAGAAGTCGCGCTGGCGTTGCTTGCGCCGCTCGGCGCGCCAGGGCAATAAATTGATGCGCGCCATCAGTCAAAGCTCCTCAGCGCCAGACCGGTGGCGATCATCAGCGCCGGGGCATCCTGGGCCAGGGCATGTGCCTGCACCTTCGGGCCGAGCGTCATCTGTGCCAGCGGGTTGGCCACCACGGTGGCCACGCCCAGCTGCTCTTCCACCATGTCCGGCAGGCCGGTCAGGGCTGCGCAGCCCCCGGCGAGCACGATGTGATCGACCCGGTTGAACTCGCTGCCGGCATAGAAGAACTGCAGCAGACGGCTGATCTGCTGGACCGTGGCTTCCTTGAACGGCTCGAGCACTTCCATCTCGTAGCTTTCCGGCAACCCGCCCTGGCGCTTGGCCAGCCCGGCTTCTTCGTAGGTCAGCCCATACCGGCGCATCACTTCGTCGGTCAGCTGCTTGCCGCCGAATACCTGCTCGCGGCTGTACAGGCTGCGGCCACCGCGCAGGACGTTCAGGGTGGTCATGGTGGCGCCGATGTCCACCAGCGCGACCACGCCATCACTGGCCACCGGCAGCTCGCTGGCGACCAGGGCAAAGGCGTTCTCGACCGCGAAGGCCTCCACGTCCATGACCCGTGCCACCAGCCCGCCCAGTTCCAGCGCGGACTGGCGCAGCTCGACGTTCTCTGAACGCGAGGCGGCCAACAGCACCTGGACCATTTCCGGGTTGTTCGGAATCGCACCCAGCACTTCGAAATCGAGGTTCACTTCCTCGATCGGGTACGGGATGTAGTTGACCGCTTCGAGCTCGACCTGGGCTTCCATGTCGTTCTCGTCCAGATCGGCAGGCATCGGGATCAGCTTGGTGATCACGGCCGAGCCGGCCACGGCGGCGGCGGCGTGCCGTGCCTTGGTTCCAGAGCGGTTCACGGCACGTCGAATGGCCTCCCCGACCGCTTCGACCTCCACGATGTTCTTTTCCACGACCGCATTCGGCGGAAGTGGTTCCACGGCGTAATGTTCCACGCGGAAACGATTGCCGCTGCGGGATAACTGCAACAGCTTTACTGCAGTCGAGCTGATATCGACGCCGATAAGAGGCGACTGGCTTTTTGGGATAAGCCCCACGGTTTCTCCCCTGCCGATGGGCACTTGGACGCAGAACCTGCGACCGCGCATTAATAACGTTTTTTTTGCAAATCGCAACCGTCAAGCTGTAAAACGAGCACTACGGCTCGTTTCACGCGTCCCCAGACGGTGATCGACTGCTCTCCCCGGGAACACCCCCAGCCGTTCCCTTGCGTAATCTATACTCTGCGACCACGAAATTCGCAATCGGAATCTGTCACTGATGACACGTCTTCGCCGTTGGCTGCGCTGGATGCTGGTCGCGTTCCTGGTCCTGGCATTGATCGGCGCCGCGGTTGCCGGTGGCCTGTATTACGCCGTCTCCTCCAAGCTTCCGGACGTGCAGACCCTGCGCGACGTGGAGATGCAGGAGCCCATGTACGTCTATGCCAGCGATGGCAAGTTGATGGCGGTGTTCGGGGAAACCCGGCGCACCCCCATCACCATGAAGGACGTCCCCGAGCGCCTCAAGCAGGCGTTCCTCGCCACCGAGGATGCCCGCTTCTACGAGCATGGCGGCGTGGACTACAAGGGCATCGGCCGCGCGGTCTGGCTGCTGGCCACCACCAATGACAGGCGCGTGCCCGGTGGCTCGACCATCACCCAGCAGGTCGCCCGCCAGTTCTTCCTGAGCTCGGAATACAGCTACACCCGCAAGCTGGCCGAGATCCTGCTGGCACGCAAGATCGAGAGCGAGCTGAGCAAGGACGAGATCTTCGAGCTGTACCTGAACAAGAGTTTCTTCGGCAACCGCGCCTACGGCGTGGCCGCCGCGGCCGAGTTCTATTACGGCAAGAAGCTGGGGGAGCTGGACCTGGATGAGATGGCCTCGCTGGCCGGCATCCCCAAGTTCCCCTCCTCGGGCAACCCGATCAGCAATCCCGAGCGTGCCCGCGAGCGCCGTGACTTCTATGTGCTGCAGCGCATGGCCAGCCTGGGCTTCGTCTCCCAGGCCGAGGCCGACGCGGCCAAGGCCGTGCCGATGCATGCCACCGCGCACGAGCCGCCGGTGCAGGTCGAAGCGCCTTACGTGGCCGAGCTGGTGCGCCAGGAAATGATCGCCCGCTTCGGCGGCGACGTGGTCAACAAGGGTTACCACGTGACCACCACGATCAACGCCGAGCTGCAGACCGCGGCCAACCTGTCGGTGCGCGATGGCCTGCTGGCCTACGACCACCGCCACGGCTGGCACGGCGTGGAGCAGCACGTGGAGGTGCCGGCCGATGCCGATGCCGCCGCGCTGGCCACCAAGCTGTCCGGCATTCCGGCACAGACCGGCCTGCTGCCGGCGATCGTGGCAGCCACCGCTGCCGATGGCAGCGCGACCGTGGTGCTGGGCAACCGCAGCGAAGTGGTGCTGCCGGCCAGCGCCGCCCGCTGGACCAACAAGACGCCGGCCAAGCTGGTCACCCGCGGCGACATCGTGCGCGTGCGCGCCGGCGAGAAGGAAGGCGAGTGGCTGCTCGACCAGATCCCGCGCGGCCAGGCCGCGCTGGTCTCGCTGGACGCTGAAAACGGCGCACTGAAGGCACTGGTGGGCGGCTTCAGCTTCTCCGGCAACAAGTTCAACCGTGCCACCCAGGCGCGTCGCCAGCCGGGCTCGAGTTTCAAGCCCTTCATCTACGCGGCCGCCTTCGACAAGGGCTTCAACCCGGCCTCGATCGTGCTCGATGCGCCGGTCGTGTTCCGCGACCGCCGCGGCAAGACCTGGTCGCCGCAGAACGACGGCGGCGGTTTCCGCGGCCCGATGCGCCTGCGTGAAGCGCTGGTGCAGTCGCGCAACCTGGTCTCGGTGCGGCTGCTCGATGGCATGGGCGTGGATTACGCGCGCAAGTACATCAGCGAGTTCGGCTTCGCCGAGGCCGAGCTGCCGCCGAACCTGTCGATGTCGCTGGGCACCGCATCGCTGACGCCGCTCTCGGTGGCCCGCGGTTACGCGGTGTTCGCCAACGGCGGCTCGCGCGTGGACACCTGGCTGATCGACCGGGTGACCGACCGCGACGGCGTGGAAGTCTTCAAGGAAAACCCGGCCATCGCCTGCCGCGACTGCGCCGGCACCAGCGGGGTGCCGGTCAGCCAGGTGGTGGATGGCTTCAACTTCGGCTCCGCGCCGGCGGCCAATGCCGCGCCGGCCAAGCCGCAGCAGGCTACGTCCACCGCCGCCACCGAAACGCCGGTGCCGGTGAACCCGGATGCCAAGGTCGCCCCGCGCGCGATCGATGCGCGTACCGCATACCAGCTCAACTCGATGATGCGCGACGTGGTCCAGCGCGGCACCGGCACCGCGGCCAAGGTGCTCGGCCGCGAGGACGTCGGCGGCAAGACCGGCTCGACCAACGATCACCGTGATGCGTGGTTCTCCGGTTTCGGTGGCCCCTACGCGACCACGGTGTGGGTCGGCCGCGATGACTTCCGCTCGCTCGGCTACCGCGAGTACGGCGGCCGCGCTGCCCTGCCGATCTGGATCGAGTACATGCGCGTTGCGCTCAAGGACACCCCGATCGCGCAGAACGAGCCGCCCTCGGGCATGGTCCAGGCCACCCTCAACGGCGCAACCGAGTGGGTCAAGGTGGAGGACATGGAGAAGCTGGAGGAGTACGACTTCAACAGCCATGCGCCGCAGGCCGACGACGCCGCGTTCGATATCTTCTGACCGCATGCGCCGGGTCCGCCCGGCGCCCCATCGCCCCGGTAGAGCCACCCCATGGGTGGCTGCACGCAAGCCCTGATCGCAGGCACAGCCACCCATGGGGTGGCTCTACCCGCCTGTCACATCGCCGGTGTACATTGCCGTGCAGGTCGCCAAGGAGTATCGGTCATGCATCGAGCCCGCCAGCATGCAGCCACGCAGACCCGTGAGCGCCGCCACCAGCTGGCGCACGAAGCCGCCCGGCTGATGGCCGAGGGCGGCATCCGCGACTATCACCAGGCCAAGCTCAAGGCCGCCACCCGGCTCGGCATCCACGATGATGCCTCCCTGCCCCGCAACACCGAGATCGAAGATGCCCTGCGCGAGTACCAGCGCCTGTTCGCCGGTGCCGACCATGGCGCGCAGTTGCGCCAGCGCCGCGAGGCCGCCCTGCGGGCGATGGACTTTCTGCAGGGTTTCTCACCCCGCCTGTGTGGCCCGGTACTGGAAGGCACCGCAGACGCCAACAGCCCCGTGCAGCTGCAGGTGCACAGCGACGATGCCGATGCCGTGCAGCGCTATCTCGATGAGCACGGCATTCCGGCCGAATCACGGACGCGCCGGCTGCGGCTGGACCGCGAGCGCAGCCTGGATGCGCCGGTCTGGGTGTTCAGCGCCGAAGACCTGACCTTCGACATCGCCGTGCTGCCGTATGACGGCCTGCGCCAGCCGCCGCTGTCGGCGATCGACGAGAAGCCGATGCGGCGCGCGTCGGCCACGCAGCTGCGTGAGCTGCTGGCGGACGGCGAGATCGAGGGTTATCTGGGCGGTCGCTGAAACGACGCCCGGCCTCCTTCAGGCCTCGGCGAACGTGACCAGAAAGCGCTCGATCGCCGCGACCAGGGCCAGCGGCGTTTCGTTCATCGGGTAGTGACCCGCATCCTCCAGCACCTCCAGGGTCGCCTGCCGATAACGGTGCAGGTAGGTCCTGTCCATGAGGGCCGCGTTGAACACGGGATCATGCTCACCGATCAGCACCTTCACCGGATGTCGGCCGATGATCTCCATGCTGAAGTCCGTGTCCGCCCAGGCCGGGAGGTACGCCGCGAATGCCTCCGGCGACGCGTGCGCCATCGAGTACTGCGCCTTCCAGTCCAGCCACGCGGCGGGCAACCGCCCTCCGGTGCTGCGATCGATGATGCCCCGACGGATGCTCACGCTGCCTGCGGCCGCTTCAAGCACCTGCCGCGCGGGCGAATCGTAGGCGATGCCACCGCACGGCACGGGTGCCACGGCGACCAGCGCGCGCACGCGATCCGGGGCGAGCACCGCGATCCGCTCGATGGCCATGCCACCCATCGAATGCCCGACCAGGCTGAAGGTCGCGATGCCCAGCGTGTCGGCCAAGGTCAGCGCGTCATTGGCGATCTCGTCGATCGTGTAGTCACCGGGCACCCCGCGCATGCCACCGTAGCCGCGGCAATCCATGAAGAGGTAGCTGAACGCCTCGCCGGACAGCCATGGCTCGATCGGTTCGAAGGCGTGGGCGTCACCAAACCAGCCATGCAGGACCAGGACAGGATGGGCGCCAGTGCCGACGCGATGAAAGGTAGTAGTGGGCATGGCTGCACCGTGCGGACGTGAGGTCGGGCCGCGATGTTAGGTCGACTGCGCGTGGCCCGCCGTCGATATCAGGCCGATGGCGATAGAATCCGGGCCATGCGCAATACCCTGCTCGATCCCTTTGAAGATCTACCTCGCGCCGTGGTGGTCACCGCCAACGACTACGCCGCCGGATCCGTCTTCCCCGATCACGCGCACCGGCGCGGTCAGTTCGCGTTTGCCTCGCGCGGCACCATCAGCCTCACCACACCCGAGGGACGCTGGCTGGTACCACCGCAGCGTGCCTGCTGGGTGCCCGCAGGCGTCGCCCACGCCATGGCGATGCGTGGCCCGGTCACGATGCTCAATGTGTTCGTGGCAGCGGACGAAGTGGCGGCGGTCCGGTTGCCTGCGCGCTGCGGCGTGTATGCCGTATCGGCGCTGCTGCGGCACCTGATGGACGATGCGGTCGACCTGCCGGCGATGTACGACCTGGACGGTCGCGGCGGTCGGCTGATGCAGCTGCTGGTCGCGGAGATCGCCGCGATGCCACGCCTGTCACTGCATGCACCGCTGCCCCGCGACCCGCGCCTTGTGCGCACCTGCCAGCAGCTGTTCGATGCGCCCTCGATCGCCGCCTCGCTCGATGAGGTCGCCGCCGAGGCGGGCATGAGCCGGCGCACGTTCACCCGCCAGTTCCGCGCGGACACCGGGGTGGGCTTTGCCGAATGGCGCCAGCAGGTGTGCCTGCTCGCCGCGATCGAACGCCTGGGTGCCGGGCAGCCGGTCACGCGGATCGCACTGGATCTGGGATACGCCAGCCCAAGCGCGTTTTCGTCGGCGTTCCGCCGCGTGCTGGGGGAATCGCCCAGCCGTTACGCGGAAGCACGCTGACGATCACCATGCGCTGAACGCCAAACGCCCCGCAATGCGGGGCATCCGACGGTGCAGGAGAATCAGCGCGTGCCGATGATCCGCACATGCTCCACATCGATATCGGTGGGCTTGAAGCGATGCGTATCGACTTCTCCCTGCAGCTCCACCACGGTCGTCGCGCTGACGGGCTGCCGGTCGGGCAGATCCTTGTCATCGATCTCGACGTCGATCTCGCCGGTGGCATCCTTGAAGCGATAGCGTTCGTGGCCGATCTTGGCGATCAGCGTGCCCTGCAGTACGACGGGCTGGTCATCGCGCTGGTCGCGTGCTTCGGCGACGGTGGTGACCGCGCTGGTTGCGCCAGGGCCGGTGTACTGGGCATGTGCGCCGGCGCTGACCACGCTCAGCGGTGCGGCGATGAGGACTACGGCGATCAGACGATTCATGAGGGACTCCATGGGCGTGAGGGTGACCGCCAAGGTTGTACCTCGATCGAAGTGAGGCCCATGCAAGAAGTACGAAAAGAGGTGACCGGCGGCGCCCAAAAAAAACGCCCCGCAGTGCGGGGCGTTTTCATCACAACCTGCCGGGGCGATCAGCCCTGGTAGTCGCGCACGTCGCTGCCGGTGTAGACCTGGCGCGGACGGCCGATCTTCATTTCCGGATCGACCTGCTGTTCCAGCCAATGGGCCACCCAGCCGGAGGTACGGCCGAGGGCGAACATGACGGTGAACATTTCGGTCGGGATCTGCAGCGCCTTGTAGATGATGCCGCTGTAGAAATCGACGTTCGGGTACAGCTTGCGGGCGACGAAGTAGTCATCCTGCAGCGCGGCCTGCTCCAGCTTGACGGCCACGTCCAGCAGCGGATCCTGCACGCCCAGCTGTTCCAGCACCTTGCCGGTCATCACACCGATGACCTTGGCGCGCGGGTCGAAGTTCTTGTACACGCGGTGGCCAAAGCCCATCAGGCGGAAGCCGGAGGTCTTGTCCTTGGCCTTGAGCACGGCGGACTCGACGTTGTCGGCCGAACCGATCTCTTCGAGCATCTTCAGCACGGCTTCGTTGGCACCGCCGTGGGCCGGACCCCACAGCGCGGTGACGCCAGCGGCGACCGACGCGTACGGGTTGGCACCCGTCGAACCGACCAGACGCACGGTCGAGGTCGAGGCGTTCTGCTCATGATCGGCGTGCAGGATGAACAGCAGATCCAGCGCCTTGACCACGTCCTGGTTCAGCTCGTACTGGCCATCGGCCGACTCGAAGGTCTGCTTCAGGAAGCGGCTGACGTAATCCAGCGAGGTGTCCGGCTTGTTGGCCGGCAGGCCCTTGCCGTGGCGGTAGATCAGGGCCGACAGGGTCGGCACCTTGGCGATCAGGCGCACCGCGGCATGACGACGCTGTTCGGCGTCGGACAGGTCCAGCGAGGCGTGGTAGATGCCCGACAGCTGCGCGATGGCGGCGGTCAGGATGGCCATCGGATGGGCATCCTTGGCGAAGCTGCCGATCAGCGTGTTGATCGACGGATCCACATCGGCTTCGGCCGCCAGCTCGTCGGTGAAGGCCTTCAGCTGCTCGGCGCTCGGACGCTCGCCGTTGATCAGCAGGTAGGCCACTTCGACGTAGCTCGACTTTTCCGAGAGCTGCTCGATGGGATAGCCGCGATACAGCAGCACGCCCTTGTCACCGTCGATATAGGTGATGGCGGACTTGCAGCTGGCGGTGGCGGTGAAGCCGGAGTCGTACGTGAAGAGACCGGTTTCCTTGGTCAGCTTCGAGATATCGACGCAATCGTTGCCGAGCGTGGGTTTGATGACTGGCAGAACAACCGACGTGTCGCCGGCGTTGAGCGTGACCTGATCAAGATCGGACACTGTGTGCGCTCCTCGAGGGAAGGCGCCCGCCCAAGCGCATGGGTCAGGCACGTGAAGGAAGTCCACGATCGTTATCGTGGATCCCGCCATTATCGCACAGCAACATTTTCGACGCCCTAGGACGGAAGTCGTAGACGCAGGTTCCGGACCGCGCCGCAGGCGCTATCCCAGCGCGCGCAAGGGCTCGCGCCAACGCACGGACACAGCGTTCCGTCGGCGGGGCATGCGGGCCTCACCTGGCGTTCAGCAAACCGGGAACAACAAAAAACAACGGCCGCCAAGGCGACCGTTGTTTTCAAGCAGCTGCGTCGACAGATCAGGCCGCGGTCGGCGCCGGCTTGCCGAAACGCTTCTGGAACTTGTCGATACGGCCGCTGGTGTCGATCACCTTGTGCTTGCCCGTGTAGAACGGATGCGAAGCCGAGGAGATTTCAACCTTGACGAGCGGATACTCGTTGCCGTCTTCCCACTTGATCGTGTCCTTGGTGGACATGGTCGAACGGGTCAGGATCTTGAAATCAGAGGTAACGTCGTGGAAAACCACGTCGCGGTAAGCAGGATGAATATCGGCCTTCATGGGCGCGCACCGTAATAAGGGCTGGTGGTCAAGAGCGGCATTATAGTCCCGGCCGCCGCAAAGGGCAAGCCGGGTCCATCAACCGTGCGAAAGGTCCGCCGCAGCGGCGTCATCAGACGCCGAGTGCCGCCCTCACCTGGGCCTCGAAGCGACCCTGGTCGTAGGCCATCAGCAGCTGAGTGTTGTCAGGCTGCCCGGTCTGGCGGTTCCAGTCGACAATGGTAGCACCCCGACTGTGCACACCGGCCAGTTCCACGTTCAGCGGACGGGATTCGACCCGCAACGCGCCTTCCGGCTGCAGCGCCCAGGCCATCGCCAGGGCATCGGCGGCGTACCAGCGCTCGCCACGGCTGTCTTCGGACCACAGGCGGGTCTGGCGCGAGATCAGTTCGTAGAAACGGGCCTTGTCGCTATCGGCCGCCAGCCACTGCTCGACGTCGGCATGCAGCAGGCCGTGGGCGACGGTGGCCTCCCAATCGGCCACTTCGATGTGCGGGAAGCCGGTGAACACGATGTGCGCCGCCTCCGGATCGAAGGCGATGTTGAACTCGGCGGCCGGGGTGATGTTGCCGTGGCAGGTCACCGCCCCGCCCATGACCAGGAAGCGCTTCACGCGCTGCGGCAGGGTCGGGTCGAGCTTCAGGGCCAGCGCCAGGTTGGTCAGCGGGCCGAGTGCAACCAGGAACAGCTCACCGGCGTATTCGTGCGACAGGCGCAGGATCGCCAGCGCGGCGTGCTCGGCCTCGGCCTGGCGCTTGGCGGCCGGCAGGTTCACATCGCCAAAGCCATCGGCGCCGTGCACATGGGCGGCATCGACGGAGGGGTGCAGCAGCGGGTCGGCGGTACCGGCGTAGACCGGCACGTCGTCACGGCCAGCCACTTCGCACAGCTTCAGGGCATTGCGGACCGTGTGGTCCAGGCCTACGTTGCCGGCGGCGATGGTCAGGCCAACGATATCGTGGCGCTCATCGGCAAAGGCCATCAACAGCGCCAGGGCATCATCGACACCGGGGTCGGTGTCGATCAACAGCGGAATCTTCTTGCTCATCGTTGCCGTCTTGATAATCGGCAAGGGACTTTCGCACCCTGTCATGACAAATACAAGGCGGTGCCCGCCTGCTCCTCATGGTAGCCAGAAGGCTTATCGGCAGCAGATGTGCGTGGCTGCTGCTTCGCTTGGTTTCCTCGCAGTCGGATGGGCCACTCCGCGGCAGGCAGGCCTGTCTGCGAATGTCCCCCGGTATCCGCCTGGCGGCGGACTATGCCGACGCGTACCGCACGGCCGTGCCGATCCAGCGCCGCACGACCTGGTCGGCCACGTCCGGCGCCTCCGCCAGCAGCCGCTCGGCAAGCGCGTGCACGCCGGGCAACAGATCCGCATCGCGGGCCAGATCGGCCATCCTGAAGCCGGCCAGGCCGGTCTGTCGTGTGCCCAGCAGTTCGCCCGGGCCGCGCAGCTCCAGATCCTTCTCGGCGATCAGGAAGCCATCGTTGGTCTGCCGCATCGTTTCCAGCCGCTCGCGCGCCATGGTCGACAACGGCGCCTGATACAGCAGCACGCACCGCGAGACCGCCGAGCCGCGCCCTACCCGGCCGCGCAGCTGGTGGAGCTGGGCCAGGCCGAGACGCTCGGCGTTCTCGATGATCATCAACGAGGCATTGGGCACGTCCACGCCGACCTCGATCACCGTGGTGGCCACCAGCAGATCGATTTGGCCGGCCTTGAAGGCGACCATCGTGGCAAGTTTCTCACTCGCCTTCAGCCGCCCGTGCACCAGCCCCACGCGCACGCCCGGCAGCAGCGCCTGCAGCGATTCGAACGTGGCCTGCGCCGGCGTGGCATCGAGCTCTTCGCTTTCCTCGATCAGCGTGCAGACCCAGTACACCTGCTGACCTTCGCGGCACGCGACCGCGATGCGCTCGATCAACTCCGGCCGGCGATCATTGTTGAGTGCCACGGTCTGTACCGGCGTGCGTCCGGGCGGCAGTTCGTCGATCGCCGAGACATCCAGATCGGCGTATTCGGACATCGCCAGGGTGCGCGGAATCGGTGTCGCGGTCATCACCAGCTGGTGCGGCACGCTGCGCCCATCCGCCCCCTTGTCGCGCAGCGCCAGCCGCTGGTGCACACCGAAGCGGTGCTGCTCATCGACGATGGCCAATGCCAGGTCCTTGAACACCACACTGTCCTGCATCAGCGCGTGCGTACCGACCACCACCTGCGCCTCGCCGGAGGCGACCTCGGCCAACACCTTGGCGCGCGCCTTGCCGGTGACCTTGCCGGCCAGCCACGCCGTGCGCACGCCCAGCGGCTCCAGCCAGGCGCGCAGATTGTTCATGTGCTGCTCGGCGAGCAGCTCGGTGGGTGCGGCCAATGCGACCTGTTTGCCCCGCTCCACCGCCAGCATCGCCGCCAACGCAGCCACCACGGTCTTGCCCGAGCCGACATCGCCCTGCACCAGCCGCAGCATCGGATGCGCCTTGGCCAGGTCCTTGCGGATCTGCTCGAACACGCGCTGCTGCGCACCGGTCAGCTGGAACGGCAGGCTGTCGCGCAACTGCGCCACCAAGGCACCCTGCCCGCGCAGCGATGGCGCGTGATGCGCCTGCAACGCCATGCGCTGACGGCGCAGACTCAAGTGGTGCGCCAGCAGTTCTTCGAGGGCCAACCGGCGTTGCGCCGGATGCCGGCCCGCGGCCAGCGCCACCAGATCGGCGTCCGGCGGTGGCCGGTGCACGGTCAACAGCGCACTGCGCAGCGAGGGCAACCCCAGCCCCGACAACCAACCGGCTGGCAGCAGTTCCAGCGTGGATTCTTCCGGCAGCCTGTCCAGCGCCAGGCCGATGAACTTACGCATCGTCGCCGGCCCGACCCCCTCGACTGCCGGATAGACCGGATCGAGGCTGTCGCCCAGCTCGTCATCCTCATTGCCGCCCATCACCCGGTAACTGGGATGGACGATCTCCAGCCCGTGATGGCCAGGCTTGGCGGTGCCGTAGCAGCGGATGCGCGTGCCCACGGCAAACTGCGCGACCTGCTGGGCACGGAAATGGAAGAAACGCAGCACCAGCGTGCCGTACGAATCATCCTCGATCGCGACCTTGAGCACCGGCCGATAGCGGAACCCGCGCTCCACCGCACTCACCCGCCCCTCCACCTGCGCCGCCAGCCCCGGCTGCAACTGGGCAATGGTGGTCAGCCGGGTACGGTCTTCATAGCGCAGTGGCAGATGCAGCCACAGATCCTGCAGCGACGACAGGCCACGGGCGGCCAGCTTGATCGCCACCGCCGGCCCGATACCGGAGAGCATCGACAACGATGCCTCCCCGGCCGCGGCCAGCGCCGGTGCAGGAGCCCGTGACCGCGCCACGTCAGGCCTGGTCGAGCACCATCACCGCATCGACTTCAAAGTTGGCAGCCTTCGGCAGACCCGCCACTTCGATGGTCGAACGTGCCGGGAACGGCGCCTTGAAGTAATCCTGCATGACCGCATTGACCTTGGCGAACTCGCCCAGATCGGTCAGGTACAGGCCCAGGCGCACGATCTGATCCAACGAGCCACCGGCCTCTTCGGCCACGGCCTTCAGGTTGTCGAACGCACGACGCGCCTGCGCCTCGATATCGCCTGCACCCACGATGTCACCGGTGGCCGGATCCAGCGGAATCTGGCCCGAGAAATACACGGTATTGCCCGCGCGCACAGCCTGCGAATACGGACCGATGGCCGCCGGGGCCTTGGCACTGGTAATGATCTGACGGGACATGGAAGCTCCAGGGGGACAAAAATGGGCCCACCATTGTACCGCCGGACTCGCCCTCCCCGAGAAGCATCCGAAGCCGCAATCGAAGCCGCAATCTCTGGTAGAGCCGACCGTTGGTCGGCTGGCCGGAGAATGACGAAGACGATTGGTCGGCTGGCCGGAAAATGACGAAGACCGTTGGTCGGCTGGCCGGAAAATGACGAAGACGATTGGTCGGCTGGCCGACCATATCGATCATCGCCGCGCGGGGGGGCGAGCAGCCGACCAACGGTCGGCTCTACCCCGGGGTGTGCCCATTGCCCGGCGATGAGGCATTGGAGCCGATCATCGCCGCGCGGTGCACGGTAGCCGACCATCGCCGCACGGTGCACGGCAGCCGACCAACGGTCGGCTCTACCCCCCGGTGGTGTGCCCATTGCCCGGCGAAGAGGCGTTCGAGCCGATCATCGCCGCGCGGTGTGCGAGCAGCCGACCAACGGTCGGCTCTACCCCGGTGGTGCGCCAAGAGCGCCCGGCCCCATCATCGCCGCGCGGAACGCGGTTTATTGCCGGCGAACCGACTGCACCACCGACAACCGCCGCAGACGCCGCATCACTTCCGCCAGATGGTTCCGATCACGCACCTGGATATTGAATGCCAGCACCGCCGCATTGAAATCGCGGTCCAGATAATCCACCCGCTCGATGTTGGAATGGCTCTGCGCGATCGCCGCCGCCAACTGCGCCAGCACGCCGGTCCCGTTCTCCACCTCCACGATCAACGACGTGTCGTAATCCCCCGACACCGTCGTATCCCATCCGATCGGCACCCAGCGCTCCGGCGACTTGCGCAGCTCGGCCAGGTTCGGGCAGTCCAGACGGTGCACCACGATGCCCTTGCCGGCCGTGTGGTAGCCCATGATGTCGTCGCCCGGAATCGGCTGACAACAGTTCGCGAAGCTCACCACCCCGCGCTCGCTGCCGTTGATCAGGATCTTTTCCTGCGAATGCTTCGAATGCGCCCCACCGCGCAGCTCCGCATACGCCATCAGCGCCTGCGCGGCCTGGTTGGGCATCCAGTTGCCCAGCGCCACTTCGGCCAGCAGGGCCTCCAGGCGCGGGTAGCGGTGTTCGGCCAGGAACGCATCCAGCCGCCCCTTCGGCAGGCGTTCGAGCGAGCTGTCCATCGCCTCCAGCGCGCGGTCCAGCATCCGATGGCCCAGCTGCACCGCGTCCTCGTGCTCCAGCTGCTTGAGCTGATGACGGATCGCCGTGCGTGCCTTGGAACTGACCACGAACTCCAGCCACTGCGGCTTGGGCGTGGCCGAGCGCGCGGTGATCACTTCCACCGTCTGCCCACTGACCAGCTTGGTGCGCAGCGGCACCAGCTTCTTGTCCACGCGCGAGGCCACGGCCATGTTGCCCACATCAGTGTGCACCGCGTAGGCAAAATCGAGCGCGGTGGAATTGCGCGGCAGCGCCAGGATCTTGCCCTTCGGGGTGAACAGGTAGACCTCGTCCGGGAACAGGTCCACCTTGACGTTGTCCAGGAACTCCAGCGACGAACCGGCGGCGCGCTGGGAATCGATCAGTTCCACGATCCAGGCATGCGCGCGGCTCTGCGCGCTGTTGGGCGAGTCGCCGCCGAACTTGTAGGTCCAGTGCGCGGCCACGCCACGCTCGGCGATCAGGTCCATTTCTTCGGTGCGGATCTGCACTTCGATCGGCGAGCCATACGGCCCGAACAGCACCGTGTGCAGCGACTGGTAACCGTTGGCCTTGGGGATCGCGATGAAATCGCGGAAGCGCCCGTCCAGCGGCTTGAAGGTGGCATGCACCGCGCCGAGCGCGTGGTAGGCGCTGGGCACGTTGCGCACGACCAGGCGGAAGCCGAACACATCCATCACCTGGTCGAAGGATTTGTTCTCGTCGTGCATCTTGTTGTAGATGCTCCACGGGGTCTTGATGCGGCTGACCAGCCGGTGCTCCAGCCCTTCCTTGGCCAGGCGCTGGGACAGCTGCACTTCCACCTGCGCCATCGCCTCCCGGCGCACCACCGGCTGGCTGCGGATGTGCTTTTCCAGGATCGCGTGGCGCCACGGATACAGCGCCTTGAAGCCCAGGTTCTGCAGCTCGCTCTTGACCAGGCTCATGCCCAGCCGCTGCGCGATCGGCGCGTAGATTTCCAGCGTTTCGCGGGCGATGCGGCCGCGCGCTTCGCGGCTTTGCGCACCCAGCGTACGCATGTTGTGCAGGCGGTCGGCCAGCTTGATCATGATCACGCGCAGGTCGCGCGACATCGCCAGCAGCATCTTGCGGAAACTCTCCGCCGCCGCCTCCTGGCGGTCGCGGAACTTCAGCTTGTCCAGCTTGGTGACGCCATCGACCAGTTCGGCCACGGCTTCGCCGAACTCGGCGGCCAGCTCCTCGCGGGTCAGCGGCGTGTCTTCGATGGTGTCGTGAAGGATCGCGGCGATCAGCGCCTCCACGTCCAGGCCGAGCTCGGCCAGCACCTGCGCCACGGCGACCGGATGGGTGATGTAGGGCTCGCCCGACTTGCGGGTCTGGCCGGCATGCGCGGCGGCGCCTACTTCCCAGGCGCGGCGCAGCAGTGGCAGTTGGTCGGGCGGCAGATAGTGCGCTGCGCGCTCAAGCTGGAGGACATAGTCGGGTACGGCCGCGCCGGCGGGCGTGGCGACCTTGGCAGTGGGGCCTGGGTTCATGCTCAAAGACTATGCCAGCGGCGTGATATCGGCAAATCCTGAACAGGGAGTTTCACCTGCAACAACACGGCCCCGCCGCAGCCACTGGCGGCACAAACGAAACAGCCCGCCAAAAGGCGGGCTGTTCGCAGCAACAACAACGGACGCGCGAGGCGATCAGTCGTCGTTCTTGGACATGTCTTCGTCGGCGACGACTTCGGCAGCGGCCCATTCCAGTGCTTCACGCTCGGCACGCTCGCGCTCGGCCTTCTCGACTTCGTCGATCAGGGCGTTGTCGATCTTGCGGGCGGCAATTTCGCGCAGCGCCAGCACGGTCGGCTTGTCTTCGGTTTCGCTGTTGTCCAGGGTGGCCTGGACGCCATTGGCCAGCTGACGGGCGCGCTTGGACGCCATCATGACCAGTTCGAAACGGTTGTTCACGACTTCCAGACAATCTTCTACGGTGATGCGGGCCATGCGGGCTCCCGGCAGCCGGTGAGGGCTGCTCAATCGAATGAGGGAAAGGGGATGGATTGTACCGGCCAGGGCTGGACAAAATCAAGCCAACCGGCTAGCACCCCGTTGAGAATCAGTCGGTTGTGGCCGGATCCTGGGTCAGCAGGGCCTGGATGAGGCCCGCGTGGCGGACCTTCTGGGCTTCCCGGCGCAGGCGGCTGGCCGTGAAGATGGCACACAGCTCGTCCACCGCGGTCTCGAAGACCTCGTTGACGATCACGTAGTCGAAGTCGTTGAAGTGCAGCATCTCTTCACGCGCGGCGGCCAGGCGCTGGGCGATCACCGCCTCGCTGTCCTGCCCGCGCTTGCGCATCCGGTCCTGCAGCGCCTGCTTGGACGGCGGCAGGATGAACACGGTGACCGTGCCTGGCACCAGCTGGCGGACCTGCTGCGCGCCCTGCCAGTCGATCTCCAGCAGCACGTCCTGGCCGGCCGACAGCTGCGGCTCGACCGACTGCCGCGCGGTGCCCTTCCAGTCGCCATGCACCCAGGCATGTTCGAAGAAGTCGCCGGCGGCGATCATCCGCTCGAATTCCTCGGCGCTGACGAAGTGGTAGTGCTCACCATTGATTTCACCCGGGCGCGTGGCGCGCGAGGTGAACGAGATCGACAGGGCGATCTGCGGGTCGCGGGCCAGGGTGGCGTTGACGATGCTGCTTTTGCCGGCCCCGGAAGGCGCGGCCACGATGTACAGGGTGCCGCGCGCAGGCGCGCCGACGGGCGGGATCGGGCTGCTCATTCGATGTTCTGCACCTGTTCGCGGATCTGGTCGATCAGCACCTTCAGCTCGACGGCGGCATTGGAGGTGCGGCTGTCCACCGATTTAGAGCCCAGCGTGTTGGCCTCGCGGTTGAACTCCTGCAGCAGGAAGTCCAGGCGGCGACCGACCGGCTCACGCTGCTTGAAGACGCGGCGGATCTCGGCGATGTGGCTGCCCAGGCGGTCCAGCTCCTCATCCACGTCCAGCTTCTGCAGCCACATCACCAGTTCCTGTTCGGCACGGCCGGGATCGACCGGGTGCGGCAGGTCGGCCAGGCGGGCCGCCAGCTTGGTGCGCTGGCCTTCGCGGATCAGCGGGATCAGGGTGGTGACCTCGGCGGCAATGCGCTCGATGCTGTCCACGCGCTCCTGGATCGCGGTGGCCAGCTTGTCACCTTCACGCTCACGCGCGGCAACGAAGCCGTCCAGCGCCGTATCCAGCAGCGCCAGGGCTTCGGCATGCAGCGCGGCGGCATCGACCGCCTCGCCCTGCATGACACCCGGCATCTGCAGCAGTTCGGTGAAGCTCACCTGCAGGCTCGGGAAGCTCGAGGACAGCCGGGTCGCCAGCTCGCCGAGCTGGCCCAGCAGCGCATCGTTGACCACCAGTGCACCGGTGACCTCCGGCGCGCGCAGGCGAATGACCAGATCGATTTTTCCGCGGCTGCAGCGGGAAGCGACGCGCTCGCGCAGGTGCGGCTCCAACGCACGCAGTTCTTCGGGCAGGCGGACGCCGACCTCCAGGAACCGGTGGTTGACCGAGCGCAGCTCACAGGCCAGCGTGCCCCAGCGGGTGGCGCGCTCGCCGTTGGCATAGGCGGTCATGCTTCGAATCATGCGGGTTTCCGGTGCTCTCAAAGTGCAAATGGTACCCTAGCGGTCTCCTTAGAGCCTCCTCGCCCGCCGGTCCCCGGCCCGGGCGTGGCCCCGCATCCCCCGTCTTACCGGAACTTGAGCATGACTGATTCCCGTCCCAGTGGCCGCCAGGCCGACCAGCTGCGCGAAGTGCGCATCGAGCGCGCCTTCACCCGTCACGCCGAGGGCTCGGTCCTGGTCAGCTTCGGCGAGACCCGCGTGCTGTGCACGGCCAGCGTGGAAAACCGCGTGCCGGGCTTCCTGCGTGGCAAGGGCGAAGGCTGGGTGACCGCCGAGTACGGCATGCTGCCGCGTTCGACCCACACCCGTAACGACCGCGAAGCCGCCCGCGGCAAGCAGGGTGGCCGTACCCTGGAAATCCAGCGCCTGATCGGCCGCACGCTGCGCGCCTGCATCGACCGCGGCGCGCTGGGCGAGCGCACCATCACCCTGGACTGCGACGTGCTGCAGGCCGACGGCGGCACCCGTACCGCCGCCATCACCGGCGCCTACGTGGCCCTGGTGGATGCGGTGAACTTCCTGATCAAGCGCGGCGACATCAAGCGCAACCCGATCTTCGGCGCCGTCGCGGCGGTGTCGGTGGGCGTGTACCGCGGCACCCCGGTGCTGGATCTGGATTACGCCGAAGACAGCGACTGCGATACCGACATGAACGTCGTGATGAACGACGGTGGCGGTTTCATCGAACTGCAGGGCACCGCCGAAGGCCACGCCTTCCGCCGTGATGAACTGGATGCGCTGCTGGTCCTGGCCGAAAAGGGCATCAAGGATCTGTTCGCTGCGCAGCAGGCGGCCCTGGCCAAGGCATGAACCGTCGTATCGCCCTGACCACCCTGGTAGTGGCCGACTACGACGAGGCGATCGCCTGGTACACCGGCGCTCTGGGCTTCAGCCTGATCGATGACATCGACCAGGGCGACAAGCGCTGGGTGGTGGTCGGGCCGGGCGACGGCAGCGCGGCCGCCTTGTTGCTGGCACGTGCCAGCAACGACGAACAGCGCGCGCGGATCGGCAACCAGACCGGTGGCCGGGTCGGATTTTTCCTGAACACCGATGATTTCTGGCGCGACCACGCAGCGATGACCGCGCGTGGCGTGGTCTTCCTCGAAACCCCACGCGAGGAGGTCTACGCGACGGTCGCGGTGTTCCGCGATCTGTACGGCAACACGTGGGATCTGCTGGAGCCCAAGCAATGAAACTGGTCCTGGCCAGCGGCAACGCCGGCAAACTGAAGGAACTGCAGGCCATGCTCGGCGGCCTGCCGCTGGAGATCGTGGCGCAGGGCGAACTGGGCGTCAGCGACGTCCCGGAAACCGGCCTGACCTTCGTCGAGAACGCCCTGATCAAGGCGCGCCATGCCTGCCAGAGCACCGGCCTGCCGGCGCTGGCCGACGATTCGGGCCTGATCGTGGATGCGCTCGACGGCGCACCCGGCCTGTACAGCGCGCGCTATGCCGGCAGCCCGACCAACGATGCCGCCAACAACGCCAAGCTGCTCGAGGCGATGCGCGATGTACCGGCCGATCGGCGCAGCGCCCGCTTCTATGCGGTGATCGTGCTGCTGCGCCATGCCGATGATCCGCAGCCGCTGATCTGTGAAGGCAGCTGGGAAGGCGTGATCCTCGATGAGCTGCGTGGCAGCCACGGCTTCGGCTACAACCCGCTGTTCCTGGACCCGGTGCTGGCGCAGACCGCGGCTGAAATGGCACCGGACCTGAAGAACGCGATGAGCCACCGCGCCAAAGCCCTGCAGCTGCTCAAGCAGAAGCTGCCCGCCCTGCTGTGATGGCACACGCCCCCTGCTCCCACCTGCCCGGCGAAACCTGCACGGGTGATCATGACCACGCTCCGCGGTTGGTTACGCCGCCGCTGGCGTTGTACGTGCATCTGCCGTGGTGCGTGCGCAAATGCCCGTACTGCGATTTCAACTCGCATGCGGCCAAGGGCGAGCTGCCGTTCGAGGCGTACATCGACGCGTTGATCCGCGATCTCGATCAGGATCTGCCGCTGGTCTGGGGCCGGGTGGTGAGCAGTGTGTTCTTCGGTGGCGGCACGCCGAGCCTGTTCCCGCCGGAGGCGATCGACCGTTTCCTGCAGGCGGCCTCGGCCCGGCTGCGCTTCGCACCGAACCTGGAAGTGACGCTGGAGACCAACCCGGGCACCGCCGAGCACGGCCGGTTCGACCGTTATCGCGCCGCCGGTGTGAACCGGATCAGCTTCGGCATCCAGACCTTCAACGACGAGGCGCTCAAGCGCCTGGGCCGCATCCACGACAGCGGCGAAGCCGAGCGTGCGGTGAAGCTGGCCCAGGATGCGGGCTACGACAACTTCAACATCGACCTGATGTACGCGCTGCCGCAGCAGACGCTGGCCCAGGCCGAGCATGACCTGGAACGCGCGTTCGCGCTGCAGCCCACCCACATGTCGCACTACCAGCTCACCCTGGAGCCGAACACCGTGTTCTTCGCGCGGCCGCCGCAGGGCATCCCCGATGAAGATTCGGCATGGGACATCCAGGAGCACTGCCAGCAGATGCTGGCCGAGGCCGGCTATGCGCAGTACGAGGTCAGCGCCTACGCAAAACCGGGCCGGCAGAGCCAGCACAACCTCAATTACTGGCGCTTTGGCGACTACCTGGGGATCGGCGCCGGTGCACACGGCAAGATCAGCAGCGGCGCTGAAGAACACGTGCTGCGCCGCTGGAAGCACAAGCATCCGCAGACCTTCATGGACACTGCCGGAACCGCAGCCTCGATCGGCGGCGACGATGTGATCAGCGCCGAGCGACTGCCGTTCGAGTACATGCTCAACCTGCTGCGCCTGCATGAAGGCTTCAGCCTGAAGGATTTCGAATCGCGGACCGGCCTGCACCGGGCACGGATCGCCGAGCCGCTGCGCATTGCCGTGGCCAAGGGCTGGATGACCGTGGCCGGCGATGACGCCATGCCAACCGAACTGGGCCGGCGCTTCACCAACGACGTGGTCGAGCTGTTCCTGCCCTGAGCAGGCGGCGCCTGCCCGGACGGTAATGCCGGCCGCTGGCCGGCGCCGGGAACCTCGAACCTTGTCGCTTCTGGCAGGGACCGGGCGAAACCGTTAGATTCCGTGTTCTCAGGGGAGCTGGAAGAACATCGGATGTCTGCGCCCGCACCTTCGTCGTCCCAGCCCGACATGACCCGCTTTGCGGACGTGGCCGCGCCGCCGCGCGTGCGTCGCCTGCTGGCCGCGCTGCACGGGCTGGCAGTGCAGACCCTCACCGCGCCACTCAAACTGACCATCGTGGAGCTCGAGCGCGAGCTGTTCCGCGATGCCGAGCGCGCGCGCAACAGCCAGATCCAGGCCGACATTTTCGCGCAGGCCCGCCAGCTGCATGAGGTCAACGCGCAGTTCGGCCCACGCTTCCTGGAGGCGGTGGCGGTGAGCCTGGCCAGTTTGCGCGGCCCACGCCACGCCCAGCGCATCGTCCCGACCGAGGTATCCGTTTCGGCCACCGCGCTGACCCTGGTCAACGACACCGACGTGGACCGCGACATCGTGCTGGTGGACATCATCCGCCGCGAAGCCCAGCGCTCGGCCACCGCCCTGCAGTTGCTCGGCCAACGCTTCGGGGTGCTCGCCGCCGGACCGGCCTTCGATGTCGATGACCTGCCGTTCGGCCCGCAGGCGCTGTGCCGGATCGTGCGCGAACTGGGTGAAGACTTCGCGCTGGGCCTGGAAACACAGCTGGCGCTGTACCGCGTGTTCGACCGTCAACTGCTGGAGCGGCTGGGTGAACTGCTGGAGCGCGCCAATATCCTGTTGGGGCACGAAGGCGTCCTGCCCGGGCTGGTCTACACCCCGTACCTGGCGCGCTCGGCCACGACGCGCCGGATCATCACCGGCCCCGAGCGCGGCCTGCCCGGCGCACGCGGCGGCGCGGCGGCGCGGCCCCTGACCGGCTGGAACGGCAGCGCGCCGAGCACCGGCTGGGCAGCAATGACCGAGCACGCCATGGCCTTGACCACGGCGTCCACCGCGCCGGACAGCACCACACCCATCGGTGGCGCGGCGGCGGCCTCGCCGACGGCATCGGCGTCAGTGTCTGTGTCTGTGTCAGCGCCGAGCCTCCCCACCAGCCCCACTGCCGCCGACCTCGGTGCACCGGCGATGTCAGCGCTGCACCAGCTGTTGGGGGCTGCCCGGCAGGCACATGCGGCCGGCGCGGTACCTGGCGGCGGAGCGCTGGCCGCGCAAGCCGTCGGCGCCTCGGCCCAGGCCGTTGCCACCCCCACGGAAAACGCCTTCCTGGCGCCCGAGGCGCTCCCCGCGCTGGCGGTACCCGCCGAAGCCGTGCACGCCACGCTGGCCAGGCTGCAGGGCCAAGCGGTCGCTCCCGGCGGCGCCCGCCGCAGCATGGCCGACCTGCACAACGCGCTGCTCGCCCAGGTCCGGGCCGAGCATGGCGCGCAGGCCTCATTGACGGTCAAGGACAGCGACACCTTCGACCTGCTCGACATGCTGTATGGACAGATCCAGCGCGAGGTGCGGCCCGAGGCCGTGGCCGCCGACCTGCTGACCCGCCTGCAGGTGCCGGTCGCCCGCGCGGCCCTGTCCGACCCGGCCTTCTTCGTGCGCGACCAGCACCCGGCGCGCGAGCTGCTCAATGCGGTAGCCGAGGCCGGCGCCAACTGGCTGGGCGAGGAAGATGTGGATCCGCAGCTGGTGCAGAAGCTCGGCCACGCGGTCGACCAGGTGGTCAACGCGTACGACGGCGATGTGGCGGTCTTCGACACCGCCAACGAGGAGATCCAGCAGCACTTCCGCGCGCTGGCGCACAAGGCCGAACTGGCCGAGCGCCGTCATGTCGAAGCCGCCCGCGGCAAGGAGCGCCTGGAGGCGGCCAAGCAACAGGCCAGCACCAGCATCGAGCAGGTGTGCGCGCAGGCCGCGCCCCCGCGCTTCGTGCAGGCGCTGCTGAAACAGGCGTGGTCGGATGTGCTCACGCTCACCCTGCTGCGCAACGGCGAGACCTCGCCGCAGTGGCAGCAGCGCCAGCAGGAAACCGCCCGGATCGCCGAGGTGACCTGCCTGGCGCCGGGCGTGGCCGAGCGCGATGATGCGCTGGGCCAGCAGGTCGAGTCCGCTCTGCTGCAGGTCGGCTATCACCAGGACGAAGCAGCCGCGATCGCGCGGCGCCTGTCCACGCCCGGCGGCGAGGATGACAGCAGTTCACGTACCGAACTCACCGCCCGCCTGCGCGCCCGCACCCGGCTGGGCGAACAGGCCGATGCCAGTGATCCGCGCAAGGTCGCCCCACTCGCGCGCAGCACCGCCGAGGACGACTGCTATCGCCAGCTGCGCACCCTGCCGTTCGGGACCTGGTTCGAGTTCACCACCAACCAGCAGGGCGACGTGCGCCGGCAGCGGTTGTCCTGGTACAGCCTGATCACCGATAACGCGCTGTTCGTCAATCAACGTGGGCAGAAAGTGGGCGAGCATTCGTTGGATGCCCTGTCGCGGTTGATGGCCCATGGCCAGGTGCGGATCGTCACCGAAGACAAGGGCAGGCTGATTGATCGTGCCTGGCAGGCCACCCTGCGGACCCTGCGCTCGCTGGCCGGCACGCCTGCGGAGAGCGCCGAATGACCACACCCGATACCCGCCGCGCGCCGCGTCGCCAGGTGGCCGAGCTGGTCCCCGTGACCGATCTGATGGCCGAGACCGTGATCGGCCGACTCGGCAATGTCTCCGAAACCGGCATGCTGATGCTGGCCTCGGTGCCGATGCAGGACGATGCGCTGTACCAGCTGCAGTTCACCATCCCCGGCCCGCAGGGTCAGCCGCTGCTGATCGACGTCGGCGTGCACCTGCTCTGGAGCGAGCAGACCCATGCACCGGGCCAGGCCTGGGTGGGCTTCCGCTTCCTGACCTTGGCGCGCGAATCACGCGAGCAGCTGCGGCAATGGATCGCCGAGGAAACTTCGGCAGTCTGAGCGCCGGTTCCGGCACAGCGCCCGCTGGCGGATTGCGGCAGAATCTAGGGCTGCATTCCGCACTGCCAGCGAGCTTCATGCCATGAACCAGCCAGACCTCGGCGCCCTGTATTCCCACCATGCCAGCGTGATGCGCCAGCGCGCCGATGAAGCGCTGGCCCGTGGCGGCTTCGACCATCTGGTGATTCCCAGTGGCACCCTGCATTACCAGGCCTTTGATGATCGCGATTACCCGTATGCGGTGAACCCGAACTTCAAGGCCTGGCTGCCGCTGACCAAGCTGCCCAACAGCTGGCTGGTGTACACCCCCGGCAAGCGCCCGACCCTGATCTTCCATCAGCCCTTCGATTACTGGCACGTGGTGCCCGGTGCGCCGAATGGCTGGTGGGTGGAGCATGTCGATATCCAGATCATCCGCACGCCGGACGAGGCGCTGGCGCTGCTGCCCAAGGATGCCGCGCGCTGCGCGATCCTCGGTGAGCCGCAGAGTGCGCTGGGCGCCTTCGTGCCGAACAATCCCGCACCGGTCATCGATTACCTGGACTGGCAGCGCGGCTACAAAACGCCGTATGAAATCGCCTTGATGCGCGAAGCGCAGCGACTGGGCGTGCGCGGCCACCGTGCCGCCGAAGCCGCCTTCCGCGCTGGCACCAGCGAGTTCGAGATCCACATGGCGTACTGCCGTGCGGTCGGCCAGGACGCCAACGAACTGCCCTACGGCAACATCATCGGCCTCAACGAACACGCGGCCGTGCTGCACTACAC
The DNA here is from genome assembly GCF_039674765.1 of Stenotrophomonas sp. TWI273. Taxonomy (NCBI): domain Bacteria; kingdom Pseudomonadati; phylum Pseudomonadota; class Gammaproteobacteria; order Lysobacterales; family Lysobacteraceae; genus Stenotrophomonas; species Stenotrophomonas sp. TWI273. The sequence goes on from NZ_JBDJOA010000007.1 coordinate 113,633, forward strand.
CGATCTGGGCCGCAGCGCGCCGACCCCGCTGCGCAGCTTCCTGATCGACGCCGGCGCCAGCGCGTACGGCTATGCCAGCGATATCACGCGCACCTATGCGGCCAGCGGCCATGACGAATTCCAGGCGCTGATCGATGCGGTGGATGCGGCCCAGCAGCAGATGGGCGCCGGCGTGCGCGCGGGCGTGGATTACAAGCAGCTGCACATCGACGCGCACCTGTCGCTGATGGGCATCCTCAAGGACTTCGGCGTGCTCAACGTCTCGCCGGAAGCGGCGCTGGCCACCGGCGTGAGCGCGGCCTTCTTCCCGCATGGCCTGGGCCATCTGATCGGGCTGCAGGTGCATGACGTGGCCGGCTTTGCGGCCAGTGACCGCGGTGGCCGCATCGAGCGTCCGCAGGGCCACCCGTACCTGCGCATGACCCGCGCGCTGGAGCCGGGCATGGTGGTGACCATCGAGCCGGGCGTGTACTTCATCGACATGCTGCTGGACGAAGTGAAGCAGGCCGGCAACGGCGCCAGCATCAACTGGGACCGCGTGAACTTCTTCCGTCCGTATGGCGGCGTCCGCATCGAGGATGAAGTGCTGTGCACCGAAGGCGATGCCGACAACCTGACCCGGCCGGTGTTCGCGGCGGCCAGCTGAGGGGACATGCGGGTGCCGACCAACGGTCGGCACCACCCCGACAATCCCGACATCGCGGTAGTGCCGGCCGCTGGCCGGCTCCTCACGATGCCTGGATTCCATGAGGAGCCGGCCAGCGGCCGGCACTACCGGTGTGATGCGCCGCACGGCCACCGGTGCCTTCGTCACGCACCCCGCAGCCACCCATGGGGTGGCTCTACCCTGAAGCGGATCAGCGCTTCGCCATTTCTTCTTCAATCTCATCGGCACTGCGTGCCAGTGCAGCGGTGAGCACCTGATGGCCGTCCTCGGTGATCAGCACGTCATCTTCGGTACGGATGCCGATACCGCGCCAGCGCGCTTCCACGCTGCGGTCGTCCGGTGAGACATACAGGCCCGGCTCGATGGTGAACACCATGCCCGGCTCCAGCATCCGCGAATCCCCGGCCAGCCGGTAATCGCCGACGTCGTGCACGTCCAGACCGAGCCAGTGCCCGGTCTTGTGCCGGTAGAACCGCTGGTAATGCGCTTCGGCGATGTTCTCTTCCAGCGTGCCCTTGAGCAGGCCCAGCCGCAGCAGGCCGTCGGTCAGGGTTTCCACGGCGGCCAGATGGCCGGCTTCGTACGCATTGCCCGGGCGGGCCTGGGCCAGCGCCGCCGCCTGCGCCGCACCGACCAGGTCATGCAGCGCGCGCTGCTCGGCACTGAAGCGGCCGTTGACCGGGAAGGTACGGGTGATGTCACTGGCGTAGCCGCGGTACTCGGCACCGGCATCGATCAGGACCAGATCGCCATCGTGCGAGCGCGCGTTGTTGTCGCGGTAATGCAGGATGCAGCCGTTTGCACCGGCGCCGACGATGCTGCTGTAGGCCGCACACGCATCATTCGCACGGAACACACGCTCCAGATCGGCCTGCAGTTCGTACTCGTGGATGCCCGGCCGCGCCACGTGCATCGCGGCACGGTGGGCCTGCACGCTGATGTCGGCGGCGCGCTGCATGACGGCGATTTCCGCGGTCGATTTGAACAGCCGCTGCTCGTGCAGCAGGTGGCCCAGCTCAAGGAATTCATGCGGCGGCTGCGCGCCATGCCGCACCTGCGAGCGTACCCGGTTGACCCAGCCGATCAGCTTGAGATCGAACTCGGCATCGCGACCGAAGTGGTAGTACACCCGCGAGCGCCCTTCCAGCAGGCCGGGCAGGATGTCGTCCAGATCGTCGATCGGGTAGGCGTCATCCATGCCGTACTGCGACACCGCACCTTCCTGGCCAGCGCGCGCGCCGTCCCAGGCTTCGCGGTCCGCATCGCGCTCGCGGCAGAACAGGATCACCTCGCCATGGCGGCGGCCCGGGATCAGCACCAGCACGGCCTCCGGTTCCGGGAAGCCGCTCAGGTACCAGAAATCCGAGTCCTGGCGGAACGGATAATGCGTATCCAGGCTGCGCACGCGCTCGGATGCAGCCGGCAGCACCAGGATGGCGTCATCGCCGGCCATCTCCATCAACTGCTGGCGGCGGCGGGTGTATTCGGCGGCGGAGATGCCGGTCAGCTGCCGGATATCCATCTCAGTTCAAGCGCTGCCGGTGGCGCGCAGCCATGACACAGTCACCGTGCAGCAGCAGCACCGCCACGCGGATGAACTCCTCGATCTCGGCCAGCGCGTCTTCGTCATCGTCGTTGCCGCTTTCGAAGTCTTCGCTGGAGGCCTGGGCCAGCTTGGCCAGATCGGTCAGGGCTTCATCGCCCTCTTCGGACAAGGCCGGCCGGTTCTGGCCCGAGCCCAGCCCGAAGCCGCCCAGGAACGCGCGCGCCCAGGTGAACAGGGCATCGGCCTGCGCGGCGGTATCGCTGGCATCGCTCAGCAGCAGTTCGAAAGCGAAATCGCGGTCTTCCATCTGCGCCACGCTGGCATCGAGCAGGCGCGCCAGGGCGTCACCTTCGGCCGGGGTCGGCAGGTTGTCATCGGCCAGGACGCGGGCCGGCCATTCACGCACCGGCGCACCGCCGGCGGACAGCCAGCCGCACAGGCCGCCGTGCAGTTCAGCGGCGCTGGCGCCCAGGCCCAGGGCCTGGCTGGCCTGGTTTACGTCGTCGACACTCGGGAGTTCGGTCATCTTGGGGCTACGGTTTGTGAGCGCCACAGTGTAGCAATCCACCTGTGTCCACCGGGTTGCCATGGCCCGCCCGAGGCCCTGCCCCGGCACCGGTGGGCCGACGGCCGGCAGGCCCCGTCATTATTCGCTTGACCGCCCCGTCCGCCCTTGCCTATGGTGCCGGACATGGAACCCGCCGACGCCATCGCCCAATTGCAGGCCTTCGCCGCCCGCGTGGAGGCGTTGCTTGAGCGCAACCAGCGTCTGGCCGACGAGAACCGCAGCCTGCGCCATCAGCAGGAACAGCTGGTGGCCGAGCGCTCCCAGCTGCTGGCCAAGAACGAGCAGGCCCGCTCCCGGGTCGAAGCGATGATCACCCGCCTCAAGTCCCTGGAGCAGCACACATGAGCCAGACCGAACCGGTCAGTGTCCGCATCCTGGATCGTGAATACACGGTGGGGGTGGGGGCCGAGGAACGCGAGAGCCTGACCGCCGCCGCCCGGCTGCTGGATGCCAAGATGCGCGAGATCCGCGGCAGCAACCGGATGGCCGCGGTCGACCGGGTCGCGGTGCTGGCCGCCCTGAACCTGGCCCACGAGCTGCAGCAGCTGCGTGATGAGCACGCCCGGCAGGCCATTGCCCTGCAGCAGACGCTGAGCGATCTCAATCGCCGCCTGGATCGGGCGTTCGACAACGCGGGTTGATCCACGCGACCGGTTCCACGCGGTGGTCGATTGCACAAGTGCATCGCATGGTCTTCATCGATCTGAATTGAAGTGCAATTCGACCGACGAACGGACTGGCCGAATCGCACAAGAGGGCTATAATCCTCGTTGCGTTCTCTGCTGTGAACGACGGCGTGTGCAAACATTCGCCTTGTCCCTTAATTACGACCACGGGTGCGCGACGGCGCCGGGAGTGCAAGTCCGCCTTGTAGCGGGAAGCCCGATGGAACCCCAGCGTACCCACTTGAACCCCGGGTTCAAGGTCGTTTCGCATGCATCGTCACGGCGGAGAATGCAATATTCCAGCAAGAGCGGCGTTCCCTTGGGACGTCGCTCTTGTTTTATCCGCTTCCCCCGCACGCTCCGGACCCAGGCATGACCGACCCGCGCTCCGCACTGCGCCAGCAGCTGCGCCAACGCCGCCGTGATCTCCCCGCCGCCGTGCGCCTGGCCGCCGCCGAACACCTGGCCGATGGCCTGCTCGCCCTTCCTTTCGCGCCCACGCAGGGCCATGTCGCCGGCTACTGGGCGATGGATGGGGAAATCGCGCTGCACCGCTGGCAGATGCAGTTGCCCGCCGGCCTGACCTACTGCCTGCCGGTCCTGCACGAGAAGACGCTGCGCTTCGCGCCCTGGCGCCCGGGGCAGGCACTGACCACCAACCGCTTCGGCATCCCCGAACCCGATCTCGCGCTGGACGACACGCTCGCACCGGAGCAGATGGCGCTGGTCGTGGCGCCGCTGGTTGGTTTCGACGCACAGGGCCGGCGGCTGGGCATGGGAGGCGGCTGGTATGATCGCAGCTTCGCATTCCGCCACCAGCGCCCGGCGCCGCCGTGGCTGGTCGGGGTCGGCTTCTCGGTCCAGCAGGTCGATGACCTGCCGGTGCACCCCTGGGACGTCGCGGTGGATGCGATCTGCACCGACATCTCCACCCACGTCTGCGTACCGACCAACGGTCGGCACCTACCGTAATCAAAGACTCCGCATGACCGCACGCAAGCGCTACTGGCTGATGAAGTCCGAACCGGACGCTTTTTCCATCGATGATCTGCAGCGCGTGGGCCGGGAGCCCTGGAACGGCGTGCGCAACTATCAGGCGCGCAACTTCATGCGCGATGGCATGAAGGTGGGCGACGGGGTGATGTTCTACCACTCCAACACCAAGGTGCCGGGGATCGTCGGGCTGGCCACGGTGGCCAGCGAGGCCTATCCGGACGACACCCAGTTCGATCCCGGATCGGACTATTACGACGCCAAGGCGACCCGCGAAGAACCGCGCTGGATGCTGGTGGACGTGGCCTTCGAACGCAAACTGCGCGACACCATTTCGCTGGATGAGATCAAGCTGCACGCCGATGCGCTGGGCGAAGGATTCCCGCTGACCGCGCGCGGCAACCGTCTCTCGATCCTCCCGGTGACCGCTGCGCAGTGGAAGCTGCTGCTGTCGCTGGAAAAGCACTGACCCCTTTCCTCCAAGAGTTGCCCGCCATGTCCGAAGCCAAGCGCCTGGCCGCTGAAAAAGCTATTGAATACGTCGAAGACGGCATGATCGTGGGGGTCGGCACCGGTTCCACCGTGGCCTACTTCATCGATGCCCTGGCCAAGATCCAGCACCGCATCAAGGGCGCCGTGTCCAGCTCGGACCAGAGCACCGCGCGCCTGAAGCAGCACGGCATCGAGGTGCTCGAGCTCAACCACACCGGCAACCTGTCGCTGTATGTGGACGGGGCCGACGAGTGCGACGGCAACAAGAACCTGATCAAGGGCGGCGGCGCCGCGCTGACCCGCGAGAAGATCATCGCCGAGGCCAGCGAGCGCTTCGTGTGCATCATCGACCCGAGCAAGCAGGTCAAGGTGCTGGGCAGGTTCCCGCTGCCGGTGGAAGTGATCCCGATGGCGCGCAGCCTGGTCGCCCGCCGCATCATGGACATGACCGGCGGCCAGCCGGCCTGGCGCGAGGGCGTGGTCACCGACAACGGCAACGTGATCCTGGACATCCACCACCTGGAGATCACCGATCCGGTCAAGCTGGAGCGCGAGCTCAACCAGCTGCCGGGCGTGGTCAGCGTCGGCCTGTTCGCGCGCCGCCCGGCCGATGTGGTGATCATCGGCGGTGAGCCGCCGATCGTGATCTGACCCCGTGGCCGGCCTGTGCGCCGGCCACCCCAACGAGGTACGCCCATGTCCCTGTTGCGCCTGCTGCCCCTGCTCCTGCTGTTCACCCTGACCGGCTGCGCCAGCACCAACGCCCGCCACTGGGTGGAGCTGGACGGCAACCGTTACCACGTTGAACTGGCCACCAATGACGACACCCGCGCCCGCGGGCTGATGTTCCGCGACCAGATGCCCGAGGACCACGGCATGCTGTTCATCCACGAACGCGAAGAACTGCAGGCGTACTGGATGAAGAACACCAAGATCGCGCTGGACATCCTGTACTTCGATGCGCAGCGCCGCCTGGTCAGCCAGCAGCGCGATGTGCCGCCGTGTTCGGCCGGCGATCGTTGCCCGCCCTACCCCAGCAGCGAACCGGCCCGCTACGTGCTGGAACTCAACGCCGGGCAGGCCGAAAAGATGGCGCTCAAGGACGGCACCGAACTCACGTTCGGCCCCGGCATCGCCGACGGCAAGTAAAAGGGCACCGATAAACGCGCCGCGCCCTTGAATCGCGGCGCGTTTGTCGCCAGTCTTGTCCCATGCAGGGGCAGATCACATTGCCGACGTGGGACTCACTGGCCGAGCTGGATGACGAGGCGCTGCCGCTGTTGCCGACGGCGTTGCTGATCGCCCGGGACGAATACCCGGATCTGGACCCCGCCGTCTACGACGCGGTCCTGCAGAGTCACGCCGACCACCTGCGCACCGAGATCGCCACGATCGACATGTGGCCGCTGAAGATCGCCGCGGTCAACCGCCACCTGTTCGACGAGCTGGGCTACAGCGGCGACCACGGCGAGTACTACGACCCACGCAACAGCTATCTGAACCAGGTCTTCGAACGCCGCCTGGGCAATCCGATTTCGCTGGCGCTGGTGCAGATGGAAGTCTCGCGCCGGCTCGGCATCCCGCTGGACGGGGTGTCCTTCCCGGGGCACTTCCTGGTGCGCCTGCCGCTCAACGACGGCGTGCTGGTGATGGACCCGTTCAACGGCGGCCGACCACTGGGCGTGGAGGAACTGCGCGAACGCGCACGCTCACACCTGGGCGGTGAAGTGCCCGACGACGACGTGCTCGCGCAGATCCTGGACCCGGCCCCGGCACGCGCGATCCTGATGCGGATGCTGCGCAACCTGCACGGCGTGTACGTGGAACGCGGCGAATGGGACCGCGCCGCGCGCAGTGCCGACCGCCTGCTGAAGCTGGCGCCCGAGCAGGACGACGCCCTGCGTGACCGCGGCATGGCCTACCTGCAGCTGGATTACGAGGCCGGCGCGCGCAGCGACCTGGGGCTGTATCTCAAGCGCAATGCCAAGGCCAGCGATGCCCAGTTCGTGCGTGAGAAGCTGGTCGGCCTCGGTGGCGTGGTGCCGCGTCTGCACTGACGGCGCCGCGACACGGCGGCTGGCTGGTGTCTCAGTCGACTTCGACCATCTCGAAATCATCCTTGGTCACGCCGCAGTCCGGGCACGTCCAGGTATCGGGAATGTCGTCCCAGCGCGTGCCCGGGGCGATGCCCTCTTCCGGCAGCCCGTCTTCTTCCCGGTACAGGAAGCCGCAGACAACGCACATCCAGGTGCGGAAGGTGGTGGCGGTTGCGTCGGTCATCGGATAATCACGGCAGGACAAGAGCTGACAGCGCTCATTGTCCCACTCCCGTTGCGCTACCGGTAGCCATTGATGAATCACGCTTCAGCCCCCACGCCGCCCCGCGGTGTCTACCTCATCACCCCCGACGAGCCCGATACCGCACGGCTGCTGGCGCGCACCGCGCCGCTGCTGGCGGCTGGGGCCACCTGGCTGCAGTACCGCAACAAGACCGCCGATGCCGCCCTGCGCCTGCAGCAGGCGACCGCGCTGCAGGCGCTGTGCGGGCAGCACGGCGTGCCATTGATCATCAATGACGACCCGGCGCTGGCCCATGCCGTGGGCGCCGCTGGCGTGCACCTGGGAGGCGCCGACGGCGACATCGGCGCGGCGCGTGCCCTGTTGGGGCCCGACGCCATCATCGGCGCGTCCTGCTACGACCAGCTGGCCAATGCCGCGCGTGCCGTGGCCGAAGGCGCCAGTTATGTGGCCTTCGGCGCGTTCTTCCCCACCACCACCAAGGTCACCGCCAGCCGTGCCACGCCGGACCTGCTGCGGCAAAGCGCCGCACTGGGCGTGCCGCGGGTGGCGATCGGCGGGCTCAGCCCGGACAATGTGGGTCCCATCATCGCGGCCGGTGCCGACCTGGTGGCCGTGGTCAGCGGCATTTTCGCCGCCCCCGACCCGGTTGCCGCCCAGCGCGCCTTCCTCGCCCAGTTTCCGTAAGACCCAGGACACTCCATGAACCACGACCAGTCCCACGCCCTGTTCACCCGCGCCCAGAAGCTGCTGCCGGGTGGCGTCAACTCGCCGGTGCGCGCGTTCAAGTCGGTCGGCGGCGAGCCGTTCTTCGTCAAGCGCGCCGATGGCCCCTATCTGTATGACGTGGACGACAACCGCTACATCGATTACGTCGGCTCCTGGGGCCCGATGATCGTCGGCCACAACCACACCGCCGTGCGCCAGGCGGTCAAGCAGGCGATCGGCAACGGCCTGTCCTTCGGCGCGCCGTGCGAAGCCGAAGTGACCATGGCCGAAACGCTGACCCGGCTGGTGCCGTCCTGCGAGATGGTGCGCATGGTCAACTCGGGCACCGAGGCCACCCTGTCGGCGATCCGGCTGGCACGCGGTGCCACCGGCCGCAGCCGCATCGTCAAGTTCGAAGGCTGCTACCACGGCCATGGCGACTCGTTCCTGGTCAAGGCCGGCAGCGGCATGCTGACCTTGGGCGTGCCGACCTCGCCAGGCGTCCCGGCCGGGCTGAGCGAACTCACCCTGACCCTGCCCTACAATGACTTCGAGGCCGCCACGGCGCTGTTCGCCGAACAGGGCGAGCACATCGCCGGGCTGATCATCGAGCCGGTGGTCGGCAACGCCAACTGCATCCCGCCGCGCGAGGGCTACCTGCAGCACCTGCGCGCACTGTGCACGCAGTACGGCACGGTGCTGATCTTCGATGAAGTGATGACCGGCTTCCGCGTGGCCCTCGGTGGCGCGCAGGCGCATTACGGCGTCACCCCGGACCTGACCACCTTCGGCAAGATCATCGGCGGCGGCATGCCGGTGGGTGCGTACGGTGGCCGCCGCGAGCTGATGTCGCAGATTTCCCCGGCTGGCCCGATCTACCAGGCGGGCACGCTGAGCGGCAATCCGGTGGCCATGGCAGCCGGCCTGGCGATGCTGGAACTGGTGCAGGAACCGGGCTTCCATGATCGCCTGAGTGCTTCGGCCGCGCGCCTGTGCGCAGGGCTGGAAGCAGCGGCGGCCGATGCAGGCGTGGCAGTGACCACCACCCAGGTCGGCGCGATGTTCGGCCTGTTCTTCACTGACCAGAAGGTGGAGACCTACGCGCAGGCGACCGCGTGCGACATCACCGCCTTCAACACCTTCTTCCACGCGATGCTGGAGCGCGGCGTGTTCCTGGCCCCCTCGGCGTATGAAGCCGGCTTCCTGTCCAGCGCCCATGACGACAGCATCATCGATGCGACGCTCGAAGCCGCGCGCGAAGCCTTCAAGGTCGTCAAGGGCTGATAGAACGCGGTAGGTGACGACCGTTGGTCGTCACGGTGTGCGTACCGATCATCCCGGGTAGGTGACGACCGTTGGTCGTCACGGTGTGCGTACCGATCATCCCGGGTAGGTGACGACCGTTGGTCGTCACGGCGTGCGTACCGATCACCCCGCGTAGGTGACGACCGTTGGTCGTCACGGTGTGCGTACCGATCATCCCGGGTAGGTGACGACCGTTGGTCGTCACGGCGTCTACCGACCAATGGTCGGTAGCTACCGGCCGTTTTCGGCGCTCAGCCGAACAGAAAACGGCCTTTCATCATCGCGAAATGGCCGGGGAACGAGCAGAAGAAGGTGTAGTCGCCGCCCTTGGTCAGCTTGGCGGTGGAGAAGGTGACGCTGGTGCTCTGGCCCCCGCCGATCACCGGCGTGTGCGCCAGCACGCGTGCATCGCCCTTGGGCAGGTAGCTGTCGGCCAACGTGGTGCGCATGCCGGCCATCGCCACCGGCTGGTAATCCGCGGCGCGGGTCAGTACCCAGTTGTGGCCCATCGCGGTCGCGGCGAGCTTGCCGGTGTGGCGCAGGGTCAGCTTCACCTGGGTGCAGTCCGCGGCAACCTTGAGTTCCTTCTGGCTGAAGCTCATCTGGTCGGTACTGTCGATGGCGATCGCGCAGACACGCGCATGGGCGGCCGGGGCCAGCATCAAGCCGGCAAGCAACACGGGGGCAAGCAGTTTCAAGGCGATCTCCATCAGGCAGTCCCCGCGATTCTAGTGACCGACCGTGCAGGCGACGTGCGACGCGATGTCGCAGCGCAGGCACTGGGTGGGTTACGGTCAGCACTGGATCTGGACGAGACGGCCCCATGCCGCATGTGATCGAGTGCCTGCTGCTGGATTTCGATGGCGTGCTGGTGCGCTATGCGCGGCACCTGCGTGTGCGCCATCTGGCCGCGAGCGTCGGCTGCAGTGCGGCGCAGGTGCAGGCGGCGCTGTTCGACACTGGGCTGGAGCGCGCCTACGACAGCGGCATGGCCACGGACGCCTACCTGCAGCGACTGGGTGATGCACTGCAGACCACGATCAGCATCGCGCAGTGGCAGGCCGCGCGCATCGCCGCGTGCGCACCGCAAACAGGGGTGATCGAACGCGTGGCGCGGATCGCGCAGGCACTGCCGATCGGCATCCTGACCAACAACGGCGCGCTGATGGCGCAGACGATTCCACAGCTTGTTCCCACCCTGGCCGATGCCCTGCACGGCCGCATCCTGTGCAGCGGTGCGCTGGGCGGGCGCAAGCCGGATCCGGCGATATTCGCCAAGGCGGTGACGCTGCTGGGGGCGCGCGCCGAGCGCACGCTGTTCATCGATGACCTGTTCGTCAACGTGCGCGGGGCTCGGCTGGCCGGTCTGCCGGCCGAGACCGCGACGGACAGCCGCGCGTTCGGCAAGGTCATCAAGCGGTACGCCCTGGCGTAGAGCCGACCAACGGTCGGCTGCGCCCGCGCCACAGCAACAGCAACAGCAGCCGACCAACGGTCGGCTCTACCGCGACGCGATGAACGACTGCACGGCCGCGCGCAGACGCTTCAGGCCTTCGGCGATTTCCTCATCGGTGATGTTCAGCGACGGCACGAAGCGCAGCACGTCCGGCCCGGCCTGCAGGGTCAGCAGGCCGTGTTCGGCGGCGTGGTCGAGGATGGGACCGGCCTGGCCGGCAAAATCCTTGTCCAGCACCGCGCCCAGCATCAGCCCGCGACCGCGGACCTGGCTGAACACCTTGAACTCGTCGTTGATCTTGCCCAGGCCATCGCGCAGCGCCTGCGACTGACGGCTCACGTTGTGCGCGATCTCCGGCGAGGACAGCTTGCGCAGCGCCACCCGGGCGACGGCGGCGGCCAGCGGATTGCCACCGAAGGTGGTGCCGTGCGCGCCAAACTGCATCACCTCGGCCACCTTCGGGCCGGCCAGCATCGCGCCGATCGGGAAGCCGCCGCCCAGCGCCTTGGCCAGGGTGACGATGTCCGGTTTGATGTTGTCCTGCCAATGCGCGAACAAGGTGCCGGTGCGGCCCATGCCGGCCTGGATCTCATCCAGCACCACCAGCGCGTTGTGCTGGTCGCACAGCTCGCGCACGCGCTGCAGGAAGCCCGGCTTGGCCGGCATCACGCCGCCCTCGCCCTGGATCGGCTCCAGCATCACCGCCGCGACATCGCCGGCGGCCATCGCGGTTTCCAGCTGGACCTCGTCATTGAAGTCGACATAGCGGAAGCCACCGGGCAGCGGCTCGTAGCCTTCCTGGTACTTCGGCTGGGCAGTGGCGGTCACCGCGGCCAGGGTGCGGCCATGGAAGCTGCCGCGGAAGGTCACGATCACGCGCTGATGCGCCGGCCGGCCCAGCGAGGAGGCCCACTTGCGGACCAGCTTGATCGCCACTTCATTGGCTTCCGCGCCGGAGTTGCACAGGAACACGCGCTCGGCGAATCGCGAGGCGGTGACCAGTTCTTCGGCCAGGCGCAGCGGCGGCTCGCTGTAGAACACGTTGCTCGTATGCCACAACTTGCCGGCCTGCTCGATCAGCGCGGCCTTCAGGTCCGGATCGTTGTGGCCCAGGCCACACACCGCGATGCCGGCGGCCAGATCGATGAATTCACGGCCCTGGTTGTCCCAGACACGCGCGCCCTGGCCACGTTCGAGCACCACCTGGCGCGGTTTGTAGACCGGCAGGTAGTAATGCGACAGGGACAACAGCGGATCGGTGGCAGCGGCAGTCATGGCAGTCAACGGCTCAGGAAAGATCCCATTCTCGCGCTTTGAGCCGGTGGGGCACAATGCGCCCCATGCGACCGTTCACTGCCCCCCAGCTCAACCCCGCCACCGAATCCGGCTGGCGCCGCCAATGGTTCGACATCATCTACCGCCACGACACCCGGCCCTCGCGCAATTTCGACCTGCTGCTGGTCTACGCGATCGTCGCCAGCGTGGTGGTGGTCATGTTCGACAGCGTGCAGCGCTTCCATGCGGCCTATGCCGACGGGCTCTACGTGCTCGAATGGGGCTTCACGATCCTGTTCACCGCCGAGTACCTGTTGCGGCTGGTGGTGGTCAAACGCCCGCTGCGCTACGCATTCAGCATCTGGGGCATCATCGATCTGGCCTCGATCCTGCCGACCTACCTGTCGCTGTTCATCCCCGGCGCGCAGAGCCTGCTGGTGGTGCGCGCGCTGCGCATCCTGCGGGTGTTCCGGATCCTCAAGCTGACCCGCTACATCGAAGAAAGCGGCGTGCTGATGGAGTCACTGTGGCGCAGCCGGCGCAAGGTGCTGCTGTTCCTGTTCACGGTCATCACCATCACCATCATCGCCGGCACCATGATGTACGTGATCGAAGGCCCCAACCACGGCTTCACCAGCATCCCCAGCAGCATGTACTGGGCGGTGGTGACCATGGCCACGGTGGGCTTCGGTGACATCGTGCCGCAGACCGTGCTGGGCCGCTTCGTCACCTCGGTGCTGATCCTGATCGGCTACAGCATCATCGCCGTACCCACCGGCATCTACACCGCCGAACTGGCCAATACCATGCGCGATGCCGAGCATGCCGCGCGCCGGGATGCGCGCGGCTGCCCGCACTGCGGGCTGGAAGGCCACGAACCGGATGCCGTGCATTGCCGACACTGCGGCGAGAAACTGCCCCCGGTCTTCAACGTCTGATCAACGCGGGGCGGGCCGCCTGGCAGCCGGCCCCGCGTTCGCTCAGCGTGCGCCGCTGGTCTGGGCCAGGCGGTTGCTCATGTCGACCAGGTCGTTGTAGCTGACCAGCAACGCTTCGGCCGAGCCCTGCGGGTTGTTGATCCGGCCGCCGCTCTCGATCAGCATCTGCTCGCTGCGGGTGTAGGGCGTCCTGGATTCCACGCGCTCGATGCGACGGCCGGCATCGCGGGCCAGCGCATCGGCCGCACGCTCCACGTGCCCCCACATCGCATCGCCCTTGCCGACCTTGTCCTCCTGCGCCTGCTGCAGCAGCGCCTGGAACGCGGTGAGCTGGGTGCGGGCCACGGCCAGATCGGGCGTCTCGCTGTTGAGCAGCTGGGTCAGCTGCTTGCCGTCGCCGAGGATCTTGATCTGGTAGTACGCCATCGAGCGGCCTTCGGAGGCTTCAATCTCCTTGAGCTGTTCGGCACGGCGTTCGTCTTCGCGCTTTTCCAGTGCGGCATCCAGTGCGGTACCTGCATCGAAGAACGCCATATAGGCCTTCATCAACGGCGCATGCTGGGCGCGCATGCCGGCATGGTCATCGCGCAGGTAGTCCTCGCGGCTGTAGTAACGGTCGGCCTGCTCGATCAGGGCGTACAGGTCGACGAACGTCTTCTGGTAAGCGCTTGCCGCCGGATCCAGCTCGGGCTCCGCCGGCGTCATCGCCAGCGCCGCCACCATCGGGGCATTGCATGCCTCCACGCGATGCGACAGCACCGTACCTGGCCCACGCACCTTTTTCTCGTTGCCGGTCGGGCCGGCCTCGGGGTCCTGCATCCAGCCGATGTACTGCTGGAAACCTTCGTGGATCGGCTGTTCAACGGCGTTGAAGCAGGCGATGTAGGCGTTCACCTTCTCCACGCCCTGGGTATCGGCGACGCTGCCCGGCCCCTTGCTGCAGGCGCCGAGCAGGCTGATCAATGCGATGGCGGCGGCGAGCGGCGCGGTCCGTGTGCGAGATGACATGCGAGTGTCCATACCAATTGGGGGGACGCACCATAGCAGCCCAGTGTGTGCAGCTGTTGTCATCGCGCGCAGCGAACGCGCGTCACTCCAGGAACAGGTCCGGCATCAACGGGCGCGATGGATCGACGGCGTAGCCGCTCAGATCGGTGATGCCCGCCTGCGCCAACACCTCGTCATCGAGCAGGAACTGTCCGCTGAAACCGGCCGCCTCACGGCACAGCACCGCGTGCGCGGCGTCGGCCAGAATCGCCGGCGTGCGGCAGCCACGGATGTCCACGCCGGGAATCATGTTGATCGCATCGGTAGCGATCACCGTGCGCGGCCACAACGCGTTGACGGCCACGCCCTGCGGGCCGAATTCGGCCGCCAGGCCGAGGGTGACGAAGCTCATCCCCATCTTGGCCAGCGTGTAACCGGTATGCGGGCCCCACCACTTCGGGTCCAGCGTCGGCGGCGGCGCCAGCGTGAGGATGTGCGGGTTGGGCGCCTGCAGCAGATGCGGCAGGCAGGCCTGCGCGCACAGGAAGCTGCCGCGCGAATTGACCTGCTGCATCAGGTCAAAGCGTTTCATCGGCGTGTCCAGCGTGCCGCGCAGCCAGATCGCGCTGGCGTTGTTGATCAGGATGTCGATGCCACCGAAGGTATCCACGGTGGCAGCGACGGCCGCGCGCACCTGGTCTTCTTCGCGGATGTCGCACTTCAGTGCCAGCCCCTGCCCGCCTGCAGCGGTCACCGCCTCGGCGGCACTGTGAATGGTGCCGGGCAGCTTCGGATTGGGCACCGAGGACTTGGCCGCGATCGCGATGTTGGCGCCGTCGCGTGCCGCACGCAGCGCAATGGCCAGGCCGATGCCGCGCGAGGCGCCGGTGATGAACAGGGTCTTGCCTTGCAGACTGGCCATGCGCGGAATTCCTTGGATGCGGGTGCAGTGAATCCGCATTATGCCGCCCCGGCGCACACGCCGGATTCATGCGCCGCGCCGATACTGGGCGTTCACGTTCTGCATGGAATGAGCGACATGACGGCGATCCGCCTTCCCCTGACCGCGTTGGCCCTGGTGCTGGCCCTTGGCGCCTGCCAACCCGCTGGCGATCCTGCCGCCTCCGCGACGCAGAACGCAGCTACCGTCCCGGGCACCGCCGGGGGCACCTCCCCGTTCGGCGAAGCGGCGATCTGGGACGGCGAGGTCGATGCCTGCCGTGGCCAGGCACCGGTCGCCGATGATTGCCTGTCCAAGGCGATGCAGGCCGCCAAGGCCAGCCCGCAGGCGATCGCCGCCGCCCATCAACTGGGGGCGCAGGGCAATCCCGGCTACGTGAGCGCATGGCGGGACCAGGACGGCGTGGGCATCGCCACCATCGAATACCCGTTCCGTGCCAACACCAATGAAGGCACGCTGCTGGTCGACAGCGCCGGGCACACGCTGGATGTGGATGCGGACGTGCTGCCGGAAATGTCGCGCGCCGATGCCACCGTCAAACCGTTCCTGGATGCACACCCGGATGCCTCACCGTTTGCCCCGGCCGAAGCCAGCGGCAGCGAAGCACTGCCCAACGGCGGCGTGCGCCTGATCTACAGCACGCCGCTGCGCACCTGCCATGCGTGTGCAGAGGATGGGGTGCTGCGGGTCGCCTACGATTTCGATGCGCAACGCCGCTTCGCCGGCAAGCAGATCCTCGATCTGCGCTGATCAGCTGCGCGTGGTCAGCGTCTGCCGGGCGCTCGCCCGGTCATTGCGGCGCGTGCGCGCTGCCTGCGCTCACGGCTTGGGACCCTGCCCTTCGTTGTCTTCCCAGTGCAGGATCTTTCGCGTGACAAAGCGATAGACCGGCTTGCCGGTGCGGAACCAGAGATCACGCACCCACGAGGTGCGCTTGAGCAGCCGCTTTTCCACCGGGGTGAGCGACTGCCGGCAGTACATGCGCTTGTGCTTGAGCAGATGGCGCAGGTCCTCGCGGGCCAGCAGGCGCATCCAGCGTGAGCGGGGGTTGCCGATCACCGCCAGCTGGAAATCGATCAGGGCCGGCGAGCCGTCTTCGCGCACCAGCCAGTTGGCCTCCTTGGCCAGGTCGTTGTGTGCGATGCCGTGGCGATGCACCTGCTGCAGCAGACGTCGGGCCGCGCGGAAGTAGGCCAGGTCGCCATGCGGCGGACGCTGGTACATGGCATCTCCGGCCATGAAGCTGCGGTCCAGCCAGCGCCCGTTCCAGCGCAGCAGCCGCGGCGTGGCCGGCATGCCATCCAGATGCGCCAGCGCGCGTGCCTCGCGCCGGGCCAGCCACCACGCCGGTGCCCGCAACCACCACGGCGTTGCCTCCAGGTCACGGCGCACGAAGCGCTGGCCATCCTCTTCCATCAGCAGGATGCGGCCGAAGCTGTCGGCTTTGAGGGCGGTCGGGGCGGGATCGGCAGGGCGTGTCATGCCGCCATTCTAGGCGGGTGATCGCGTTCATTCACTGCAGATGCCGCACATTCCCGGCCTCTGGCGGGCAGTCAGTCACTTTGCCCCCCCTATAATCCCCCGATGGACTCGTCATGGATCGATGCCACGCTTGCGTGGATCTCAGCTCACCCCGTGCTTGCCGGCGCGGTCATTTTCCTCATTGCCTTCTGCGATGCGGTCATCGTGCTGGGCGCGATCGTGCCCGCGTTGCCGCTGTTGTTCGCGGTCGGGGTGTTCATCGGGCTGGGCCAGATCTCCGGGCCGTATGCCGTGGCCTGCGCGGCGTTGGGCGCATTCGCCGGTGACGGCATCAGCTACTGGGTAGGCCGGCGCTGGGGCGATCGGCTGCGGGGCTTCTGGCCCTTCAGCAAATACCCGCAGCTGCTCGATCGCGGCGAGACGATGTTCCGCCGCAATGCCTTCAAGAGCATCCTGGTGGCGCGTTATGTCGGCGCGATCCGCCCGTTCGTGCCGGCCATCGCCGGCATGATGAAGATGCCGTTGTCGCGCTATATCCAGGCCAGCGGCATCGCCAGCCTGTCCTGGGCCGTCCTGTTCCTGGCGCCCGGCTGGGTGCTGGGCGAGGCCTACGACGCGGTCGCCGCGGTCGCCGGCCGGTTGGTGATGGTGCTGGCCCTGCTCGGCGTGATCATGGGCCTGGTGTGGGCGATCGTGCTGTATGGCTACCGCTGGTCGGCCTCGCGCATGGACAGCTGGCTGGCCAGCCTGCTGGCCTGGTCGCAGCGTCACCCGACGCTGGGCCGTTACTCGGTCGCCGTGTTCGACCCGCAGCGCCGCGAGTCGGTGCCGCTGGCGATGCTGGCGGTGATGTTGCTGCTGCTCGGCTGGGGCTGGTTCGTGCTGTTGATGGCGGTGGTCGCCCACGGCGAGCCGTTGATGGTCGATCTGGCCGTGCACCACGCGATGCTGGCATTGCGCAATCCACTGGCCGATTACCCGATGGCCGCACTGGCCTCGCTGGGCGCCTGGCAGGTCCTGCTGCCGGCCACCGCGGCAGGCATGGGCTACCTGGTCTGGCGCCGGCGCTGGATGGCGGCCGCGCACTGGCTGGCCGCCCTCGCCTTCGGGCTGGCGCTGTGCAAGCTGCTCGGTGCGACGGTGGACGTGGTCCGCCCGCCGGATGCGAGCAGCGGCTTCGGCTTCCCGTCGGTGTCGGTGACGATGGCCACGATCACCTTCGGCTTCTTCGCCGTGCTGATCGCCCGTGAACTGCCGGGGCGCACCCGCGTATGGCCCTACCTGCTGTCGGGCATCATCGTCAGCCTGATCGGCTTCGCCCGCATCTACCTCGGCGCGCATTGGCTGAGCGATGTGATCGGCGGCATGCTGTTCGGCCTGTTCTGGCTGCTGGTGCTGGGCATCGCCTACCGTCGCCGGTTCAACCGCTCGTTCTGGGTCAAGCCGGTGGCATGGCTGTTCTACGGCACCTTCGCCATCGCCGCGCTCTGGTATGCCCCACGCAACATCCCGGTGAAACTGGCGCGCTTCGAGCCTGCCCAGCCGACCCCGGCGCCGCTGGATGCCCAGGCCTGGTGGACGACCGAATGGCAGCACCTGCCCTCGCGTCGCAATGAGTTCGACGACGATCAGCGCTGGCCGCTGGATGTGCAGGTGGCCGGTCCGTTGGCGCCGCTGCAGCGCCGGCTGGAAAGCCAGGGCTGGCGCGTGCAGCCCCAGGCGGGCTGGGAGCAGGCGTTGTTGATGCTCGACAAGTCCTCCGACAAGGACAAGGTGCCGGTACTGCCGGCCACGCTGGATACCCAGGTCGAATCGCTGCTGATGCTGCGGGCTGGCAATGCGCCCAATGAGATCTTCGCGCTGCGCCTGTGGCCGGCACCGGCACGCCTGGCGGCGCCGGACAATGAACCGCTGTGGCTGGGCAGTGCGCAGACGCTGCATTACCAGCAGCACTTCAAGCTGATCGGGATGTGGCGGCCGATGCGTGGCATCGACCCGTCGCTCAATGCGGTCCGCCAGGCACTGGACGGGCTGCCGCAGCAGGTCGATACCCATCCAGACACCGAGATGCCGGTGCTGCGCGTGCGCATGCCACCGGCCGAGTGATGCAGCGCCGGAGCTACCCGGCCGAGGGGGCGTAACGCGGGGGGAACCGCGCGTTACGGCATCCAGTCCAGCAGCGCCTGCAGGCGCTGGTGCGGGTCATCGTGTTGCAGCAGTTGCAGGCGTTGCGCATCCTGCAGTGGCAGCAGTTCGGCCAGGCGCCAGCCAACCCAGCTGGCCTGCTCCATCTGCGCCGGGCTGACCGGTGCGAAGGCCGCGCCGGCCTGCTCGATGATGTGCTCCAGCACGGTGGCCATCAGCGCGTGTTCGGGCTGCAGTTCATCGTCACTGTCGGCGGCGCACCAGGTCACTTCGGCAATGATCAGCCCGTTGTCGCGCACGCGGGTGTGATCCACATGGAAGCGGCGCTGGCCGCGCAGGCGCAGCACCAGAACACCATCGGCGCCCACGTCGAAATCCTCGATCCGCGCCTCGACCCCGTAGGCGGCCGGCAATGCCGGCGCACCGACCTCCTCACCGTCCAGGATCAGGCACACCCCGAAGGCAGTCCCCGCACGACTGCATTCGCGCAGCATGTCCAGGTAGCGGCGTTCGAACACCCGCAGGCCGAGCGCCGCGCCGGGCAGCAGCACGGTGTGCAGCGGGAACAGGGGCAGTGAAGCGGTGTCGGTCATGGCCCGCGTCCCTCAGGGGTGCTGCAGCTGCGCCAGGAAGCGGCGCGGGGCCCCGTCGAAACCGCCGTTGGACATGAACACCACATGGTCACCCGGCGCTGCGATCGCGCCCAGCTGAGCCAGCAGCGCATCCGTATCGGGCACGGCATGGGCCTCACCCCGGACGGCGGCGATCACGCTCGCCGCATCCCAGGCCAGTTCCGGGCGATGCAGGAACACCACCGCGTCGGCACCGTCCAGCGAGGGCGCCAGCGCCTGTGCGTGTGCCCCCAGCCGCATCGAATTGCTGCGCGGCTCCATGGCCACCACGATGCGGGCATCGCCCACCTTGGCACGCAGGCCTTCGAGGGTGGTACGGATCGCGGTGGGGTGATGCGCGAAATCGTCGTAGAGGGTGATGTCGCGTGCCTGGCCGATCACTTCCATGCGGCGCTTGACGCTGCGGAACGCGGCCAGCGCCGGGATCACGGTGGCCAGCTCGACGCCGACCGCATGCGCGGCAGCCAGGGCGGCCAGCCCGTTGAGGACATTGTGGCGGCCGAGCAGCGACCAGCGCACCTCACCGACCCGCTCGCCGCGATGGTGCACGACGAACACACTGCCGTCGGCCTCCACCAGCTCGGCATGCCATTCCAGCGAAGGATCGAAACCGAAGCGCTCCACCGGGGTCCAGCAGCCCATCGCCAGCACGTCGGCGAGATAGGCATCTTCGCCGTTGACGATCAGGCGCCCACGCGCGGGCACGGTGCGGATCAGGTGGTGGAACTGGCGCTGGATCGCGGCCACGTCCGGGAAGATATCGGCGTGGTCGTATTCGAGGTTGTTGAGGATCGCCACCAGCGGCCGGTAGTGCACGAACTTGCTGCGCTTGTCGAAGAACGCGGTGTCGTACTCATCGGCCTCGACCACGAACTCACGGCCGCTGCCGACGCGCGCGGAGACGCCGAAATCCTCGGCCACGCCACCGATCAGGAAGCCGGGTTCACGCCCGGCGCTGTGCAGCAGCCAGGTGAGGATGGTGGTGGTGGTGGTCTTGCCGTGGGTGCCGGCGACCGCCAGGGTATCGCGGCCCGGCAGCACCTGCTCGGACAGCCACTGGGCGCCGGAGATGTAGCGTTGGCCTGCATCCAGCACCGCTTCCACGGCGGGGTTGCCACGCGACAGCGCATTGCCGATCACCACCTCGTCGCAGTCCGGCGCCACGCTGTCGGCGCGGTAGCCCGGATCCAGGGCGATGCCCAGCCGTTCGAGCTGGGTGGACATCGGGGGGTAGATCGCCTGATCGCTGCCGCGGACCGTATGGCCCTTCTCGCGCGCCAGTGCGGCCACGCCGCCCATGAAAGTGCCTGCAATGCCAAGAATGTGGATCGTGCTCATGCGTACGATTGTCGCCGATCGCCACCGTCGATGGAGATCGCCGTCAGACAACTCCTAGTCGACTATCAGAAAAATCCAGCGCGGTGTCGGGGAATTCCCGATAGCGCCATACTGTGAAGACGGACACAATTCTATTGGCCAGCCGCAGTACCCCATTGGTCCTACTCCCCAAGAGGCCATCCCCAGGGGGGCTCATGCTGCGGGGCTCTGAGCAAGCCCGCTCGCTGGCACCTTCAAACCACACGCCTGGTCCCTTCGGGGGCCGGGCGTGTGTGTTTGCGGCGCCGGCAAACGTACAGCCGGCGCGGTGCCGCCGTAGCGGCACCGACCCGCATCAGGCCTGGATCGCGGCGCGGATGCGCGCTTCCACGTCGTTCAGTTCGCCCACGCCATCAACGCGCGCGAGGGTGCCGCGGCCAGCGTAGAAATCCACCACCGGCGCGGTCTGGTCGTTGTAGACCTGCAGGCGCTGGCGCACCGATTCGGGATTGTCATCGGCGCGGCCCTGTTCGGCGGCGCGGCCGGCGATGCGCTCGACCAGCAGTTCGGTCGGCACGTCCAGCTGCACCACGGCATCCAGCGGCTGGCCGATCTTGGCCAGCAGGCTGTCCAGCGCGTTGGCCTGGGCCACGTTGCGCGGGTAACCGTCGAGGATGAAGCCCTTGGCCACATCGTCCTGGCCCAGGCGCGACTCGAGCATGCCCAGCAGGATGTCATCGGACACCAGGTTGCCGGCATCCATCACAGCCTTGGCCTGCTTGCCCAGCTCGGTGCCGGCGGCGACTTCAGCGCGCAGCAGATCACCGGTGGAAATGTGCGCAATCGAGAGATGTTCCTTCAGGCGCGTCGCCTGCGTCCCCTTGCCCGAACCGGGCGGTCCCAACAGAACCAATCGCATCAACCTGACTCCAACTTGGTAAGAAAATGGAAGGGCGCGCGCCCCGGGATTGTCCACAATCACGCTGCACCGCAATACGCGCACTTTACCCCATACCGGTAATGTCTCTGCAATGTCCTTCCCCCAGACCAAGGTCGCATCATGTCCAACGGTACCCTGCTCTACGCCCAGTCAGGCGGCGTCACCGCCGTCATCAATGCCACCGCCTCGGCGGTCATCAGCACCGCAAGGGCCAAAGGAATCAAGGTCTTGGCCGCGCGCAACGGCATTCTCGGCGCGCTCCGCGAGGACCTGATCGATACCTCGAAGGAGACCGCCGCCGCCATCGCCGCCCTCGCCCATACCCCCGGCGGCGCGTTTGGCTCGTGCCGCTACAAGCTCAAATCGCTGGAGGCCGACCGCGATAAGTACGCGCGCCTGCTCGAGGTGCTGCGCGCCCATGACGTGCGCTGGTTCCTCTACAACGGCGGCAACGATTCGGCCGATACCGCCTGGAAGGTCTCCCAGCTGGCCAAGGCTTTCGACTACGACCTGACCTGCATCGGCGTGCCCAAGACCATCGACAACGATCTGGCCGTGACCGATACCTGCCCGGGCTTCGGCTCGGCCGCCAAGTACACCGCCGTCTCCGTACGCGAAGCAGCGCTGGATGTGGCCGCGATGGCCGAGACCTCGACCAAGGTATTCGTCTACGAGGCGATGGGCCGCCACGCCGGCTGGCTCGCGGCGGCTGCGGGCCTGGCCGGCCAGGGCGCCGATGACGCCCCGCACATCATCCTGCTGCCCGAGCGCGCGTATGACGAAGCGGCGTTCCTGGCCAAAGTGAAACAGGTGGTCGAGCGCGTGGGCTACTGCGTAGTGGTCGCCTCCGAAGGCATCCAGACCGCCGACGGTCGCTTCGTCGCCGATGCGGGCGGCGGCACCGATTCGTTCGGGCACACCCAGCTCGGTGGCGTGGCTTCGCAGCTGGCCGCGCGGGTCAAGGATGGGCTGGGCTACAAGGTCCACTGGACCCTGCCCGACTACCTGCAGCGCTCGGCACGCCATCTGGCCTCCAAGACCGACTGGGAGCAGGCACAGGCGGTGGGCAAGGCGGCGGTGCAGTTCGCGCTGAAGGGCCAGAACGCGGTGATGCCGGTGATCGTGCGCACCAGCGACACGCCTTACCGCTGGAAGATTGAAGCGGCCCCGCTGCACAAGGTGGCCAACCACGAGAAGAAGATGCCGGCCGGCTTCATCCGCCGCGATGGCTTCGGCATCACCGACAAGGCCCGCGCCTATCTCGCCCCGCTGATCAAGGGGGAAGCCCCGTTGCCGTACGGGTCCGATGGGCTGCCGAAATACGTGACGCTGAAGAACGTGGCGGTGAAGAAGAAGCTGCCTGCCTTCGAGGCATGAACAAGCCCGGCAGTGCCGGCCGCTGGCCGGCATCGTCGCGCTGTCCGGCGCTCAGGTAGTGCCGGCCGCTGGCCGGCATCGTCGGGCTGTCCGGCGCTCGGGTAGTGCCGGCCGCTGGCCGGCATCGCGGTGTCCGGGAGCGTCCTGGGCGCCGGCCAGCGGCCGGTTTCATCGCGCATCTGACGGTCCGCGTGGAGCCGGCCAGCGGCCGGCACTACCCGCCGTTACGGGGCGTCAGTTGCAGGCCTTGCCCTCGACCTTCATCTTCGCGGCGAACATCGGCACCTGGGCGATCTTGCCGGCAGCCGCCTGCTTCTTGGCGTCTTCCAGGTAGATGCGCGACTGGCCCTGCCCATCGAGTTCCGGCTTGGTGGTAACCGGCATCCGCCACACGCGCACCACCGCCTGCTGCGCCGGGCAGGAGGCATTCGGCACGCGGATCACATCATTGAGCTTCCAGCCCTTGGCTTCGCTGGGCTGCGCCTTCTCGTAATCGACGAAGCGGGCACGCGGCTGGCACTGCTCGCTGGTGCGGACCACGGCGAATTTGTACGGCTGTGCCGCCTCGCCGGTGAACACGCCTTCCAGCCGTGCGCAGGCTTCGGGAATCTGGCGCAGCGTGTGGGCCGCGCCTACCGCCTGCGGTGTGCCGGCGGCGCGCTGCAGCTCGGGGGTTTCGGCGGCGAAGGCGGACACGGCGGGCAACAGGGCCAGCCACAACAGATGACGGGGGGACATGGCAGGACTCCAACGGCGGGGGATGGGCCGAGGCTGCCAGTGGATGGCTGAACGGCGTGGCAAAGGCGGCCCTTCGTCCGGATCTGCGTGGTTGCCGGCCAGCGGCCGGCACTACCTCCGTCGTTGGCGATCCGGGCACGCACGCGCAGTTTGAAATCCTTGCTGGCATGCATCGAGGATTTACCCGCATACTCCGGCCACCAGGGATTGCTGAACACCGCCACACGCTTGAAGACCGGCACGGTCTGAACGGGTTGGTTCATGGTTGCAGCCTGTTGTGCCCCCGCGTGGAGACGTTCATCCGTTCACTGGATGTCATTCCATCACCCGGGAGGGGACATGCTGGAACGTTACGGGCTTTCTCTGGCGCTGTTCTGCGCCATCCTCGCGATTCTCTACGGCATCGTGTCGGCACGCTGGATCCTCCGGCAACCGGCTGGCAATGCCCGCATGCAGGAAATCGCCGCCGCCATCCAGGAAGGCGCGCGCGCCTATCTCAACCGTCAATACCTGACCATCGCCATCGCCGGTGCCGTGCTGTTCGTGCTGGTTGGCCTCTTCCTCAGCTGGTACACCGCGATCGGCTTCGCGATCGGTGCCGTGCTGTCCGGCGCGGCCGGCTACATCGGCATGAACGTTTCGGTGCGTGCCAACGTGCGCACGGCCGAGGCTGCCCGCAACGGCCTGAGTGCGGCCATGGATGTGGCCTTCCGCGGCGGTGCGATCACCGGCATGCTGGTGGTCGGGCTGGGCCTGCTGGGCGTGGCTGGCTACTACGCGCTGCTGCTGCGACTCGGGCTGGATGTGGCGCAGACGCTGCACGCCCTGGTCGGGCTGGCGTTCGGCTCGTCGCTGATCTCGATCTTCGCGCGGCTGGGCGGTGGCATCTTCACAAAGGGCGCCGATGTCGGCGCGGACCTGGTCGGCAAGGTCGAAGCCGGCATCCCCGAGGATGACCCGCGCAACCCGGCGGTGATCGCCGACAACGTGGGCGACAACGTCGGCGACTGTGCCGGCATGGCCGCCGACCTGTTTGAAACCTACGCCGTCACCGTGATCGCCACGATGCTGCTCGGCAACCTGATGATCGCCGAGGCCGGTGCGAATGCGGTGCTGTATCCGCTGGTGCTGGGCGGCGTATCGATCATTGCCTCCATCGTCGGCGCGCTGTTCGTCAAGGTGAAGCCCGGTGGCTCGATCATGGGCGCGCTGTACAAGGGCGTGATCGTGTCCGGTGTCCTGGCCGCCATCGCGTTCTACCCGATCACCACGCAACTGATGCCCGACAACGCGCACGGTGCGCTGAACCTGTATTTCTGCGCCTTGATCGGGCTGGTGCTGACCGGGCTGATCGTGTGGATCACCGAGTACTACACCGGCACCCAGTACAAACCGGTGCAGCACGTGGCGCAGGCCTCCACCACCGGGCACGGCACCAACATCATCGCCGGCCTTGGTGTCTCGATGAAGTCCACCGCCCTGCCGGTGATCGCGGTGTGCGTGGCAATCTGGCTGGCGCACTACTTTGGTGGCCTGTACGGCATCGCCATCGCCGCGACCGCGATGCTCTCGATGGCCGGCATGATCGTGGCGCTGGACGCTTACGGTCCGATCACCGACAACGCCGGCGGCATCGCCGAGATGGCCGAACTGCCGCCGGAAATCCGCGACATCACCGATCCCCTCGATGCCGTCGGCAACACCACCAAGGCGGTGACCAAGGGCTACGCGATCGGCTCGGCCGCCCTAGCCGCGCTGGTGCTGTTCGCCGATTACACCCACAACCTGCAGGCGGCCAATCCCGGCGAGGTCTTCGCCTTCGACCTGTCCAACCATGAGGTGATCATCGGCCTGCTGATCGGCGGCCTGATTCCCTATCTGTTCGGCGCGATGGCGATGGAAGCGGTGGGTCGTGCGGCGGGCGCGGTGGTGGAGGAAGTACGCCGCCAGTTCCGCGAGATTCCCGGGATCATGGACGGCACCGGCAAACCGCAGTACGACCGCGCGGTGGACCTGCTGACCCGCTCGGCGATCCGCGAAATGATCATCCCGTCATTGCTGCCGGTCGCGGTGCCGGTGGTGGTCGGCCTGCTGCTCGGGCCGCGCGCACTCGGCGGCCTGCTGATCGGTACCATCGTCACCGGCCTGTTCGTGGCGATCTCGATGACCACCGGCGGCGGTGCGTGGGACAACGCCAAGAAGTACATCGAGGATGGCCACTTCGGCGGCAAGGGCAGCGAGGCACACAAGGCCGCGGTCACCGGCGATACCGTCGGTGATCCCTACAAGGACACCGCCGGCCCGGCGATCAACCCGCTGATCAAGATCATCAACATCGTGGCATTGCTGCTGGTGCCACTGCTCTGAGGCAGGACGGACGCGCTGGCCTCATGCCAGCGCGTCCGTGCCGCGCGTGTGACACCCGCTTCAGCGCCGCCGGAGAAAGAACGTCACCGGCACCATCACCTCCACCGGGTCGCCGGTGATCTCCGCTGGCGGTGGCGGCAACGGGCTGCCGCGCCGCACCGTGGCCAACGTTTCCTCGTCCAGCAGCGGATGGCCGCTGCTCTGGCCCAGCCGGATGTTGGAGGCGTTGCCCTGCCGGTCCACCGAGAAGCGCACATGGGCCACACCCTGCTGGCGCAGACGCTCGGCCTGGCGCGGGTAGCGGCGGTACTGTTCCAGATGGCCCAGCAGCAGGCCCTGCCAGGTCACGGCCGCGCTGCCCTGGCGGCCGGCGACCGTCTGCGTGGCGGCATAGCGCTCGGATGGCCGTGCGGTCACCGCCGGCGGCGCCAGCGTCTGGTCCACGTTGTGCTGGTCCGTCGGCGCTGCTTCGCGCGGTGTCTGGCGACGCAGGACGTCCTGCGCGTCCGGGGTGTCGTCCGGCGGCAGATCCACCTTCGGCACCGGCGTCGGCTCGGGCCGATGCTGTTCCTGCTGCAACGGCCCGGGTGGGATTTCTTTCGGCGGTACGGACGGCGCCTCGGGTACCGGCGCCAACTCCACCATCACCGCTTCCACCGGCGTATCGTTGACCCGCACCGGCGCTCGCTGCTGCCACCACAGCGCGCCGCCGATCAGCACGGCATGCGCGGCAAGGACCAGCGCCAGACTGCCTACCCAGCGCAGCATTGCGGCGGTGTCGCGGCTCATTCGCTGCGCTGCTCCACGCCCACCAGCGCGATCCTGCGATACCCGGCCGCGCGCAGCGCGTTCATGGTCTGCATCAGCTCGCCATAGGGCACGCTCTGATCGGCACGCAGGTAGATGCGCTGTTCGTGGTCGCCAGCGGTCAGCCGCTCCAGCGTGGCATCCAGCCCGTCAGTGCCGACCGGCACATCGTTGACGCTCAGCGACAGATCGGCCTGCACCGAGAGGAACACCGGTTCGGCATCGCGTGGCTGCGGCTGCGCGGTGCTGGCCGGCAGATCCACCGGCGTATCCACCGTGGCCAGCGGCGCGGCGACCATGAAGATGATCAGCAGCACCAGCATCACGTCGATAAAGGGGGTGACGTTGATGTCGTGGCTTTCTTCCAGTGCGTCGTCGTCGTGGCGGGCGGTCTTGATGGCCATGGCCGGTCCTCAGCGCGCGTCGCGCACGGCCGGCGCATTGCCGAGGCGGTCCAGATCGCGCGAGACCAGTTGCTGCACGCCGGCCGAGAGGTCACCGAGCAGCCCGCGGATACCGGCCAGCACACGGGTGAAGTGGTTGTAGATCACGACGGCGGGAATCGCCGCGACCAGGCCGAGCGCGGTGGCCAGCAACGCCTCTGCGATACCCGGCGCGACCACGGCCAGATTGGTGGTGTTGGCGTGGGCGATGCCGATGAAACTGTTCATGATCCCCCACACCGTGCCGAACAGGCCGACGAACGGGGCGATCGCGCCGATGCTGGCGAGCAGGCCGACCCCGGTGCGCAGCTGGCGTGCATGCGCCAGTTCGATGCGTTCCAGGCGAGAGGCGACCCGTTCCTTGATCCCGACCGGATCCTGCGCGTCCTGCGAGAGGCGCAGCTCGGTGCGGGCCGCGTCGATCAGTTCATGCGCTGCGCCGTCGTCCAGCAACGGATGCGTCTGCGGCACCGGCAGCTGCGCGGCCTGCAACAGCAGCGCGCGTGCCTGGCGCAGCCGCGTGCGTTGCCGGCCCAGTTCCCAGGTCTTAGCCACCAGCACCGTCCAGGTGGCGATCGAGGCGAGCGCCAGCCCGATCATCACGGTCTGCACGACGCCATCGGCGGCCTGGTACATGCCCCAGGGGGTCAGGTCATGCGGCAGTGCCGCCACGGCGGCAGGAAGAGCGATGGGCAAGGTCATGGGGACGTCATCAGTCAGAGGCATCGCGGCACCGTGCAGCGCCGGAGGCAGGAAAGGGGCGAAGAGTATCGCGGCTAGGCGGTGGGAATCAGTACCGGGCAGACAGCACGTTCAGCGCTCCGGCGGACGGTCGGCCGTGGCCGACGGCCGCGGCGCAGGCCGTGACAGCACATAGGCCGCACTGGCCGCAAAGAACAGGCCGACGCCCACCAGCAGCGGCCAGGACGGATGCGCGCCCCAGCAGAACATGACGAAGCCGAACGCCATGCCGGCGCCGGCGAAGGCCTTGCCCTTGCGGCTGATCGCGCCCTGCTCGCGCCACAGGCGCAGCGGTGGACCATAACGAGGATGCTCGAGCAGCCGACGTTCGAACGTCGGCGAGCTGCGCGCGAAGCAGCCGACGGCCAGGATCAGGAAGATCGTGGTCGGCATCACCGGCAGCAGTGCGCCGATGACGCCCAGCGCCACCATGATCCAGCCCAGGCCGAACCAGAGCCAGCGCATCATGGGCGGCAGTTGCGGCCCGGCGCGACGCGCCTGGAAGGCGCAGCGGTCATGCGAATTCTTCCTCGACATGCCCGTGCACGCTGCGGAACGCCGCATCGGCCGCATCGATCACCTGCTGCTCCTGCACCTCGGTCAGCGCGACACCATCCAGCGCGGCGGTGAACTCGCGCCAGTGGCGGGCAGCACCATCGGGATGGGCGGCCAGATGGCGCGCGCCAAAACCACTGTCCAGACCCAGCCTGGCAGCCATCTTGTAGAGCACGGTGCCACCGAGGTTGGAGCCTTCGGCGACGTACAGCCAGCCCAGGGCGACCGGCAGCGGCAGGTCGCCATCCAGGTACGTGGATGCCGGGAGCGGCAGGGTCTGTTCCAGGTCGGACAGGTCGCGGGCGATCAGCGGCAGCCGGCGGCGCTCGTCCAGATCGGGCAGCAGTGCATCCAGCGCGGGGTTGCCGTACAGCGCGTCGATATCGCGGTGGAAGCGGTACTGCACGCGCAGGAACTTTGCGAACAGGTCGCGGCTGGCGAAGATGTCGCCGGCCATGATGCGCTTGTCCAGCGCGCCGTGGCTGTCACGGGTGGCCGCCTTGAGACGTTGGCTGCGGGTGGCTTCGGGAGTATCGATGACGATCATGGCACTGCTTGGGTGGGGAAGTGGGGCACGGTTCTCTGTTGAAGACGTCTGGCACGGGGGCAACCCCAAGCCCATTGTCGCGTGATCAGCGGTGCGACCGTCACATGCCACCGTCACGGCCTTGCCCCGATAATACGGACCACGCCCTGCCACTGGAATGACACGATGATCACCACCGAACCGCGCATGACCAATCTGTTCCTGCAGCTCGGCCTGGACGCCAGCGAGGAAGCGATTGCCGCCTTCATCCGCGATCACCAGCTGTCCAACGAGATCCGCCTGATCGAAGCGCCCTACTGGAACGACGGGCAGCGCCAGTTCCTGACCGAGCAGCTGCGCTCGGATGCGGAGTGGGCGATCGTGGTCGATGAGCTCAGTGAAGCGCTGCACGCCGATGCGACCGTACAGGCCAACGCCGGCTGAGCGATCGCCGGATGCCGATACCGGCCGCGCACCCTGTGTGCAGGCCGGAGGCACGCAGGGGCCGGCAATGCCGGCCCCTGTCGTGTCCGGGCATCAGTAGCGGTAGGTCAGCGCCAGACGCACGGTCCGGCCCGGTGCGGGCATCACGCCCAACGCCAGCGGATCGAGGTAGTAGCGGTCGGTCAGATTGTCCACGTTGAGGTCCACCGCGAACTGCTCGCTGGCCTGCCAGCTGGCGAACAGATCCACGATGCTCGCCGCGCGGTACAGCTGCTGGATCGCCGACAGGCCGACGTTCCATTCCTTGTCCAGCGCGCTGATCGGGCCGGCGTTGTGGATCACCCGGGTACCAAAACTCAGGCGCTGGTCGAACAGCCGCGAACCCAGGGTCAGGTTGACGTTGTAGCGCGGCGGGTTCTGGGTGTTGCTGTAGGACCCTTCAAAGCCACCATCCACGCAGTCCGGGGTGTTCTTCAGTTCCTCGATCCTGCGCTGGATACCGTAGGCGCGGCGCTCGGCGGCAATGTCCGGCGCACAGGTCTTGGCCTGGAGGTAGTAATGCGCGGACAGATCGGCGAACACCGTGCCGCTGTCATAACTGGACTGGAACTCCACGCCGGCGACCTTGAAGCGGTCCACGTTGCGGATCAGGCCGGCCGAAAGAGTGCGGTAATCGCGGGTGATCAGATCATCGATGCGCGTGTTGAAGTAGGCCAGCTTGAACCCGGCCTGGTCGCCCTCGGTGAACAGGCCGTGGCGCACCGTGCTCGCGCCGATTTCCCAGGTCCCTGCCCGCTCCGGTTTGAGCTCACCGGTGGGCTTGGCCGCGGTGAACAGGCCCAGCGTGGTTTCGAACAGGCTCGGCAGCTTCACGCCTTCGGCGTACTTCACGTACACCATCGTGTCTTCGTCAAAGCGGTAGGCGACGCTGGCGCTGGGCATGAAGGCACTGTCGCGGCGACGGATCGGTTGCGACCAGGTCCAGCTGACCGGTACGCGCAGGTCTTCGGCGTCATCGGCGTCGTAGAAGTTCCAACCGGTGATGTCACCGACCGTCCCCTTCTCGTACGGGGAGGCCAGCAACGAGGCCTCGGTGAACTGGCCGTTGGCATCGGGATACCAGTTCAACATGGCGATGCGCTTGGCGCGCCAGGCCGGCAGGTTCGGGTTGCCGTCCAGCAGCTGGGTGTAGCGATACTGACCGATCACGCCGTAGCTGTCCGGCGTGGCCAGGCGGTTGCGGTCATGCACATTGACGCGGTTGTAGCGGCCACCGACCACCACTTCCCAATGCTCGTCCGGCTGCCATTTGACCGAGGCCACCGCGCTGTACTCCTTGCGCTCGGCGTTGCGCAGGAAGCGGTTGTTGACCAGGTCGTCGTGCATGACCGGCGAATGCGGGCCGGGGCCGACGTCCTCATCGCTGAAGGACAGGCCGTAGTCCAGCGTGAACAGCCCGGCGCCGGAATCCAGGTGCGTGGTGTTGCCCACATCGAAGCCGAGCCGGGTCTGGGTCAGCTCATTGCGGTAGGCGTCCTTGTAGCCCGGATCGGTATTGAACGACGGGCCGTCGTACCACTCGGTGCGGCGATCGAAGTACCACGGAGTGATGCCGGTCAGGCCGTTGTACATCAGGCTGTCGGCGTCGGTGTACCAGAGGTTGGCCTTCAGATCGATCAGCTCATTGTCCGGGTTGAAGCGGTAGCGCAGGTTGTAGGCATCCATGTCCACATGGCCCGGATCCCACTGCGGCACGCGGTCGCGGTCCACGCGGATGATCTGCGAGGCCATGATTTCGCCGGCGGTGCCTTCATAGCGGCGGTAGCCGGCTTCCAGCGTCTGGTTGTCGTCGATGCGCCAGGTGCCCTTGAGCAGGAACGACGCCGAGCGCGAGGAGGTGTTGAACACCTCGGTATCCGGCGGATTCAACGGCGCCAGGGTGCGCCGCGTCTGCGGGAAATCGTCGTAGCCGTGCTTGCCCGAGAAGTAGTTGCCGTTCTCGCGCCATGCGTACGCCGCGACCAGGTCGACGCGATCCCACTGCTTGGCCGTGGCGATGTTGAAGAACTGGCTGCCCAGCGCGCTGCGGTCGGTACGCGGTGCGGCGTCATAGGCGGGTACGTTGTTGGCGCTGGCATTGGCCATGCCGGTGCGCACGCGCAGCCCGGCATCGCGACCATCACGCAGTACGTCGTCGATCTTCAGCGTTTCCATCTCGACCACGCCACCGATGCCACCGGACGCATTGACGCCCAGACTCGGCCCCTTGGTGATGGTGATGTTGGAGATCAGGTCCGGATCGAGATAGGTGCGCTGCGACTGGCCCGCGTAGCCACGGTAGGTATCCATGGTGGACTGCCCACCGTCGATGATCACCGGGATGCGGCTCTGGCCCTGGATGCCGCGGATGTTCACGTCCAGCGCGTTGGCGGTACGCGGATCGCCCGCGGTGACGCCGGCCACGCCCTTGACGATGTCCGAGGTGGAGGTGCCGCGGAAGCGCTCGATGGTGGCGCGCGCGATATAGGCACTGGAACCCGCCGTGCGGTACACCTCCAGCGCACGCTCGGCATCGCCGCCGCCCTCGATGCGGTTGCCGGCCACGCTCAGCGCATCGGTGACGATCAGGCCATCGTCGTTGGCTGCCGCCACGGCACGCTCCAGCGTGACCGCTTCCGGCCCGACCTGGCGCAGGCTCAGCCCGCTGCCCTGCAGCAGGCGCAGCAAGGCAGACTGCACATCCATCTGCCCGGCCACCGCCGTGGAGGTCACGCCTTCGGCCAGCGCGGCCGGATAGGCGACCTGCACACCGGACTGGCGCATGTAGGTGCGCAGCGCATCGGACAGCGGCTGGGCGGAAATGTCGAACCGCAGCGTTGCCGCAGCGGGTGCCGCGCTGGATTGGGCGAATGCCGGCAGGCCGGGCGCAGCCGCCAGGCCAGCCGTGAGCAGAGCGATGCAGAGACGTGACGGGCGCGGACGATGGCCCGCGCGGGTGGAGATGCGCATGGAAAAACCTGTCAGAAGATCAGTGCCGCAGAGGCGGGTCACCCGCACACGGGTGCGGATGCAGCGGACGTACGTGGCGGCGGCGGGTACGTTGTGCCGAGTAAGACGAACGAACCGGGCACAGCCCCAAGACCGGTGCGTGTGCGTGATGCCACGACGGCGGATTCGCGGCGCTACTCCGCCGTGATGCTGGCCGGTGCCACGATCGCCACCCCCATCGGCAGCCGGGTGACGCTCAAGCCAGCGCTGACCGCCAGCGCGTCCAGTGCCTGTTCGGGCCGGTCGATGCGGAAGGCGGCGTTGACGGCGGGCAGAGCCGACAGATCGCCACGCACGAAGGTGGCGCCAGCGCGATAGCGCGCGATGCGCCGCACCGCATCCTCGACCCCGGTCGCCTCGAGCAGCAGTTCGCCCTCGCGCCATGCGGCGATGCGGTCAAGGGCGACGTCCTGCTCCCGCGTGACCCGCCCGCCCGGTGCAAAGCGCGCGCGCTGCCCCGCGTCGAGATACGTCCAGCCCGCCCGATCGGCCGCTGCGACCCGGACCCGGCCCTGTTCGACCCTCGTTTCCACGTGATCGTCTTCTCTGGCGACCGCGAACGCCGTGGAGATGTCTTCGATCACACCGCCCTGCGCCTCCACCTGGAACGGACGCGCCGGATCGGGCGTCACCTGGAACCAGGCGTGCCCGCGCAACAGCGCGATGCGGCGCACCTGCCCGTCGTACCGGACCGCGATGGCACTGTCGGCATCGAGCACGGCGCGGCTGCCATCGGGCAGCGCCACGGCCTGGATGCCCGTCCCGCTGCGGTGATCGGCCTGCAGCCGCAGCCACGCCTCCGGTGCCATCCACGCCAGCGCGAGCGCCGCCGCGGTGGCCGCCCCGACCAGCGGCCACCGCGGCCGACGCCGTGACCGTGTTGCCGCCGCCGCGGGTACCGGTCGCGGCCCGAGGCTGCGCCACAGCTGGCGCTCGTACTCGAAGGTGCGGCGATTGTCCGGCTCGGCCAGCCACTGCTCGAAGGCCTGCATCTGCACCGGCTCGACCGCGCCGGACGCCAGCCAGGCAATCCAGGCACGGGCCTGGACGGCAGCAGGGTCGGATGGCGGCAAAGGTCGGGACATCGGAGGCTGTTGGGGCGGGCTCATGGCTGGCGGTGGATCGCGCGATCACGCGCGGACGAAGAAGAGGCCGGAAGGGACGGCATTATGATCAAGACGGATGGGAAACGGGCTTCCCCAAGCCCAGCGGGTGCCGCTCAGCGCCCGGTGCGCGCCCAGGCCAATCGCTGCAGTGCAGTGCGCACGTGGTTTTCCACGGTCGTCACGGACACGCCCTGGCGTTTGGCGACGTCCACCTGGGTCATGCCCTGCAGGCGGTTGAGGCGGAAGATGGTGCGGGTCGGCTCGGGCAGGTGCTCGGCCGCGTCCAGCACGCGCTGCAGTTCGTCCTGCGCCATCGCCTGCTCTTCGGTCGAGAGCGCCTCCTCCGGGCCCCACAGGTAGTGCTCGGCCAACAGGCGCGTGCGGCGCGTGCGCTCACGGCCATGATCGGTCGCCAGGTTGGCGGCCAGTCGGTACAGATAGGCACGCGGGTTGCTGATCGGTTGCCCGCTGTCCACGCCCCGGGCCTTGAACCAGATGGACTGGATCACATCCTCTGCGCCGCTGTCGCTGCCCAGAATGCGCTGCACCAGACGCAGCAGCGCCGGGCGTTCGCGGATCAACAGCTCGGTCAGGGTAGTGGCGTTGGTGGACATGGGCCGATGCACGAAGCGGGACCGCAGGGACACGGCAACCCGTAAGGCGCGGCATGTTACTCCGCAAATGAGAATCAGTCACGTTTGGCGCAGCCGTCATGGCGACAGCCCCTGGCTCACAGACAGACGGTCAGACCCTCATAAATGCTGTCGCGGGTACCAGGCAACGGCGCATGGAGTGGATCCTCGCCTTCCAGCGTACCCAGCAGATCGGACAACGGCGTGTTGCCAGCCAACGGCAACCGGCACGCCCAGGTCTGCGCATCCACCTGTATCCGGCCGCTCCCCATGTCTACACGGGCCGTACTGCCCGTAAACGTCCACAGACACTCGCCGACGTGGCCGGTAGCCGCGTCCACCGAGCAGCGGAAACGAAGCGCCTGCAGGTTGTGGTATTCCCCCTCGCAGAAGGTATCGCCACAGACCTGATCGAAGCCGCGCACCAGGCGTGCCTCCGCCGCCCGGAAGCGCTCCCAGCCCGCCGTCTGGTTCGGATACAGCCGCGCATCGACATACGCGCGTCCGCCGTTGGCCTCCACGGCAGCAGCGCCCCAGGCAGTAACCAACAGCACTACACCGGCGATAGCGGTACGCATGAGTGTTCTCCTGTAGATGGCATCCAATGCCGGGCGATCAGTTCAGGCAATCAGACAAGGCGTCATGCAGCGAGAAGAACGAGCCTGGCAAGGGCCGGAGCAAGGCCCCCCGGCGCTCAAGCGCTGCCTGCAGCATCTCCACCGGCGTATCGGCGCCCAATGGGGCGGCGCAGACCCAGGCACGGCTGTCAGGCAGAACCCGGCCCGTCGGGGTGTCCACATCGAGGTTGCCGGCGCCGACGACCAGCGCGCACGCGTGTACCGTCCCCGTCGCCCGCCACACCGAGCATCGGAACTGCAGCAGCACGTGGTTGCTGTACGCCCCTTCGCAGTAGGTATCCCCGCACAGGTCATGGAACTCGGCGCCCAGGTGGTCCTGCAGCGCGTAGAACCGGTCCCAGTTGGCCTCTTTGTCCGGGTAGTCGACCAGGTCGACATACCTTCCCGGGTGGGCATCGGCGGGCTGGACACCCGCGCTGGCCACCAGCGAGAAGGGGAGCAGCGTGCGGGCCATCAGGCGGGTCAGTGTCATCGGCATGCTCCTGGCGGGTAGAGCTGCATGATCCTCATGCGCTCTGGTTCCCGACATCAGGCGCCATCCCGATGAACGGTCGGGGTTCCCGGCAGGCCGATGTGGCCAAGCCCCCACCCAGCGGACGCCCCCTTTCGGGTGCAGCGCCACATCCGCGCCGCCGTCGCGCTGCACGCTGGCCGCCAATGGGCCTAAAATGGCGGACTTTGCGCCGTACCCCCTCTCAGCTGGAGCACACCCATGGGTCTGGAACTCGTTTCGCCGGGCAAGAACCCGCCGGAAGAAATCAACGTCATCATCGAAATCCCGAAGGATTCCGAGCCGGTGAAGTACGAAGTGGACAAGGAAACCGGCGCGATCTTCGTCGACCGCATCCTCTCCACCCCGATGCGCTACCCGTGCAACTACGGCTACGTGCCGAGCACCCTGTGCGGTGATGGCGATCCGGCCGACGTGCTGGTGGTGCTGCCGCTGCCGCTGGTCCCGGGCTCGGTGGTGCGTTGCCGTCCGGTCGGCGTGCTCAAGATGAGCGATGAAGCCGGCAGCGACGAGAAGATCCTGGCCGTGCCGATCTCCAAGGTGTTCAGTGGCTATGCCCACGTCGAGGACATCGAGCAGGTGTCCAGCCACTGGCTGGAGCGCATCGGCCACTTCTTCGAGCACTACAAGGACCTGGAAAAGGGCAAGTGGGTCAAGCTCGATGGCTGGGGCGGCGCCGCCGAAGCCAAGAAGATCCTGGTCGAAGCGCACCAGCGCTACCTCGGCAACATCGCCTGAGACTGACCGGCGTCGCTCCGGCACACCATTGCCGGAGCGATGCGCATCACGTTTTTTCAATGCGGCACATCACTATTCGTGCCGGATTGGGTACATTGCGTCTCTTCACACCGTCCACGGTGCGTTTCACCGTGGTCAGCCAGGGGACCGTGTCGTGCGCATTCTGCTTGTTGGGGACGAAGCCAGCCTGTCGGCTGAGCTGTTGGAATTCATTGCCGATCTTGGGGAAGAGTGGCAACCGCTGACCGCGACCGATGGCCAGAGCGCCATGGGCATCGTTGCCGGCTCGCCGGTGGATGCGGTGATCGTGTGCCCGCAGTTGCCCGATCTCAACGCTACGACACTGCTCGGCCAGATCCGCACGCTGCGCCCTGAAACCATCCGGATCGCGCTGGTGGATGCCGAGCATGGCAACCGCCCGCCGCCGGCGCGCCTGATCGGCGTGGCCCATCGCTTCCTGCCGATGCCGCTGGCCCCGGAGGTCCTGCTCGAAGCCCTGACCAGCCTGGAAGAGCTGCGCGAACTGCTGGACAGCGCGCGCCTGCGCAGCGCCATCGGCCGGATCGAGAAGCTGCCCTCCCCGCCGCATCTGTACCTGACCCTGACCCAGGCGCTTGAGCACGACGACGATACCAACACCGCCGACGTGGCCAAGCTGGTCGCGGCCGACCCGGCCATCGCAGCCAAGGTGCTGCAGCTGTCCAACTCGGCATTCTTCAACAATGGCCGGATCATTTCCGACCTGCGCACCGCCGTGACCCGCCTGGGGCTGTCGACCCTGCGTGATCTGGTCCTGGCCAGCGAAGTGTTTTCCGCGCAGCCGCTGTCCGGTGCCGAGCGCAACTCGCTGCAACAGCGTGCGCTGCTGGCCTCCCGCCTGGCCGCCAAGCTGCTGCCGGAGTCCAGCGCCGAACTGGGCGCCACCGCGGCCCTGCTGGCCGACATCGGCCTGCTGCTGCCGGGCGTACGCAACGAACGCACCGCCGAAGACCCGGCAGAGAATCGCCCGGGTCACGCCGAGGCAGGCGCCTACCTGCTGGGGCTGTGGGGCCTGCCGATGCCGATCATCGAGGCGGTGGCCTTCCACCTGCAGCCGCAGCGCTCGAACACCCGCAGTTTCTGGGTGACCGGTGCGGTGCATGTAGCACTGGCGCTGATCAATGGCGATCCGGTGGACGAGGAGTATCTGCAGCGGGCCGGCGTGCTCAACAAGCTCCCGCAGTGGCGCGATCACGCCAACGCACTGATGGGGCTGGTCGCCAGCGACGCCTGAGTGCGGGGTAAAGCGTTCTCAAAGGATGGCGCGCCCTGTGGCGCGCCATCGTCGTTTCAGCGCTGCGGACAGGCGTCCAGCACGCACAAGCGCCACAGGCGCTCGCACATGGCGGCGGAGCCACCGTCGGCGAGGCATTCGATGCGGACCTCTTGGCAGTAACGCCCTCCTGCGCAGACGATCAAGCCGGGCGATGCACTGGCCGCGGTCGCCAGGGAGGCAAGCAGTACAGCGGAAATCTTCTGAGCGAGCGTCATTTTCATATCGATCTCTCAATCGTCCACGATTGGACCGATTGACGGTATCAACTGAATTTACGCCCGAAACGTGAGGCGGATCACCTTTCGCTAAAACTCAGACTTTCCTTACCCCACAACGCAAGGAGGGCGGACCTTGCGGCCCGCCCTCCTTTCTTTTTACGCCATTGCTTCGATGGATCAGAAGCGCTGGGTGTACTTCAGGTAGTAGAACCGACCGATGTCGAAGCCGCCGTAGTAGGAGAAGCTCGAGTTCGGCTGGCTGTACATCACCGGGCCTTCGTGGTTGAACACGTTGTTCGCGCCCGCCGAGATGGTGGCATCCCACGGGGTGGTGTAACGCACCTGCAGGTCATGGAACG
Organism: Stenotrophomonas sp. TWI273; assembly: GCF_039674765.1. Taxonomy (NCBI): domain Bacteria; kingdom Pseudomonadati; phylum Pseudomonadota; class Gammaproteobacteria; order Lysobacterales; family Lysobacteraceae; genus Stenotrophomonas; species Stenotrophomonas sp. TWI273. The sequence goes on from NZ_JBDJOA010000007.1 coordinate 151,571, forward strand.
TGTTCGAACCGGTGTTGCGCACCGGGATCGCCAGCGTATAGGCCGACGAGTAGCTCGGGTTGTTGCACTCCGGGCCGCCTTCGCGATCGTAGGCGCACTCTTCCTTCAGGCCGGAGTAGTAACGCATGCCCCAGTTGACGCCGAAGTTGCCCAGGCTCCAATCGATGTTCAGGTTGGAACGCACGCGGAAGTTGCCGCCCCAATCGCCGGTGCCCCAGCCAGTGTGCTGCTCGACAGCGGTTTCAGCTTCGTTGTCGCGCTTGTACTCGAGGTAGTCCACATAGGTGGTCTTCCAGTCGATGACGACATTGCCGAAGGACAGTTCCGGCAGACGGTAACGGATACCCAGGTCGTAACCTGCGGTTTCCTGGTAGCCGCCGTTGATCAGCGTACGGGTCACGTCGACGACCTGACCGGAGTCGGTGTCACGGGTGACACGGTCACAGGCGTTGGCGTTGTTCAGCACGTAGCACTGGTTGAGGATCGAGGTGACCGACTCCGCCGCGATGACGTTGTCGATGCGGATCTTCCACCAGTCCAGGCTGACATCCAGGCCCTGCACGAAGTTCGGGCTGTAGACCAGGCCGACGGTCCAGGTCTTGGAGGTTTCCGGCAGCAGGCCATCATTGGAACCGGACAGGTACGGGTAGTTCGACTGTGCACCCGGGCCGGTGGCATCAATGCCACCCGACGCTTCCTGACGGAAGTTGGCCGGCACCGCGCCGCCGCAACGGGCAGCGACGTCGGGGTTGCGCACGGCTGCACCGAAGGCGGTGTCGCACGGGTCGGTGTACTTGTCGAAGCTCTGCGAGGTGCCACCGTACAGGTTGGCGACGGTCGGCGCACGGAAGCCGGTGGCATAGGTGCCACGGACCAGCAGGTCGTCGATCGGCTTCCACTTCAGGCCGAACTTGGAGTTGAACGTGTCACCGAAGGTGTTGTAGTCCGAGTAACGGCCGGCCATGTCGACCGACAGTTCCTTGGCGAACGGCAGATCGGCGAGGATCGGCACGTTCAGTTCCAGGTAGAACTCGTCCAGCTTGTAGCCACCGGCGGTCGGCGCACCGGCCAGGTCGGTGCTCAGGCCCGACTGCAGCAGCGCATCCGGGTTGTACTCGGCTTCTTCTTCGCGGTGCTCGTAGCCGGTCGCGAAGGACAGGTCGCCGGCCGGCAGGGTCACGATGGCGCCGCTCAGGTTGGCGCTGTAGACCTTGCTGGTGGTCAGCGAGGTGTCGTGGGTCGGCAGGAACAGGTACTTCTGCAGATCCGGGTTGGACAGCGAACCGTCGGCGGTGGAGCCGTACGGCAGCAGCGGGTTCCACGGGGTGCAGCCGGCGATCGGAGCCGCGGCGGTACCGCACTGGGCGACACCATTCGCATCCAGGTACGACGGGCCCACGGCATTCTTCACGTTCGGAATGAACAGATTGCCGGTGCCGGTCTTGACGCCCTTGTTCCGGTTGTAGACGTAGCCCACATCCCAGTCGAAGTACTTGTCGGCGAACTCGAACGAGCCTTCCAGACCGCCGCTGAAGCGGAAGGTGTTGAGCTCGGACTTGGTCTGACGCGGCACTTCCCACGTACGACGCATGAAATCAACGTCGGTATCGAGCGGGTTGAAGACGCTGTTGGCGTCCATCTGGGTGTCGTAGGCAGCCGAACGGTACGGGTAGCCGGCGATCTGCTGGAGCGCTTCGCGTTCGGTGTACAGAACGCTGGCGGTACCGCGGATGTTGTCGGTGAAATCGAACTGGCCGTTGGAGAAGACCGAACGACGCTTGATGCCGGTCGACAGGAACATCTGCTGCGACGGGTTGGACAGATCGGCGTTGCCCAGATCGTGGTAATCGCCGAAGTTGTTCGAGGCGCCGCCCGGGTTCAGGACGTAGTTGCCATCATCGGTAACCAGCACGCCCTTCTCGGTGATCGCGCTCCAGCCGTTGGTGTCCTCATCGGTCGGGACCGGATGGCGGTAACCGTTGGCCGAGGCGCTGTAGCGACGGTTCTTGGCCAGAACCGGCTTTTCCTCGCTGTACTCGGCGCCAAGGGTGATCGAACCGCGATCGCCGGTCTGGCCGTACACGAAGTTGTAGGTGGTCTTGTCGCCGTCGCCCTGGCCGTACTGGCCCTTGTAGACGCTGGCTTCCAGACCGTCGAAGTTCTTGCGGGTGATGATGTTCACCACGCCGGCGATCGCGTCGGAACCGTAGATCGCCGAAGCGCCATCGGTCAGGACTTCGATGCGCTCCACGACCGAGGTCGGGATCGAGGCGAGGTCGGTGTAACCGCCGGAGCTGACGCCCATGCGCTTGCCGTCGAGCAGCACCAGCGTGCGCTCCGGGCCGAGGTTGCGCAGGTCGACGTACTGGCCGCCAACTTCTTCACCCGAGGACAGCGCATCGGCGCGGCTGATGGCCGGCGAGCCGGTGGCCGACAGGTTCTGGACGATGTCGGCGACGCTGGTGAAGCCCTGCTTCTCGATGTCGGCGCGCTGCAGCGCGATCACCGGCTGGGCGGTCTCGGTGCTGGCCTGACGGATACGCGAGCCGGTGACCTGGATGCGGTCCAGGTCGGTCGTGCCGCTTGCTTCCTGCGCCGAAGCAAAGGCCGGCGTCAGGGCAAGCGCAATGCCGGCGGGCAGAAGGCCCAGCCGCACTGCGGGAGTACGAAAATTCATTTATCTCTCCGAGGTACGTTAGTAGCGTGTTAAAAACGCCTCGGAAAGTTACGATTGCGTTGCAGTGAATTATTTGCGTGAGACAACCGAAGACTTTGCCGAATCTGGCGAGAGATTCGCACCGGCCTCACGATAGCGTGACGCGGACAGTCCGAAGCGGGCTCGAAACGCCCGTGCGAAGCTGCAGCAGTTGTCAAATCCACTCGCTGCCGCCACCTCGCCCACCATCATGTCCGTGTCGCGCAGCAGATCGGCGGCGCGCTCCAGGCGCAGGCGCGCGGAAAGCGATTGCGGGCTTTCCGCGTACAGGCTCTGGAACGTCTTTGACAGGTACCAGCTGGAGAAATTGGTCAGTTCGGCCAGCTCACCAATGCGCACGACGCGGTGGCTGTTGCCCTCAAGGTACAGACGGGCGCGCTGCATGCGTCCGAAGACCTGGCGCTTGCGGCTGCGCGAACGCCCCGGGCAGCGCTGTACGCCCGTCGCCATGCCCTGCTGCAGGGCGGCCAGATGCAGCAGCACCGGGCGCAGGGCCTGGGTAGGATGGCCAGTGGCCAGGACGTCACGCCACAGCCGCAGGGCGACGCGGGCGTCGCTGCGGCTCATGCTGCCGCGACCCGCGTAGAGACTGCAGTCGGTGAGCTCACCCAGCGCGCGCAGCGCGTCCGGCGCCAGGCTCAGCCCGATGCACAAGCCGTCGCGGCCGGCCTGGACCATGGGGCGGGATTCCTTCTCGAAGGCGATCCACTCACGCTGGCGCAAGCGGAACCGCCCTTCCTTGGACTCGACCCACGCACTGCCCCGCAACTGGATCCACACGGTGAAGGTCGTCCCAGGACTCTGCAGACTGCCCAACCGGGCCACACCCAGACAGGTGGGCAACGGACCGTCGTCAACGACCTTGTCCAGGGAGAGCGATTGACCGCGATCGGCCAGGGAGAGCTGACGCATGACTTCACCAAGAGTTTGCCTTTGCTGGCCTGCAGTCTTGCCAAATCAGGCCGCTGCCTCAGGAAGTCCTGGCGAGATTGATACGAATTCGAGACGAGGACGCCACGAAGAAGTTACGAAGGGTTTTTTGTTTTTAAAATCATAGACTTGACGAACCCCGGAAACAGCGACGGTACGCGCTCGGGGAGCGACATCACGCCGATGTCAGTACCATCGGCCACCGCCAGCGCGACATACAGCGCCTCCCCGCCGGGTCCTGCGCTGAATCCATTGCTGGCGCTGAGGCGGTCTGCATCCAGGCAATGCTCCTGATCGGCGATCGGCTGTGCGATCCGGGTGAACACCGTGGCGCAATCAGAGCGATTGGAAAGATAGTCGATCCCCCCCTGCGCGGACACGGTCCAGGTGCGATACCGCCAGCGCGTGGGGCGGTCTTCGCTGATCTGGCGGATGCTCCGTGAACTCAGCGCAGCGTCGGCCTGCCAAAGCCCCCCTGCCGAGAGCCGGGTGAACAATACGCGCTCGCCGGCGACGTCATAACGCGCCTGGGAAACGCCCTCGATGCTGCTGATCAGTCGCCACGGGGTCAGGCTGCGATCGAACAGCGACAGACGCATCCGCTCATCACGGTCGCGTTCCACCACCAGCACCTGCAGCGGATCCTTGCCGTACAGCGCCTGCAATGGCTGGCGCACCGGAACCGGCAGACGCAACGTCTGCTCATCGCGCGGGGAGACCTCATAGATCCCGGGGTTGGCATGCTCATCGCGCCCCAACACCAGCACCCGCTTGCCGTCATGCGACCAGTCCGAGGCCTGGCGCGCTTCGGGCCTGAGGCCCTCGATCGGACGCAACGACTCAGGTCGCTGCAGATCCGCCCACCACAGCGCATAGCTGCCCGAACGGTCCGAAGAAAACACGATCTGCTGACCGTCCGGAGAGACCATGGGCTGCGAGTCACGGCCTCCCGAGGGGAACAGCCGTTGCGGCACACCCAGCCCGGCTGCCTCCACCGGCACGCGGAACAAGCCGAACTGGGGGCGCCGATGTACGAAGGCGAGCATGTCGTTCGCCCGGGAAACGGTGGGGGACTGCGCATCGTCAAGACCAACGTCGCGCAGAACGCGCGTATCGGTATCGAGCTCATACAGGCGCGATTCGCTGTCGACCCGGCGGCCGAACACGATGTGGCGACTGTCGCCGCGCCACGCCCAGCCACGGATCTCCGCCGAATCATCGGTCAGCTGCTCCGGACTGCCCCCCTCGGCCGGCATGCGCCACAGATCGCCGATCTGCGGATTGCGCACGAACACGATCCAGCGCCCATCCGGTGAGTACCGCGGTGCATATTCGAAGTTGTCGCTGCCAATGTCGTAGTCGAGCGGCTGCCAGCGGCCGCTGGCGATATCCAGGGTGCGGATGCCGCGCTGCGCATACCGTCCGGACAGCGAGCCGAAGACCAGGCCGCGACCGTCCGGGGTCCAGTCGAAACTGAGCAGCTCAGTGCCGTCGCAACGGGTCACATGGCGCACCGCCCCACCCGTCGCACTGGCGATCAACACCTCGCAGCTTTCGGCCGGGCCGAACCGGGCGAACGCGATCTCACGGCCATTGGGCGACCAGCTCGGGAAGCGGTCGGACATGCCCGTGGGCGGCTCGACCAGCACGCGTGCTGGTGCATTACCGGAGGTCTGCACCTTGATGACACTGCCCGGTCGGCTGGGCACATCGGCTTCATAGGCGATCTGCGATCCATCCGGGGACAGCGTGGGATACGTTTCAAATCCTGCCGTGGCGGTAATCAGGCGATACGGGCGTTGAGGACTACCGATCACCCGCGTGCCGTCCTCCACCGCGGCCTCGACCGCTGAGGCCGGCGGATCACGTTGCATCAGCATGGCGGCCATCACCAGCAGCGCCACCACCATCACCAGCCCGACGACCATGACCGCGTAGCGGCGGATGCGCCGCCGACGACGTTTGATCGGGTCCTGCGGGGGCGGTGCATGCGGCAGTGCCGCCGGTACGTGCGCGGCGGCGAGCACAGGCGTGGAGGCCGACGGCAGCGCGGGCTCGAGCAGCAGCACAGGTGCGGCATCGTCGACCACGCTGACCGGCATCAGCAGGCGGTAACCGGTCTTGGCAATGGTTTCGATATAGGGTTCGGCCGCATCGTCATCAGTGGCGAAGGCCTTGCGCAGCTGGGTGACCGCCTGGGTCAGCACGTCGTTGGTCGGCAGCGTATCCGGCCAGACCTCCGCAAACAGTTCATCACGGGTAACCACCGCCCCTGGAGAACGCAGCAGCGCCTTGAGAACACCCAATGCTTTGGGTGTCAGTCGACGTGGGCGACGCAGGCCTTCGCTCATCACTTCCCGCGAGGAGAGAGTAACGAGGAAGTCGCCGATTCGAATCACATCGGCGGAGGGGCGCTCACTGTCGTTGCTGATCATCCAGGACACGAGGAAAATGCAAAAAACCACTGGAATTCACGCGAACGTCACAATCGATACACGAGGACGAACCGCCAGATTCCGCACACGCCATCGGCGCAAACCGCAAAAACACCGAGGCGCGCGAATACTAGCCTATGCCGGTTAACCGCGCCTGTGCGTGCGGCCGACAACAGGCTCTCTCTCGCCGATGAATTCACATAAAACGCGTCAACATTCGCGCCTTCTGGCGCGAATTTTTTATGTTGGATTCAGTTTCGTGCACGGGTCAGCATGGTGAGTCCCACCAGCCGCGAGACCACCAACGCCACGTACATCACGCCTGCGAACTGCTCCAGCATCACCAGCGCGCGCGCCTGGGAATGGATGGGCACCACATCGCTCAAACCGACCCCGGACAGCAAGCTGAAGCTCAGATAAAGCAGCTCCATCCAGGTGCGCAGTTCGCTCTCGCTGGCCGCCACGAAACTGCCCGGGTACCACTGCTGGCACACCGCGAAAGCGAAGGCGAAGGCCCACGCCAACAGCGTGAAGGTGGCGCCCGCCGCGAACAGCTCATCGCGGGTCACCTTGTGGTCCTGGAGCATGTAGGCGATCAGGCTGCCCGCCGTATAGAAATACAGCAGGCATTCCAGCAGCTGCGCGGTGGTGACCAGCGCCGGGCGCTCCAACAGAGCGCCTGAGATGGAAAACACCACCGAAGGAATGGCCAGCACCAGCGCCACCCACATGCCGAGCGGGCTGCGTCGTACCACCCACAACGCCAGGCCAAGCACGGCGATGCCGAACGCCCCGAACAGGGCGCGGCTGGCGCCAGCCTCGTCCATTGCCGGATACAGCAGGACGCCGAGCAGCTGCACGGCCAACAACCAGGCCGAGGGATGCCGGCGCGCGATGGCCAGCCATTTGGTGCTGCGTGCTATCGCCATCGTCGTCCCCATCCCTGCCTGGTCGCGCCGAGCTTAGCGGGAATCACGCAGGCGGCGGATGATGGCCGTGGCGTTGTGCGCCGCCACGGCCGCTGCCTCACTCCTGGCGATACACCTGCGCCCCGAGCTCGCGGAACTGGGCGGACTTCTCGGCCATGCCGGCCTCCAGCGCCGTGTGCGCCTCCAGCCCCTGCCCGGCGGCGTAATCGCGCACATCCTGGGTGATCTTCATCGAACAGAAGTGCGGGCCGCACATCGAGCAGAAGTGGGCGAGCTTGTGCGCGTCCTTGGGAAGCGTCTCGTCATGGAATTCCTTGGCCTTTTCCGGATCCAGCCCGAGATGGAACTGGTCTTCCCAGCGGAATTCGAAACGCGCCTTGCTCAGCGCGTTATCGCGGACCTGCGCGCCGGGGTGGCCCTTGGCCAGGTCCGAGGCGTGCGCGGCAATGCGGTAGGCCATGATGCCGTCGCGTACGTCCTGGCGGTTGGGCAGGCCCAGGTGTTCCTTCGGGGTGACATAGCAGAGCATCGCGGTGCCGTACCAGCCGATCATGGCCGCACCGATCGCACTGGTGATGTGGTCGTAGCCCGGCGCGATATCGGTGGTCAGTGGGCCGAGCGTATAGAACGGGGCTTCACCGCACTCGCGCAGCTGTTTGTCCATGTTCTCCTTGATCAGCTGCATCGGCACGTGGCCGGGGCCTTCGATCATGGTCTGCACGTCATGCTTCCACGCGATCTTCGTCAGCTCGCCCAGCGTCTCCAGCTCGCCGAACTGCGCGGCATCGTTGGCATCGGCGATACAGCCCGGGCGCAGGCCGTCACCCAGCGAGAAGGTCACGTCGTAGGCCTTCATGATCTCGCAGATGTCCTCGAAGTGCGTGTAGAGGAAGTTCTCCTTGTGATGCGCCAGGCACCACTTGGCCATGATCGAGCCACCGCGCGAGACGATGCCGGTCACGCGCTTGGCGGTCAGCGGCACGTAGCGCAGCAGCACGCCGGCGTGGATGGTGAAGTAGTCCACGCCCTGCTCGGCCTGCTCGATCAGCGTGTCGCGGAAGATCGCCCAGTTCAGTTCTTCGGCGCGGCCATCGACCTTCTCCAGGGCCTGGTAGATCGGCACGGTGCCGATCGCCACCGGCGAGTTGCGCAGGATCCACTCGCGGGTTTCATGGATGTGCTTGCCGGTGGACAGGTCCATCACGGTATCGCCGCCCCAGCGGATCGCCCAGACCAGCTTTTCCACCTCCTCGGCAATGCCCGAGGACACCGCGCTGTTGCCGATGTTGGCGTTGATCTTGGTCAGGAAGTTGCGGCCGATGATCATCGGCTCGCTTTCCGGGTGGTTGATGTTGTTGGGTAGCACGGCACGGCCACGCGCAATCTCATCGCGGACGAACTCGGGGGTGATGATCCTGGGGATCGAGGCACCGAAGGACTCGCCGGGATGCTGCTGCAGCAGTGCGGCGTCGCGGATCGCATCGAGCCGCTGGTTCTCGCGGATCGCCACGAACTCCATCTCCGGCGTGATGATGCCGCGGCGTGCGTAGTGCATCTGGGTGACATTGGCGCCGGCCCGCGCACGGCGAGGCTGCAACCGCGCGGGGAAGCGCACCGCGTCCAGACGGGCATCGGTTTCGCGCGAGCGGCCGAATGCCGAGCTCAGGCCGTCCAGCACCTCGGTATCGCCGCGCTCGGCCACCCAGGCCGCGCGCAGCGCAGGCAGGCCGACGGAAAGGTCGATGGCGACAGCCGGATCGGTGTAGGGGCCGGAGGTGTCGTACACCGTGACCGGCGCGTTCTCTTCGCCACCGAACAAGGTGGGCGTGCGGGTCAGCGTGATCTCGCGCATCGGCACCTGGAGGTCGCTGCGCGAGCCCTGCACGTGGATCTTGTGCGAGCCGGGAATCGGCCGCGTGACCGATTCGGAGAGTTGCTGGGCCTGTTGCTGCAGGGCGGAGAGCTGTGCGTTCATCGAGGCATCGTCCTAGGTTCAATCCCCGCACAGGGACTGTGCGGTTCTATGCGAGGGATTCGCATGGGAGGGACGAAACGGCGGCGCTCGACGGACGGATTGCGGGCGGTCTCCGGGCGCGGTGGCCCTACGGCGCAATGCATCTGCAGATGCGAAGCTTCCCTACGCCGGTATCAACCGGATCAGGTTCGAAGGGACTGTCTCAACCTTGGCCACTGGGCCGCGGTACCCCCGCTTCGGGGCGAATTAGAGCACAAAGCGGCGCCCACGGGCGCACGACCGAGCCGCACACTGACGTGATGGGCCTTTGCATGTGAACAGAGCGCCGACACCCCATGCACTACCATGCTGCAGCGCGGTATGCGGTGCGGTCAGGGGGTAGCCTCCGGATCGTGCGCACACCGCGCTCTGCTCGACGCCATTGACGTCCGTACTGACCGGCCTCGACCGGCTTGATCCGCCCCAGTTGTTGCCGTTGTGCCGCTGGAGATTGCAAGCCTCGGCTCGCCCCTACTGATCGGAGACACGCCTGCATGGTGTTCCGCATTTCCATCGCACTGGTCGCACTGCTGGTGCTGATCGCCGGCCTCGCGCCGGGCCCCTTCAACGAGGTCGTCCAGAGCGGCCTGTCCACCATCATCCGCAGTACTGGCTGGCTGTATCTGCTGGTGGTGTTCATCACGCTGTCGTTCCTGATGTACCTGGCCTTCGGCCGCTTCGGTTCGCTGCGCATCGGCGGCGAGGATGCCGAGCCTGATTTTTCCAATGCGAGCTGGATGTCGATGTTGTTCGCCGCCGGCATGGGCATCGGCCTGGTCTTCTGGGGCGCGGCCGAACCGATCTCGCACTTCGTGAAGCCGCCCGAGGGACTGGCCCCGCAAAGCATGGAAGCGGCGCGCGCATCGATGCGCTATGCGTTCTTCCATTGGGGCCTGCATCCCTGGGCGATCTACGCGCTGATCGGCCTGGCGATGGCCTGGTTCCAGTTCAACCGCAACGGCCGCGGGCTGATCAGCGATCTGCTGCAGCCGATCATCGGCGCGCATCACCGCGGCTGGATGGGTACCGTGGTCAACGTCGCCGCCGTGGTCGCCACGGCGATCGGTGTGGCCACGACGCTGGGCTTCGGCACGATCCAGATCGCGGCCGGCCTTGAGCGCGTGTTCGGTATCCAGGCCTCGGTACCCGTGCAGTTGACCATCATCGCGGTGGCGTTCGTGCTGTACATGGCCTCCACCACCAGTGGCGTGCACCGCGGCATCAAATGGCTCTCGAACTTCAACCTCGGCCTGGCGGCATTGCTGCTGGCGCTGATCCTGGTGCTGGGGCCGACCGGCTTCATCTTCGATACGTTCACCACCACGATCGGCTCCTACCTCAATTCGCTGGTGACGATGAGCCTGCGGATGTCCCCGTTCTCGGGCAGCACGTGGGTGGCGGACTGGACGATCTTCTACTGGGCGTGGTGGATCGCGTGGGCGCCGTTCGTGGGTTCGTTCATCGCGCGCGTCTCGCGTGGGCGCAGCATCCGCGAGTTCGTGCTGGGCGTGGTGATCGCACCGAGCGTGCTGGGCTTCCTGTGGTTCTCGGTATTCGGTGGCACGGCGCTGTGGTCGCAGATCTTCGGCCACGTGGATCTGGCCCAGGCGCTGGGCAATGGCTACGAGACGGTGCTGTTCACGATGTTCGACAGCCTGCCGATGCCGACGGTGTTGTCGGTGATCGCGCTGGTGCTGTTGATGATCTTCTTCGTGACCTCGGCCGATTCGGCGGTGCTGGTGCTGGCGACGATGTCGACGGAGGAGGCCGGCGATCCGCCGCTGGCGCGCCGGATGGTGTGGGGCGTGGCGATTGCGTTGATCGCGGGCGTGCTGCTGTTGGCCGGCGGCCTCAATGCGCTGCAGGGGATGATCACGATCGCGGCACTGCCGTTTGCGTTGTTGATGCTGGCGGTGATGTGGTCGTTGTACCGGGTACTGGATATGGAGCATGCGCTGCAGCGGCGCCGTGCGCAGCGCGCGCGGCGGTTGATGGACGAGTGGATCGAGCGGGAGATCGCGGCGCAGGAAGAGACACGCGATGAGGCGGCTCGGGCGCCTTAGGGTGGCTGGGTTGGTCGCTTAGAGCGGCACGCTCCCGGGCTATCGGTGGGCGGGCCGGGGCGGGTGGGTTGGCGGGACACGCCGTGAATCCGTCCTTGGAGGCTCATGTCGCGCCATCCATGGCGCTCATGGGGCCGACAACCCACCCGCCCCGTCCCGCTCACAGTTTCAAGGTGGTTCTGGGGAGAGCCGCCGGGCCAAGCTCGGCGCAGCAGCGTGCACCTGACGCCTTGGCTCCTGGTTGAGGCAAAGCAGCCACGCATGGCGTGGCTCTACCGCTTCGGCCGTGTTCGCTTTTTGCCATGCGCACCGACCCACTGTGGGTGGGTCGGCGTGGGTGGGTTGGCGGGACCATGAGCCGCATGGATGCGGCGACATGAGCCTCCATGGATGGATTCACGGCGGGTCCCGCCAACCCACCCAGGGCGGCCCACTACCCGCAGCCCCAAAGCGCCCTGCTTTACGCCCTGCTTTACGCCCTGCTTGACGCTCTGCCCTGCGACTCTGCCGACCAACGGTCGGCGCTACGAAGCACGAGGGAGTCAGTACCCCGCCGCCTGCCCATCCTTGCGGCTTTCCGACGCGCCGTAGTACACCCCGGTCTCCGGATCACGCAGGATCGCCTGGTACCCACCGTAGGGACCATCCGCGAACACCACCCGGTGGCCCTTGCGCATCAACGCGCGCACTGTTTCGTACGGGAAGCCGGTTTCCAGGTTGACTTCGCCACCGTCGCTCATCGCGGTGGCCTGCCCGGTCGGCTCGGTCGAGCCCTCGTGCTGGATGCGCGGCGCATCCCCGGCTTCCTGCAGATTCATTCCGAAATCGACCATGTTCATCACGATCTGGGCATGGCCCTGCGGCTGCATCGCGCCCCCCATCACGCCGAAGCTCATCCACGGCTTGCCGTCCTTGGTGACGAAGCCCGGGATGATGGTCTGGAACGGACGCTTGCCCGGCGCATAGCCGTTCGGGTGATCCTTCTGCAGCACGAACATCTCGCCACGGTCCTGCAGGATGAATCCCAGGCCCGGAGGCGCCATGCCGCTGCCCATGCCGCGGTAGTTGGACTGGATCAGCGAGACCATCATGCCGTCGGCATCAGCGACGGTCATGTAGATCGTGTCACCTTCCTGCAGCTGCTTCGGCGTACCCGGCTGCACTTCACTCAGCGCCTTGTCCATCGAGATCAGCTTGCGGCGCTCAGCGGCGTAGCCTTTGGAAATCAACCGGTCGACCGGGGCCGGGTGGAACGCCGGATCGGTGTAGAAGCGCGCGCGGTCGGCGAAGGCCAGCTTCTTGGCTTCCACGAACAGGTGCACGTGTTCGGGCGAGCCGAAGGGGATGTTGGAGAAATCGTAGCCTTCCAGCACGTTGAGGATCTGCAGCGCGGCGATGCCCTGGCTGTTCGGCGGCAGCTCCCACACGTCATAGCCGCGGTAGTTGCTGCTGACCGGCTCCACCCACTCGCCGTGATGGCTGGCCATGTCCTCATAGCTCAGGTAGCCGCCATTGGCCTTGAAGTAGGTGCCGATGGTGCGGGCGATCTCGCCTTTGTAGAAGGCATCGCGGCCGCCCTGGGCGATCTGCTCCAGCGTGTGGGCCAGGTTCGGGTTCTTCCACATCTCGCCCTTGCGCGGGGCATGGCCGTTGATCGTGAACTGCTCGGTGAAGCCAGGGTACTTGGACAGTCGCGGCACCGAGCGGTCCCAGTAGTAGGCGATCACCTCGGCGACCGGGTGGCCTTCGCGGGCGTAGCGGATGGCGGGCGCGAGGTTGTCGGCCATCGGCTTGCGGCCGAAACGGTCATGCAGGGCGAACCAGCCATCCACCGCGCCGGGTACCGAGACCGGCAGCGGACCGGTGGCCGGAATCTCCTTCAGGCCCCGGCGCTGGAACTCGGCCAGGGTCAGCGACTTCGGCGAGCGACCCGAGCCGTTGTACCCATACAGCTTCCCGCTTTTGGGGTCCCATACGATCGCGAACAGATCACCGCCGACGCCGTTGCCGGTGGGTTCCATCAAACCGAGAGCGGCATTGGCCGCGATCGCGGCATCCACCGCCGAACCACCGGACTTCATCACGTCCAGGGCGATCTGGGTGGCCAGGGGCTGGGAGGTGGCGGCCATCGCGTGCGGGGCGATCACCTCCGAGCGGGTGGCGAAGGTGTGGCCGGTGATCCGGTCGGCGGCGATGGCGGCCGCAGGCAGGGCACACAGGACGGCGGCGGCGAGCAGGCCGCGGGCAAGGCGTGAGGACACGGGGTGGTTCCTGAGGGTGGTAGCGAGCTGATGGTGGCGGCAGATGCCGCCGGAGCACATCCCACTATGGTCATGCACCTCCCACAAATCCGCCGCGAATCCGCGCAATCAGGCCCTGCAAAATGCTGAATTCCAGTTCATCGGAACGCTTTCAGCCGCAACCATCCTTGTACGGCGGGGCCTTGCGGTGGATGCAGGCGAAACCGATGGAAATTGTGTTTCCAGGGTTGACACCGCCAAAAGCCGTGTGGTTTTCTCGATCTCATGTTGCAGCGCACAGCCACCCGCGAATCCATCGAGCACGCCGACCACGGCGCGGCCTCCATCCATTCGCTTCTCGTCCTCGTACTTATTACCCAACCAACAGGTGCGGGACGGACCGGCGTGTAAGCAAGACTGCCAGGTATCCATCAAAACCCGCACCCGACCAGGTGCGGGTTTTTTCGTTTCAGAACCCTTTGATTTCCCACCTCCCCTCCGAGTTGCCTTCCACCATGACCCGCCAGCCCACCTCGAGCCAGCCGACGCCTACCGCCCCCACGGCGGGTGCGTTCGCGTGTGGTCGCGGCCAGGCCGGTGCCACCCCTTCCCCTGATGGGCCGACGCGTCGCTGACCGTCGGCCCTCTTTTTTCTTGCCTCCAAAGGACCTCCCCCATGAGCACCAACGACCTGCCCCAGATCAAGATCGCTGTTGTCGGCTACGGCAGCCAGGGCCGCGCGCACGCGCTGAATCTGCGTGAATCCGGTTTCGATGTCGTCGTCGGGCTGCGCCCGGGCGGTCCGACCGAGGTCAAGGCACAGGCCGACGGCTTCACCGTCAAAGCCCCCGCCGAGGCGGTGAAGGATGCCGATCTGGTCGCCGTGCTGACCCCGGACATGGTGCAGAAGAAGCTCTACGAAGACGTGCTCGCGCCGAACATGAAACAGGGCGCGGTGCTGCTGTTCGCGCACGGCCTGAACGTGCATTTCGACATGATCAAACCGCGCGAGGATCTGGACGTGGTACTGGTCGCGCCGAAGGGCCCGGGTGCACTGGTCCGTCGCGAGTATGAGATCGGCCGCGGTGTGCCGTGCATCTGGGCGGTCTACCAGGACAAGAGCGGCAAGGCCGCCGAGTACGCCCTGGCCTACGCCGGTGGCCTGGGCGGCGCGCGCGCCAACCTGATCCAGACCACCTTCAAGGAAGAGACCGAAACCGATCTGTTCGGCGAGCAGGCCGTGCTGTGCGGTGGCGCCTCGGCCCTGGTGCAGGCCGGTTTCGAAACCCTGGTCGAAGCCGGCTACCAGCCGGAAATCGCCTACTACGAAGTCCTGCACGAACTGAAGCTGATCGTGGACCTGTTCTACGAAGGCGGCATCACCCGCATGCTGGAATTCATCTCCGAAACCGCGCAGTACGGCGACTACGTCAGCGGCCCGCGCGTGATCGACGCCGGCACCAAGGCGCGCATGAAGGACGTGCTGACCGATATCCAGAACGGCACCTTCACCAAGAACTGGGTGGCCGAGTACGAAGCGGGCCTGCCGAACTACAACAAGTTCAAGCAGGCCGACCTGGAGCACCCGATCGAGAAGGTAGGCAAGGAACTGCGCGCCAAGATGGTCTGGTTGCAAAGTCAAGCCGCGTAACCGCGCGGCTCCCCCACCCGCTTTCGTAAAGGTCACCGCATGAATACCTCCGCACACAGCACCGCGCCCCGCAACGGCGCACGCTGGTTGACGCAGGCCCTGGAAGCCGAGGGCGTGCATACGCTGTTCGGCTATCCGGGCGGCACCATCATGCCGTTCTATGACGCCCTGGTGGATTCCGGGCTGAAGCACATCCTGGTCCGCCATGAGCAGGGCGCGGCCCTGGCCGCCAACGGTTTCGCCCGTGCCAGCGGCCGGGTCGGCGTCTGCGTCGCCACCTCCGGCCCGGGCGCCTCCAACCTGGTCACCGGCATCGCCGATGCGATGCTGGATTCGGTGCCGATGGTCTGCATCACCGGCCAGGTCGCCACCCCGCTGCTGGGCACCGACGCGTTCCAGGAACTGGACGTGTTCGGGCTGACCCTGCCGATCGTCAAGCACAGCTGGCTGGTGCGCTCGGTCGATGACCTGCCGCAGGTGGTCGCCGATGCGTTCCGGATCGCCCGCGAGGGTCGTCCTGGTCCGGTGCTGATCGATCTGCCCAAAGACGTGCAGGTGGCCGATGCGTCGCACCTGCCCGACCACGTGCCGTCCACGGTGGTGGCACCGCCTGCGCCGCAGGACGAGGCCATCGCGCAGACCATCGCCGCCATCGCCGCGGCCGAAAAGCCGGTGATCTATGCCGGGGGTGGCGTGGCGCTGGGCGATGCGGTGGAGGACTTCCGTGCCTTCGTCGAGGCAACCCGTATTCCGACCGTGCTGACCCTGCGCGGCCTGGGGGCGCTGCCGCCGCAGCACCCTCACTACCTGGGCATGCTGGGCATGCACGGCACCCGCGCGGCCAACATGGCCGTGCAGGAAAGCGATCTGCTGGTCGTGGTCGGGGCGCGTTTCGATGACCGCGCGACCGGCAAGTTGAACGAGTTCGCCCCGTTTGCCCGCGTCGTGCATATCGATGCCGATGCGTACGAGATCTCCAAGCTGCGCACCGCCGACATCGCGGTGCCGGGCAATGTCGGTACGGCGCTGCGCGCACTGACCGCCGCGGCCACCGCACCGGCCACGCAGGAGGCCTGGGCCAAGCGCTGCCAGGGCCATCGTGAACGCTTCGCCCCGCGCTACGACGCACCGGGCAAGCACATCTACGCACCGGCGCTGCTGAAGCGGCTGAGCGAGCTGGCGCCGAGCGACGCGATCATCGCCTGCGATGTCGGCCAGCATCAGATGTGGGTCGCCCAGCATTGCCGTTTCACCCACCCGCGCAACCACCTGACCAGCGGTGCGCTGGGCACCATGGGCTTCGGCCTGCCCGCGGCGATGGGTGCGCAGTTCGCCTGCCCGGATCGCACCGTGGTGCTGGTCTCCGGCGATGGCAGTTTCATGATGAACGTGCAGGAGCTGGTCACCATCGCCCGCTGCCGCCTGCCGGTGAAGATCGTGCTGCTGGACAACAGCTCGCTGGGCATGGTCCGCCAGTGGCAGGAACTGTTCTTCGCCGAGCGCTACAGCGAGATCGATCTGTCCGACAACCCCGACTTCGCCGCACTGGCCCAGGTGTTTGGCATTCCGGCCACGCGCATCGAGGCGCGTGACGATGTCGAAGGTGGCCTGGCCGCGATGCTGGCCCAGCCCGGCCCGGCGCTGCTGCATGTGGCCATCGATGCGCGTGCCAACGTGTGGCCGCTGGTGCCGCCCAACAACGCCAACAGCACCATGCTGGAAAGCAACCCCGCTCATCAGTCCCAGGAGTTCCCCAATGCAATACCGGCTTGACCTGGTGCTGACCCCGGCCGAAGGCGCGCTGCTGCGCGTGATCGGCATGGCCGAACGCCGCGGCTTCGCGCCGCGCGCGATCGCCGGTGCGCCCAATGCCGCCGACGACGGCCGCTGGCACCTGCAGCTGGTGGTCGATTCCACCCGCCCGCCGGAAACCCTGCGTCGCCAGATCGAGAAGATCTACGACTGTGTTTCGGTGCGCATCAGCGCGCTGGAACCCGGAGTATCCGCATGAACGCCCGCACCGTTGCATCGGTGCCGGTACGGAGGTGTCTTCTCGGTCGTGCGTCGCACCGTGCGCCGTCGCAGCGCGTACCGCGCCGCGACGATCACCATGGCCGGGTGCGTGATGCCGGCTAGCCGTACCCCGCAGGAACCGGAGGTAGGCGACGTAAGCGTCGCCGATGTGTTGGCCGCGCAGGCGCGGCTGCGCCGCTTCCTGCCGCCCACGCCGCTGCACTACGCCGAGCGTTTCGGCGTCTGGCTGAAGCTGGAAAACCTGCAGCGCACCGGGTCCTACAAGGTGCGCGGTGCATTGAACGCCCTGCTGGCCGGGCGTGAGCGCGGCGATGACCGCCCGGTCATCTGCGCCTCGGCCGGCAACCACGCCCAGGGCGTGGCGTGGGCCGCCTACCGCTTGAACATTCCGGCGATCACGGTGATGCCGCACGGTGCACCGGCCACCAAGATCGCCGGGGTCGCCCACTGGGGCGCCACCGTGCGCCAGCACGGTGAGAGCTACGACGAGGCCTACGCCTTCGCCCGTGCCCTGGCCGACCAGCACGGCTATCGCTTCCTGTCCGCCTTCGACGACCCGGACGTGATCGCCGGCCAGGGCACCTTGGGCATTGAACTGGCCCCGCATGCGCCGGACGTGGTGATCGTGCCGATCGGCGGCGGTGGCCTGGCCTCCGGCGTCGCGCTGGCGCTGAAATCGCAGGGCGTGCGCATCGTCGGTGCGCAGGTGGAGGGCGTCGATTCGATGGCCCGCGCCATCCGCGGCGACGTGCGTGAAATCGCCCCCGTCGCCACGCTGGCCGACGGCGTCAAGGTGAAGATTCCCGGTTTCCTGACCCGCAAGCTGTGCAGTGCGCTGCTGGACGATGTGGTGATCGTGCGTGAAGCCGAGCTGCGCGAGACCCTGGTGCGGCTGGCGCTGGAAGAGCACGTCATCGCCGAAGGTGCCGGCGCGCTGGCACTGGCCGCCGGCCGCCGGGTCGCCGGCAAGCGCAAGTGCGCGGTGGTCTCCGGCGGCAACATCGATGCGCTGGTATTGGCCCAGCTGCTGGCCGACATCCGTCCCCGCCCCCCGCGCAAGCCGCGCCGCCGCGCCAGCGAGCGAACACGCCCGCCCCTACCAACCGTGCTCGCGACATCCCCGATTTCCGCTTCGATTCCTACCTCTGCCATCCCATCCGACCTTGCCGTCGAGGAGACCTCCTGGTGACCATGCCCAACTCCCCCCGAATCAGAATTTTCGACACCACCCTGCGCGACGGCGAGCAATCGCCCGGCTGCAGCATGAGCCCGCAGCAGAAGCTGGTAATGGCCCGCGCACTGGACGAGCTGGGCGTGGATGTCATGGAAACCGGCTTCCCGGCCAGCTCCCAGTCCGACCGCGAAGCGATGGCCATGATCGCCCGCGAAGTCCGCCGCCCGACCCTGGCCGTGCTGTCGCGCTGCCTGGCCGCCGATATCGAAACCTCGGCCAAGGCGCTGGAGGCAGCGGCGAACCCGCGCCTGCATGTATTCCTGTCGACCAGCCCGCTGCACCGCGAGCACAAGCTGCGCATGAGCCGCGAGCAGGTGCTGGAGTCGGTGCACAAGCACGTCAGCCTGGCCCGAAGCTACGTGGGTGATGTGGAGTTCTCCGCTGAAGACGCCACGCGGACCGAGGAAGATTTCCTGATCGAGGTCGCCCGCGTGGCGGTAGCCGCCGGCGCCACCACCATCAACCTGCCCGACACCGTGGGCTTCACCACGCCGGAAGAGATCCGCGGGATGTTCCAGCGCGTGATCGCCGGCGTCCCGGACAGCGACCGCATCATCTTCAGCGCGCACTGCCATAACGATCTGGGCCTGGCCGTGGCCAACTCGCTGGCCGCCATCGAAGGCGGCGCGCGTCAGGTCGAGTGCACCGTCAACGGTATCGGCGAGCGCGCCGGCAACTGCTCGCTGGAAGAAATCGCGATGGTGCTGAAGGTACGCAACGCCTTCTACGACGAAGACACGCACATCAACACCCAGCGCATCGTCGCCACCTCGCAGCTGCTGCAGCGCCTGGTCGGCATGCCGGTCCAGCGCAACAAGGCGATCGTCGGCGCCAACGCCTTCGCCCACGAGTCGGGCATCCACCAGCACGGCATGCTGCGTCACCGCGGCACCTACGAAATCATGCGCCCGGAAGACGTGGGCTGGGAATCCTCGCAGATGGTGCTGGGCCGCCACAGTGGCCGCGCTGCGGTCGAACAACGCCTGCGTGCGCTGGGCTTCTTCCTGTACGAGGAGGAACTGAAGCACGTCTTTGAACAGTTCAAGGCACTGTGCGAACAGCAGCGCGTGGTCACCGACGCCGACCTGCAGACCCTGATGCAGGGCAGCGCTACCCAGAACGGCTACCGGCTGGCCTCGATGACGATCAGCGACGTCGGCAGCCGCGCCAACGCGCTGGTCGAGCTGTCCGATCCTGACGGCAACCGCGTTGCCGAGACGGCGCAGGGCGATGGTCCGGTCGATGCGCTGTTCGGCGCATTGTCGGCCGCCACCGGCGTGCAGTTGATGCTGGACAGCTACCACGTGCACAGTGTGGGCATCGGCGCCGATGCGCGCGGCGAAGCCAACCTGAGCGTGCGCCATGAGGGCGTGGAGTACGAAGGCACCGGCACCAGCCGCGACATCATCGAAGCCTCCGCACTGGCGTGGCTGGAGGTCGCCAACCGTCTGCTGCGCCAGCGCAACGCGACGGCCGAGCAGCCCGCGGCCACCGCCGCGGCCTGAGCACCCCCACTACGTACCCCGAACCGCAGCAAGGCCAGTCCATGACCCCAGCTCCCCGCACCCTGTACGACAAACTGTGGGATGCCCACGTCGTCGTTCCCGAGACCGACAGCGCGCCCGCCGTGCTGTACATCGACCTGCACCTGATCCACGAGGTGACCTCGCCGCAGGCCTTCACCGAACTGCGCGAGCGTGGCCTCTCCCCGCGCCGGCCGGACCGGACCAAGGCGACGATGGACCACTCCACCCCCACCCTGCCGGCCGGTGCCGACGGCAAGCTGCCCTATGCCAGCGCCGCCTCCGAAGCCCAGGTGGCGATGCTGGCCGACAACTGCGCCACGCACGGCATCGAGCTGTTCGACCTGCAGTCGGCCAGCCGCGGCATCGTGCACGTGATCGCCCCCGAGCAGGGCTTCACCCAGCCGGGCATGACCATCGTCTGCGGCGACAGCCACACCTCCACACATGGCGCGTTTGGCGCGCTGGCCTTCGGCATCGGCACCAGCGAGGTCGGCCATGTGCTGGCGACGCAGTGCCTGCTGCAGCGTAAAGCCAAGACGATGGCGATCACCGTCGATGGCGCGCTGGCCCAGGGTGTCGGCGCCAAGGACGTGGTGCTGCACATCATCGGCGTGATCGGCGTCAACGGC
The DNA here is from genome assembly GCF_039674765.1 of Stenotrophomonas sp. TWI273. Taxonomy (NCBI): domain Bacteria; kingdom Pseudomonadati; phylum Pseudomonadota; class Gammaproteobacteria; order Lysobacterales; family Lysobacteraceae; genus Stenotrophomonas; species Stenotrophomonas sp. TWI273. Next base: position 171,972 of record NZ_JBDJOA010000007.1, read on the forward strand.
GGCACCGGCCACGTGCTGGAGTTCCGCGGCAGCGCCATCGAGGCGATGGACATGGAACAGCGCATGACGTTGTGCAACATGTCCATCGAGGCCGGCGCTCGCGCCGGCATGGTCGCCCCCGACCAGACCACCTTCGACTGGGTCGCCAACACCCCGCGCGGGCCCAAGGGCGCCGACTTCGATGCGGCCGTTGCCGCCTGGTCGCAGCTGCGCAGCGATGCCGGCGCGCGCTTCGATGTGGAGGTCCACATCGAGGCCGCCGACATCCGCCCCACCCTGACCTGGGGCACCCACCCCGGCACGGCGATCGCGGTGGACCAGCCGATCCCGGCGGCCAACGATGCGGCCGACCAGAAAGGCCTGGACTACATGCACTTCCACGCCGGGCAGACCCTGGCCGGCACCCCGGTGGATGTGGTCTTCGTCGGCTCCTGCACCAACGGCCGGCTGAGCGACATGCGCGAAGTGGCACAGGTGCTGCAGGGCCGCCGCGTTGCCGACGGCGTACGCATGCTGGTGGTGCCCGGTTCGGAGATCGTCAAGCGCCAGGCGGAAGCCGAAGGCATCGATGTGGTGGTGCGCGCGGCCGGCGCCGAATGGCGCGAGCCGGGCTGCTCGATGTGCATCGCCATGAACGGTGATCTGGTCGCGCCGGGACAACTGGCGGTCAGCACCAGCAACCGCAATTTCGAAGGCCGCCAAGGCCCCGGTTCGCGCACCCTGCTGGCCTCGCCGATGACGGCCGCCTGGGCTGCGGTGAACGGCCGCGTGGCCGACCCACGCGAACTGTACGCCACGCTGGAGGTGGCCTGATGAGCGGCTTCCGTACCCTGACCTCGACCAGCGTGGTGCTGCGCGAGACCAACATCGACACCGACCAGATCATTCCCGCGCGCTTTCTGTCCACCACCGAGCGCGTCGGTTTGGGCAAGCACGCATTCAACGATTGGCGCTGGCAGAGCGAGGGCGTGCCGAATCCGGCGTTCGCCTTCAACCAACCGCACAACGCTGGCCGCAGCATTCTGCTGGCCGGCCGCAACTTCGGCTGCGGCTCCTCGCGTGAGCACGCGCCGTGGGCGCTGACCGACCTGGGCCTGCGCGCCATCGTCAGCAGCGAGATCGCCGATATCTTCCGCGGCAATTCGCTCAAGAACGGCCTGCTGCCGATCGTGTTGGACGAGGCCGATGTGCAGACCCTGATGCAGCGCCCGGATGACGAATTGACCATCGACGTGGCCGCGCGCGAACTGCGCACGCCCGATGGACGCGTGTATGCCTTCCCGCTGGACGGCTTCTCGCAGACCTGCCTGCTGGAAGGCGTGGACCAATTGGGGTATCTGTTGGGTCGTACCCCTGACATTGAACGTTACGAGAGTGAACATGCACGCTGAGATTGTCGTATTGCCGGGTGACGGCATCGGTCCGGAAGTCGCCGCCGCCGCCGTCGCGGTGCTGGAAGCCGTCGCCACCCGTTTCGGTCACACCTTCGGGTTCCAGGAGCACGATATCGGGGGCATCGCCATCGATCGCCACGGCGAGCCGCTGCCGGCCACCACGCTGGAGGCGTGCCGCAAGGCTGACGCCATCCTGCTCGGCGCGGTCGGCGGCCCGAAGTGGTCCGATCCGAATGCCAAGATCCGCCCGGAGCAGGGTCTGTTGGCAATCCGCAAGGCGCTGGGTCTGTACGCCAACCTGCGCCCGGTGCGCACGCACGCGGCCGCGCTTGGCGCCTCGCCGATCAAGGCCGAACTGCTGGAGGGTGTGGACTTCGTGGTCGTGCGTGAGCTGACCGGCGGCATCTACTTCGGTGAGAAGACCCGCACCGCCGACACCGCCAGCGACCTGTGCAGCTACAGCGTGGGCGAGATCGAGCGCGTGCTGCGCACCGCGTTCCGCCTGGCCCAGACCCGCCGCGGCAAGGTCACCTCGGTGGACAAGGCCAACGTGCTGGAAACCTCGCGTCTGTGGCGCGATGTCGCCGCGCGGATCGGCCGCGAGGAATTCCCGGACGTTGCACTGGAACACCAACTGGTCGATTCGATGGCCATGCACCTGCTGGCCAAGCCCCGCGAATACGACGTGATCGTGACCGAGAACATGTTCGGTGACATCCTCACCGACGAGGCCTCGATGTTGGCCGGCTCGCTCGGTCTGCTGCCCTCGGCATCGCTGGGCGAGCCCGGCGCAGTGGGCATCTACGAGCCGATCCACGGCTCGGCGCCGGACATCGCCGGCAAGGGCATTGCCAATCCGTACGCGACGATCTTCAGCGCCGCGATGCTGCTGCGGCATTCACTGGGGCTGGACGACGAGGCTGCTACGGTCGAGGCCGCGGTGTATGCCGTGCTGGATGACGGCGTGTTCACCGCCGATCTCGCCGCCAAGGGTCTTGCGGTGAGTACCGCCGCAGCAACCGACGCGGTCCTTGCCAAGCTGCAATGATCGTCACGAACGCGGCCTGAGGGCCGCGTTCGTGTGTCCACATCCCGCACGGCCTCCCTGTCCCGGCGGCCACGTCGCAGCCAGCGGCCGGCCCCCAACAAGGAAAGCCTTTGAACCCTCGTTCCTCTGCCGACTTTCTCAACCACGTGGCCCAGCGCGATCCGCATCAGCCGGAATTCCTGCAGGCCGTCAAAGAAGTGATCCAAAGCCTGTGGCCGTTCCTGGAGCGCAATCCCCGCTACCTGGAACAAGGCCTGCTGGAGCGGCTGGTGGAGCCCGAGCGGGTGATCCAGTTTCGCGTGGCCTGGGCCGATGATGCCGGAAAGATCCATGTGAATCGCGGCTGGCGCGTGCAGCACAGTTCGGCGATCGGCCCGTTCAAAGGCGGCATGCGCTTCCATCCGTCGGTCAACCAATCGATCCTGAAGTTCCTCGCCTTCGAGCAGACCCTGAAGAACGCGCTGACCACCTTGCCGATGGGCGGTGGCAAGGGCGGTTCGGATTTCAATCCCAAGGGCCGCAGCGACACCGAGGTGATGCGCTTCTGCCAGGCGCTGATGCTGGAACTGCATCGCCACCTGGGTGCCGACACCGATGTACCGGCTGGCGATATCGGCGTCGGCGCGCGCGAGGTCGGCTACATGGCCGGCATGATGAAGAAGCTCACCAACAATGCCGCCTGCGTGTTCACCGGCAAAGGTCTCTCCTACGGTGGCAGCCTGATGCGCCCGGAAGCGACCGGCTTCGGCACGGTCTACTTCGTCGAGCAGATGCTGCACCATGCCCGCCGCGATACCGATGGCGCCAGGGTGTTGATTTCCGGCGCTGGCAACGTGGCCCAGCATGCGGCGATCAAGGCCATCGAACTGGGCGCGAACGTACTCACGCTTTCCGATTCCGGCGGCACGCTGTACGCCCGTGACGGCTTCGACGAAGCGGGCCTGCAGGAGGTGATGGAACTGCGCAACGAACGTCGCGGCTGCCTGTCCGAACTGGCTGACGACAAACGCTTCGAGTACCTGGACGGCAAGCGCCCCTGGCACATCCCGGCCGAGATCGCCCTGCCCTGCGCCACCCAGAACGAACTGGACGAAGACGATGCCCGCGCCCTGGTGGACAACGATGTGCTGTGCGTGGCCGAAGGCGCCAACATGCCGTCGACACTGGAGGCCATGGAGGTCTTCCTCAAGGCGGGCACCCTGTATGCGCCGGGGAAGGCCAGCAATGCCGGCGGCGTGGCCACCTCGGGGCTGGAAATGAGCCAGAACGCGCAGCGCCTGTCATGGCATCACGCCGATGTCGATGAGCGCCTGCACGGAATCATGAAGGATATCCACGCCAACTGCGTGCGCCACGGCAAGCGGGCCGATGGCAGCGTGAACTACGTGGATGGCGCCAATATCGCCGGCTTCGTGAAAGTGGCCGATGCGATGCTGGCGCAGGGCGTTTACTGAGGGCAGACCGCTGTAGAGGCGCAGCGGTGTTCATCCGCTGCGCCCTGCAGTACGTCCTGCCAACGTGATCAGTCCGCCGAGCGGACCTCGCTCGTCATGCAGCCGGCCAGCACGGCACCGCTGTCGGTGGGTATCACGCTGAATGCCCGCACGCGCGTGTATCCAGCGGCCCGCTCCCGCGTTGCTTCGCGCTTCCAATACCCTTCCACCTGACGATCCACCGCGCCCAGGCCAGTGGCGTCGAGCACCGCCTTCAGCGGCGCATCGCCCATGTCGGCTGCGAGGTAGCCGCCATACGCGAGGACGATCGACGTCGCAGCCAAGCCCTTCAACGCCACCGGCTGCTCCAGGGTGATGACCATGACCGGCATCTCCTGGCCATCAGCACGGTACTCACGCTCGGCCACCGCGCGGACATTGTCCGGCCATGCCAGCGGCGACAGTTCCGAGACACGCTCCCGCAGGTTGGCGATGCGCCGCATGGCAGCGTCGTCCGCCCGGCATTCGAGCGCGGCGCCCATATCATCCGCCGTGGCCGTCTCGCGCAATCGGGGTGGAAGGCGCGCCTCGCGCATCGGACCGGGGTAGTCACAGCCCAACCGATAGCCCGCACCATCGCTGCTCACCACGATGGCGCCCGGCGATGCCGGATCGCCTGATGCGGCGGGCGCTGACCACATCTGGAACGGCTCACGCAACGTATTCGACCGGTGCCGAAGTCCGTTCCTGCTGACGATGCGCGCACGCTGCCCTGCATCGATGGGAATCGAGAAGCCCATGTCATCCGCCACCACGCGGTGCGTTGTGACGCCGTGTGCCGTCAACGTCACCGGCATGTCGATGAGGGTCGTCGCGTGCTCCTCGTCACCGCTGCGCGTGAAGCTCCAGCCCTGCAGATGGGCCGGTCGTTCCTGCGCCGTGCCATACGCTGCACCACGCAACGCGGTCGTCACCGCCTGCATCGTCGCCGGTGAGGCACGGCACTCCAGCAGCTCGACGAGATCGCGCTGGAAACTGGCAGCGGTGGTCGCCTGCGCTGGCAACGCGGAAACCATCAGCAGAACGATCGCCGCCGCAGTGGCGAACGGAGAAGAGGAACGTGACGACATCATGTGCGACCGAAGAAATCCGGTGTGCATTGTGCGCTTGCTGGCACGACGAAGGCGACAGGCCTTTGCGTCGCACTCAAACGATGAAGCCGGCCACCGGCCGGCTTCATCGTCCCTCAGCCTTCGCTGGTCTTGGCCTCGTCCGGCTTCACCCGGAACCACGCCGCATACAGTGCCGGCAGGAACACCAGGGTCAGCACGGTACCGACGATCAGGCCGCCCATGATCGAGATCGCCATCGAACCGTAGAACGCACTGCGCGACAGCGGAATCATCGCCAGCACCGCGGCCAGCGCGGTCAGCACGATCGGGCGGAAGCGGCGCACGGTGGCGTCGATGATGGCGTGCCAGCGGTCGTGACCGGCATCGATGTCCTGCTGGATCTGGTCGATCAGGATCACCGAGTTGCGCATGATCATGCCGGCCAGCGCAATGGTACCCAGCAGTGCCACGAAGCCGAACGGCGCGCGGAACAGCAGCAGGAACAGCGTGGCGCCGATGATGCCCAGCGGCGCGGTGACCAGCACCATGGCCGCACGCGAGAAGCTGCGCAGCTGCAACATCAGCAAGGTCGCCACCACGATCAGGAACAGCGGCATGCCGGCCTTGATCGAATCCTGGCCACGGGTGGAATCCTCCACCGTACCGCCGGTTTCAAGCAGGTAGCCGGACGGCAGCTCGGCACGGATCCCCTCCAGCGTCGGCAGGATCTGCTGCACCACGTCCAGCGGCTGTTTCGCGTCGGCAATGTCGGCGCGCACGGTCACCGTCGGCAGGCGGTTGCGGTGCCAGATGATGCCGTCCTCGAACACGTACTCCAGGCGCGCCACCTGCGACAGCGTCACCGAGGTGCCGCTGGCGGTCGGAATGGCCAGGCTGCCCAGCATGTCCAGCCGCACACGTTCGTTGTCCGGGCCACGCAGCAGCATCTCGATCAGGCGGTTGCCTTCCCGGTAGGTGCTCACGCTCATGCCCGACAACGAGGTGCCCAGCAGCTGGCTCACCTGCGCGCTGCTCACACCCAGTGCGCGTGCACGATCCTGGTCGATCACCAGCCGCACCACTTTGCTCGGCTCGCTCCAATCCAGGTTGACGTTCATCACGTGCGGGTTTGCGCGCACCTTGGCTTCCACCTGCCGTGCGATGGCCTGCACCTGCTCGATATGCTCGCCGGAGATGCGCATCTGCACCGGGTAGCCCACCGGCGGTCCGTTCTCCAGGCGGGTCACGCGCATCTGCACGTCCGGGAACTGCGGAATCACGTCCTTGAGCAGCCAGTCGCGGGTCGCTTCGCGCGCTTTGGCATTCTCGGTCAGCACCACGAACTGCGAGAAGTTGGTGGCCGGCAGCTGCTGGTCCAACGGCAGGTAGAAACGCGGCGAACCGGTGCCCACGTAGGCCACGTAATTGCTGATGCCTTCGCGGTCCTTGAGCAGCGTTTCCAGCTTGGTCGCCTGGGCCTGGGTGGCCTGCAACGAGGCCCCCTCGGCCAGTTCGATGTCCACCATCAGTTCCGGGCGGGTCGAATCCGGGAAGAACTGCTGGGGCACGAAGCGGAAGATCAGCAGCGAGAACACGAACAGCGCGGCCGTGGCGGCGATCACCCACCAGCGATGGCGCAGGCACACATCGAGGAACCTGCGGAAGCGCACGTAGAACGGACGCTGGTACGGATCATGGTCGTGCGCATGCACCTTCGGCGCGATCCAGCGCGCGAACGCGGGATGGCGGTCGGCCCACTGCAGGCGGCGGGCATGCCAGCGCCCGGCCAGGCTGTCCGGCTTGGGCGGCTGCGGGTTGAACAGGTCCGGCAACATCTTGTCGCCCAGGTACGGGATGAACAGCACGGCGGCGATCCACGACACCACCAGCGCGATGGTCACCACCTGGAACAGCGAGCGGGTGTATTCGCCGGTACTGGAGGCGGCCGTGGCGATCGGCAGGAAGCCGGCCGCCGTGATCAGCGTACCGGTCAGCATCGGGAAGGCGGTCGACTCCCACGCGAAGCTGGCCGCGCGCAGGCGGTCGTAGCCCTGCTCCATCTTGGTGGCCATCATCTCCACCGCGATGATCGCATCGTCCACCAGCAGGCCCAGCGCCAGCACCAGCGCGCCCAGGGAAATCTTGTGCAGGCCGATGCCGAAGTAATGCATGACGAAGAAGGTCATCGCCAGCACCAGCGGAATCGTCACGCCCACCACCAGGCCGGTGCGCAGGCCGAGCGAGAAGAAGCTCACCAGCAGCACGATCACCACCGCTTCGGTCAGCACCTGCACGAACTCGCCGACGGACTCTTCCACCGCATGGGGCTGGTCCGAGACCTTGCGCAGCTGCATGCCGGCCGGCAGCGTCTTCTGCAGTCGCTCGAACTCGGCATCCAGCGTACTGCCCAGCTTGAGGATGTCGCCGCCGTCTTTCATTGCCACCGCGATGCCGATGGCGTCTTCGCCCATGAAGCGCATCTTCGGCGACGCCGGATCGGCAAAACCACGTTTGATCTCGGCGATATCGCCCAGGTGCACGGTACGGTCGCCAGCCTGGATCGGGAAGCTGCGGATGTCCTCCACGCGCTTGAACTGGCCGGTGACGCGCAGCTGCACCCGGTCGGTCGGGGTTTCAAAGAAGCTGGTCGCGGCAATGGCATTCTGGTCGGCCAATGCCTGCTGCACCTGCTGCAGCGACACGCCCAGCGTGGCCAGCTTGGTGTTGGACAGCTCGATCCAGACCTTCTCGTCCTGCAGGCCTTCCAGCTCGATCTTGCCCACATCCGGCACGCGCTGCAGTTCCAGCTGGATGCGGTCGGCGTAGTCGCGCATCACCGCGTAGTCGAAGCCCTGGCCGGTCAACGCGTAGATGTTGCCGAAGGTGTCGCCGAATTCGTCGTTGAAGAACGGGCCGACGATTTCGCGCGGCAGCGTCGGCTTGATGTCGCCCACGCGCTTGCGCACCTGGTACCACAGGTCGGGAATCGCCTTGGAGCGCAGGCTGTCGCGCGCCACGAAGATCACCTGCGATTCGCCCGGGCGTGAGTAGGAGCGGATGAACTCGTACTGCCCGGTGTTCAGCAGTGCCTTCTCGATCGGCTCGGTGACCTGGCGTGAGACCTGTTCGGCGGTCGCGCCGGGCCAGTTCGTGCGCACCACCATCACCTTGAAGGTGAACGGTGGATCTTCGGACTGGCCCAGATGCTTGTACGACCACGCGCCGATGATCGCGAAAGCGAGCATCGCAAACAGCACCAGTGGCCGGTTGCCCAGCGCCCATTCGGAGAGGTTGAAGCGGCGCACGGGATCAGTTCCCCTTGCCGGCAGCAGGCGCGGCAGGCTTGGCCGCCGGTGCCTGCACCGGGCGGTTCTGACGATCCACCGCGGTCACCGGCTGGCCCTCGCGCAGCAGATGGCCGCCGGCAGCCACCACCCAGTCGTTCGCGCTCACCCCGCTCAGCACCGGAACGGAGTCGACGCCATACGCCCCGACCGTCACCGGCGTGGCTTTCAACGTGCGCTTGGCCGGATCGACCACCCACACGCTGCTGCGCCCATCGGCACCGCGCTGCACCGCCGCCAGCGGCAACTGCAGCGTGCCCTGGCGACCGGCCGCGGCGAACACGCGCGCGCTCTGGCCCAGCTCGACCTCGGTCAAGGCTTCCGGTGCGAGGCTGACGCGGGTGGCATAGGTACGCCCTTGGGCATCGGCGGCCGGGGCGATCTCACGGATCGTGCCGGCCAGCAGCTGGCCCGGGCGGTTCCACAGTTCCACCTGCACCGGCTGGCCCACCTGGTAATCACGGATGTTGCTTTCCGGCAGGGCGATCACGACTTCGCGGCCGCCATCGGCGGCCAGGGTGAGCACGGTCTGCCCGGCGCTGACCACCTGCCCGGCTTCGGCCTGGCGGCTGGCGATCACGCCATCGGCGGGCGCACGCAACTGGGCGTACTCGGCCTGGTTGCGGGCCACGGCCAGATTGGCGCGGGCGGCATTGGCCTGGCCCTGCGCCGCCTTGAAGGCAGCGGTCTGGCTGTCGAGTGCGGACTGGCTGACCAGTTGCTGCTCGGCCAGCGTGGCGTAGCGCTTCTGGTCATCGCGGGCGCGGATCAGATCGGCTTCGGCGGCCGCGAGCTGCGCCTGCGAGGCACTGGCCTGTGAGGCGTAGTCGGCGGCGTCCAGCTCGGCCAGCAGCTGGCCCTTGCGCACGCGCTGGCCGGCATCGACATGGCGCTTGATCAGGTTGCCCCCGACGCGGAACGACAGCGGGCTTTCCTCGCGGGCGCGGATCTCACCGGGATAGGCAGCCACTTCCTGGGCGGTCACGGTGCCCGGGTGGACCACCAGCACCGGCATCGGCGCGACCGGCTCGGCGTCCTGCTTGCCACATGCTGCCAGCGCGATCGCCAGCAACCCACCACCCATCCATCGCATGTTTTTCATGAGGTCCTGGACCTGAAAAGTAACCCGGGAAAAGCCGCTGGAGACACACTGTTCCAGCTGCTTCAATATTGAACCAGCCGGTATAGTATAAATATCGAACCGATTGGTCTAGTATTGATTGGATGACTGATCCGACCTCCTCCACATCGCCCTCCAAGCCGGCCGCCAAGGCCGCCGGGCCGGGGCGCCCGAAGGATCTGGGCAAGCGCGCGGCCATTCTGGACGCCGCCAAATCGCTGTTTGTCGACCAGGGCTACAACGGGGTGAGCATGGACAGCATCGCCGCCCAGGCAGGTGTCTCGAAGCTGACCGTTTACAGCCATTTCGGCGATAAAGAGACCCTTTTCACCGAAGCTGTGCAGTCCAAGTGCGTCGAGATGCTGCCTGACGAACTGTTCGTCACCGACGTCGAAGGCCCGCTGCGCGACCAGCTGATGGGCATCGGCCACGCCTTCTTCAGCCTGATCACCTCCGATGCGGCCGTCGCGGTGCAGCGGGTGATGATGTCCCCGGATACCGATGACCGGATCCGCGAGATGTTCTGGCTGGCCGGCCCGCAGCGGACCACCGACGCGCTCGCTGACTTCCTGCGCGCCCGCACCGCCCGCGGCGAACTGGAGATCACCGACTGCCAGACCGCCGCCCTCCAGTTCCTGACCTTGATCAAGGGCGAGCTGCATACGCATATGATGTGCGGGTTGCGGCCGGCCCCGGCCGAGTGCGATGCCGACGCCCACGTGTCCGCCAGCGTCGACTTTTTCCTGCGGGCGTATGCCCGGCGGCACTAAACTGAATGGACCGGAGGTCGCGGTGACTTCCGGCACTGCGACCCCGGCGCGACGGCAGCGATGCTTTCAGCGCGCCGCCGGCTCCCGGCACCGGTAAAATGGCCGGCCCACTGCGCTGGATATAGAACCTCATGACGATCGATTACTCCCACGCCCGCGAACTGATGGTTGAACAGCAGATCCGCCCCTGGGATGTGCTGGAAATCCGCGTGCTCGATGTACTGGCACGCTTGCCGCGGGAGGCGTTCGTCGCTGAATCGCACCGGGCCCTGGCTTACGCCGATATCGAGCTGCCGCTGGGCAACGGCCAGAAGATGATGAAGCCGGTCATCGAAGGCCGCACGCTGCAGGCGCTGGATCTGCAGCCGGGCGATGAAGTCCTGGAAATCGGCACCGGCAGCGGCTACCTGAGCGCCTGCATGGGCGAACTGGCCCGCGAAGTCCTGAGCCTGGAAATCGATGCCGACCTGGCCACCACCGCGCGCGCGCGTCTGGACGCTGCCGGCCTGGGCAACAACGTCCGCATCGAAACCGCCGACGCCCTGACCTGGGACACCGAGCGCCGCTTCGATGCGATCTGCGTCACCGGCGCGGTGGATGTCATCCCGTCACGTTTCGCCCAGTGGCTGCGTCCCGGCGGTCGACTGTTCGTGATCCGTGGCCGGTCGCCGGTCATGGAAGCGGTGCTGGTCAAGGCGGACGGCACCACTGAATCGCTGTTCGAAACCGATATCGACTACCTGCGCGGTGCCGCCCCGGCACCCCAGTTCCAACTCTGAGTCCAAGGAAGCCGCAATGATCCGCCGATCCCTCGCCTTTGCGCTGGCCGCCGCCCTGCTGCCGATGACCGCCTCTGCCGCCGACCTGCTGCAGGTCTACGAAATGGCGCGCAACGGCGATCCGCAGCTGTCGGCTGCCGAGTCGACCCGTCTGTACGACAAGGAAGGCGCTGTGCAGGCGCGTGCCGCCCTGCTGCCGCAGCTCAACGGCGAGGCCTCGCTCAACCGCAGCCGCACCAACCCGAACCATGATCTGACCTCCAGCTCGTTCACCACCAAGAGCCGGAACTACACGATCAACGGCAGCCAGACCGTCTTCAACTTCACCCAGTTCGCCAACCTGCGTTCGCAGCGCGAACTGAGCCGCGCAGCGGATTTCACCCTGGATTCGGCCAACGACGACCTGATCGTGCGCACCTCGGCGGCGTACTTCAACGTGCTGGTGGGCATTGAATCGCTGTCGGCCGCGCAGACCAACGAAGCCGCTGCCAAGAAGCAGTTCGACTTCGCCGACAAGCGCCTGGAAGTGGGCCTGGCGCCGATCACCGACGTGCACGAAGCCCGCGCCCAGTACGACCAGGCGCGCGCCAACACGATCATCGCGCAGAACACCTTGGCCGACGCATACCAGGCGCTGACCGAACTGACCGGCCAGCCGGTCACCGACCTGCGCGCCCTGCCGGCCGATTTCCGTCCGGAGCTGCCGGCCAAGTACGCCACCATCGATACGCTGGTGAACGAGGCCGTTGCGCAGAACCCGGCGCTGAAGGCGCAGGAACTGAAGGTCAACGCTGCCGAATCCGGCGTCTCGGCCGCCCGCGGCGCGCACTACCCGACCCTGTCGCTGGGTGCCACCGCCGGCAAGTCGGCCAGCTGGGGTGATGTGGTCGGCGACGGCGGCAGCAGCTTCAGCCCGGACCGCCGCACCAACAGCGTCGGCCTGACCTTGAACGTGCCGATCTTCTCCGGCGGCGCCACCCAGTCCGGCGTGCGCCAGGCCCTGGCCCAGCGTGATATCGCCCAGGACGGCTACGAGCAGCAGAAGCGCGCGCTGGATCGCAACACGCGCAATGCCTACCAGACCCTGGTGGCCGGCATCAGCGAAGTGGAAGCGCGTCGCCTGGCCGTCGTGTCGGCACAGAGCGCCTATGACGCCTCGCAGGTCGGCCTGGAAGTCGGTACGCGTACCGTGCTGGATGTGATCCAGAACCAGCGCATCCTGTTCTCCGCGCAGCTGGACTACGCCAACGCCCGCTACACCTTCCTGCAGAACCGTCTGCAGCTGGGCCAGGCGGTCGGCACGCTGGACATCGCCGAACTGCAGGACATCAATCGCCTGCTGACCCAGAAGGCGGCCACGCCGAGCACCACCGTCAACTGATCGACGGCACAGCGCGTGACAGAAAACCACCCGCATGCGGGTGGTTTTTTTATGCGTGCACGTGGTTGATTCCGACACCTCGCGCGCGTCACACACGCGATCACTGCCGTGGCGATTTCATCGTGTAATGCCTACCCGCGCACAGTCTCCACCGTGAACCGATCCACAGTCCGGTACGTGTCGTTGAAAATGGCTTGACCCCTCGGCATGGGCCGACTATGGTCCGCCCCGCACCACCTTCCCTTTCCCTCCAGAGGCCCCCTCCTTGGACAGTCATAGTCGATCTCGTTGCTGCTCCTGAGCCGACGGACCCACTGACCCCAAGGTCGGTTCCGTCCGCACAGGACGGGGCCCACCGGCGCAGCTGACACGCTCGCCCGCCTCGCATCATCCGTATCGCCGTTCCACCGACCCCAAGAAGGGTGCCGCTGGCGTTTCCGTTTGCCTGGAGATTGCCCATGCACGTTTCCCGTGTGTTCGCCCTGCCGCTCGTGGCCGTGGCGATACTTCCGTTCGACACCCGCGCCGCCGCCAGCCTGATGGTGGATGACGCCTCGATCACCGATGCCGGTCGCTGCCAGCTGGAAAGCTGGGGCCGCCATACCGATGCCGGGGCGGAGTGGACCGCCGTGCCGGCCTGCACCTTCGCCGATACCGAGTGGTCGCTCGGCGTGAGCCATCAACATGCTGCTTCGTCCACGCAATGGGCGCTGGGTGCCAAGCGCGTGCTGCGCGACATCGACCAGCGCCGTTGGGGCCTGGCGCTCAGTGCGGGCGTCGGCAGCGACTGGCGTCACCTGCGTGGCGATGACTGGGGCGTCAACGCGCCCCTGACCCTCGCCCTTGGCGCAAGCGATCGCACGCTGCTTCACCTCAACCTGGGCTGGGCCCGCACGGCCGGCGCACGCGGCCGCACCGAGGGCGTCGGCCTGGAAATCGTCACCGCCCCACACTGGTCGCTGCTGGCCGAAACCGCGCGTGACACCACACGCCAGCGCAGCAGCCAATTCGGCGTCCGCCACGAACTCTGGCGCGGCGCCAGCGTGGATCTGCTGGCCGGTCGTGTGCATCACCAGCGCGATGGCCACTGGATCACGCTCGGCTTCAATCTGGCCTCTGCACCGTAACGCCCTGCGTGCCGACTGACGGCACCGACCGACCGGACCGCGTGCACCTCCGCACACGGCCCATGCACCCACCGATACCTGCCCCGCTCGAGCCCTGCCCGCGCGTCGGCCTTGTGTACCTCAGCGCACTGCGCTGCTTTTTGCTGGAGAACCACCATGAACCGCGAAGACCTCCTGTTCTCGATCCGCACCCTCTCGCTTTCCCTCGACACGGCCGGCTTTGTCAGCATCGCCTCGGCCACGCATCCCTCCGACCTGGTCGATGCGCTCGATGCGCTGAGCGTGGACAAGACACTCCCCTTGCTGATGATGCTCGACCCGCAGGCACGCGCCGAGCTGTTCGCGCACTTCACCGAGATACGCCAGGATCAGCTGCTGGCCGCGATGCCGCGCGAGGCGGTGGTGCAGCTGTTCGAACACATGCCCTCGGATGACCGCGCCGATCTGTACAACCGGCTCGGCGATGATGCCAAACAGAAACTGCTGCCGGCACTGACCAAAGTCGAGCGCGACGACATCCTCAAGATGGCGTCCTATCCCGAAGGCACGGTCGGCTCGGCGACGACGTCCGATTATGTGTGGGTGTCACCGGAGATGACCGTCGCGCAGGCGCTGGCCCATATCCGCGCCACTGCGCTGCACAGCGAGACGGTGAACATCCTGTTCGTGCTCGACCACACGCTGCGGCTGCGCGGCACGGTGGCCCTGCGTGATCTGGTGTTGGCCAACGAGAACCGCACGGTCGCCTCGATCATGCATGAGCAGCCGGTCGCCGCAAAGGCGCACTGGCCCAGGCTGCAGGCCGCCGAACTGATCCGTCGCTACGATCTGCTCGCGCTGCCGGTGACCAATGGAGGGGACCGCATGATCGGTATCGTCACCGTGGACGATGCGATGGACATCGAGAAGGAACAGGATGCCTCGCAGCTGGCCCGCTTTGGCGGCACGGCCAGCGGAAACGGGAACGATCTTGATGTGCGCAGCACGCCGCTGAAGCAGATGTTCCGGGTACGTGTGTTCTGGCTGGCGATCCTGACCTGCTTCGGCATCGTCACCAGCACATTTGTCGCCGCGCAGGAGGAGCTGCTGTCGCAGGTGATCGTGCTGGCCGCCTTCATCGCCCCGATCGTGGACATGGGCGGCAACACCGGCAGCCAGTCAGCCACGCTGGTGATCCGCAGCATGGCGCTGGGGGAACTGAAACTGAGCTGGCGCGATGTGTGGTTCGTGATCCAGCGCGAACTGCCGGTCGCGGCGGGGCTGGGCATCACCATCGCCGTACTCGAAGCGATCCTGGCCTACTTCAGCAAAGGCGTGGGCATGGACGTGCTGATGGTGGTGGGCTCGAGCATGCTGGTGTGCACCGCGTTGGGCGGCATCATCGGCGCACTGCTGCCCTTCGCCGCACGCCGCATCGGGGCGGATCCGGCCACGCTGTCGGCCCCGTTGATCACCTCGGTCATGGACCTGATCGGCGTGTTCATCTACTTCGGGTTCGCGTATGCCTTCCTGGGTGACCTGCTGGTCTCCGCGGGCTGATGGATCGGCAGGCCTGGTCGCCGCGCATGGCGGCCAGGCCGGTCTCGATCACGCCACCGGCGGCGGCAACTGCGGGGCGATCAGGGCCACGGTGCGCTTGAGCGCACCGCGGCCGTTGCTCACCAACGCACACCCCGCGCGCGCCATGTCTTCGCGTGCCTGCGGATCGCGCAGCAGGGTCAGCAGTGCATCGCCGACACCGTTGGCATCCTCGGCGATCACCACCGCACCGGCTTCGCGCATGCGCCGGGAAATCTCGGCGAAGTTGTGCAGGTGCGGGCCGGTGACGGCGGCCGTGCCCATCGCCGCCGGCTCCAGCAGGTTGTGCCCGCCGATGGCCTGCAGGCTGCCGCCGACGAAGGCCACCTGCGCACAGCCGTAGAACGACATCAGCTCGCCGAGCGTGTCGATGACGAAGACATCCGTATCGGCCTGCGGCCACTGCTGCTGGCGGCGTGTCGCGACCTTCCAGCCCTGCTCGCGGGCCAGCGCTTCCACCCGCGGGAACCGCTCGGGATGCCGCGGCGCCCACAACAGCAGCAGCCCCGGCATCGCCTCGCGCAGGCGGCGGTGCAGATCGAGGGTGGCCTGCTCTTCGCCCTCGTGCGTGCTGGCGGCGATCCAGACCGGGCGCGTGGCGGGCACCAGATCATGGAAGCGCGCGATGAAGTCCTGCACGTTCGGCGTGGCGATGTCGAATTTCAGATTGCCCAGCGGCTGCACCTGGTCCGGGCGCGCCCCGAGCTGGATGAAGCGCTCGGCATCATCGGCCGACTGTGCGGCCACGCAGGTGACCGTGCGCAGTGCACGGCCGATCAGCGGCCGCAGCAGCCGATAGCCACGCAGCGAGCGCGCCGACAGTCGGGCATTGAGAATGTAGACCGGAATCCGGCGGTCGCGACAGCCGAACAGCAGGTTCGGCCACAGCTCGGTTTCCAGGATCAGCGCCAGGCTGGGCTTGAAGTGACCCAGGAAGCGGCCGACGCTGCCCGGCACGTCGTAGGGCAGGTACACATGGTCGACCGCATCCCCCCATAGCGCGCGGACCCGTTCGGAGCCGGTCGGGGTGATGGTGGTGATCACCCAGCGGATGTCCGGGCGCAGCGCGCGCAGGGCATTCACCAGCGGCGCGGCGGCATTCACCTCGCCCACCGAGACCGCGTGCAGCCAGACCCGCGGCTGGCCGCTGGAGTGCGGATAGGAGGCATAGCGCTCATCCCAGCGCTGGAAGTACTCGCGCACCCGGAAGCCCCGCCAGACCAGGTGGTACACGGTGATCGGCAACAGCAGGTACAGCACGGCCGAGTACAGGCCGCGCAGGATCCATTCGACAGGGCTTTTACGCATGCGCAAAGGATACGGGAGCGGCACGGGGAAGACACGCCGCGCCGCCGTGATGGCCGCGCCGGGACGCATCCGGGCGCATCCATTAGAATCGAGGCATGTCCGATAACGCTTCCACCGCCACCCGGCCGTCCCTGCGCAATCCGCGCCACTGGCCGACCTTCGCTTTCATGCTGGTCGCCTTCGCGATCGCCCGCCTGCCCTGGATGCTGCAGCGCGCGCTCGGCCGCGGCGTCGGCACGGTCGCCTACCGGCTGGCCAGCAGCCGTCGGCGTGCCGCCGAGGTCAACCTGAAGCTGTGCTTCCCCGAGAAGGACGACGCCTGGCGCCAGCGCCTGCTGCGCGACAGCTTCGACGCGCTGGGCGTGGGCATCTTTGAATTCGCCCGGGCCTGGTGGGGCAGCATCGACAGCATCCGCCCGCAGGTGCAGATCGAAGGGCTGGAGCACCTGCACCGCATGCAGGCGCAGGGCCGTGGCGTGCTGCTGGTCTCCGGCCACTTCATGACCCTGGAGATGTGCGGCCGCCTGTTGTGCGACCACGTGGAGCTGTCCGGCATGTACCGCAAGCACCGCAACCCGGTCTACGAATGGGCAGTGAAGTTCGGCCGCCTGCGCTACGCCAAGGCGATGTACGCCAACGAGGATATCCGCGCCACCGTGCGGCACCTGAAGAAGGGCGGCTTCCTCTGGTATGCCCCGGACCAGGACATGCGCGGCAAGGACACGGTGTTCGTGCCGTTCTTCGGCCACACCGCCTCGACCATCACCGCCACCCATCAGCTGGCCCGGATGACCGGCTGTGCGGTGATCCCGTATTTCCACCGTCGCGAAGGCGGGAAGTATTTCCTGAAGATCGGCGCACCGCTGGAGAATTTCCCCAGCGAGGATGTCGAGGCCGATACCGCCCGCGTCAACCAGGCCATCGAAGCGATGGTGCGCGAGGCGCCGGACCAGTACCTGTGGATCCACCGCCGCTTCAAGCGCCAGCCCGGTGGGCGGAGCGATTACTACCGGTAAAGCGACCCCATGGGTGGCTGCATGCCCCCCTCGGTAGAGCCACCCCATGGGTGGCTGCATGGTGCCAGACCGCGGGCAGCCACCCATGAGGCGGCTCTACGCTTCCATGGGCCACCGCGACCACGCGTGCGGGTACTCCCCCAGCGCACTGGCCAATCCCGCACGTATCGGGTTGGCGAGGATGTACAGCGCCTGACGGCGCAAGGATTGCTCATTTCTCACGGCGTGGTCGAAGTACCCGTGCTGCCAGAGCTTTCCCGTTCGCTGCCGACGCTCATTCAACAATCGGCTGCTGCGTGATTTGAACAGCAGCATGCAGCGAGCCAAGGTGTCTTGCCGCAGTTGGATCAACCAATGCACGTGGTCCGGCATTACCACCCAAGCTAACGTGCAACTGACCCCGCAACGATCCATGTAACGCAGCGTGTCGATGATTACTTCTGCATTGAGGGGATCCTCGAACCACTTGCGCCTGTCGTGCGTGGTGGTGGTGAGCGCGTAGCAATACCCTGGATGCGAGTATCGGCCGCGTTGGAGGCGTGGGCTGGCCATCGCACGAGGGTGCGTTGACCGGGGCGTGGAGCCCATCGGTGGATGGCGCGCGTGTGCGTCGGTATGTCCCCATGCCCGGGCCACAAGCAGCCACGCATGGCGTGGCTCTACCCGTCGTCGCGTGCCAACAGACTGCCCGCATACAGCGCGGCCAGCAGCAGCGTGAGGCCGCCCCAGAAGGTCGAGTAGAACGCCAGATGGGTATTGAGCGGGAACACCGTCACCGCCAGCGCGAGCATCGCCGGGCGCGCGCGCTCGCGGGCCTCGGGGGGTGCAAAACGCCACGCGCGCCACGCCTGGGCCACGGCCGCCAACCACAGCAGCAGGCCGAGGAGGCCGGTTTCGGCGAGGATCTCGAGCACGATCTGGTGCGCGTGCAGTGCTGGGCCGGCGCCCCACACTTCCTGGGCGGCCGGGTCCGGATTGCACGCGGGGTAAGCGTCGCGGAAACCACGCGCACCGACGCCGTTGATCGGATGCGCCTCGATCATGCAGGTTGCTGCGGCCCATATCTGGGCGCGGCCGGACAATGCCTGATTGACGCCGTCGTTCTCACCTTCCCACGCCATGGCGGTGCGCGCGACCCGGTCACCGACCTGCGGCACGCTCACGGTGAGGACGATCGCCCCCACCGCGCCGACCGCAACGCAGGCCAGCAGCCCGCGCACGCCGATCAGCCGCCAGCCGGAGAGCACCAGCACCAGGGCATAGGTCAGCCACGCCGCGCGCGAACCGGCCAAGACCAGCACGACTCCCACTGCGGCGGCGACCAGTGACCAGCCGAGAATGCCGGCACGCCGTGAGGCGGCGAACAACAGGAACGGCGAGAGGCTGGCCAGCACCTGGCCGAATTTGAGGTTGCACGGGCCGAGCACGCCGCTGAGGCGATCCACCGCCGCCATCTCCTGCGGTGAACACAACCCATGGCCGCTGACCGCCCACTTGAGCTGATCCATTGACCAGAACAGCGGGCTGCTGCCGACGATCGCCTGTGCCAGCGCATCCACCGTCCACAGCCCGGTGATCACCGCCAGCCCGCCCAGCGTCAGCGCGCGCCGCTGCGGAGTCGCCACGGCGATCGCCACCAGCCACATGAACGGCAGATAGCGCAGGCCGGCGGCCGCCTTGCGCCACGCAGTGCCGGGGTCGATCGCATCGAAGGCGGAAAATGCCTGCGGCAGCCAGTAGCCCAGGAACAGGATGCTGGTCAGTGCCCACGCAGGACTGCTCAGCAGACGTTGCTTGCCCTGCAGGCGCAGCTGCACCATGCGCACCGCCGCGTACAGCGCGCCCAGCACCAGCACGCCCTCGGCGATGCCGGGCAGCGGCCACAAGGCGACAAACGCAATCACCCACCACGGGGCCCAGCGGCCCGCACGGGAGCCCGGCGAACCGGGAAGGACGGTGGGCTCAGCCGATGAGGGAGGTATAGAGCTGGAGCGTGTCACGCTGCATGGCCTGCAAGGTAAACGGGATCCGCGTCGGCAGTGAGGGCGGCTGCAGCAGCAACTGCTGCGCGCGCGCCAGCAGTGCATCGGCGTCGCCCAAGGGTACCGCGCCGGAGGGTTGCAGCTGAGTCAACAACTCGCCGACGCCGCCATGGTTCCAGCCCAGCACGGGGCGGCCCACCGACAGCGCTTCGACCACGGTGCGGCCAAACGCTTCGGCCTTGTCCGAGAGCTGCAGCACCAGATCACTGGCCGCATAGGCCTGCGCGATGCGCGAGGTCGGCGCGGTCATCAGCACGGCATCGAACACACCCAGGCTGCGCGCCTGGGCGTCCAGTTCGGCGACATAGGATTCGCGGCCCGGCTCGCGCGTGCCCGGCATCCACAGCTTGGCCGGCACGCCGGCGGCATGTAGTCCTGCCAGCAGGCTCAGCGCGTGGCGATGCCCTTTCAGGCGGGTGCCACGGCCAGGCAGCAACAGCAACGGTGCCTCGCCGGCCAGCGCGGGATGCTGCTCGGCCACGGCCAGGCGCGCACGCCGATCCTGCCGGCCCACGCGCGGGAACTGCGCGACATCGACACCACGGGGTATCACCTGCAGGCGCTCGGCCGGCACGCTGGGGTAGTGCGCGCGCACGAACTCACGCACGCTGTTGGACACGCAGATCACGCGCTCGCCGCTGGTCATCACCGCGCTGTAGCGACCAGGCGAGTTGAGCCCGTGCACGGTGGTGACCCAATGTGGGCGTGTCGCCGCCGGCAGATTGCGCACGGCGTACAGGCCCAGCCAGGCCGGCAGCCGCGAGCGCGCATGCACGATGTCCGCGCCCACCTCGTTGAACAGGTTGCGCAGGGTCAGCACATGGCGCAGCGTCAGCAGCGATTTGCGGCCGATATCCAGGGTCAGGTGTTCGGCGCCACTGGCGAGCAACGGCTCGACCAGGCGCCCACCGGCGGACACGACGATGGCCCGGTGGCCGGCGGCAACCAGGGCGGAGGCGATCTCAAGGGTGGAGCGTTCGACCCCGCCGGAGTGCAGCGCCGGCAGCAGCTGCACCACGGTCAGTCGGCGCACAGTGTGGTCCGCGGATCAGTCGGCGAGCATGAACACGGCGCCGCAGTACGGGCACGCGGCCTCGCAGTTGGGCTCGTCTTCGATCGGCAGGTACACGCGCGGGTGCGAGTTCCACAGCGCCATTTCCGGCGTCGGGCAGCTCAGCGGCAGATCGCTGCGGTGCACGGTGTAACGCTTCTCGGCATTGGCGGGCGCGGTGGCGGTATGGCTCATGGCGTGGACACACAAAGGGGGTTGCGAGACCGCCGATTCTAGCATCTGGCGACTGCGGACGGCCGCTGGAGCGAAGCGGCCCGGGTTGGGACGGCTGGCTCTCGTCCAACCGACCACGGTGTTTTTAAATCGATCCAAATGCATTGTCAACAATGGCCGATGAAACGAATTTGCGGGATTTAGATCGAACTAATTGCACTTGTCAGCGCCCGTTCCCGTGATGCAGGATCAACCGGTACCGATCATCGACCCGATCGCCTGCCCGCCCCCCACCGGACATGCATCGCCTCTTTCCTGCCGTCTGCCGATGGCTGGGGGCGACGCCGTCCGCCGTGGCCTTCGATGCGGGTCCTGCCTGCCGCCTGCCCTTCCCGGGAGACCCTTGCATGACCCTGTCCGACCTGCGCCCCGCCCGCCGTGCCCTTTCCTTCGCCTTGGCCCTGGCCTGCGCCTCGATCGCCCTGCCGGCTGCCGCGCAGGGCCTGCAGACCTCGTTCGAGCCGGGTCAGCCCGCCCCGGCCACGGGCGACGACGCGCTGCAGGTGCGGATCGGCACCGGGCCGGCGGCGCCCTATGCCGCCAAGCCCGGCGTCGGCTACAGCGGCCTGCATGCGCTGCATTACGCCTGCGCCGGTGGCAAGGCGCGCCGCCCGCTGTTCACGACCGACCTGGCCATCGAAGCCGATACCACCCTGTCCTGGCTGGTGCTGCCCGAGATCGTCGGCAAGGACACCGTCGCCTCGACCTACGTCTCGCTCGATCTGGTGCTCGACGACGGCACCCGCGTCTCGGCCAGCGCCGCGCGCGATCACCACGGCGTGGCGCTGGGTGCGCGTGCGCAGGGCGACTCGAAGACGCTGTACCCGCAGCAGTGGGCGCGCAAAGCCGTTCGCCTGGGCGATACCCCGGCGCTGCGCGGGCGTCGCGTGGTCGCGCTGGAGTTGGAGGTGGCCAGCGCCGATGGCGCGCCGGTGGCCGGCTGGATCGACGATGTCCGCCTGGACGCGCAACCGCGCAGCACGCCGCAGCGCCCCTCGGACTGGGTGCTGACCACCCGCGGCACGCAGGCCAATGGCACCTTCTCGCGCGGCAACAATTTCCCGGCGACCGCCGTGCCGCACGGCTTCAATTTCTGGACACCGGTGACCGACGCCGGCTCACTGACCTGGCTGTATCGCTGGAACGAACAGAACGATGCGGCCAACCGGCCCCGCCTGCAGGCGCTGGCGCTGAGCCACCAGCCCAGCCCGTGGATGGGCGACCGCCAGACCTTCCAGGTGATGCCGTCGGCGACCCGTGGCGTGCCCGAGGCCGACCGCAGCAAGCGTGCGCTGAGCTTCTCGCGCGACAACGAGCAGGCCCGCCCGTACCGCTATGACGTGCGCTTCGACAACGGCATCGCCGCCTCGATCGCACCGACCGACCACGCCGCCGTCTTCCGCTTCGCGTTCCCCGAAGGCGGTGATGCCAACCTGCTGTTCGACAACGTCGACGCACGCGGCGGGCTGACGCTGGATGCGGCCACCCAGACACTCTCCGGCTATACCGATACGCGCAGTGGCCTGTCCACCGGCGCCACCCGCATGTATGTGGTGGCCAGCTTCGACCGCCCGTGGCGCAGCAGCGGCACGGTGAAGACCGGCCGCCCGACCGGCTACATCAAGTTCGATACAGGTACCGACCGCCGCGTATCCATGCGCATCGCCACGTCGCTGATCTCGGTCGAGCAGGCCCGCCACAACCTCGCACTGGAAGTGACTGACAACGACGATGTGGATCGCGTGGCCGCGCGCGCGCAGGAGGCGTGGGATCAGCGCCTGGCCCGCTTCGACGTGGGCGATGCCAGCGATGACCAGAAGACGACGCTGTACTCCAACCTGTACCGCCTCTACCTCTATCCCAATTCCGGCCATGAAAACGCCGGCTCCGCGGCGGCACCGGCCTGGCGCTATGCCAGCCAGGCCAGCGCCTCGGATGAGAACACCGATGGCAGCGCCACGCGCAGCTTCGCGCCGGTGCGCGACGGCAAGGTGTACGTCAACAACGGCTTCTGGGATACCTTCCGCACCACCTGGCCGGCCTATGCGCTGTTCACCAAGGACGATGCCGGCGCGCTGGTGCAGGGTTTCCTGGAGCAGTACCGCGCCGGTGGGTGGGTCGCGCGCTGGTCCTCGCCCGGCTACGCCGACCTGATGGTGGGCACCAGTTCGGACGTGGCCTTCGCCGATGCGTGGCTGAAGGGCATCGGTGGCTTCGACCCGCAGGAGGCCTACGCTGCCGCGCTGAAGAACGCGACCGTGGTGCCACCGGACCGCCATGTCGGACGCAAAGGCATGGACCGCTCCACCTTCCGTGGCTATGCCACCGCCGATGTGCACGAAGGCATGTCGTGGACGATGGAAGGCGCACTCAACGATTTCGGCGTGGCCAACATGGCCGAGGTGCTGGCCAAGCAGGCCGATACGCCGGCCGCGCGCGAACGCTATGCCACCGAGGCCGACTACTTCCGCCACCGTGCGGGCACCTACGCCACGTTGTTCGATCCCGCCGCAGGCTTCTTCCAGGGTCGCAAACCAGATGGTAGCTGGCGCCTGGACGCCAAGGACTATGACCCGCGCGTGTGGGGCCATGACTACACCGAATCCAACGGCTGGACGTTCGCTTTCACCGCCGCGCACGACGGCGAAGGCCTGGCGGCGCTGTACGGCGGGCGCGCGCAGCTGGCGGCCAAGCTGGACACGTTCTTCGCCACGCCGGAGACCGCCGACGCCGCGTTCTCCGGCTCCTACGGCGGCACCATCCATGAAATGACCGAAGCGCGCGATGTGCGCATGGGCATGTACGCGCACAGCAACCAGCCGGCGCACCACATCCCGTGGATGTACCTGTATGCCGGGCAGCCGTGGAAGACCCAGCAGCATGTGCGCGAAATCCTGTCGCGCCTGTACCTGGGCAGCGAGATCGGCCAGGGCTACCCGGGCGATGAGGACAACGGCGAGACCTCGGCGTGGTATCTGTTCGCCTCGCTGGGCATCTACCCGCTGCGCATGGGTGCACCGGAGTACGTGATCGGCTCGCCGCTGTTCCGCCATGCCCGCGTCGAGCTGCAGGGCGGCGCGGTACTGACCGTCAACGCACCGGAAAACTCGGACCGCAACATCTACGTGCAGTCGCTGAAGGTCAACGGCACGCCGTGGACCAAAACCTGGCTGCCGCACGAGTTGCTGGCCAAGGGCGCCACGCTGGACTTCGTCATGGGCCCGGAACCCTCGCGCTGGGGCACCGGCCCGGATGATGCACCGCGCTCGCTCACCGCGCGCGGCCAGCAGCCGGCCCTGCTGCATGATCTGCTGGGCGGTGGGGCCACCGCCCAGCTCGGCGATGGCCGCGCGGCGGAGGCCCTGATCGATGACGATGCGGCCACGGCACTGCCGTTGGGCGGCTCGAGCACGATCACCTTCAGCAACGTCGCCGCGGGCACGCCGTCGATGTACACGCTGACCAGCGGCAATGGCCCCATCCGCGGCGGTGAATGGACCCTGGAAGCGCGCACCACCGGTGGTCGCTGGGTGCAGGTCGACCAGCGCCGCGGCGAAGCCTTCGCCTGGGCGATGCAGACCCGACCGTTCCGCATCGCCCAGCCGGGCCGCTACGCCGAGTACCGGCTGCGCATCGGTGCACCGGGTCGCCTGCAGCTGGCGGAAGTCGAACTGCTCGCACCGGCGGCGGCGCGATGAGCACTGCCCTGCCGATCACCCGCTGCCTGCTGACCGCCCTGCTCGTCAGCGCCGGGCTCGCCGATGCGCACGCATTCGAGACCACGCAGACCCGCGAGGACGTGACCCTGCACTACCGCGACGCCAGCGATGCGCTGGCCGCGCCGGTCCGGGAGCGCATCATCGAGACCTTCTTCGGCGCGTATCTGCGCGAGCGCGCCGATTTCCATCCGGCCGCACCGACGCAGGTCGGCATCGTGATCGACCCGGCTTACGACGGCATCGCCTTTGTCGGCGAGAAGGCGCAGGCGGCGACGATCACGATCAACCCGGCCTGGCTGGCCAAGCACCCGGGTGACATCGATCTGGTCACGCATGAGGCGATGCACATCGTGCAGGGCTACCCGGAGTACGCCAATGCGCGCGTGCCGGGCTGGCTGGTGGAAGGCATCGCCGATTACGCGCGCAACCGCTACGGCAAGGACAACGCCGGGGCGGGCTGGGCATTGCCGACGCAGGTCAAACCGGAGCAGAACTTCGATACCGGCTACCGGGTCACCGCTGCGTTCCTGGCGTGGAGCGAGGCGCAGCACCCCGGGCTGGTGAAGGCGCTGGATGGCGCCCTGCGTGAGGGCCGTTATACGCCGGCGCTGTGGGAAACGCTCAGCGGTACATCGCTGCCGCGGTTGTGGGCGCAGTACGTGCGGACACGCTGATTGCTCCGCGGGCCTGATCGGCGTCTGCGAGGAGCCGGCCAGCGGCCGGCACTACCGGTGCCATCGGTGCCATCGGTGCCATCGGCCCCATCGGTGCCCACGGTGCCCACAGGGCCATCGGTGCCATCGGTGCCCACGGGGCGATGGCAGGTAACGACGGTGGGTCGGTAGGCTTTCGTGGGTCAGCGCGCGCCGACCAAGCCGGCGTACAACGCCAACAACTGCTGGAAATACCGCTTCGTGCGTGGATCGCGCATGACACTGTTCCCGTGGCTGATCGTGGAGGAGCTGGTCGGGCCCAGGGTGGCGACGCCCCCACCGGAGCGCCACCACGGCCGGGCCGCGTGGGGGTATTGGGCGCTTGGGAGGTTGCAGAGCCATGACGTCTGTGCGGCGCGTGTGTGGCAGATGCATGTGCCACAGCGACCGCACGGCGAAGGCAAAAAGGGACCGTCGCGTCGGTTCCTTTCACTGAGGCCTGCCGACCCACGGTCGGCAGCTACCCGTTTCGCAGCGCGAAACCAAAACGCGCCCCGAAGGGCGCGTTTTGGCAAATTGAGGTGGAAAGAACGCCTTAGGCGTTCTTCTCCGCCTCAAGCTGCTTGCGGATCTGCGCATCCACGGCCGCGATGGCGGTCATGTTGAGCACGCGGCGCGAGGTCGCGCTGGTGGTCAGGATGTGCACCGGCTTGGCCACGCCCATCAGGATCGGGCCGATCGCCACGCCGTCGGTGAACACGCGTACCAGGTTGTAGGCGATGTTGGCCGCTTCCAGGTTGGGCAGCACGAACAGGTTCGCACGGCCCTTGAGCGTGCTGTTGGGCAGCAGCTTCTGGCGCAGGGCTTCATCCCATGCGGTATCGCCCTGCATTTCGCCATCCACGTTCAAGCGCGGGTTGCGCTTGAGCAGCATCTCGCGGACCGCCCGCATCTTCAGCGCGTCCTTGGAGTCGTGGCTGCCGAAGTTGGAGTGCGACAGCAGCGCCACCTTCGGTTCGATGCCGAACAGCTTCATGCGATACGCCGCCTGCAGCGTCGCTTCGGTGATCTGCTCGGCGGTCGGGTCTTCCTGCACGTGGGTATCCACGAAGAAGAACACGCCCTGCTGGTTGATCACGCCGGTCATCGCCGAGGTGGAGGTCACCTTGGCTTCCAGCGGCAGCACGCTGCGCACGTAGCCAAGCTTCTTGTGGAAGCGGCCGACCACGCCGGTCAGCATCGCATCGGCTTCGCCACGCGCCACCATCACTGCCGCGATCAGGGTCGGGCGCGAGCGCATCAGGTTCTTGGCGGCGGCCACGGTCACACCGCGACGGCCGGTGAGGTTGTGGTAGTACTGCCAGTACTCGTTGAAGCGCGGATCGTCGTTGATGTTGGTGATGTCGAAATCGACACCGGCCTTCATGCGCAGGCCGAGGCGCTCGACCCGGGCCTCGATCACGTCCGGGCGGCCGATCAGGATCGGCTGCGCCAGGCCTTCATCGACCACGTTCTGCACCGCGCGCAGCACCACTTCTTCCTCGCCTTCGGCGTACACCACGCGCTGCTTGTCCGAGCGGGCGCGGTCGTAGACCGGCTTCATCATCAGGCTGGTGCGGTAGACGAACTGGGCCAGCTTCTCGCGGTAGGCGCCCATGTCGGCGACCGGACGGGTGGCTACGCCGGAATCCATCGCGGCCTGCGCCACGGCAGCCGACAGCTCCACCAGCAGGCGGCGATCGAACGGACGCGGAATCAGGTAGTCACGGCCGAAGCTCGGGGTCTCGTCGCCATAGGCCGAGCCCAGGTCGCTGGCCTCGCGGCGTGCCATCGCGGCGATCGCGTGCACGCAGGCGATCTTCATTTCTTCGTTGATCGCGGTCGCACCGACGTCCAGCGCACCGCGGAACAGGTACGGGAAGCACAGCACGTTGTTGATCTGGTTCGGGTAGTCCGAACGACCGGTACCGATCAGTGCGTCCGGGCGGACCGAACGGGCCACTTCCGGCATGATTTCCGGGGTCGGGTTGGCCAGGGCGAAGATCACCGGATCCTTGGCCATGGTCTTGACCATGTCCGCGGTCAGGATGCCCGGGGCCGACAGGCCCAGGAAGATGTCCGCACCATCGACGATCTCGGCCAGCGTGCGCTTGTCGGTATCACGCGCGTAACGCGCCTTCTCCGGGTCCAGATCGGTGCGCCCGGTGTGGATCACGCCGTCGCGGTCGAAGGCCAGGATGTTCTCTTTCTTCAGGCCCAGCGAGACCAGCATGTTGACGCAGGAGATACCCGCTGCGCCCATGCCGGTGGTGGCCAGCTTCACGTCTTCGATCTTCTTGCCGGTGACGAGCATGGCGTTGAGCACCGCCGCGCCGACGATGATCGCGGTGCCGTGCTGGTCGTCATGGAACACCGGGATGTTCATGCGCTCGCGCAGCTTGCGCTCCACGATGAAGCATTCCGGCGCCTTGATGTCTTCCAGGTTGATGCCGCCGAAGGTCGGCTCCAGCGAGGCGATGATGTCGACCAGCTTGTCCGGGTCGTTCTCATCGATCTCGATGTCGAACACATCGATGCCGGCGAACTTCTGGAACAGCACGCCCTTGCCTTCCATCACCGGCTTGCCGGCCAGCGGGCCGATGTTGCCCAGGCCCAGCACGGCGGTGCCATTGGAGATCACGGCGACAAGATTGCCGCGGGCGGTCAGTTCACTGGCCTGCTGCGGGTCGGCCATGATCGCCTCGCAGGCGTGTGCCACGCCCGGGGAGTACGCCAACGACAGATCGCGCTGGGTCAACATCGGCTTGGTCGCGGTGACCTTGATCTTGCCGGGCGGCGAGAGCCGGTGATAGTCGAGGGCTGCCTGTTTGAAATCTTCGTTGGACATCGCTTTCTGCAGATGAATGGGCGAGAGGAACAGGGGATCATACCCCCGTTGGCGTGGACGGACCTGTCGCTACGCTGTCGCGGTCATGCTGCAACCGCACATATTCCAGCGCCGCGCACCGGGCCTTCAAAATAAAACATGGCCGCGACGCCCCGGCAGGAACGGCACGACCATGCACCACACAATCAGGTCATCGGGCTCAGTGCGCCGGGGCCGGCAGCGTGTCCGGCAGGTCGGCGACGACCAGCGGCGGCAGCTCGGCTTCGCGGCCGTCCAGCACCATCGCCAGGCGGTCGCGATCCAGCGCGTTCTCCCAGCGCGAGACCACCACGGTGGCCACCGCATTGCCGATGAAGTTGGTCAGCGAGCGGCATTCGCTCATGAAGCGGTCCACCCCCAGGATCAGCGCCATGCCGGCCACCGGCACTTCCGGCACCACGGCCAGGGTGGCGGCCAGGGTGATGAAGCCGGCCCCGGTGACGCCGGCGGCGCCCTTGGAGCTGAGCATCGCCACCAGCAGCAGGGCGATCTGGTGGCCCAGGGTCAGCTCGGTATTGGTCGCCTGGGCGATGAACAGCGCCGCCAGGGTCATGTAGATGTTGGTGCCGTCCAGGTTGAACGAGTAGCCGGTCGGGACCACCAGGCCCACCACGGACTTGCTGCAGCCGGCCTTTTCCATCTTCTCCATCAGCGAGGGCAGCGCCGATTCCGAGGAGGAGGTGCCCAGCACCAGCAGCAGCTCGGCCTTGAGGTAGCGGGCCAGCTTGAACACCGAGAACCCGCACAGGCGGCAGACCACGCCCAGGATCACCGCCACGAACAGGAAGGCGGTCAGGTAGAACGAGCCGACCAGCCAGGCCAGGTTGACCAGCGAGCCGACCCCGTATTTGCCGATGGTGAAGGCGATCGCGCCGAACGCACCGATCGGAGCCGCCTTCATCAGGATGTGGACCAGGCGGAACACCGGGGCGGTCAGCGCTTCCAGGAAGGTCAGCACCGGGCGGCCCTTGGCGCCGGTCAGGGCCAGCGCGATGCCGAACAGCACCGCCACGAACAGCACCTGCAGGATGTTGCCTTCGACGAAGGCGCTGACCAGGGTGGCCGGGATGATGTCCAGCGCGAAGCCGACCAGGGTCAGCTCATGCGACTTCTGCACATAGCCGTTGACGGCGGTCTGGTCCAGATCGGCCGGGTTGATGTTCATCCCCGCGCCCGGCTGCACCACGTGTGCCACCACCATGCCCACGATCAGGGCCAGCGTGGAGAAGAACAGGAAGTAGGCCATCGATTTGGCGAAGACCCGGCCCACGGTGCGCAGGTGGGTCATGCCGGCGATGCCGGTGACGATGGTCAGGAAGATCACCGGGGCGATGATCATCTTCACCAGCTTGATGAAGGCGTCGCCCAGCGGCTTGAGCGATTCGGCGAAGGCCGGCTCGTAATGGCCGAGGATGGCACCGAGAACGATCGCCACCACGACCTGGAAATACAGTTGGCGGTAGAACGGCAGCGGCTTGGCCGCCAGCGGGGCGGTGGTGGGAACGTGCATGGAAAGCTCCGGCAGTGTCACGAAGGATGCCGGCCGCGCTGGGCGGCATCTGGCGTGGCCTTTTTACGCCCGCATCTCGCCAACGCAGATAACCTATTGGTACTAGCCCCCCGGTTCAGCTGGCCGGACTGCCTACACTGCCCCGGCACCGCGCCCCCACGGCGGCGGGTGGCCCGGCAGCGGATCAGGGGGAGAGACCCACAGATTTGCCGTCCGCGGCCGTTGTTGTTCTGCCCCACCCTTATCTAGCAGCTACCGCCCATGCGCCCTACGCCCCTGTTCATCGCCCTGGCCCTGACCACCGCCCCGCTCGCCGCCACCGCGGCCGACTGGGACAACTGGCCGACCAAGACCACCTTCAGTGACGGTACCGAGCTGGCAGCCACGGCCAACATTGCCTACGACCTCAACGACTTCTCCGACGGCAGTGGCATCGAAGATGCCGACGCCGTGCGCCGCAAGGAGTTCGGCGCGACCCTGAAGAAGAAGGGCGTGTACGACGCCATGGTCTATTACGACTTCCAGGCCGACACCTGGCTGGATGTGTTCGTGCGCTTCGAAAGCAAGGCCTTCTTCGGCAGCGACATCGGCCGCTTCCGCTTCGGCTACATGAAGACCCCGGTCGGCCTGGATGCCGGCACCTCCTCGCGCGCCGGCAGCTTCCTGGAAACGGCCCTGCCCGTGCAGGCGTTCTACGAAGGCCGCCGCACCGGTGCCGAATGGGTGCTGGAGCGCCCGCAGTACCTGTTGCAGGCCGGCGCCTATGGCGGCAAGGACCTGCAGGGCGACAACCCCGGCACCACCCAGGCCGTGCGCGGCGTGTGGACCCCGGTCAAGGCCGCAGGCGACGTGGTCCACCTGGGCCTGGCCTATTCGCAGGAAAACCCGCGCGGCTACCGCGATGGCCGTGATGTCTCGCATGCCGCCAGCGCGCGCCTGCGTGCGCGTCCGGAAGCCGGCCTGACCGACATCCGCCTGGTCGACTCCGGTGCCCTGACCACCGCCGACAAGATCGTGCGCACCGGACTGGAAGGCATCTGGATCCGCGGCCCGTTCTCGCTGCAGGGCGAAGCGCTGCAGACCACGGTCAGCCGTGACGGCAAGCCGGATTACACCGGCAACGGCCAGTACGCGATGGCCAGCTGGATCCTGACCGGCGAATCGCGCCCGTACAACGCCGGTGCCGTGGCCAACGTCAAGCCGGCCCACGACTACGGCGCGGTGGAGCTGGTGACCCGCTACAGCCGTATCGATCTGGACGATGCCGACGTGTTCGGCGGCCGCCAGCATGATTGGACCATCGGCGCCAACTGGTACCTGACCTCGCACTTCAAGTTCCAGGCGAACTACGTCAAGGTCGATGCCAGCCGGCGCGGCGTGCGCCGCCAGCCGGAAATCTTCGACCTGCGCGCGCAGAGTCACTTCTGCGCCCGGCGCCGCCGCCCGCAACCGGCGGGGGGGGCGTCCACCCCACGCCCGCCGCGCGATCGTAGACTGCCGCCCATGTACTGGCTCGGCCGCCACCGCACCCTGCTGTTGACCCTGCTGGTGATGATCGGCGGGACCGTGCTGTGCGCGGCCGCGGCCGGCCACTACGCCTGGCGCCGCGCGCTGGCCGCCGAGAGCGGCCAGGTACAGCGCCAGCTGGAGCTGTACGCCCAAGGCCTGCAGCAGCGCATCGACCGCTTCGGCACGCTGCCGCAGGTGCTGGCGCTGGACCCGGACCTGCGCGGGGCGCTGCAGCGGCGCCCCGATGCCGCCGCCCGCCAGCGGCTGAACCTGAAACTGCAGCGCGCCAACCAGGTCACCCGCGCCTCCACCCTGACCCTGGTCGGGCGTAACGGCGTGGCCGTGGCCGCCAGCAACTGGGACCAGGCCAGCAGCAACGTCGGCGAGGACTACAGCTACCGCCCCTACTACCGCCAGGCGCTGGCCACCGGCCACGGCCGGTTCTACGGCATCGGCATGACCACCGGCGTGCCCGGCTACTACCTGTCGCAGGCGATCGAGGAAGACGGCGCGCGCATCGGCGTGGTGGTGATCAAGATCGAACTGGCCGCGCTGGAGCAGGAATGGCTGACCAGCCCGGACGTGGTGCTGGCCAGTGACGAGCACGATGTGGTGTTCCTGGCCAACCGCGACGCCTGGCGCTACCGGCTGCTGCGCCCGCTGGGCGCCACCGAACGCCGCGAGATGCTCGACAGCCGCCAGTACGCCGACCGCTCGCTGCAACCGCTGCGGGTACGCACCGGCAGCGTGCTGGACGATGGCGGCCGCATGGTCCACCTGCTCGATCCTGTGCTGCCGGGCGAGATGCTCTGGCAGACTCTGGCACTGCCCGAGGAGCAGTGGAACCTGCACCTGCTGCACGATGCCGGCGCTGCCACCAGCGCCGGGCGCAGTGCCGCCATCGGCGGCGGTGCGGCATGGCTGGCACTGGGCTTCCTGGTGTTGTTCATCCAGCAGCGGCGGCGCCTGGCCGCCCATCGCCAGCGCAGCCGGCGTGAGCTGGAAAGCGTACTCAAACAGCATGCGCAGGAGCTGCGTACCGCGCAGGACGGTGTACTGCAGGCCGCCCAGCAGGCCGACAGCGGTCTCAGCCGCAGCCTGGCCCACCTGCCGCAGGGCGTGGTGGTGATCGACAACGAACAGAGGCTGGTGGCGTGGAACGCGCGCTATCTGGAGCTGTTCCGGTTTCCGTCCGGCCTGATCCAGGTCGGGCGGCCGATCGAAGAGATTTTCCGCTTCAACGCGCGCCGTGGCCTGCTCGGGCCCGGGCCGATCGAAGAAGCGATCGAGCGTCGCCTCAACCATCTGCGCAGCGGCCGCCCGCACATGCGCGAGAGCGAGAAGGACGACGGCACCGTGCTGGAAATACGCGGTAATCCCCTGCCCGACGGCGGCTTCGTGACCAGCTATGCAGACATCACCAGCTACAAGAACACCGCGCGCGAGCTGCGCTCGCTGGCCGATGCCCTGGAGCATCGCGTGGCCGAGCGCACCCGCGATCTGGACGAAGCACGGCGCGAGGCCGAGCGCGCCAACCGCTACAAATCACGATTCGTGGCCTCGGCGGTGCACGATCTGCTGCAGCCGCTCAACGCGGCGCGCATGTTCGTCTCGGTGTTGCGCGGCAAGCTGGGCGGCGATGCGCGGGAATTGAGCGAGCATGTCGACGCTGCACTGGCCGCGCAGGATTCCATCCTCAACAGCCTGCTGGACATCTCGCGGCTGGAGTCCGGCACGTTGCAGACCCACGTGCATGCCTTCGCGCTGTCGCCGCTGCTGGAAACGCTGGCGCGCGAATTCGGCATTGCCGCCGAAGGCCGTGGTCTGCAGCTGGACTGGGTGGACACCTGCGCGGTGGTGGTGAGCGACGAAGCCCTGCTGCGCCGCATCCTGCAGAACTTCCTCTCCAACGCGCTGCGCTACACCCCGCGCGGCCGCGTGCTCATTGGCTGCCGGCGCGTCGGCGATCAGCTGCGTATCGAAGTGCACGATCAGGGCCCGGGCATTCCCGAGAGCCTGCAGCGCGAGATCTTCGAAGAGTTCCGCCGCCTGGATGACGGCGTGGACCAGGAGCGCGGCGCCGGGCTGGGCCTGGCGATTGTCGAGCGCATCGGCCGCCTGCTGGGGCACCGCATCCACCTGCGTTCCACCCTGGGCAGCGGCAGCGTGTTCGCGGTGGACGTACCGCTGGGCGCCGCCGCCGACGTACCCCTTCCCGCCGCCGCCCCGGTGCCGAACGCCGAGCCGGGCGACGACAGCCCGCTGCGCGGCTGCCGGGTTTGGAGCATCGACGACGACCCGCGCGTATGCGCGGCTACCCGCGCGCTGCTGGAACGCTGGGGATGCACGGTGGCGCTGGCCGATGGCCCGCAGCCGGCGCTGGAGATCGCCTCGGCCTTCAACCCGCCGCAGTTGCTGCTGCTGGACGTGCGCATGGGCCAGTGGCACGGCCCGGACCTGTACGAAGCACTGTGCACGCTGTGGCACGCACGCCCACCGGTGATCCTGGTCACCGCCGAGCGCGACGATGCGTTGAAGGCGCAGGCGATGGAGAATGGCTGGGGCTTCCTGTCCAAGCCGGTACGCCCACCGGCGTTGCGGGCGCTGATGACACAACTGCTGGTGCGGCATCGCAGCTGAGGTTGAGCCTCTACAGTCCGGCGCCGGCATCCCCTTCCGGCTCCAGCGCTTTCACCAGCACCGCCGCCTGCGTTCGGCTGTGGCACTCGAGCTTCTTCAGGATGGCGGTGACGTGCACCTTGACCGTGTTCTCGGCCAGGCCCAGTTCGTAGGCGATCTGCTTGTTGAGCAGGCCGTCGGCCAGGCTCAGCAGCACGCGGAACTGCTGCGGGGTGAGCTGGGCCAGGCGCGCGGCCAGCAGGGCATCGGATTCAGAACGTTGCGCAGCCATTGCCGGGAACCACACGCCGCCGTCGAGCACGGCGGCCACGGCCTGGCCGATGGTCTCGGCCGGCGCCGACTTGGGAATGAAGCCGGCCGCGCCGAACTGCTGCGCACGCCGGATCACCCGCGGGTGGTCGTTGGAGGACACGATCACCACCGGCACATCCGGATGCGCGCCGCGTACATGCAGCAGCGAGGAGAACCCGCGTGCACCGGGCATGGTCAGATCGAGCAGGACCAGCTCGATCTCTGCATGCTGATCGAGCGCGCTCTCCAGCGTCGCGGCGCTGGCCACTTCGATCACATTGACCTGCAGCAGCGCCTGGCGCAGCGAATGCACGACCGCAGCACGCAGCAGGGGATGGTCGTCGGCGACCAGAACGGTGATGTCACTCATGGGGTCGATTGTAATGAGGTTGACGGCCAGCGGCCGTCACTACCGCTTCCTGGCGGCGCAGATGGAATGCGCGGGCAGCAGGGGCGGTGATGCCGCCAGCGGCCTCACCGCCCCTGCTGCATGCTGCCCCGCCATGCGTCCAGGAACTGGCGGCGCTTGAGGCCGTCCAGGTACACCAGCAGGCCAGGGCCGAGTTGGATCGGGCGGTAGCTGCGCTCGGGCGAGGCGCCCCGCCGTTGGCCCGCCGCGGGCAGGATCGGCATCAACCGCGCTTCGCGGGAGAGCACCTGTTGTCCACGGGGCGACAGCAGATAATCCAGGAACCGGCGGGCTTCATCGGGGTGCTTGCCGCCGCGCGGGATCACCGCGGTGCGCAGCATCACCAGGGTGTAGTCCTCCGGCTCGATGATGCCCAGCGGCGCACCGGCATCGATGCGCGCCTGCGCATACGAGCCCAGCACGTTGTAGACCAGCGAGAGCTGGCCGCTGCTGACCCGGTCGAGCAGCACGCCGGTGCGCTCCTCCAGCTGCACGCGGTTGTCGCCCAGCGCTCCAAGCAGCGCGCCGGCCATGCTGCCGCGTTGGCCGTCCTGGGTGGCAAGCAGATAGCCGACACTGCTGCGCTGCACATCGTAGGTCCCCACCCGGCCCAGCAACGGCGCATCCGGCGCCCGCAGCAGCTCCAGCAATTGACGCCGCGTGTGCGGCACCCGCGCCGCCGGCAGCATGCGCGTGTTGTAGACCATCGCCACCGGCTCGTAGCTGATCCCGAATGCCTCATGCCGCCACTGCGCCCAAGCGGGCAACGCATCGGTCTGCGCCGAGCGGTGCGGTAGCGCATGGCCGTCGTTGACCAGCTTGGCCTGCAGGTCCATGCCACTGCTGATCAGCATGTCCGGTGAAGCCGGACCGCTGCGATCGCGCAGGTAGCGCGCATACATGTCCTGCGTGATGATGTCCTCGTAGACGATCTCCGTGCCGGGATGCAGGCGCTGGTAGTCGGCGATCACCGTGGCGAAGACTTCGATGTCGGTCGAGCCGTGGATGCGCAGCTGCGCGGTGGGCGCGCCCTGTGCCGGGAAGCGCTGCACATCACCCGGATCAGCGAAGACCGTGGTGGTGAACAGCAACATCAACAGGCCATGCCAGCGTTTCATGCGTGCCTCCTCGGCAGCCGGATGGTGGCGACCAGCCCGCCACCCACACGGTTGGCCAGATCGATGTGGCCGCCATGACTGTCGACCACGCGTTTGACGATCGCCAGGCCCAGTCCGGCGCCGCCGGCCGCCGCGCCTTCGCCGCGCGCGAAGCGTTCGAACACCCGCTCCGCATCGGCGGCCGCGATCCCGGGACCGTGGTCGGCGATGGTCAGCACGCAGTGGCTGTCATCGGTGGTCAGCGCCAGCTGCAGTACGCCGTCGCCGCCGTATTTGAGCGCATTGTCGATCAGGTTCTTGATCGCTTCGCGCAGCAGCAGTGCATCCCCGTTGACCCACGCCGGATCGCTGGTCACCGCCAGCTGTACGCGAGGTGCGGGCAATGCCTGCGGCAAGGCCTCGTGCAGGGCCTGGTGCACGATCTCGGCCAGGTCGACCAGGGCGAAACGCTGCAGGTTCGCGCGATGGATCACGCTGGCATCGCTGAGCAGCTGATTGAGAAGGCGGCTCATGTGCGTCGCGTTGCGCTCGATCGCCTGCAGGCTGCGTCGCATGTCCTCCGGATGTTCATCATCCAGCGCGAGCTGGGCCTGCGCGCGCAGGGCCGCCAGCGGCGTGCGCATCTGGTGCGCGGCCTCGGCCATGAAGGCGCGCAGCGTTTCATTGCTGGTCGACAGCCGGCCCATGAAGTGGTTCAGCGCACCAACCATCTGGTCCATTTCCTGCGGTGTGGCGGCGTCCAGCGGCCGCAGGTCGGACGGTTCGCGTCTGGACAGTTCGCGTTCGACCCGCACCAGCGGCCGCAGCGCCCGGTGAACGCCGAGCGCGACCAGCGCCAGCGACAACAGCGAAAGCACGACGATCGCGACCAGCGCGCGGGTGACCATGTCCTGTGCCAGCGCCTCGCGCGCCCGCCGGGTCTGCCCGACCTGCACACGCACCTCGGCCTGCGCGGA
Organism: Stenotrophomonas sp. TWI273; assembly: GCF_039674765.1. Classification (NCBI taxonomy): domain Bacteria; kingdom Pseudomonadati; phylum Pseudomonadota; class Gammaproteobacteria; order Lysobacterales; family Lysobacteraceae; genus Stenotrophomonas; species Stenotrophomonas sp. TWI273. Next base: position 208,440 of record NZ_JBDJOA010000007.1, read on the forward strand.
CGGTGATGACACCCGCCGCGACACCACCACGAAGCGCACGGTCTCACCGCTGTAGGGCGCGTCGAACAACTGCGGGCGATCGCTCGGCGCGCGCGGCGGCGCCGGCAGATCGCCGTAGCCGGTCACGGTCTGGTTGCGCGCATCGAAGACGCGATAGAACACGCGGTCTTCCGGCGCCATGGCCAGCAGGTCGAGCGAGGCGTACGGCAGATCCACCTGCCACTGCGCATCCACCAGCGCCACCGAATCGATGATCGAAAGCGCCGATGACACCAGCAGGTGATCGTAGGAACGGTTGGCGGCACGCTGGCCGTAGTCACGCGCACCGAAGAACAACGCGACCGCGAACAGCGCCATCAAGCCGCCCAGATACAGCCACAGCGTGCGCCGGATCGAGGTGGGCGCGCGGGCCTCAGTCACCATCGGCACTGCCCTCGGCCGCCGCATCGTGCGCCTCAAGCAGATAGCCGCTGCCGCGCACGGTCACGATGCGCAGCGGTGCCTCGGCCAGTTTGCGGCGCAGGCGCCCGACATACAGTTCGATCGCGTTGGGACCGGCCTCATCGTCGAAGCCGAACAGGCCGTTGCCGATCTCGTCCTTGCCGACCACCTGCCCCAGGCGACCCATCAGGATCTCCAGCAGACGGTACTCGCGGTTGGGCAGCTCGATCGGCTGGCCGTCCAGACTGACCCGGTGCGCGGCGTTGTCGAACTGGAAGCCACCGATCTGCACCACCTCGCTGGCCTGGCCACGGGTGCGCCGCAAGAGCACGCGGCAGCGCGCTTCGAACTCGCGGAAATCGAACGGCTTGCCGAGGTAATCGTCCGCGCCGACATCCAGCGCCTGCACTCGGTCTTCGATGCCATCGCGCGCGGTCAGCATCAGCACCGGGGTGCTGTCACCGCGCTCACGCATGCCGGCCAGTACGCGCAGCCCATCCAGTTTGGGTAGGCCGATATCGAGTACGACCAGATCGAACGACTGGTAGCGCAGCACGCTCGCTGCGGCCAGGCCGTCGCTCTGCCAATCCACGGCATGCCCACTGCGGCGCATGCGGCGGACGATCGCGTCGGCCAGGTCCGGGTTGTCTTCCACCAGCAGGATGCGCATCGGTCGGGATCGGGAAAGGTGCACGAATGCTAGCGCGTGCGGCCGCACCCGTGCGCTTCGCTGCGGTGCAGCAATGGCTGACAGGTGGATGACAGCATCCCGGCACTAGGCTGCGCCAACGCGACACCACCGAACACACGGTACCTGGGAGGGGCCATGGAACTGAACACACTGCGCTGGTGCCTGCCGGCCGCCTGCACGCTGTTGTTGGCCGCACCCGCCTGGGCCGCCGACGACAACACTGACGACCGCCCGGTCACGGCCAGCCTTGGCGGCCGCCTGCACCTGGACTTCGCCGATTTCCACAACGACCGCCGCGGCACGCCGAACAAGGACGACACCGAGATCCGTCGCGCATGGCTTGACGTATCCGGCAAGTTCTTCGTGGTCGACTACAAGCTGGAAGCGGATTTTTCCGGCGACCGGGTCGAGGCCAAGGATGTGTTCGTCAGCCGCAGCTTCGGCGATGCCGGCAAGCTCACCGTGGGCCAGTTCAAGCAGTTCTTCTCGCTGGATGACCGCACCAGTTCGAACTACGGCAGCTTCCTGGAGCGCGGCAATGCCGGCACCACGCTGGCGCCGCTGTATCGCCTCGGCGCCTCCTGGCAGGCCGCGCGCGGCGACATGACGTGGGCCGCCAGCGCCTACAGCCTGGAGAGCATCGACGCGTGGCAGGTCAAGGGCCGTGCCGCCGGTGGCCGTGCGACCTGGGCCCCCGGCGCCACCGCCGGTGATGTCCTGCACCTGGGCGTGTCGTTGGCGCATGAGCGCTACGACACCCCTGGCGCCGACGGCGTCCCCGCCCTGCGCATCCGCCCGCGCCCGGCCGGCCATCTCTCGGACAACAGCCGCCTGACCCTGGTCGATTTCTCGGCCGGGCGCGACACCGACGTCAACAAGTGGTCGCTGGAGTACGCACAGGTGAACGGGCCGCTGTCCTGGCAGGGCGAATTCAGCGGCGCCACCTTCGACGACGGCAGCCAGCGCGGCAAGGTGCTGGCCGGCTACAGCCTGGTCAGCTGGTTCGTCACCGGCGAATCGCGCGTGTACGACCGCAAGACGGGGCGCTTCGGCCGGGTCAAGGATTTCCAGCACACCGCCGGCGCGTTCGAACTGGCACTGCGCTATGACCAGATGCGCGGCGACCAGCACCTGATCGGCCAGCCGGACCTGCGCGACGGCCAGACCGAGGCGTGGACGCTGGGTGGCAACTGGTACATGCGCCCGAACCTGCGCTTCATGCTCAACCTGATCGAAAGCCGCAACCGCGACCGCCTGGCCGACGCCACCGTGGATCGCACGCGCGCGGTCACCGGCCGCCTGCAGTACGACTTCTGATGCCTACTTTCCGCACCGTTTCTTCTGGAGAATGCAGATGATGCTGAGCATCCTCGGCTTTGGCATGGTCATTACATTCATGTATTTGATCATGAGCAAGCGGCTCTCGCCGCTGGTCGCCCTCATCACCATTCCGATCCTGTTCGCGCTGATCGGCGGCTTCGCGGCCGGCATCGACGACATGATGCTGGAAGGCATCAAGAAGATCGCGCCGACCGGCGTGATGCTGATGTTCGCCATCCTGTACTTCGGGGTGATGATCGATGCGGGCCTGTTCGATCCGCTGGTGCGGATCATCCTGCGCTTCGTCAAGGGCGACCCGATGAAGATCGTGCTCGGCACCGCCATCCTGGCGATGCTGATCTCGCTCGACGGCGATGGCTCGACCACCTACATGATCACCGTGTCGGCGATGCTGCCGTTGTATCAGCGCCTGGGCATGAACGCGTTGAACATGACCTGCGTGACCATCCTCGCCGGTGGCGTGATGAACCTCACCCCGTGGGGCGGGCCGACCGCCCGTGCCGCCACCGCGCTGCACGTGGACCCGGCCGACGTCTTTGTGCCGCTGATTCCCTCGATGGTGATCGCCTGCGCCGGCGTGCTGGTGCTGGCCTGGTACCTGGGCATGAAGGAACGCCGTCGCCTGGGCGTGGTGACCCTGCCGCAGGGCGGGAGCTGGATGGACAACAGCGTCTCCGATGATGGCAACACGCTGCCGACGGTGGAAGACGCCGAGGACACCAAGCGCCCGAAGCTGCTGTGGGTCAATCTGGGCCTGACCATCGCCCTGATGACCGCGCTGATCCTGGGCGTGCTGCCGATGCCGGTCCTGTTCATGGTCGGCTTCGCGATCGCCCTGGTGATCAACTACCCGAACCTGGCCGAGCAGCGGCGCCGCGTGGTCAACCATGCCGGCAACGTGCTGTCGGTGGTCTCGCTGATCTTCGCGGCGGGCATCTTCACCGGCATCCTCAACAACACCGGCATGGTCGAGGCGATGTCGCACAGCTTCCTGGCGATCATTCCCGACAGCTGGGGCCCCTACCTGGCGGTGATCACCGCGCTGGCCTCGATGCCGTTCACCTTCTTCATGTCCAACGACGCCTTCTACTTCGGCGTGCTGCCGATCCTGTCCGAAGCGGCCGGCAACTACGGCATCACGCCGGTGGAGATGGCGCGTGCCTCGCTGGCCGGCCAGCCGGTGCATCTGCTCAGCCCGCTGGTGCCCTCGACCTACCTGCTGGTCGGCCTGGCCAAGGTGGAGTTCGCCGATCACCAGAAGTTCACCCTGAAGTGGGCCATCGCCATTTCGATGCTGCTGATGTTCGGTGGGCTGCTGTTCGGCCTGTATCCGCTTGCGTCCTGATCCGCCTACCAAGGAGCCTTCCGCCATGACTCTTCGCATCGCTTACGTCACCAGCGCCATGGGCAGTGTCGGCACTGCCATCTGCCAGAAGCTGGCCCGCAACGGCCACACCGTGGTCGCCGGCTGCGCCCCCAATTCACCGCGCAAAGCCGCCTGGCTGCGCGAGCAACGCGAACTGGGCTTCGATTTCATCGCCTCGGAAGGCAATGCCGCGGACTGGGCGTCGACGGTGGCCGCGTTCGCCAAGGTGAAGGCCGAAGTCGGCGAGATCGATGTGCTGGTCAACAATGCCGGCGGCAGCCGCGATGTGCTGTTCCGCCAGATGAGCCCGGATGATTGGAATGCGGTGATGGGGTCGAACCTGCATGCGCTGTTCAACATCACCAAGCAGGTGATCGATGGCATGAGCACGCGCGGCTGGGGCCGGATCGTGAACATCGGCTCGGTGAGTGCGCACAAGGGCCAGATCGGCCAGGTGAACTTCGCGACGGCGAAGGCGGCGATGCATGGTTTCAGCCGGGCGTTGGCCAATGAGGTGGCGACGCGGGGCGTGACGGTGAATACGATTTCGCCGGGGTATATCGCGAGTCAGTCGATCAGCAGTTTTCCGCCGGATGTGCTGGATCGTCTGGCGGGCTCGGTGCCGATCCGCCGCTTGGGCAAGCCGGAGGAGGTGGCGAGTCTGTGTGCGTGGTTGGCGTCGGACGATGCGGCGTATGTGACGGGTGCGGATTATGCGGTGAACGGTGGTCTGCACATGTTCTGACGGTTTTGCGCATCCCACGTGATGCGTGGCCTCCCCCACGAGGTGAGCCGCGATGCTGGTTGGCATCGCGGCTTTTTTTTGGCTGATTTGCGTTGTGTGGACGTCGTCTTGGTAGTGCCGGCCGCTGGCCGGCGCCTCGCGCTGACGGGGTGATGGGGTTGCCGGCCAGCGGCCGGCACTACCGGCACCACCGACCCAGGGGCGG